>NZ_AP027266.1:2854992-3552491 GCF_036322625.1 Roseicyclus marinus | reverse complement strand
TCCCTTCCCCCGTGCCGCGGTGGTTGCCGAAGTTCCGCTTTCAAAACACCGGGCTCACCCGATCCAACATCTTGGACCAGTCGTGCCGCACTCTGTCATGAACCGGAATTCCGGACATCCAAGGTCGATCTGAAGGAAAAAGAATGGCAAGGGATTCGGCCATGTCGGCTGCCCCACCATCTTGAACGACATTCGGGTCGTGCTGGCGCCAGAGGGTCAATATCCCGCTGGTGCTGGTCCGACTGTCCGCCGCTATCCCTCAAGTCCGCCCCCCGAGGCGCCTGAATCGCAAGGTTACGCTACCGGATGGCGCGATACGCCTGCAACGACTCTTCATTCTTGACAGATATGTGAAAGCGACGCGAATCTGCCGTCTCTGCCTAGAGGCTTATGCGCAAAGAATATTTTCGAATGAAAAAGGCGCGCCCGATGCCGGGCGCGCCTTGTGTCTCGACCGTTGTCCGGGCCGCGTTCAGGCCTTGAGCGCCTTGACCCGCGAGGACAGGCGCGACATTTTCCGCGCCACGGTGTTTTTGTGCATCACACCCTTGGTGACGCCGCGCATCAGCTCGGGCTGTGCGCTCTTGAGCGCCTCGGCGGCGGCGGTCTGATCGCCCGAGGCGATCGCCTCTTCGACCTTGCGCAGGAAGGTGCGGATGCGCGAACGACGGGCCTTGTTCACCGCGTAGCGGCGTTCGGCCTGGCGGGCGCGTTTCTTGGACTGGGGCGTATTTGCCATCGTGTGTCTCTTTCGTCTGTCGGGTCGCGTTCAATATCACTTGCGCGGGAGATCCCGACCCCGGGTTCGTTACCGGGCGACTCTGGCCATTGGCGGGCCTCACACGCATGTCTGGCGCGGCGCATAGCGGGAATCGACGCCGGATGCAAAGCCAAAAGCGCCGCGCCAGATCAGGACAGCGCGGCAAAGGCGGCACGCAAGGCCGCCGACATCGGGCCACGGGCGATCTCGGCCATCAGGACCCGGTCGACAGGCACGGACCCCGCGAAGGGCTGGACCAGGCGACCCGCCGCCAAGGCGCGGTCGAGCAATGCCAGATGACCCATCAGGACACCTGCCCCCGCTTCCGCCTCGGCGACCGCCATCCCGTAGAGCGAGAAATGCGTGCCGCGTGTGGTATCGCCGATCGCAACCCGGTTGGCCCTTGCCCAAAGCGCCCAATCCTCGGCCCAGCTCTCGTCGTGGATGAGCGTCTGGTCGGCCAGATCCGCAGGTCCCGCCAATTGCGATGCGAGCGACGGGGCGCAGACCGGGGCGATGCGATCCTCGGCCAGAACCAGCCCGCCGGGTATGGCATCGGGGCGCCGCATGAACAGGGCCACGTCGAAAATCTCGCGCAGCAGATTGGGCGGTTGTTCCAGGACCGTCACCGAGAATTGGGCATCCGGCAAGGCCGCGCGAAGCGCCGGCAAGCGCGGTTGCAACCAGAGCTGGGCCACGCTGGGCAAGGCGGCAATGGACACACGGCGACCGGGCGAGAGCGCGCGCAGATCCCGCACCGCTTCGCCCAGAGCATCGAAGGCACGCAGGAAGCCGGGCAACAAAGCCTCGCCAGCTGGCGTCAGCCGCACGCCTTGCGCGCGACGGCGAAACAGCGGGCGTCCGGTCCAATCCTCGAGGCTGCGGATGTGCTGGGATATCGCGCCCGGTGTCACGCCCAGTTCCTCGGCGGCGGCGGCGAACCCGCCCAGGCGCGCGGCCGCTTCGAAAGCGCGCAGCGCGTTCAGGGGCGGACCTTTTGGGCGTGGAGGGGATACGGGCATTTTCTAGGCTTAGGTTTTCTAAACTCAGAAATCGGTAATCTCCTTTGCCGCTTGGCGCAAGGCACGCCATCCTGACGCCATCATCAAGAGGAGCCACCAAGATGACGCTTGCCCATCGTGACTGGGTGCCCGCCGCATGCGAGGCGCAGGTGCAGAGGATCGCCACCGAAACCGCAGGGGAATCGGCCCCGGACCTGCTGGCGCGGATCGAGGCTTTGGCGATTGAAAACAAGCAGATACACGAAAAGGACTGCTTCAACCTGAACCCGGCGACCAACGTGATGAACCCGCGCGCCGAGGCGTTGCTGGCCTCGGGCATCGGGACGCGGCCGTCGCTGGGCTATCCGGGCGACAAATACGAGATGGGGCTGGAGGCCATCGAGGAAATCGAGGTGATCGCGGCCGAGCTGGCGGCGGAGGTATTCGGCGCGCGTTTTGCGGAAATCCGGGTGCCGTCGGGGGCGATGGCGAATCTCTTTGCCTTCATGGCGACCTGCAAACCGGGCGATACGATCATCGCGCCGCCCGCATCGGTGGGCGGGCATGTCACGCATCACGGGGCGGGATGTGCGGGGCTTTACGGGTTGCGGACCGTTCCGGCGCCCGTCTCGGCGGATGATTATTCGATCGATATCAAAGCCTTGGCCGATCTTGTCGAACGAGAGCAGCCCAAGCTGATCACGCTGGGTGCCTCGCTGAACCTGTTCGAGCATCCGGTGCGCGCGGTGCGCGAGATCGCCGACAGCGTGGGCGCGACACTGATGTTCGACGCGGCGCATCAATGCGGGATCATCGCGGGCAAGGCCTGGTCCGATCCGCTCGCCGAAGGGGCGCATCTGATGACGATGTCGACCTACAAAAGCCTTGGGGGTCCGGCGGGCGGATTGATCGTCACGAATGACGCGGAATTGGCCAAGCGCTTGGATCAAATCGCTTTTCCGGGGATGACGGCGAATTTCGACGCGGCGAAATCGGCGGCTTTGGCGGTCAGCTTGCTGGATTGGCGGGTGCATGGGCGCGCCTATGCGCAGAAGATGATCGAGGTCTCGAAGGCCTTGGCCGCGGCGCTGAAGGCGCGCGGGGTGCCGGTGTTCGAGACGCCGCGCGGCATGACCGACAGCCACCAGTTCGCGGTGCTGGCCGCAGGCTATGGCGGCGGGCAGGCTGCGTCCAAGACATTGAGAAAGGCTGGTTTTCTGGCCTGCGGCATCGGTTTGCCGGTGGCCGAGGTGCAAGGCGATCTGAACGGGCTGAGGATCGGGACGCCGGAATTGGTGCGCTGGGGCGTGGACATCGGCGATATCCCGGCGCTGGCCGATCTGATCGCGGAAGGGTTGCAGGCCAATGATCCGGGCGCGGTTGCAGCCCGGACACGAGCGATGCGGGCCGGGTTCGACCGGGTGCATTACGTGGTGTGAGGGGGTCGGGGAAAGAGCGGTGCGCCTGAAGGCGCACCCTACAGAGGGTTGAGAGAGTGTTGAGATTTGGCCCGGAACGTTGCCGAAGGGTTAATTTTCGGGGCCGAGTCCTGACGAAAGGTTGACGGGGACGTGGGGTGTCAACGCCCCGTCAACACATCCGCTCACTTGTCGCGGAATTGCGGCTCGCGCTTCTGGAGGAAGGCGGCCATCCCCTCTTTCTGGTCCTCGGTCGCAAAGAGGCTGTGGAACAGCCGCCGCTCGAAAAGGAGACCCTCGCGCAGCGTCGTCTCGTAGCTGCGGTTCACCGCCTCTTTCACGGCGAGGGTCGCGAGCATGGATTTCTCGGCGATCTTGGCGGCGGCGGCCATCGCCTCTTCCATCAGTTTCTTGGCGGGGACCACGCGGGAGACGAGGCCGCAGCGTTCGGCCTCTTCGGCGGTCATGAAGCGGCCGGTCAGGTGCATGTCCATCGATTTCGACTTGCCGACGAATCGCGTCAGGCGCTGGGTGCCACCCATGCCCGCCACGACGCCCAGATTGATCTCGGGCTGGCCGAATTTCGCGGTGTCGGCGGCGATGATGAAATCGCACATCATGGCCAGTTCGCAACCGCCGCCCAAGGCATAGCCCGACACGGCGGCGATGATCGGCTTGCGGGTGCGCAGCATCTGTTCGGCATCGGTGCCGAACATGTCCTCGGTATAGACATCGACGAAGGTCTTTTCGGCCATCTCCTTGATGTCGGCACCGGCGGCGAAGGCCTTTTCCGATCCGGTCAGGACGATGCAGCGCACCTTGTCGTTCTCGTCCGCCGCTTTCAGCGCCTTGGCCAGTTCGGCCAGAAGGGTGCTGTTGAGCGCGTTCAGCGCCTCGGGGCGGTTGAGCTTGATGAGCGCGATGTGATCCTCGATGTCGACGATCAGGGTCTCATAGGCCATGTTCCGGCTCTCCGGGATGTGGGTGCCACGGGGGCTTGAAGCGGCAGGGTTAGCACCCCGTCCCACGGTTTCAAGCTATCTTTGACAGGTGGCGCAATGGAAGCTGGACCGGCCCGATTGCACGGTGCGACGGATTATTCCTTCACATCCGGGGGTTTGGCAGGCTTCGCCCTCGCGGCCATAGACGCGGAAATTGTGTTGGAAATATCCCAGTTCACCATCGGCCTGCCGGTAATCGCGCAAGGAGGAGCCGCCCGCCTCGATCGCCTCGGAGAGAACCTCGCGGATGATCGGCACCAGGGCCGCGACGCGGGGTGCCGCGATGCGGCCCGCATGGCGCAGGGGCGAGATGCCCGCGCGATAGAGCGCCTCGCAGACATAGATGTTGCCCAGACCCGCAACGATCCGCTGGTCGAGAAGCGCGGATTTCACCGGGCTGCGCTTGCCCCGGAAGGCGGCGACCAGGTGATCCTCGTTGAAGGCATTGCCCAAGGGTTCGGGGCCGAGCCCCGAGATCAGCCAGTGCCGGTCGAGCGCATCGGTGGGGCAAAGGTCCATCGCGCCGAAGCGGCGGGCATCGTTGAAGGTAACGCGCGCGCCATCCTCGGTGTCGAGGATCACGTGGTCATGTTTCTCGGGCGCGGGATGCAGGTGGTGGAATTGCGCGAGCATGTCGCGCCCGGCGCCCAGCGCCGCATCGGGGGCGGAGACGATCATGCGGCCCGACATGCCCAGATGCACGATCAGGGTTTCGCCGGTGTCGAGATCGGCCAGAAGATATTTGGACCGCCGCCCCAGCCGGTCGATCCGCGCGCCGGTCAGACGCTCGGCCATGCGGGGCGGAAAGGGCCAGCGCAGATCGGGGCGATTGACCTGTGCGCGGGCGATCCGCGCGCCCTCGAGCACGGGGGCAAGGCCGCGACGGACTGTCTCGACTTCTGGAAGTTCGGGCACAGCGGGCTTTCCTTTGAGCGGGGCGAGGGTGTAACGCCCTGAGAAGGCCCTATAACAAGGGCGAGACATACGGAAGGACAAGCCCCGATGGCCGAGACTACAGACGGTCGCCCGGACAAAAGCACGACCCATTTCGGCTACCAGGAGGTGGCCGAGGACCAGAAGGCGGGTCTGGTGCATGGCGTGTTCACCAATGTCGCCTCGAAATACGACATCATGAACGACGTGATGAGCGTGGGCATCCACCGGGTCTGGAAAGACGCGATGATGGATTGGCTGGTGCCGCGCGACGGGCAGAAGCTGCTGGATGTGGCGGGGGGCACGGGCGATGTGGCGTTCCGGTTCCTGAAACGCGCGCCGGGGGCGAGCGCCACGGTTCTGGACATGACCGAGTCGATGCTGATCGAGGGGCAAAAGCGCGCCGAAGCCGCGCAGATGGCCGAAAAGCTCGACTGGATCGTGGGCGATGCCATGGCCCTGCCGTTTCCCGACAACACGTTCGACCGCTACACGATCAGTTTCGGCATCCGCAACGTGACGCGCATTCCGCAAGCCCTGACCGAGGCGTTTCGCGTGCTGCGGCCCGGTGGGCGGCTGATGGTGCTGGAATTCAGCCAATTGCCCAACGAGGGGCTGCAAAAGCTCTATGATCTCTATTCCTTCAACGTGATCCCGCGCATGGGGCAGCTGATCGCGGGGGACAGGGACAGTTACCAATACCTCGTCGAATCGATCCGGCGCTTCCCCGACCAGGAGACATTCGCCGACATGATCCGCGCGGCGGGGTTCGAGCAGGTCAGCTATCGCAACCTGTCGATGGGGATCGCCGCGCTGCATTCGGGGTGGAAGATCTGAGGTGAAGGGCCCCCACAACATCTGGCGGCTGGTCCGCACGGGCGCGACCTTCGAGCGGACGGGCGCGATGCAGGCCGTGCTGGAGGCGGTGGACGCGCCCCGGCCGATCCGCATCGCGGCGCGGGTTCTGGGCTGGCCGTTCAAATGGCTGGGGCTGCGGGGCGACCCGAGCGTGCCGCCGGTGCCGCGCGCGCTGACGGCACTGGGGCCTGCCTATATCAAGTTCGGTCAGATCCTGTCGACGCGGCCCGATGTGGTCGGCCCGGGAATGGCGCTGGAATTGCAGGTCCTGCAGGACAAGCTGCCGCCCTTTGCCATGGCCGAGGCGCGGCGCGTCGTGGAACAGGAGATGGAAAAGCCGCTGGAGGCAATGTTTTCCGAGTTTTCCGAACCGGTCGCGGCGGCATCGATCGCGCAGGTGCACAAGGCGCGGCTGGTCGAGGATGGGCGCGCGGTGGCGGTCAAGATCCTGCGCCCCGGCATCGAACGGGCGTTTCGCAAGGATATCGACGCCTTCTACCTGATCGCCTGGCTGGTCGAGACGTTGTCGCCCGCATCGCGCCGGTTGCGCCCGCGCGACGTGATCGAGCATTTCGAAGGCGTGGTGATGCAGGAACTGGACCTGCGCATCGAAGCATCGGCCTGTGGGGAGTTTCACGCCAATACGGGCCGCGACGAGGGATTCGTCGTGCCGGAGGTGGAATGGTTCCTGTCGTCGCGGCGGATGATGACGCTGGGCTGGGTCGAGGGGATCACGCTGTCCGATCTGGCCGCCATCGACGCGGCGGGCCATGACAAGAAGGCGCTGGGCGCGCGGGTGTTGCAGATGTTCCTGCGCCATGCGCTGCGCGACGGGTTCTTTCATGCCGACATGCATCAGGGCAACCTGAAGGTCGCGGCCAATGGCGATGTGGTGGCCCTGGATTTCGGGATCATGGGGCGGCTCGATGTCTATACGCGCCGGGTCTATGCCGAGATCCTGATGGGGTTCATCCGCAAGGATTACCGCCGCGTGGCCGAGGTGCATTTCGAGGCGGGATACGTTCCGGCGGATCGCAGCATCGACGAATTCGCCCAGGCGTTGCGGTCGGTGGGCGAGCCGATCTTTGGCATGGATGCGAGCCGGATCTCGATGGCGCGGCTTTTGGCCTATCTGTTCGAGGTCACGGAACGGTTCGGGATGGAGACGCGGACCGAGCTGATCTTGTTGCAGCGGACCATGGTGGTGGTCGAGGGCGTGGCGCGGTCGCTGGACCCCGACATCAACATCTGGGTCGTGGCCCGGCCCGTGGTCGAGGAATACATCACCGAGCATGTCGGGCCCAAGGCGGCGCTGCGCGACCTGTGGCAGACGGTGCGGGTGCTGTCGCGGTTCGGCCCGAGGCTGCCCGCGCTGGCCGAACAGGCGCTTTTGGCGCAGGCCAACCCGCCGCGTCCGCAACGGCGCAACCCCTGGCCCGAGCGGTTGGGATACGGGGCGGCGGGGCTGGCGATCGGCGGCGTGGTGGCGGCTGTTCTGGCGCTGATCTGAGGCAGATCAGGGCGCGCGGCGCAGGCCGAGGATGGATTGGGCGGCGACGGATTGGCCGCCCTGCAAGCGCAACCAGACGGCCCCATCGACAAGCCGCGCCTCCTCCACGATGGCGTGGATCGTGGCGGGGGATTCGTCGAGCATGGTTTCGCCCGACCAGCTTTGCAGGGTGAGGTCATAGGTGCCCGGCCGGACGGGCGTACCGGAGGGGCCGGTTCCGTCCCAGTCGAAACGGTCCGAGCCAAGCGGCACGGGCACACGTTGGACGATGGCGCCGCGCGTGTCGCGGACGACCAGTTCCAGCCGGTCGGCGCGGGCATGGGCGGCGGCCGACAGGGTCACGGGATCGCCCTGAAAGGTGACGGGCATCTGGGCCTGCGCCTCCATCCCGATCCAGCCGCCGATCTGGCCCATGCCGAGCGTGGCGAAATCCGCCTGCATCCCGGTCAAGAGCTCGTTGGTGCGAACCTGTTGTTCGACGCCGGAGAATTGCGCGAGCTGGCTGGCGAATTCCGTCGATTCCATCGGGTTGAGCGGGTCCTGGTTCTGCATCTGGGTGGTCAGAAGGCGCAGGAAGGTCTGGAAATCGGCGGTGATGGCGCTGGCGGCGGTGGCCCCCGCACGGCGCGTCGGGGCATCGGGGGCTGCGGCGGAAAGCTGGTCCATCTGGGCATATCCTTTCTGGAGGGGTGGGCAGCGGGTCAGAGCCGCAGGTCAAGCCCATGGGAGAGGGGGCGGCGGGCGGGCATGGCCGCCGTCGGATCATCGGCATCGGCCCCTGAGGGGGGCAGGCCGGGGGGCTGGGCAGCGGGGGTATGACCACCCCCGCGCCCTGCCCGCCCTGATGCGAGATCTGCACGGCGGGTGCATCGACGCCGGCGCGCAGGAATTCATCGGCCAGAAGCACGAGATGGCGGCGCATGAGATCGGCGGTTTCCGGGCGTTCGACCGAGATGCTGAGGCTGAGGATTCCATTCACCTCGACCATGCTGAGGCGGACGCGCCCCAGTTCCGGCGGATCGAGGGCGATGTCGATGGGAGCGCCGGTGGCCCGGCCAAGATCCTCCTGCGCGGCGCGGGCGATCTGTGCCGCAGCGCTGGCGGCAAGGGTGTGCGGGGCATGCGGCGCGGGCATCTGTGCCGTGTCGGGCAGGCGGGCAAGTGTCAGCACCTCTGGCCGGGGGGGGATGTCGGGGCGGGCAAGGTCGGGCGCTTGGGATGGCACGGGGTCAGCGGGCGGCAACGGGCGCGATGTCGCCGCGCCGGCGCCGAGGCTGGAGCGGGGCGCGGTGGGCGCGGTGGTGTCCCGGGACAAGGGATGGGTGGGGGAAGTCGAGACCGGCGGCACGACGGCATCGGGGGGCACCGCGCCGGGTTGAGGGATGGGCGACAGCGTCGCGGCAGGATTGGGGGCCCCGACGGTGGGCAGGGGTGCAGGGACCGAGACCAGCGGCAGGGATGCCATGGCCAAGGGTGGTGCAGGCGCTGGCCGAGGGGCCGGTGGAGGCGGATCGGTATGGGCGGACAAGGTCGGTGACGGCGACATGGGCGGCGCGGGCGGCGGCAGGGTGGGCGCGGATTGAGCAGGTGCGGATTGGACGGGCGTGGATTGGGCGGGCGTGGATTGGGCGGGTGTGAAAACAGACGGCGTTTGCGGGACGGCCTGCGGTTGCGGGTGTGGTTGTGGCTGTGGCACTGGGGGTGCCGCCTGCCCGTCAAGGGCCGGGAGTGGCGGGGCGGAAGGCAGGGGCGCAAGCACCACGGGCCCTTGTCCGGGATGGGACTGTGACGGGACGGGCAAGGTGGCCGCTGGGGACGGCAGCGCCATCGGCGCCTTGGTTGTCGGGCGGTCGGGGGGCGCGATACCCACGGCCATGGGAGCGATGGGCGGCATGGGGAAGGGAACGGGTGGGCCGCCGGGCGAGGCCAAGGTTGGGCCGGTAGGGAGCGGCGCGAGCGGGGCATCGGCGCTTTTGGGCGCGACACCGGCGAAGGGGGGCGGCAGCCCGGTCGAAGGCTCAGGCGATGTCTGCTCCGCCCCTGCGGGCGGCGCTGGCAGCGCAATCTGCAACCCGATCGGGGGAGCGGTGGGGACCGTGGCATGGCCGGGTGTCGCATCCTCCACCCCGGGGTCAAGCCGCCATGGCCATATGGCATCGACGGCTGCGGGCAAGGCGGGCCTGGGTGGGATCGCGGCAAGCGGGGCCTGCACCGGGTCGGGCGCGGCTTGGCCGGGAGGGGTTGCGGGACCAGATAGAATCAGCGCGGCGGGATGGGTGAACAGGGGCGGCCACCAGGTTGGATCGCCCGCGCGCAAGGCTGCCTGCGGTGTTGGTGGCAGGCGGGGCGCAGCGGCGCTGGCTTGCGTCACGGCAGGGGATCTGGACGCCGGTGGGGGTGCGGCGCGATCCGGTGCGACGGCGACGGGTGGACCCCCAAGGGGCAGAGGGATCGCCATGCCGGGATCGAGCGGATCGGTGGAAGGATCGGAGGGCGCGGCCGCATCCGTCACCACCTGACCCGAGGCGGGCTGGTCGGATGTTTCGGGCCCTGCCACGTCATCGGGTTGCAGCATCGCCAGAAAGCCCGCGAGCGCATCCGGGGCGGCCACAGGCAAGCCCGACTTGGCGGCCGAGGGCAGGAAGCCGGGCCAAGGGGGCGGAATTGCGGACAGGTCAGGCATGGGCGGCCCCGGTTTCTCTCGATCCGGGACGGTATCGCGCCAAAGAGCTTACGATTTCTTTACGCCCCCATGCGAGGTTTTCGGAAAACCCCTAGAATTGGCGATATCCGGATGCTCCTGCCCCTGACCCCACCATCCGTCCCGCCCGATGGGCCAGCCGCACCCGACGCGCCCAGCGCGGATCAGGAGGCGTTGCGGCGGGCAGCACAGGCCCTGGAGGCGAGTTTTCTTGCGGAAATGTTGAAACAGGCGGGATTCGGGGAGAGCCGCGACAGTTTCGGGGGCGGGGTGGGAGAGGCGCAATTCGCCTCCTTCCTGCGGGCCGAACATGCCCGCGCGCTGGCCGAAAGCGGGGGAATCGGTCTTGCCGAACAGCTGTTCCGGTCGCTGGTCGCACGCGCAGGCCCGGTGGAGCGCGCGCCGTGACGGGGACCAATCGCAGCCTTGCGCGGATCGAACGGCTGCTCGACGGGCAGCGGCGCGCGCTTCTGGCTGGCGATCTGGCGGCACTGGCCGCGATGCCCGAACCGATGGAGGCGGCGCTGCGAAGCCTTGAACGCGACGCGGTCGCGCATGACGATCTTGCGCGCGTGGCGCGGATGGCGGCGCGCAACGCGGAGCTGATCGGCGCGGCGGGACAAGCGGTCGCGCGCCTGCGTACCAGCCGGCAGGCGCGGGGCGCGGCGGAGCTTGGCACCTATGACAGGGCCGGTCAGCGCGCGCCCATGATCGGTTCGGGCCGCATCCTGGCGCGCGGCTGAGACCGCGGGCGATCCCGTAAAATCCGCCCGAAATTCAGCGCGCGATTAGGACATTCTTCAGGGCTGCATCCCAGATTGGCCGCAGCACCCCGACGGGTGGCGTGGCCCGGATCACAGGGCCGCAGGTGTCAGAAGGACATTCCCAGGGGGCCGTGCGACGCCCCCACGCGACCGGCGCCGAATCCGCGCCCTGAACATGAAAGGGGACGAAAATGTCCAGCATTCTGACCAACAACAGCGCCATGGTGGCGTTGCAGACCCTGAAATCGGTGAACACCAACCTTCAGAAGACACAGGCGGAGATCTCGACCGGGAAATCCGTGGCCACGGCGCGCGACAATTCCACGGTCTGGATGATCTTGGCGTTCGAGGAATAGGCCCGCTGGGTCTGGATCAGCTGCGTCAGCTCGGCCGCCACATCGGTGGCCGATTCCTCGCGCGCATAGCCGACCATCTCGCCCGTCGGCCCCTCTCCCGCGTTCCAGAGGAAGAACTGGCCGCTGTCGGGCGAGATCGAATAGGTCTGGTTGTCGCCGGTGGTCAGCCCGTTGAGATTGGGCACATCGACCACCGGGATCTGGTAGATCACGCGGGTGATCCCGCTGTCGTAGATCGCGTGCAGGAACCCGTTGGCATCCACCTCCACCCGGTTCAGATCGCCCACGGGCGAGCCGTTCTTGACCACGGGCGCGCGCGAAAACGTGTCGGACAATTGCGTCAGCCCCCCGGTCTCCCCGGCGCGGCCGATGCGCAGGTCAAGCGGCCCCCCCGCCACGGTCAGGGCGATGCGCCCGGTCGCCGCGTCATAGGCCCCGCCAGACAGAACCGTGACACCTTCCAGATTGCCGCCATTGCCCCGCGCATCGTCGAAGGTGACGGTATATTCGCCCACCACCGCCCCGCCCGAGCCGCTGTCGCGGATCTCCATGTTCCATTCATGGCTCATGCCGCTGGCGGGAACATTGGGGGTAAAGGTGATCTCCAGGTATTGCGACGTGCCCAGGTTGTCGAAATATTCCGCCGACATGACAAAGGGTTGCCCGTCCCCCGTCGCATCGGTCGAGGTCGCGGGCAGGTTCACCGACAGATCCATGTACGTGGTGGGATCGCCCGCGAACTGGTTGGTGTTGATCACCACAGGCTCCAGCCCGTCAAAGGTGTCGCGCGGGAAATTCGGGATCGACCCGTCGGCATTGGCGGGCCAGCCCATCAGCACCTCCCCCGTCTGGGTGCGCAAGACCCCCTCCGCATCGGGGCGAAAGGACCCGGTCGTCATCAGCCGCACGGGCAGATCGTCGCCCGGCCCGTTCAGCGCCGCGGCACTGGTGACGGGCAGCATGCCGCGCCCCCCGATGGCCAGATCGGTCGGATTCGTGGTCGTCACCAGCGTGCCGCGCTGATCGATCATCCGCGAGGTCGAGGCGCGCACGCCCCCCGCCGAATAGCTGCCGTCGTTCTGCGTGATCACCAGCGAATGGAAATCCGCCACCACCCGCTTGTACCCATAGGTGCTGGAATTGGCGATATTGTCGGCGATGGTGGCCAGCCGCCCGGCATTCACCTGAAGGCCCGCGACCCCGGAATTGAGCGAGGAGGAAATCGTCATCTCATGCGCCTTTCTGCTGCATCAGGGTTTGGGCCGACCATGGGCACCGGGGCTTAAGGACGGCTTAACGGATAAAATCCAACGCATTTCGGCGCGCGCGCTACAGATCGCGGCGCAGCACGATCACCTCCAGCCGGTCGTTGCGCAGCGCCATGGGGTTGGCACCGGTGGCTTGCCGGTCAGCATGGCCCGTCACGCGCTGGATGCGGCGCGGGGCCAGACCGCCGGCCTCCAGCATCGCGCGAAAGAGCTGCGCGCGGTCGGTCGACACGCGCCACCGCGTCTCGCTGGCCACGACGACGGGTTCAGCCGCGACATGGCCACCCAGCGCGACATCATTGATCACCGTCCCGAACAGCTCGGCCATCACGCGCGCCAGTTCGGGCAACCAGATCGCGGGCTGGCCCGTGTCGGGGTCGAAAATCTCCTGCCCGGGGCGCGAGAAGATCTCGATCACCAGGCCCTCGTCGCTCAACCGTGTCTGCACATGCGCCATCAGATCTTCGGAAAGCCGGCTGTCGCCGGTCAGCGCCGCCTCCAGCGCGGCAAGGGCGGCGGTGTCCTCCGCCACGGCCTGCGCATGGTCTGTGCCCGACAGGCCCAGACTTTGCCGCCCCTCGGTCGGGCGCAGGTTGGTCGCCCCCGTCCCGTTCTGCGCGATGGACGTTTCCGAAAACGGGCTGTCGCCGCCGAATGCCCCGTCGCCCCCGCCCGAGATGCGCGTGATCGGGATGGTGGGCGAGAAATAATCGGCGATGCCCTTTCGCTGCTGTTCGGTCGTGGCGTTCAACAGCCACATCAGCATGAAAAAGGCCATCATCGCGGTGACGAAATCGGCATAGGCCACTTTCCACGCACCGCCATGGTGACCGCCCCCGGCGATCACCTTCTTGCGTTTCACGATCAGGGGGCGCGTCTCGTTTCCAGCCATGCGGACAGGGCTAGCAGCCGCATCTGAACACCCCGTTAACGCGCGCGCGCATCAAGATTGCGGGCGGCCAGCGCGCTCAAACCCAGCATCACGGCCGCCGTGCCAAGACAGGCGGGCAGGCCCCCCAGCTGGTAGGACAGGCCCGACAACAGCGTCCCGATCAGCCGCCCCGCCGCATTGGCCATGTAGTAGAACCCCACATCCATCGTGACCCGTTCCGCCTTGGTGAAGGCCAGGATCAGGTAGGAATGCAGCGCCGAATTCACCGCGAAAACCGCGCCAAAGACCAATAGACCCCCGACCACAACCGCCGTCAGCCATGGCGCGGGCGCCCCCGCCCCCCAGACCAACAGCGCCAGCGCCGCGGGCAGAAAGGCCAACCCCCCGGCCCAGATCCAGGCCTGCCCGATCAGTGCCGCATCGCCCCGCGTCTCGGCGCGCAGGATGCGCGGGGCCGAGGCCTGGACCGCGCCATACAGGATGATCCAGAAGGCCATGAAACTCCCGATCATGAAAAAGGCCGCGCGGTTGCCCGCCACCGTGCCATCCGACAGGACCGCGTAGAAATAGATCGGGATGCCGACGACGAACCAGACATCCCGCGCCCCGAACAGGAACACGCGCGCCGCCGACAGCCAGTTCACATTGGCGGATTTGGAAAAGACCTCGGTGAATTTCGCGCCCTTGCGCCCCATGGGCAGGCCCGGCGGCATCCGCCATGCGATCACGATCAGGATCAACGCCAGAACCGCCGCCATCGCCAGAACCGATCCGACAAAGCCGACGAGGGCGAGCATCGCCGCCCCGAGGAGGAAGCCCAACCCCTTCACCGCGTTCTTGGACCCGGTCAGCACCGCAACCCAGCGAAACAGCGCCCCGCCCTGCGCAGGCGCCAAGAGCTTGACCGCCGATTTCGACGACATCTTGGCCAGGTCCTTGGCCACGCCCGACAACCCCTGCACGACCATGACAAAGGCGACCGAGGCGGCGATGCCCCAGCCGGGGTCCAGCTGCGCCAGCGCGATCAGCGCCACGATCTGCACCCCCAGCCCCGCATAAAGCGTCGTGGTCAGCCCGAACCGCGCCGCGATCCAGCCCGCCGACAGGTTCGTCACGATCCCCGCCAATTCATATAGAAGAAACAGGTAGGCCAGCTGCACCGGGGAAAAGCCCAGCGTATGGAAATGCAGCAAGACCAGCATCCTGAGCGCGCCATCGGTCAGCATGAAGGCCCAATAGGCCGCCGTCACCGCCACATAGGCGGCGAAACCTTGCGGGCGCGCGGTGTCGGTCACGGGGCCGCACCCACCATCAGGGCGACATCGACCAGCCGATGGGCATAGCCCATCTCGTTGTCATACCAGGCGTAGATCTTCACCTGCGTCCCGTTCACCACCATCGTGCTCGGCGCATCCACGATGCCCGACCGCGTGTCATTGGTGTAATCGGCACTGACCAGCGGCCGCTCCTCGTAGCCGAGGATACCGGCCAGCGGACCCTCCGCCGCCGCCTTGAACAGCGCGTTGACCTCCTCCGCCGTCGTCGCGCGCTCCACCTCGAAGACGCAATCGGTGATCGAGGCATTGAGCAGCGGCACCCGCACGGCATGACCGTTCAGCTTTCCTTTGAGCTCGGGGTAGATCAGCGTGATCGCCGTGGCGCTGCCCGTGGTGGTGGGGATCAGGCTGTTCAACGCCGACCTTGCGCGGCGCAGATCCTTGGCCGGGCGGTCCACGATGGTCTGCGTATTCGTCACGTCATGGATCGTGGTGATCGAGCCATGCTTGATCCCCAGCGCCTCGTGGATGACCTTGACCACCGGGGCCAGGCAATTGGTCGTGCAGCTTGCCGCCGTCACGATCCGATGCTGGCTCGGGTCATAGATGTCGTGGTTCACGCCATAGACGATATTGGCCGCCCCCCCGTCCTTGACCGGGGCGCTGACGACCACGCGCTTCACGCCCGCGTCGAAATAGGGCTGGATCTTCGCCGCCGTCTTGAACACGCCCGTGCAGTCGATCACGACGTCCACGCCGTCCAGCGGCAGCTTGGCCGGGTCGCGTTCGCACAACACCGGCAGGCGCACACCGTCGATGGTGATGGCGTCGTCATCGGCCGAAATATCCGCCCGCCACCGCCCATGCACCGTGTCGAATTCCAACAGATGCGCATGCATCGCCGGATCGCCCACCGCGTCGTTGATCCAGGCGATCTTCGCCCCCCGCTCCAGCAGCGGCCGCAGGGCCAGCTTTCCGATCCGGCCCAACCCGTTCAGCGCATAGGTGGTCATGCCGCGCCCTCCGCGCCCGCGATCCCGTCCAGCGCGCGTTGCAGCGAGATCCGGTCCAGCGTGCCCAGCGGCAGCGCGGTAAAGGCGAGGATGCGGTTGCGCAGCATCCCGTAGGCGCTTTGAAAGGCCAGCATCCGCTCCGCCTCGGTGCCTTGCGCCTTCACCGGGTCGGGCGTCGACCAATGCGCCGACATCGGCTGACCGGGCCAGGGCGGGCAGGCCTCGTTCGCGGCGCGGTCGCAGACGGTAAAGACGAAATCGAACACCGGCGCGCCCACGCCCTGGAACTCGGACAGGTTCTTGGACCGCAGGCCCGAGGTCTCGTGCCCCTTCAGCCGCAGCATCTCCACCGCCATCGGGTTCAGCGCCGATTGCGGCTGGGTTCCGGCGGAAAACACCTCGAACCGGTCGCCCGCCATCTCGCGCAACAGCGTCTCGGCAAAGATCGACCGGGCCGAATTGCCGGTGCAGATGAACAGGACCTTGTAGCGGTCATGGGGCATGATGCGGTCTCCGTCAGGGGCATCGAGGGGTAGGGCCGCGCACAGGTCTGCACGCCCTCTGCAACACTCGCGCAACAGGCCGTCGGTCATC
Organism: Roseicyclus marinus; assembly: GCF_036322625.1. NCBI lineage: Bacteria > Pseudomonadati > Pseudomonadota > Alphaproteobacteria > Rhodobacterales > Roseobacteraceae > Roseicyclus > Roseicyclus marinus. The sequence continues at coordinate 3,536,145 of NZ_AP027266.1, read as the reverse complement.
GCGCTGAGGCCAGCCATGTCGGCCCCGTAACGCAGCGATGTGCCAAGCCGGTCGCGCGTGATCAGCCCGGCCTGCATCAGATCGGCCAGGTAGGCGCTCAGCGTATTGGGCTTCAGCCCCAGAACCTCGGCGATCTCGCCCGCCGGAACCCGGTCGGGGTAGCGGCGGATGAGCAATTGCACGACATCCAGACGGGCCGGATGGCTGAGGGCGGCGAATCGATCTGTGAGTGTTATTTCCATATTTCTCGAAGTACCGAATAATGCACCGCGCTCAAGTGAAGCTTTTGCGACAGAGCCGCCCGCTTTCGCCCCGGTCGCTTGCATTCACGGCAAATCCCGACAAAAGGTGTCGGATTGAAGGACCGCCCGAAAGCATTCCCGCCCATGGCCCAAAGCGCCCGCATCCACCGCCTGTCCGCCCTTGCATGGGGGGCCGCCGCGATCTGCATCCTGCCGATGGCCGCCGTGGCCATCGCCGCCCTGACCGGCGGCATCGGCACGCTGTCGGGCCTCGCCGGATCGGTCCTGCCGCGCTACGCGGGCACCACGGCGCTGCTGGTGGTGATCGTGGGCATCGGCACGGCACTCATCGGCACCTCGACCGCATGGCTTGTCACCGCCACCCGCTTTCCGGGGCGGCGGCTCTTTGAAATCGCGCTGGCCCTGCCGCTGACCTTTCCGGCCTATGTGCTGGCCTATGCCTATACCGATCTGCTCGACCATCCCGGCTGGGTGCAATCGACGCTGCGCGATCTGACCGGCTGGGGGCCGCGCGACTATTGGTTCCCCGAAATCCGAAGCCTGGGCGGCGCGGCGGCGATGCTGATCCTCGTCCTCTATCCTTACGTCTACCTGCTCGCGCGGGCGGCTTTCCTGCGGCAATCGGCAACGGCCTATATCGCCGCGCGCACGCTGGGTCAGGGGCCATGGGGCGCGTTTTTCCGCGTCTCTGTCCCCGTGGCACGCCCCGCCATCGCGGGCGGCGTGCTGCTCGCGCTGATGGAAACGCTCGCCGATTACGGGACCGTCGCCTATTTCGGCGTTCAGACCTTTGCCACCGGCATCTATGTCAGCTGGTTCGGCCTCTTCGACCGGGGGGCGGCGGCGCAACTGGCGCTCTGCCTTCTCGTCGTGGCGCTCACCTTCGCCACGCTCGAACGCCGCCAGCGCCGCCACCTGCGCCACCACGACGCCGGCCGCCGCTTCGAACGGATGGAGCCTGTGCAGCTGCGCGGCCGTGCCGCCTTGGGGGCCATCGCCATCTGCGGCCTGCCCGTGTTTTTCGGCTTTCTCCTGCCCACCGGCATCTTGCTCACCCTCGCCTCCGGGGCGAGCCAGCTCTTGTTCACCCCCCGCTACCTCGGCTTCTTGCAGCATTCGCTGACGCTGGCTTCCATGGCCGCCCTATTGACGGTGGCCGCCGCCATCACGCTGGGGTTCAACGCGCGGCTCCATCCGACCAAGACCTCCCAATCCGCGCTCCGCATCGCGGGCATTGGCTATGCCGTGCCGGGCGGCGTGATCGCGGTGGGGCTTCTGTTTCCCTTCGCCGCCTTCGACAATGCGCTCGACCGGTTCATGGAGGCGAATTTCGGCATCGACACCGGGCTTTTGATCACCGGCTCCATCTGGCTGATGATCATGGCCTACATGGTCCGCTTCATGGCCGTGGCGCTGAACACCTACGAATCGGGGCTGGCGACCGTGAACCCCAACATGGATGCCGTGGCCCGCACGCTGGGCCACGGGCCTGCCCCCATGCTGCGCCGCATCCACGTGCCGATCCTGCAACCCTCGATCCTGACCGCGCTCCTGATCGTCTTCGTCGACGTGATGAAGGAATTGCCCGCCACCCTGATCCTGCGGCCCTTCAACTACGACACGCTGGCGGTGCAGGCCCACCGCCTCGCCTCCGATGAACGGCTGGCCGAGGCGGCGGTGCCCAGCCTCGTCATCGGCGCGGTAGGGCTGATCCCCGTCGCCATCCTGTGCTGGTCCATCGGCCGCGAGGGCCGCCCGATGCGCAACGCCATCGACGCCGCGCAGGCTCAGGCTCAACGCACGACGTAGGGTGGGCAATCTGCCCACCAAACCCCAAACCACCAAAGCTCACGCGCACCGGTGGGTTCCACCCACCCTACCGATACCCCACCCAGCCCCGATCATCCGTGAACGCCCGCGCGGGCGAAATCGCAGCCATCTCGTACCCCTCGGGCAATGCCTCCAACGCGTCCAGCGGCACGGGCGAGGCGGCCAGCATCACATTGCCCAGACCCGTCGGCCCGACCGGCCCGCGCACGGCGATGACATGGGGGTATAACTCGCTCAGGATCGCATGGGTGCCGCGCGCCAGTGGCCCATCGGGCGCATCGATCAGGTTCACATAGACAGGTCCCGTCACGATCTCGCGCAACCGGGCAAAGGTCTCGCGCGTGACCAGATGCGCAGGCACCGAAGCGGATGAAAACGCATCCATCACCGCCGCATCATAACGGCGGACCGTTTCATTCAGATAGACCCGCCCATCGGCATGGACGATCCCCAACCGTCCGGGGGCGGCCCCCTCGCCCGGCCCCTCGACCCCGGCCTCATAGCCCGTTTCCGCGATCATCGCGGCGGCGCGCGGCAGATGCCGGCGCACCACCTCCGTGATCAACGGGTCGATCTCCACCGCGATGGCCTGCGCCTCGGGTCGGCTTTCCAGCAATCGTGTCGGCAGGGTATAGCCCCCGCCCCCTACGAACAGGACCGATGGCGCAGCCCCCAGATCGGCATCCATCCGCGCCCAGATCCAGCGGGTATAGGGAATGACCAGATCCTCCGGGGCATCGGCCCGCGGGACGGGTTCCGCCGCCTGATGCGTTCGGTCGGAATAAAGGCTGATCACACCGCCCGTCCGCGTGATGTCGATGCAGGACAGACCCGATTCGTAGCGACAGACAGGGCCCAGCGCCGCACTCCCCAGAACCAGCGCCGCGATGGGGATGAGCGGCGCAAGCGACGGTTTTTCCCCCTCCTCGCCGCCGCCCTGTCCCCGGTCGCGCAGGAACGGCACGCACAAGAGCGCCGCAGCCCCACACCCCGCGAAGGTCGCCACCGACCCGGCAAAGGGCAGCGCCACGAAGCCCGCCAGAACCGCACCCAGGATCGCCCCCAGCGACCCCGCCGCCAGAACCATGCCCAGCGACGACCCCTCGCGCCCCGGCCGCGCCTCCACCGCCAGCCGCGCCAACAAAGGCGAGGGCGCAGAGATCAGAACAGAGGCCGGGAAAAACGCGACGATCACGCTCACCAGCATGCCCCCCGTGCCCCTTGCCCCAAGACTGTAGATCAACCCAAGGATCAGGGGCGACAGCGCGGCCAGCACCGCCGTGCCCACCAGCACCGCCCGCACCTGCCTCAGCGCCACCGCGCGCTCGCGTTCGGCCATGAAGCCCCCCAGCGCATTGCCCAGCGAAAAGCCCGCCAGAACCGTGGCGATCACGGCCGTCCATGTCACCAGCGAGGTGCCGAAAAACGGGGCCAGCACGCGGCCCGCCGCGATCTCGTAGGTCAGGCCCAAAGCCGACAGCACAAGTATCAGGGCAATCGCCGTCCAGAATTTCATCGGGGATCTCTCGCTCTCGCTTCTGCCGCGCCCTCATGGGCCAAAGGACCGGACCCCGCAACATAGCCGCAGCACCTGCAGGGGCGAGCCCCCAAAACGAAACGGACGCCCGAAGGCGCCCGTTCCCGGCTCACCATATGGCCGGGATCATTCCCAACCGGCGCTGTTCAGCACCTCGACCGCCATCCCGACATTGGCCGCGATATCGCTCAGATCGATCGTGTCGGGCCGGAAAATCCCCAGCGCCGCAACCGACGGCGACAGGCCCACACCCGGCACGGCGGGGTATTCGTCGTTGCCCGCCGAGAAATACTGCTGCGCCTGGTCGGAGGCGAGGTATTCAAGGAAAGCGATCGCATTCTCGCGGTTCGGCGCATGGGCCGCCACACCGCCCCCCGACACGTTCATATGCGCGCCCAGATCGTTCTGGTTGGGGAACACCCAGCCGATATTGGCCAGCTGCTCGGGCGTGATCTGGTCATCGCCTTCCCGGATGATGCGCGAGAAATAATAGGTGTTGGACATCGAGATGTCGCATTCCCCCGACGCGATGCCGCGCAGCTGGTCGGTGTCGCCGCCCTGGGGCGCGCGGGCGAAATTGCCCACGACCGCCGTCGCCCAATCCTCGACCGCCTCGGCGCCCAGATGCGCGATCAGCGCCGCGGTGATGTTCTGGGTATAGACGTTCGACGACGACCGGATGCAGACCATCCCCGCGTATTCCGGATTCGCCAGGTCCTGGTAGGTCTGCGGCGGGTTCGCCACATCGGTCTTGTCGTAAAAGATGATCCGCGCGCGCTGCGAGAAAGCGAACCAGTTGTTGGCGTCATCTTGCAGATAGGCGGGGATGCGCGCCTCCAGCACCTCGCTCTCGACCGGCTGCAAAAGCCCCATCTCGGTCGCGCGGGCCAGCCGCACGGTGTCGACGGTCAGAAACACATCGGCGGGGCTGTTTTCGCCCTCGGCCTGCATCCGCGCGATCAGCTCGTCGGCATTGCCTTCGATCCGGTTGATCGTGATGCCGGTCAATTCGGTGAAATCGGAATAAAGCCGCTCGTCCGTGTCGTAATGGCGCGAGGAATAGAGGTTCAGTTCCTGCGCCTGCGCGGCGGTCAGCGTCGAGACCGCGATGGCGGTGCCCATCAGGGCGGCAAAAGTCCGGGTCATGGAGGAGGCTCCGTTGTTGTCCAAATCATATACCTGACTGAAATACTCAGCTGGGTTGCCGCCCTTGAACAGCATCTCCGACCCCATGTCAATATTCCCGACAAAAAGTATCGGAAACCGCGCCCGCTTGTCGCGGCCCCGCCCCCGGTGCAGAACCCTCCCAACACGGGAGAGAGGGGGCACCATGCGCGCCGGGATCGCGTTTCTTGTCGTGGCCTATACGCTCAGCCAGTTCTACCGCGCCTTTCTCGCGGTGCTGGCCCCGGCGCTTCAGGCCGATATCGGGGCCACGACCGGCGATCTGGCGCGGGCCTCGGGGCTGTGGTTCGCGGCCTTCGCGCTGATGCAATTGCCCGTGGGCTGGGCGCTCGACACGATCGGGCCGCGCCGCACCGCCTCGGTCCTGTTCCTTGTCGGGGGCGCGGGCGGGGCGGCGGTCTTTGCCATGGCCGAGGGGCCGGGCGCCATCACGCTGGCGATGATCCTCATCGGCATCGGCTGCGCCCCGATCCTGATGTCGACCTATTACATCTACGCCCGCCAGTTTTCCCCCGCCGTCTTCGGCACGCTCGCGGGGGTGACGGTGGGCCTGTCCTCGCTGGGCAACATCTTGTCGGCAGCCCCCCTTGCCGCGCTGATCGAGCTCTTTGGCTGGCGGCAGACGGTGGGCGCCTTCGCGGGGTTCACCGCGCTCATGGCGCTGGCCATCGCGGTGCTCGTGCGCGACCCGCCCAAGCCTTTGGGCGAGGCCAAGGGATCGCTCCTCGACCTCGTGAAAATGCCCGCGCTCTGGCCGCTTATGGCGATGATGTTCGTCTGCTACGCGCCTGCCGCCGGCCTGCGCGGGCTCTGGATCAGCCCCTATGTGACCGAGATCTTCGGGGCCGACCTGTCACGGATCGGCATGGCGACGCTCGTGATGGGCTTGGCTATGGTGGCGGGCAATTTCCTCTATGGCCCCGCCGACCGCCTCTTCGGAGGCCGCAAACGGCCCATCCTCATCGGCAACGGGCTGGTGGCGCTCCTGCTCCTGTCCTTCTGGATCGCGCCCCCCTCCGGGCTTTGGACCTCCGTCGCGCTTTTCGCGGCCATCGGCCTTCTGGGGGCCTCCTATCCCATCGTCATCAGCCACGGGCGCAGCTTTTGCCCCCCGCATCTGACGGGACGGGGGGTGACGCTTCTGAACCTGTTCGGAATGGGCGGGGCGGGGGTGATGCAATTCGCCTCCGGCCCCACCTTCGCCGCCCTGTCCCAAACCCGTCCGCCGGTGGAGGCCTATGGCACGCTGTTCGCGATCATCGCGGTGATGATCCTGATCGGACTGGCGATCTACTGCCGCGCCGAGGACCGGACAGGGTGATCTTGGGGTGGGGGAAACCCACCAAATCCCTCCACCGGTGGATCATGCTGCGCGTGAACGCACACCCTACATCCGACGCGCGGTGGCTGGGTAGGGTGCTGCCTTCAGGCGCACCACGAGAACGCGCCCCCACCCTGCGGTGCGTTACCTTGTGCGTTGGATAATGCTGCGCGTGAACGCACACCCTACGCGAGTCGGGCGCAGATTGTGGGTGGTGCGCCTGTCACGGCGCACCCCAACCCCCCGCCTCACGCGGCCCGACGACGGCGCGGCCCGCGGCCCTGCGGCTTGGCATCGGCAAAGGGCCGACCATGGGCGGGCTTGCCCGGACCTTTGCCCGATCCCTTGCCCTGTCCCTGGCCCTGACCCGGCCCACGACCGCGCCCGCCGCCACGCTGGGGCTTCTCCATCTTGACCGCCTTGGGGCGCGTCCCCGAGGCAACCGGGATCTCCACCTTCATCAGCTTCTCGATCTGCACCAACAGATCGACCTCCTCGGCGCAGCAAAACGCGATCGCCTCGCCCTCGCGGCCCGCCCGTGCGGTCCGGCCGATCCGGTGGACGTAATTGTCCGGCGTATCGGGCAATTCGTAGTTGATCACATAGGCCACGCCCGGAATGTCGATGCCGCGTGCCGCGACATCGGTGGCGACCAGGATGTTGATCTTGCCATCCCGAAACCCGTTGATCGCCCGGTCACGCTGGCCCTGGCTCTTGTTGCCGTGGATCGAGGCGGCGTTGAACCCGTCATCGACCAGCCCCTTCATCAGCTTTTCCGCGCCATGCTTGGTGCGGGCGAAAACCAGCGTCAGCGCCTCGGGATCGCGGCTCAGGATCTCGCGCAGGACCTTGGGCTTTTCGCCCTTTTCCATGTAGCGGATCGATTGGGTGATCTTGTCGGCGGCCTTGCCGGGGGGCGACACCTGCACCCGGCGCGGATTGGTCAGATAGGCGCGGCTCAGCTCTTCCATCTGCTTGGGCATCGTGGCCGAAAACAGCATGGTCTGGCGCGGCGTGCCCAGCGCGGGCGCGATCTTGCGCAGCGCATGGATGAAGCCCAGGTCGAGCATCTGGTCCGCCTCATCCAGCACAAGGTGACGCGCCTGCCGCAGATCGACCGCGCGGCGGTCCATCAGGTCGATCAGGCGACCGGGCGTGGCCACAAGAATGTCGACGCCACGGGCCAGCGTGCCGATCTGGCGGTTGATCGACTGGCCGCCCACGACGGTCGCGATCTTGATGGGCGTGTTCATCGTGAAATGGCGCAGGCTGTCGGCGATCTGGTTCACCAGTTCGCGCGTCGGGGCCAGGATCAGCGCGCGCGCCGTCCGCGTCTGGGGGCGCGTCTCGTCTTCCATCAGATGCGCGATGAGCGGCAGGCCAAAGGCCAGCGTCTTGCCGGTGCCGGTCTGGGCCAGGCCCAGGATGTCGTGCCCTTCCAGCGCAAGCGGGATCGCCTGGTTCTGGATCGGGGTGGGTTTGTCAAAGCCGCCGGCCTTGAGCGCGTTGCGCAGAACCTTGTTCAGGCCAAGCATGTCGAAGTCGAACAAATCGTATCCTTTCGGGCGCCGCGCCGATGCGCGCGCCACAGGTGATGCCCCGGCATGGGTGCCGGAACGGACGAGGGTGCGACCGGGCCTCTCTGGCCGCGATCGTCAGAACCCTGCGTGAAGGGGAACTGGGGTTTGCCTGTCGCCGTCAGGTCTGCGCGACGCGTCTTTCTTGCGTCCACGCTCCGACTGCTCACGCGGCAGCGCGGCGACATGAGGGGCACATGCGCTCTCGGGGGCCACAAGTCAAGCCGGGTCCGGTCACCTCTCCCGCTGTCGTTACAGATGCACGACAGCTTCCCGACAGGATCACGACACGAACCCTACGGCCCCGATCCCGGCTTTTCGGCCACATCCCGCCCCCGCCGCGACGCGCTGCCCCTTCCCCTCGCAGGGCACCTCCTGTAAGCGCGCAGCCATTCATTACCCCGAAGGACCAAGGATCATGGGATACCGAGTCGTCGTCGCGGGTGCCACGGGCAACGTGGGCCGCGAAATGCTGAACATCCTCGCCGAGCGGGAATTCCCCGTCGACGAGATCGTCGCGCTGGCCAGCCGAAAATCGCTGGGCACCGAATGCAGCTTTGGCGACAAGACCCTGAAAACTAAGGATCTTGATACCTTCGATTTCACCGGTTGGGACATCGCGCTGTTTGCCATCGGCTCCGAGGCGACGGCGATCTACGCGCCGAAAGCGGCCAAGGCGGGCTGCGTCGTGATCGACAATTCCTCGCTCTACCGCTACGACCCCGAGGTCCCGCTGGTGGTTCCCGAAGTGAACCCCGAAGCGGTCGAAGGCTACGCGAAAAAGAACATCATCGCGAACCCCAACTGCTCCACCGCGCAGATGGTGGTGGCGCTTAAGCCCTTGCACGACCGCGCAAAAATCAAGCGCGTCGTCGTCTCGACCTATCAATCCGTCTCTGGTGCGGGCAAGGCCGGGATGGATGAATTGTGGGATCAGACCAAGGGTATGTACGTGCCCGGCCAGGAACGCGCGCCCGCGAAATTCACCAAGCAGATCGCCTTCAACGTGATCCCGCACATCGACAAGTTCATGGAGGACGGGTCGACCAAGGAAGAATGGAAAATGGTGGTCGAGACCAAGAAAATCCTCGATCCCAAGATCAAGGTCACCGCGACCTGCGTCCGCGTTCCCGTCTTCGTCGGCCATTCCGAAGCGATCAACATCGAGTTCGAGGAATTCCTCGACGAGGAAGAAGCCCGCGATATCCTGCGCGAAGCGCCCGGCATCATGGTCATCGACAAGCGCGAGGACGGCGGCTACGTCACGCCCATCGAATGCGTGGGCGATTACGCCACCTTCATCAGCCGCATCCGTCAGGACAGCACGCTCGACAACGGCCTGAACCTGTGGTGCGTCTCCGACAACCTGCGCAAGGGCGCGGCGCTGAACGCGGTGCAGATCGCGGAAACGCTGGGCAACCGCGTTCTGAAAAAGGGCTGATCGGTCCTTTTCCCAATGGCTCGAGCGGCTGGTCGGACCCTGTCTGGCCAGCCGCTTTTCGTTTTCTCCTTGAGCAAAGCCTTGCCGGATCGGGCCGATCCCGTGGCATGTTATTGTGCGACAGCCGCCAAAGGCGCACCCCTTTTGCGGGACCATCGCCACCAAGGAACATCCGAAAATGCGTTTTGCCCTGAGCCTGACCGCGGCCCTTCTGACCGGCACTGCCGCGCTTGCCGATGACATCGTGATCCGCGCCGATATCGACGCCGCGACCGTTTTCCTGTCCGGGGCCGAAATCACCCAACGCGCCAGCGCCACGATCCCCGCAGGCACCCATCGATTGCTGATCGCCATGCCCGATGCAGCCCGCGTCGACCGGATCGGCATCACCGGACCTGATGGCCTGTCGCTGGGTCTGCCGCAGCCCTTTTCCGGGCAGGTGATCGCCGAGGGCGCGCTCGACGATGCCGAACAGGCGACTGCCCGCGCCGACGTGGCCGCCGCCCAAGCGGCGTTGCAAGCGGCACAAGATGACCTGGGCGCGGCCGATGCCGGGCTTCGCGCATTGGAGGCGCAACTTGCCTACCTGACGGCCCTGTCGCGTGGCGGGCCGGAGGGTGCGGCGATGCCCGTAGACCCCGCGACCCTGCCGCAGCTTCTGGCCACATTGGGGGCCGAGACGGAGCGGGTTCAGGCCGCCATCCTTGCCGCGCAGATCACGCGCCGCGATCTCACCCAAATCCTGCAGGACAGGCAGGCCGATCTTGCCAGCGCCATGGCAGCGCTGGATCGGTTGCGCCCGTTCGGCACCAGCATCGACGGTGTCGAGGTGACGGTGACGACCGAAACGGAGCTAAGCGCCGAGCTTGTGCTCGATTACCTGAGTTTCGACGCCGGGTGGGAGCCCTCCTACGAATTCCGGCTGAACAGCGAAACGGGCGTTCTGGATATCGCGCGGCACGTCACGCTTTACACCGATGGCCGCACGCGCTGGCACGATGTCGCCGTCACCGTTTCGACCGCCGAACCGAACCGCCAGCGCCTGCCGTCAGAGGTCTATCCGACGCCCGCGCGGATCATGGAACCCGCCCCGCCCATCGCCATGGAAACAAGCCGTCTGGGCGGTCCGGGCCTCGAGATGGCCGATGTCATTCCCATGCCTGCCCTTGTCGCCGAACCGATGGCGGCTGTGGCGATCGAGGGGCTGTCGCTCAGCTATGTTCTGGCCGGTCCGGTCAGCATCGGGCCGGGGGGTGAGGCGGTTCTGCCGCTCGACACAATGACGCTTGCGACCGAGACCACGGCGCGCGCGGTGCCACGGGTGGATGACACGGCCTTTCTCATCGCTGCCGGTCGGAACGACACGGGCGAGCCGATCCTGCCCGGGCATGCCCGCTTTTTCCGCGACGGGGCGCTGGTGGGCGAGGATGTGACTGACCTGATCCCCGCCGGGGCCGAGATGGAGCTGGCCTTTGGCCCGCTGGACCACCTGCGGCTGATCTGGATCGACCGGACGCTGGCCGAAGGGGATCGGGGTGTCTTCACAAGCTCGAACACCCAAGATCGGCAAATCGCCTTCGGGGTCGAGAACCTGTCGGATCGCGCGGAAGAGGTGCGGCTGGTCTATGCCACCCCCTTTGCCGAACAGGAGGATCTGGAGATCGAGGTGACGCTGGCCCCTGCCCCCGATGCGCGCGATATCGACGACCGGCGCGGCGTCCATGCCTGGGACCTGTCGGTTCCGGCGGGCGCGACGCGGCTGATCGAGATGGGTGTCGCGCTGGAATGGCCCGAGGGGCAGGTGCTGACCTGGTGGCCGTGAGGATCAATCGGGTTCGATGAGGACAGGGTCGTCATCATCCCAGACCGGTGAGGCGGGATGCATCATCGGGGCTGAGGCCGGATCGCCGCCCAGGATGCGGGGAACGAGATGCCGGTGGGAATGGCCCGGAAAGGGGGCCCGAAACCGGCGCATCAGATCGGCATAAGCCGCCCCGATCTCGGACCCTTTGCAGAGCCTTTCGCCGTCGGACAGGCGATGGAGCGCAAGCCCGCCGCCGCGTTCGCGAAAGATGTAGCCCTTGGCCCGCATGCGGGATTGAAGATCGTCCCACCCGGTGGCCTGCCCGATATCGGCGGCGACGCGCGCCCGGACGGGCGCAAGAAGCCGTTCCTCGGTCCGTCCGGACCGCGTCACGGCGCAGGGATCGGGGGGCAGCGATTTCCGCAATCGGTGGCGCAATTCCGCGTGCAGGCTGCGGCCCTGTGCTGCCGCCGCTTCGGACAGGGCGGCGAACAGGGGCTCGGGCAGGTCAAGGATCAGGCGGCGGGTTGCACTCATGCCCGCAGCCTCGGCCAGATTGGTTAAGGCGGGGTAAACCGCGCCTCAGAACCTTTCGGCCCGCAGAACCTCGCAATCGGTGACGGTGACGACGCCGATATGCCGTTCGACCACGGCAAAGGCCGCATCCAGCAAACCGTCCAGCCGGTCAGGCCGGATGATGCAGACGACGCTGACCATGCCGCCCGCGCGACTGACCTGTCCCTCGCGGCTCCATTGGCCGGACCGCCCCGAGCCCCCCAGAACCGGAAGGATGGTGAAACCCGTCACCCCCGCCTTGATCAGGGCGTTGGTCAGCCGCGTCTCCATCACCGCTTCGATGGTGATCTCGACCCGTTTCGCCTTGTGGGTCTGCATGTCTGTCAGGCTCCGGTCACGAGGCTGGCGACCGCGAGGTAAAGCGGGATGCCCAGCGTCAGGTTGAAGGGGAATGTCACCCCCAGGGACAGCGTGAGATAGACCGATGGGTTGGCCTCGGGAAGGGCGACGCGCATCGCGGCGGGCACCGCGATATAGGAGGCGGAGGCGCAGAGCGTCATGAACAGCACCACGCCGCCCGTCGACAGGCCCAGCAAAAGCCCCGCCACAAGACCAAGGCTCGCCCCGATGGGCGGCATGATCACCCCGAACAGGAACACGCCCGGTGTCAGCACCGAGCGCGCCTCGCGCAGGCCGCGCCCCGCGACAAGGCCCATGTCGAGCAGGAACAGGCACAAGACCCCCTGAAAGGGCGCGACGATGAAGGGCGCGATCTTGTCCATCCCCTCGGCCCCGGTGATCCAGCCGATGAGAAAGGACCCGACCAGCAGCACGATGGACCCGTTGAGCAGGATTTCCCGCATCAAGCCTTCTTCCATCTCGGGGCCGGTCTTGCCGTAGCGCGCGATGAGCCAGAGCGCCGACAGGATCGCGGGCGCCTCCATCACGGCGGCGACGGCGACCATGTAGCCTTCGGAACTCAACCCCGCCGACCCGATGACGGAGGTCGCGGCGACGAAGGTCACGATGGAGATCGAGCCGTAATGGGCGGCGACGGCAGCGGCATCTGTCACGTCGAGCCGCGTCATGGTCCGCAACAGGGCAAAGGCGATCAGCGGAATGGTGAAGGACAGGATCAGACCCGCGAGCAGCGACAGCAAAAGCGTGCTGTCGATGCCGTGATCCGAGACGCTGACGCCACCCTTGAAGCCGATGGAGACGAGCAGATAGATCGACATGCCCTTGGCGATCGCCTCGGGGATGGACAGGTCGGATCTTGCGAAGCTGGCCAGAAGCCCGAGCGCGAAGAACAGGATGATCGGCGACAAGAGGTTTCCAGCCGCAAGCGCCAGTATTCCGTCCATCGTCAGTTCCCTTGCGTCAGGTCAGGTCAGGTTCGGGCCCGTTTAGGCGGTGGGCCCTTGGGGGTAAAGCTCAACCCTTTACGAAATGGCGGACCGTGCCGTCGAAGGTTTCGAGGTTCATCTCGGCCAGATCGGTCCATAGCCCGTGCAAGGTAAGATCCCCGGCATCGACGGCTTCGGCGACGAAGGGGTAGCTCAGGAGATTCTCGAGGCTGATGTGGATGCCTTCCTTTTCGAGCGCGGTCTGGCGATCCTCGGGCGAGGTGATGTCGGCGATGCGCGCAACCGCGGGCCGCAGGGTATCAAGCCAACGTCCGATAAAGCTTTCCTGCCGCTCGAGATCGGGGGCTTCGCCCGCGCACATCTGGAGACATCCACGCACACCGCCGCAATTGGAATGACCCATCACGATGATATGGCCGACATGCAGGTATTTCACCGCGAATTCGACCGCCGCCGCCGTGCCGTGGTGGCGTCCGTCGGGCGTGTAGGGAGAGACGAGGTTGGCGATGTTGCGATGCACGAAAACCTCGCCCACCTGCTGGGCAAAGACGGCCTCGATGGCGACACGGCTGTCGCAACAGGCGATGACCATGGCGCGCGGTGTCTGGCCTTCGATGGCGAGTTTGCGGAACAGGTCGCGGTTGCCCGGAAATTCGTGGGTCTTCCAGTCGCGATAGCGGTGCAACAGGTAGTCGGGCAGGGATTTGACGCGGTGCATGGGTCTTGGCCTTGATCTCGTTGCGGTTGAATAGACCGGATTGCCGACAAATTGGAGGTTCTTCTTGCCGCGCCCTCAAGGGTTTCTTCAGGGCACTTGGGCATCTTGCCGCCATCCCGTGGTGGGGGTGATCTTTGGAGCGTGTTGATGACGGCGGTGGTGACGATGCTTCCGCTGGGGGAACCTGCGCGGTTCAACCCCGGCCAGCTTGAGAAATTATGCGAGAAACTGGGCGATCTGCGTGCCGAAACCGAAGTGGCCCATGCGCTTGACCGCCTGTCGGTGCTGCTGGACGATCTGGCGCGCTGTCGCCGAAGCGGGGATCACGCCGATATGGGCGCGCTGCTTGCGGCCTTGGTGCATGATGCGCAGCTGATCGGCATGGCCACCTTGGCGCGCGTCGGGCAGGATGTGCACGATTGCCTGCACAGCGGCGACCCCACGGCCTTGGCCGCCACGCTGGCTCGTTTGCTGCGCGTCGGCGACAGGTCGATCCATGCGATCTGGGACCTCGAGGATGTTTCGGGCTGAGGCCACTTGCGGCGGCGGGGGCGGGCGCTAGTGTGCGCCCCGAGCGATCAAGGCCGTAATCACATGTCACAGACCCTGCATTTCGCCCCCGCCACCGACGATGCCATTCCGCTGCACCTGATCGCCCCCGCTGGGGTGGATGCGGTGCTGGCAAAGCTTGGCGCGCCGCAACAGGCCTGGGCGCGCCATCATGGCTTTGCCGGCGCGCTGGCCGAGGTCTGCGCCCTTCCCGGCGAGGACGGTCGGCCCTCCGCCATCCTGATCGGCACCGGCACGGCGCAAGACCGGCTGCGCAAGCGGTTCGCCATCGGGGCCGCCATTGCGGCCCTGCCCGATGCGACCTATGCCTTGGCCGCGCCGCTTGACGGGGCCGAGGGTGAGGAAATCGCGCTGGGCTACCTCTTGTCGCTCTATCGGTTCGACCGCTACCGCCCGCAATCCCGACCCAAGGCCCGGCTTGTCGCGCCAAGGGGCGTTGACTGCGCGCGGCTGGAACGGATCGCCGCAGCCGAGGCGCTGACCCGCGATCTGATCAACACGCCGGCCGAGGATATGGGCCCCGACGCGCTGGAGGCGGCAGCCCGTGATCTGGCCGCACAATTCGGGGCAGAGATCACCGTCACCGAGGGCGAGGCGCTTTTGGCGTCCAATTTCCCCCTGATCCATACCGTGGGCCGCGCCGCGGCACGTGCGCCGCGCCTGATCGACCTGCGCTGGGGCAAGGGTGGGCGCAAGCTGACCCTGGTGGGCAAGGGCGTCTGTTTCGACACCGGGGGTTTGAACCTCAAACCCGGCGCGTCCATGGGCCTGATGAAAAAGGACATGGGCGGGGCTGCAACGGTTCTGGGCCTTGCGCAGATGATCATGGCCGAAGGGCTGGACCTGTCGCTGCGGGTGCTGATCCCGGCGGTGGAAAACGCGGTTGCGGGCAATTCCTTTCGGCCCGGCGACATCTTTACCGCGCGCAATGGCAAGACGGTCGAGATCAACAATACCGATGCCGAGGGGCGGCTGGTCCTGGCCGATGCGCTGGCCCTGGCCAACGAAGACCCTGCCGATCTGACGATTTCCATGGCGACGCTGACCGGGGCCGCCCGTGTCGCGCTTGGCGCCGATCTTGCGCCGTTTTTCACCGATGACGAGGGGTTCGCCAGCGCCCTGACCCAGTCCGCGACCCGTGTGGCCGATCCGGTCTGGCGGCTGCCGTTCCACGCGCCCTACGAGGGCATGATCGAACCGGGCATCGCGGATCTGGACAATGCGCCCTCGGGCGGGATGGCGGGCGCGATCACCGCGGCGCTTTTCCTGCGCCGTTTCGTGCCGGATGTTCCGAAATATGCCCATTTCGACATTTACGGCTGGTCGCCGTCAAATGCGCCCGCGCGGCCCAAGGGCGGCGTCGGCATGGGCGCGCGCGCCATCTTCCAGGCCTTGATCGACGGAACCGCACCATGACCCGTGACATGCGCCTGACGCCCTCGAACGGTCGTGTCGCCCATGTCTCGCTCGAGGGCGAGGTGGAGGCCGAACGCTTCGTCAAAGGGCGCTGGATGAGTGTCCAGCAACCCATGGTCAACATCACCGAAACGCCGCGCGGGGCGCGGGCAAGCCAGCTTTTGTTCGGGGAACGGTTTCTTGCGCTGGAGACCGACGAAGGCTTCACCTTCGGCATGGCCGAGCGGGACGGGTATTGCGGCTATATCCTGTCCGGCGCGCTGACCGGCGCGGTGGAGGCGACGCATTGGGTCATCTCGCCCGCAACGCATCTCTACCCCAAGCCCGACATGAAGGCCGCGCCGGATGTCGCCCTGTTTTTCGGCAGCCAGGTGCAGGTGACGGGCGAGCGCGACGGGTTCCAGCGAATCCACACCGGGCATTACATCCCCGGCCAGCACCTGATGCCGATCAAGGCGCGATTTTCCGATCCCGTCGGCATTGCCGATCTTTTCCTCGGCACCCCCTACCTGTGGGGCGGATGCAGCCGATGGGGCATCGATTGTTCGGGGCTGGTTCAGACCGCGCTGGTGGCCTGCGGCATCGATTGCCCGCGCGACAGCGATCAGCAATTCGCCGCCCTCGGGCAGGATGTGCCCCAAGATGCGCCGCTGGAACGGGGCGACCTGGTGTTCTGGCGCGGGCATGTGGGCATGATGTCGAGCGACACGATGCTGCTTCATGCCAATGCCCACCACATGGCGGTCGCCTATGAACCGCTGGCCGAGGCCGCCGAGCGGATCGCGGCGCGCGAATTCGGAGACATCACGGCCATTCGCCGCTTGCCGGGTCTTGGCTAGAGCGCATCGCGTTCATTCGCATTCACGCGCCGCTCTCTAACCTATGATTTTGCATGTCCGGGGAGCGCAAAACCGGTTCCCACTTTTGCGCGACATGCTTTAGGGATCGACCGCGCGGATCAGCTTGCGTTCCAGCACGCGCAGAACGGTCCTGAGGTCATGCCCGCGCTTGAGGATCTGCCCGTCCATGCCGATGACGGCATACATGCCCTGCCGCTCGCGCAGGCGCGGGCGTTTCTCGATCCGGTAGATCGGGTGTTCGGCCGTGCGCCGGAAAACGGAAAAGACCGCGACATCGCTCAGATGCGAGATCCCGTAATCCCGCCATTCGCCCGCGGCCACCATGCGACCATAGAGCGTCAGGATCACGCCCAGCTCCTTGCGGTCGAAGGCAACCTGATCCGTGCGCGCGGCGGGCCCGATGGGCTGGAACTGCATGACCATGGGGGAATGGTGGGGGCGATGGGGGCGGAAATCAAGAGAAAGGGAACCCGGGCCTTTTCGGATTCACGAATTGTAAAGGAATGTCTATATTGATGGGATCATGACCAAGGTGATCGATCAAACCCTTTTTACGGCGATACACGATGTAATTGTGCGTGAGCTTCGCCCTGCACGGATCGTGCGGGTGGACGTGGCACGCGATCTGGACCACGACGGCGACCCGATCTTGCGGATCAAGATCGTGTTCGAAGCCGAAAATGACAGGCTCAATCCGACAGCCGTAAGGGGCTTGATACGCAATCTGCGTGAGGCGCTCATTCCCCTCGACGTTAACGAATTCCCGATGTTCAACTTCGCGACCGTCAAGGAAGACGCAGCTGCAGCCGCTTGACCTTATCCAAACGGCAAAACTCTTAGTGACGAGGCGTTCATCGCGCAGGCCTCGACAATCCGACCTGAAACGCGCGGTCAGCAGCGCATATTACGCCCTGTTTCATGAGGTCTGCAGAACAGTAGCCGACGGAATGATCGGGACTGCCGGGTCGATGCGAAGCGCGCCCGCATGGCGCCAAGCCTACCGTTCGGTCGAGCACGGGTTCGCCAAGGCCCAATGCAGCAATGGCAAGGTGATGACGAGATTTCCGCAAGAAATCCAAGACTTCGGCAACTTGTTCGTGAAGTTGCAGGAGGATCGGCACAATGCTGATTACGACCCCATGTCACGCTTCCAACTCAGCGATGTCGTGCAGATCATCGATGCCGTGGAAGAAGCAATCAGGCTTTATCGACGGACGGACAACAAGGATAGACGGGCCTTCGCGGTCTGGGCGACCATGAAGGCCCGTCACTGACCCTCAGGCCCGAACCAGCGCCTCGTAAGCGTCCGACATGTGGCGCGTGAGCGATCCCACCTCGAAATTGTAGTCGCCGATCTGGCCTACCGGCGTGACTTCGGCGGCGGTGCCGGTCAGCCAGCATTGTTCGAAACCTTCCAGCTCCTCGGGCATGATGTGGCGTTCATGGACCTTGATCTGGCGCTCGTTCAGCATGCCGATCACGGTCTGCCGGGTGATCCCGTTGAGGAAGCAATCGGGCTTGGGCGTGTGCACCTCGCCATCCTTGACGAAGAAGATGTTCGCACCCGTCGCCTCGGCGATATAGCCGCGGTAGTCGAACATCATCGCATCCGAGCAGCCCTTGGCCTCGGCGGCATGCTTGGACATGGTCGCGATCATGTAGAGGCCCGCAGCCTTGGCCTGATAGGGTGCGGTTTCGGGGGCCGGGCGGCGCCATTTCGCGATGTCGAGCTTGGCGCCCTTGGTCTTTGCATCGCCGTAGTAATTGCCCCAGCTCCAGGCCGCGACGGCCATCCGCACCGGGTTGCGCTTGGACGAGACACCCATGTCGTCGCCCGCACCCCGCCACGCGATGGCGCGGACATAGGCGTCGGTCAGGCCATTGGCCTGCATGACCTCGTATTTCGCGGCCTCGATCTCGTCGACGGTATAGGGGATCGGCATGTCGATCATCTCGCCCGATTTCAGCAGGCGCTCGGAATGCCAGCGGGATTCAAAGATCTTGCCGTTATAGGCCCGCTCTCCCTCGAATACGGAGGAGGCATAGTGCATCGCATGGGTCAGGATGTGCACATTGGCCGACCGCCAATCCACCAGCGCCCCATCCAACCAGATCTTGCCGTCACGATCGTCATAGGCCCCGGCCATCGTCCTGATCCTCGTCTCTGTCACCGGCTCTTCCCACCGGATGGTTTTTCGAATGTTGCGCGAAAAATGCCCGAAGCGGACATATTATTGCGCAAAACGCCCTATTCGCTAACAATTGATTCTTGGAAAGTCAACAAGGCTGACTTAAACTGCCCCAAAATCCCGAAGGGGAAAACGGAAGGGACAGCCAGATGGCAGATCGCAACGCGGCGAACCTGATGGGGCGCGGGGAAAGCCTTCTGTTTCTCACCGACGACCAGTTGCGCCGGGGGATCGAGGCCATGTTCTTTGCCTATCGGGGCTTCACCGCCGACCCTGACCGCATCTTGCAGGATTACGGATATGGTCGCGCGCATCACCGGGCGATCCATTTCATCAACCGCTCACCCGGCACGACGGTGAACAACCTGCTCTCGATCCTCGGGGTGACGAAGCAATCCCTGAACCGCGTTCTGCGCACGCTGGTCGAGGATGGCCTGGTGGACAGCCGCGTCGGCACCCGCGACAAGCGTGAACGCCACCTGTTCCTGACGCAAAAGGGCGCCGATCTGGAGCGCGCCCTGTCCGAGGCGCAGCGCAACCGGATGCGCGATGCCTTTCGCAATGCAGGGCCCGATGCGGTCGCGGGCTTTCGCGCGGTGCTGGAACAGATGATGGACCCCGACATGCGCCGCCACTACCAGGAAGGCGGGGACGGCACCCGATGACGACGGATATCGGCGCACATCTGCTGATCGTGGATGATGACGAACGCATCCGGGGTCTTTTGCAGAAATTCCTGATCCGGCACGGCTTCATGGCGACGGTGGCGCGCGATGCGGCACAGGCGCGGCGCTTGCTGGCGGGTCTGGCCTTTGACCTGATCGTGCTCGACGTGATGATGCCGGGCGAGGATGGCCTGAGCCTGTGCCGCGACATCCGCGCGGCCCATGGCACGCCCATCTTGCTTCTGACCGCACGCGGCGAAACGAGCGACAGGATCAGCGGGCTGGAGGCCGGGGCCGACGATTACCTTGCCAAGCCGTTCGAGCCCAAGGAATTGCTGCTCAGGATCAACGCGGTCCTGCGCCGGATGCCCAAGCCAGAGCGCGAGACCGAGGTGCCCCAGATCCTGCATCTGGGCCCCATTCGCTACGATCTGGACCGGGGTGAATTGTGGCAAGGCGCGCAGCCCGTGCGCCTGACCGCGACCGAGGCGGCGCTGATGCGCATCTTCACCGGCGGGCCGAACAAGGCGTTCAGCCGCGCGGAACTGGTGACGCTATTGAACCGGGACAAGATCGGGGGCGAGCAGGTTCAGGAACGCGCGGTGGATGTGCAGATCACGCGCCTGCGCCGCAAGATCGAGCCGGACCCGAAACAGCCGCGCTATTTGCAGACGGTGCGCGGCGCGGGTTACATGCTGTCACCCGATTGACCCCAAAAGGCGCAAGACCATGACGCTTCTCGTCGAAAACCCCGCAGGGCTCGACCATCTCACGCCGCCCGGCCACCCCGAGCGGGTCGAGCGGCTGGAAGAGATCAACGAAGCACTGTCCGCCCCGGAATTCGACAGCCTGACGCGGATGATCGCACCCATGGCCAGTGAAGCCGCGCTGCTTTTGGGTCATCCGCAAGACTACATCGACCATGTGCGCGCCCGTATCCCCGAAAGCGGGATGGCAGGGCTCGACCCCGACACATGGGCCAGCCCCGGTTCGTGGGAAGCGGCGCTGCGCGGCGTTGGCGGATGCCTTGCCGCGGTCGATGCCGTTCTGGCGGGAACCCACCGCAACGCCTTTGTCGCGACGCGCCCGCCCGGCCACCACGCCGAACGGGACCGCGCGATGGGGTTTTGCCTGTTTTCCAACGTCGCCATCGCCGCGCGCCATGCGCTCGAGGTGCACGGGCTGTCCCGCGTCGCGGTGGTGGATTTCGACGTGCATCACGGCAATGGCACGCAGGACGTGCTGTGGAATGAACCCCGCGCGCTGTTCATCTCGTCCCAGCAGATCCCGCTTTATCCCGGCACGGGTGCGGCCAGCGAACGGGGCGGGTCGAACAATGTCCTGAACCTGCCGCTTCCCCCCGGTTCCGGCGGCATCGAGATGCGGCGCGTATACCAGGCGCAGGCCTTTGACCGGTTGCGGAGCTGGCAGCCCGAACTGATTTTGGTTTCGGCGGGCTTTGACGCCCATGTCGATGATCCGCTCGCCAACCTCGCCTGGACCGAGGAAGATTTCGCCTGGCTCACGCGGTCCTTGTGCGACATCGCGGATGAGGTCTGCGCCGGGCGCGTGGTCTCGACTCTCGAAGGCGGCTATGATCTGCCCGCACTCGCGGCATCTGTCGCGGTACATGTCACGGAATTGAAGGAGCGGGGCGCATGAGCCAGGGCAAGCCGATCGGCGAAATGAGTTTCGAAGAGGCGATCCGCGAACTGGAACAGGTCGTGACCGCGCTGGACCGGGGCGATGTCGCGCTGGAAGAGTCGATCAAGCTCTACGAACGCGGCGCGGCGCTCAAGGCGCGCTGCGAGGCAAAGCTCAAGGAAGCCGAGGAAAAGGTCGCGCAGATCACGCTCGACGCGGGCGGCCAGCCCACAGGCACGACACCGGTCGAGGGTCTCTGACAGGTGTTCGCGCAGGCGCTCGATGCGGCCCAGCGGGCCATCACCGGTTTTCTCGCCGAGGAACTGGCGCGGCTTGGCCCGGACCGGGTGGCCGAGGGGATGCGCTACGCCACCAATGGCGGCAAGCGGCTGCGCGGGTTTCTCGTGCTGGAAAGCGCGGGCTTGTTCGATGTGCCGCCAGCGCAGGCGCTGTTCGCGGCCGGGGCGGTCGAATGCCTGCATGCCTATAGCCTTGTCCATGACGACCTGCCCTGCATGGATGACGACGATCTGCGGCGTGGCCAGCCCACGGTTCATGTCAAATGGGACGAGGCGACCGCCGTCCTGGTGGGCGATGCGCTTCAGACATTCGCCTTTGAACTGCTGGCCGATGCGCGCGCAGGCGATGCGGAGCAGCGTGTTGCCCTGATCGGCAGCCTTGCCCGCGCCTCGGGGGCGCAGGGGATGGTTCTGGGGCAGGCACAGGATATCGCCGCCGAAACCGCCGCCCTGCCGCTGACGCTGGAACAGATCACCGAATTGCAGGGCAACAAGACGGGCCGCCTGATCGAATGGCCGGCCGAGGCGGGCGCGATCCTTGGCCGGGCGGACCCTGCCCCGCTGCGCCGCTATGCGCGGGCCATCGGCCTGGCCTTCCAGATCGCCGATGACATCCTCGACGTGACGGGCGATGCGGCGACGGCTGGAAAGGCCCTGCAAAAGGATGCGGCGGCGGGCAAGGCGACCTTTGTCTCCCTGCTGGGTCTTGACGGGGCCAAGGCACGCGCCGCCGACCTGGTCGCCGAGGCCGAGGCCGCGCTCGCCCCCTATGGCGAAAAGGCGCATAACCTTGCCGCGCTGGCGCGCTACATCATCGACCGTGACAGATAAGCCCGGAAGGAGGTCACGCCCATGACCGACCGCCCCAGCACACCGCTGCTTGACCGCGTGACAGCGCCTGCCGATCTCAAGCGGTTCAGCGATGGCGACCTGCGCCGCCTGGCCGATGAATTGCGGTCGGAAACCATCTGGACGGTCAGCCAGACCGGGGGCCATTTCGGCGCGGGCCTTGGCGTGGTCGAGATGACGGTCGCTCTCCACGCCGTCTTCGACACGCCCCGCGACAAGCTGATCTGGGACGTGAGCCACCAATGCTACCCGCACAAGATCCTGACGGGCCGACGCGGGCGGATGGGCACGATCCGGCAAAAGGACGGGCTGTCGGGTTTCACCAAGCGATCCGAATCGCCCTATGACCCCTTTGGCGCGGCGCATTCTTCGACCAGCATCTCGGCGGCGCTTGGCTTTGCCGTGGCGCGGGATCTGGGGGGCGATTGCGACACCGGTCATGGCGATGCGATTGCCGTGATCGGCGATGGCGCGCTGTCGGGCGGCATGGCCTACGAGGCGATGAACAACGCGGGCCATCTGGGCAAGCGGCTGATCGTGATCCTGAACGACAACGAGATGTCGATCGCGCCACCGACGGGCGCCATGTCCTCCTACCTGTCGCGGCTTTACGCGGGCGCACCCTTTCAGGAGCTGAAGGCTGCGGCCAAGGGCGCCGTGTCGCTTTTGCCCGAACCCTTCCAGGAAGGCGCGCGGCGCGCCAAGGAATTGCTCAAGGCCGCGACCGTGGGTGGCACGCTCTTCGAAGAGCTTGGCTTTTCCTATATCGGGCCCATCGACGGGCATGACATGGACCAGCTTCTGGCGATCCTGCGCACGGTCAAGGCGCGCGCCGATGGGCCGGTCCTGATCCATGCGATCACGAAAAAGGGCAAGGGCTACGCCGAACACCGCCCCGACCGGGGACATGCCACCGCGAAATTCGACATCCGCACGGGCGAGCAGAAAAAAGCCCCCGCCAATGCGCCAAGCTATACCAAGGTCTTTGCCCAGACCCTGATCCGCGAGGCGGAGGATGACCCCCAGATCGTCGCCGTCACCGCCGCCATGCCCGATGGCACGGGGCTAGACCTGTTCGGGGAACGCTTTCCGGCGCGCACCTTTGACGTGGGCATTGCCGAACAGCACGCCGTCACCTTTTGCGCTGGCATGGCGGCCGGGGGCCTGAAACCGTTCTGCGCCATCTATTCGACCTTTCTTCAGCGCGGCTATGACCAGATCGTGCATGACGTGGCGATCCAGCGCCTGCCCGTGCGCTTTGCCATCGACCGCGCGGGGCTGGTGGGGGCCGACGGCGCGACCCATGCGGGCAGCTATGACGTGGCATTCCTCGCCAACCTGCCCGATTTCGTCGTCATGGCCGCCGCCGACGAGGCCGAATTGCGCCACATGGTCGTGACCGCGCTTTCGATCGGCGACCGCCCCTCCGCCTTCCGCTTTCCGCGCGGCGAGGGTGTGGGCGTCGATCTGCCCGAGCGGGGCGAGGTGCTGGAGATCGGCAGGGGTCGCCTCATCGCAGAGGGCAACAGGGTCGCCATCCTGAATTTCGGCGCGCGGCTGAAAGAAGTGCGCGAGGCCGCGGAGGCATTGGCGCAAAAGGGCATCACGCCCACCATCGCCGATGCCCGTTTCGCCAAGCCGCTCGACCGCGACCTGATCTTGCAGCTTGCCCGCCACCACGAGGCGCTGATCACGCTGGAGGAAGGGGCCGTGGGCGGCTTCGGCTCCCATGTGGCGCATCTGCTGGCCGAGGAAGGCGTATTCGACACCGGGCTGAAATACCGCTCCATGGTCCTGCCCGACATCTTCATCGATCAGGCCAGCCCCGAGGACATGTACGCCGTGGCGCGGATGAACGCGTCGGATATCGAGGCAAAGGTTCTCGATGTGCTGGGCGTGGCGCGGATGGAGCGGCGGGCGTAGGGTGGGCGATCCGCCCACCATTACCACCGGTGGGCAGATTGCCCAGCCTACTTCAGCCGTTCCTCGATCTTGCGCAGCCGTTCCAGCACCTCGTCGCGATAGGCATCCGTCGCGGCGTTGCTTTCCTCGGCAT
Source organism: Roseicyclus marinus (assembly GCF_036322625.1). NCBI lineage: Bacteria > Pseudomonadati > Pseudomonadota > Alphaproteobacteria > Rhodobacterales > Roseobacteraceae > Roseicyclus > Roseicyclus marinus. The sequence continues at coordinate 3,512,038 of NZ_AP027266.1, read as the reverse complement.
GGGCGTCCTGCATGGAATTGACCACAAGACCCACGATCAGGTTCACCACGGCGAATGTCGTGACCATGATGAAGGGCACGAAGAACGCCCAGGCATAGGGATAGACCTCGAGCACGGGGCGCACGATGCCCATCGACCAGCTTTCCAGCGTCATCACCTGGAACAGCGTGTAAAGCGACGCCCCGATGGAGCCGAACCATTCCGGGAAACTGGCCGAGAAGAGCTTCGTCGCCATCACGGCACCGATGTAGAAGATGATCGACATCAACAAGAACACCGATCCCATCCCCGGCAACGCGGTCAAAAGCCCCTCGACCACGCGGCGCAGCGACGGCACCGCCGAAACGATCCTGAGCACCCGCAAGATGCGCAGCGCGCGCAGCACAGACAGCCCCTGGGCCGAGGGCACCAGCGCGATGCCAACGATCACGAAATCGAAGATGTTCCACCCCGAGCGGAAGAACCTTGGCCCAAGCGCCACCAGCTTCAGCACCAGTTCCACGACGAAAATCGCCAGACAGGCGCGGTCGAGCAGCAAGATCACCGGCCCCGCCACGGCCATCACGCTTGACGATGTCTCTAGCCCCAGGATCACCGCGTTGAACAGGATCACCCCGATGATCGCATTGCGGATGGTTGGCCGTTCCAACCATGCCTCAAGCTGTCCGCGAAACCCCGCATCCTCGATACGCACGTCGCTCATTCTTTCCCTCGCTCAGTTTGCGCTGAGATGGGGCAGCGACAGGCTGGCCGCAAGCTCCACATGAGGGGACCAGCGAAATTGATCGACGGGTTGCACCCAATTCAGGCGATAACCCGCCTGCGTGAGCAAGGCCGCGTCGCGGGCAAAGGTCACGGGGTTGCACGACACCATGGCGATGCGGGGCACGCGCGCCTCGGCCAACGCGCGGGTCTGCGCCTCGGCCCCGGCGCGGGGCGGGTCGATGACCACGCCATCGAACTTGGCCAATTCCTCGGGCAGGAGCGGGCGACGGAACAGGTCGCGGGTTTCCGTGGTGACCGGGCGCAGGCCCTGCGCATGACGGGCCGCTTGCGACAGCGCGGCGGTCAGGCTCTCATCGCCCTCGACCGCATGGACGGGGGCATGGGTTGCCAGCGGCAGGGCAAAGGTCCCGCAGCCCGCAAAGAGGTCCGCGATGCGCGCCGCACCGGTCAAGGCCTCGGCCACGGCGGCGCGCAGGGCGGCCTCACCCTCGGCCGTGGCCTGAAGAAAGGCACCCGGCGGCGGAGCGACGGCAACAGGCCCAAAGGACAGGCGCGGCACCGCATCGGCATAGACGGGCTCACCCCCCCATGTCAGCCGCGTGATCCGATCACGGAACCGGGGCAGCGCCGCGCGCAGCGGGCCATCCAGCGGCTTGCCCCCCGACACAGCGCAATCGACGCCGGTCTCGGTCAGGGTGAGCGCGAAGGAGAGCGTGGCCGAACGTGACCCGCCCAGTTTGACGATCTCTTCCAGCACCGGGATCAGCGCGAACAGGTCAGGCGCGATCACGTGGCATTCGGTCAGGGGCACGATCACGTCCGACCGCCGCCCGTGAAAGCCCACAAGCGCCCCCTTTTTCGTGCGCCGGCCGGCCAGCGTGGCCCGCCGCCGCGACCGCGCGGGAGAGGTAGCGGTGGCCCGTATCTCGGTCGTCAGGTCATGGGCGGCCAGCGCCGTTTCTATCACCTGCGCCTTCCACCCGGCCACGAAACCGTCCGAGGCATGCATCAGCGAACAGCCCCCGCAGCTGCGGAAATGGGCGCAGGGCGCGCGCACCCGGTCGGGCGAGGGCGTGACGATGCGCGGCGCCTCCATCCGGTCGCCGTCGACCGCGCCCGCCACCACTTCGCCGGGAAGCGTCAGGGGGACAAAGACGGGACCGGGCGCGATGCCGTCGCCCTGGTGGCCCAATCGGTGGATGGTGACTTGGGTATCGGTCATGCTGTTATTTTTCGTCAATTTTCCATCACTTGCCTCGCTCGGCGCTCAAGCTCAATGGCTTCCTGCTTGGGACACCACAATCCACTTTACCAGCACCATAAGACAACAGAGCTAGAAGCCAGCCATCATTTACGAGTAGCCTTGCTCCTCTTTAAGTCGAAGATAGTTGAATTTCTGTAGGCTGCGAAGCATGATACACGATATCTTCGCTTTTTGTGCCAACTTTCAGTTTCGCGTGTGTGAGAAACAATATGTACGACAACAAGGTTCCACCATATAATTTCGCCCCTTTTCACTCATTAGCCGATAACTATGTTGACTATCGCTCCAGAGAACTCTTGCTGAGTATTCTGACTCTTAACTTAATGCTTTCTGTTTTCATTATTGCTTCTTTTGCTCTCATTCCTTGGCAAATATCTTTGATTTCAAGCTTGGCCATTTTGATCATCGTTCAAGGTTTTGAATTAACCTGGGTTTACAACCATAACTGTGATCTAGAGGGACGAGGTTCCGTTGATATTTTCCCCCTTTTTTATATTTCGATCTTAATTCGCGCGCCTGAAAAGTCCGCAGATGAGTGCTGGAAGGCCGCGGAAATACACCTTGTAGAATCGATGAAAAAATACAGACGCGCTAGGCAAAGCTTTTTTCACAATTTTATCGGCGCGTGTATTGGCTTGTCGGCAAAGGTGATTTTAATGGTGGCTTTTTGCGGATGGATTGGGATAAAAATCAGAGAAAACTTTTTAATAATGCTAGATCTTGAAATATTTGCAGGATTATAAGCCTATTCCTCGACGCTCATATATCTGTAAATCACATTTTTTGCCCCACCGTGAGATCCAAAAAATTCAAAAATTTATTTATTCCGCCGCGTCGTTCAAACCGATGAAGCCACCCGACTGGCGGTTCCAGTAGCGCGCGTAAAGCCCGCCCTGCGCCAAGAGGCTGTCGTGGGTCCCGTCCTCGGCGATGCGGCCACGATCCAGCACGACGATCCGGTCCATCGCCGACAGAGTGGACAACCGGTGCGCGATGGCGATCACGGTCTTTCCGTCCATCACCTGCCCCAGCGTATCCTGGATGGCGGCCTCCACCTCGCTGTCGAGCGCGCTGGTCGCCTCGTCCAGAACCAGAACCGGCGCATCCTTGAGAAAGGCACGTGCCAGCGCGATCCGTTGCCGCTGACCGCCGGACAGTTTCACGCCGCGCTCGCCCAGAAAGGCACCGTAGCCCGTGCGCCCGCGATGGTCGATCAGCCCCTCGATAAAGCCATGCGCCTCGGCCCGTTTCGCGGCGGCGTGAACCTCGGCCTCGGTCGCGCCGGGGCGACCATACAGGATGTTGTCATAGGCAGAGCGATTGAACATCGCCGTGTCTTGCGTGACCATCGCGATCTGACGGCGCAGGCTGTCTTGCTTGATCGTCCGCACATCGACGCCATCCAGCGTCACGCGCCCCCCTTCGGCATCGTAGAGCCGCAAAAGCAACGCCACCAAGGTCGATTTCCCGGCACCCGAGGCGCCCACGATGCCGATCTTCTGCCCCGGTTCGACCACCAGATCGATACCATCGACCCCGCCGCCGGTTTCGCGCCCATAGGCGAAACTGACCTTTTCAAAGGCGATACGCCCCTTGGCCGCCGTCAGCTCGACCGCGCCCTCGGCATCGGTCAGGTCATGGGGCGGGGTGAGGGTGCGCATCCCGTCCTCGACCTCGCCGACATTGGCGTAGATGGCCATCAGCGTGAAACTGACCCAGCCGGTCATCTGGGCGATGCGCATCGAAACGGCACCGGTCGCCGCGATCTCGCCCGCCGTGACGCTGCCCGCCTGCCACAGGACGACAGCCCCCAGGACCAAGGCCACCGGCAGCGCCCCCGCCGTCGCCATCAGCGCAAGACGGAACCCGGTGGACAGGAACCCGAAATCAAGCGCGGCGCTGCGATAGCCCTTCATCGCCTCGATCGCGGTTTCATCCTCGTAATCGACATGACCGAACAGCTTGACCGTCTTGATGTTGGTGATCGTGTCCACGATCTGGCCCGTCACATTGGCGCGCGCCGCCGCCCGTGTTTTCGACAGCTTGCGGATGCGCGGCATGAACCAGCGGATCATGTAGAGATAGCCGACCGTCCAGACGAGCAGCACCAACCCGATGCGCCAATCTATGGCGGCCAGCATCACCACCGCACCGATCAGCGTGGCGATGGCAAAGGCACCCGCGTTGATGACCTCGGTCACCACGTTCACCAGCGCGGCTGCGGTCTGCATCTGCTTTTGGGCGATGCGGCCTGCAAAATCATTGTCGAAAAAGCTCACGGCATGGCCAAGCGACCAGCGGTGCAGCCGGCTTTGGATCAGGGGGGCGAGGTTGGGGGGCAAAACGATCCCGTTGAACGCCGCCGAGGCCCCGAAAAACAAGGGGCGCAACAACAGGTAGAACCCGACATAGACCCCGATCAGCAGCGCGTTTTCGGCGAAATATCCCTCGGGACCATGGGACAGCGCGCTGTCGATCACCACGCCCAAGAGCCAGGCGGAGGCCACCTCCATCCCGCCTGCCAGCGCGGAAAACAGTGTCGCGACCCAGATCACGGGCCAGGCCCCGGCAAGACACCACCGCAGGAATGGCCAGAGCGTGCGGGGCGGCGCGCCTTCGGCGGGGGCGAAACCGTCGATCAGATCGGCAAGCCACAACAGGATCGGACGGAACACGCGGGTCATTCCGCCGCCTCCGTCTCGGTTCCGATGAAGCCGCCCGATTGCCGCGCCCAGAATCCGGCATAAAGCCCGCCCTTGGCCAGCAATTCGGCATGCGTGCCTTCCTCGGCGACATGGCCCGCATCCAGCACCACGATCCGGTCCATCTGCGCGATGGTCGAAAGCCGATGCGCGATGGCGATGACCGTCTTGCCCTGCATCACGCCGTAAAGCGTGTCCTGGATCGCGGCCTCGACCTCCGAATCCAGTGCCGATGTCGCCTCGTCCAGCACGAGGATCGGCGCATCCTTGAGGATCACGCGCGCAAGCGTCACGCGCTGGCGCTGACCGCCGGACAATTTCACGCCGCGTTCGCCGACATGGGCGTCATAGCCGCGCCGGCCCTGCGGATCTTCGAGGGTCAGGATGAACTCATGCGCTTCCGCCCGCTTGGCGGCGGCGATCATCTGCTCCTCGGTGGCGTCGGGGCGGCCATAAAGAATGTTGTCGCGGACCGAGCGATGCAGAAGCGAGCTGTCTTGCTGCACCATGCCGATCTCGCGGCGCAAACTGTCCTGCGTCACGCGTCGGATATCCTGCCCATCGATCAGGATGCGCCCCTCCTCGACATCGTAGAACCGCAGCAAGAGCTTGACGATGGTGGATTTTCCAGCGCCTGAGCGCCCGACAAGGCCCAGTTTCTCGCCCGGTCGGATCGTCAGGGTCACCCGGTCCAATCCACCCGCCCCGCGCCCGTAATGGTGGCTGACGGCGTCGAAGGTGATTTCGCCCTGTGCCATCTGCAGCGGCTTGGCATCGGCGGCATCGGTGAGCGTGATCGGGTCTGCGATCGTCTCCATCCCTTCGGCGACAACGCCGAGCGAACGGAACAGCGTGGAAACGGCCCACATGATCCAGCCCGTCATCGCGTTGAGGCGCAAGGTCAGGGCCGTCGCGGCGGCAACCGCCCCGACCGAGGCGGCACCGGCGGACCAAAGCCAGAAGGCCCAACCGACAACCGAGACGATCAGCAGGCCGTTCAACGCGGTCAAGGCCACGTCCATGATGGTAAAAAGCCGCATTTCGCGGGCGAAGGTCTGCCGCGTCTCTTCGATCGCTTCCTTGGCATAGGCGATTTCGCGGTCGTGATGGGCGAAAAGCTTGACCGAATGGATGTTGGTATAGCTGTCGACGACCCGCCCCGTCGTCATGGAGCGTGCATCGGCGCTGGCCTTGGAGGCGGGGCCGATGCGGATGATCGTCCAGCGCAAAAGCAGGCCGTAGAGCGCAAACCATGCCAGAAGCGGGATCGCGAGACGCGGGTCGGCATCGGCCAATAGGATCGCGGCGCCGACGAGATAGGCGAGGGAAAAGGTAATTGCATCAAAGATTTGAAAGATCGCGTCGCCCGCGCTGCCGGGGGTCTGCATGATCCGGTTGGCGATGCGGCCCGCGAAATCATTCTCGAACCAGCCGACCGATTGGCGCAGCACCTGCCGATGCGCGCGCCAGCGGATCAGCGCGCCGAATTGCGGCAGGATCGAATTGTTCAAAAGCGCGACATCGAGGCCCTGGATCAGCGGGCGCAGCGTCAGGATGAAGATCGCGGCGACGATCAATTCCCAGCCATGGCTGGCCAGAACGCTGCTCGGATCGCCCGTGGACATCAGGTCGACAACGCGGCCCATATACCAGATCAACCCCACCTCGACGACCGCGACGATGACCGACATCAGGGCCGTCAGGGCGAATACGCCCTTGAAAGGTTGGGAATATTCCCAAAGGAAGGGCCACAGCCGACGCGGCGGCGCATCGGTTTCGGAATAGGCCGTGTAGGGATCGACCAGATTTTCGAAGAAGCGGAACATGGGGGCTTTCGGTCCTGAGCCCCTGATATAGGTCGAAGATCACAAAAAGACCATGACGGCCGAGGCCGCGAGACCCGTTGCCATCACGCGGGAAAAGATGCGCCAGGCCAGGGGCGTGGTCAGAAGAAGCGCCAGGAGCGAGCCCGCCCAGGACCAGAACAGGCAGACAAAGAGGTTGAGACCCGAGAAGGCGAGGGCGAGGCGCTGGGCTTCTTCGATTGGGGGGAGACCGGCGGCATAGCCCGAGGCGGCGGCCAGTGCGACGGCCCAGACCTTTGGGTTAACCCATTGAAAAAGAATGGCTTCAACCATGGTGAAGGGGCGCGCGCCGGCGCTCGAACCGCCCGAGGCAGAAGACCGCCAGAGGCTCAGGGCCATCCATCCGATCCAGAATGCGGCGGCGATTTTCAGCGCGAGCGCGAGTGCGGGTTGGGCGAGAAGAAGGGCGGCGATGCCGAGCCCGGTGAGGCCCGCGGTGATGCCCACACCCAGCGCGACGCCGAAGACATGGGGCAGCGTGGCGCGGAAACCGAAGCGCGCGCCGGAGGCCGTGAGCAGGATCACATTCGGGCCGGGGCTGAAAAGACCAAGGAAAACGAAGGGATAGAGCGGGTCCACGGCGGGCTCCGAAAGGGATGTGGCGCGAGGTGAGGGCGCGGGGCGGCGAATGTCAAGCCGCGCGCTTGGACCCCCCGCTTCGGGAGCCTCCGGCGGGGATATTTTCGAAACGGAGAAGCGGAAGCGGGGCGCGCGTTAACCTTGATGCGGGGTTGACGGGACGGGGCAGATGTAAAGGAAGGGTGAAGATCGGGGCGGGAGTATTGAGGGAAGCTTAACGCGAAAGGTTAACGCAGGCTGGCGAGGAGTTCGGCGCGGGTCAGGGTGAAATCGGAGGCGATCCAGCGCGCCTGAAGCGTCTTGAGCGCGGCGCCGAGATCGGGTCCCTGAAGGCCCGGCATCAGGTCGGCGGGGCGGACCGGAAAGACGGCGGCGGCGCCGGTTTCGACCTCGGCCAGCGCGGCGAGATCGGGAACGGTTTCGAAGAGGGCGGCGCGGAGCAGGAGGATGTCGCGCGCGGTCGCGGCACCATGGGCAAAGCCCAGCGCGCCGGGCGGATCGGCGGATGCCAGACCGGCGCGGAGCGTGGCGAGCCGGTCGCGGTCGGCGCGCGACAGGCGGAGGGTCGCCGCGACATCCGTCCCGCCCAGCGCGGCGAGGCGGCGGATCGGATCGGGGGGCAAGTCCCCCTCGAAAGCGACGAGGAGGGGGAGGAGGCGCGCCTCCGATCCGGGCAGGAGCCGGGCGAGCACGCCCAATTGCGCCATGGTGGCGACCGCAGGGGCGGGATCGGGGGCGGCGAGGAGTTTGAGCATCTCGGCCCCCACCCGTTCGCGGGAGAGGCGTTCGAGGCGATCGGCAAGCGCGGCGCAGGCGGCCAGACCCTCGGCGTCGAAGCCGCCCGCAGGATCGGCATACCAGGCGTGGAAGCGGAAGAAGCGCAGGATGCGGAGGTAATCTTCGGCGATGCGTTCGGCGGGGTCGCCGATGAAGCGCAGGCGGCGGGCGGTCAGATCGGCAAGGCCCGTGCCATTGGGGTCGAGGATCGTGCCATCGGCGCGCGCATAAAGTGCGTTCATGGTGAAATCGCGGCGGGCGGCGTCATCCTCCAGCCGGTCGGTATAGGCGATGGTGGCGTGGCGGCCGTGGGTTTCCACGTCGCGGCGGAGCGTCGTCACCTCGTAGGGGCGGTGATCTGCGACCAGCGTGACCGTGCCATGGTCGATGCCGGTCGGAACCGCCTTGATGCCCCGTTGCGCGGCGAGGTCCATCACGCGGTCGGGGCGGGCATCGGTGGTGATGTCGATGTCGAGAACCGGCGCGCCGATCAGCGCGTTGCGGACGGAGCCGCCGACGAACCATGCGCCATGGCCGCCCGCCGCGAGCATGTCCATCACGGCCATCGTGCCGGGGGTGGTGAGCCAATCGGCGGTGAGCTTCATGGCGTCACCCGGTCGGCCAGCGCCTTGAGCATGCGCGCGGTTGCGCCCCAGATGTAATAGGGGCCGAAGGGCACGACGTAATATTGCCGCCAGACCCCGCGCCAGCGGCGTTTCTCGATCCGGTAGCGGGCCGGGTCGAGGACATGGGCGAGGGGGACGCGAAACACCTCGGCCACTTCGGCGGGGTCGGCGGTGGGGGTGAAGTCGCGCTCGATCCGGGCCAGAACCGGATTTATGAGATAACCGGTTACAGCCTCGTGGGTGGGCAGATCGGCCAGCACGGTGACGCTGGCAGGGTCGAGGCCGATTTCCTCCTGCGCTTCACGAAGGGCGGTGGCGGTGGCATCGGCATCGGTCGGATCGACCTTGCCGCCGGGAAAGGCGATCTGGCCCGGGTGATGTTTCAGGTGGGAGGCGCGTTTGGTCAGGATGAGCTCGCGCCCCAGGACCCCGATCAGCACGGCGGCCGGTCGCAGCACGCGCCCCTCGGGCGGGGCTGCGGCGGCGTTCAGGTCGTAATCCGACGAGGGGCGCTGCGGCGCAAGCTCGAGCGCTGTCAGAAGTCGGTCGAGATCAACGGGCGCTGTCATCGCCCCCCTCCGCCTCGGGCGGCAATTCGGCCTCGAACCCCAGCGTGCGGGGGTCGAATTCGTAATGCGCGCCGCAGAACTGGCAATCGGCGGTGACGCGGCCATCCTCGGTCGTCATGTGGCCGATGTCGCGGGCGGAATAGATCGACAGGCTGGTGCGGACGCGGTCGGCGGAACAGGTGCAGCCGAATTGCACGGGCAGGGCATCGTAGACGCGCGGCCCTTCCTCGTGGAAGAGGCGCAGGAGGAGGTCGGTCGGCCCGACGCTGGGGCCGATCAGTTCCAGCGCCTCGGCGGTGTCGAGCAGGATATTGGCGCGGGACCAGTTTTCGCCCTCTTCCTCGTCCAGGAGATCGGTGGCGGCGAGAAGCCCGTCTTCGCCGGAGGCGCCATCATTGGCCATGAGCGGCGAGGCCTTGGGCATGTGTTGCAGCATGACGCCGCCCGCGCGCCAATGGGCGGGCTGACCCGGTTCGCGACTGAGGCCGTAGCTGAGTTCGAAGCGCGTGGGGAGCTGTTCGGATTGGGCGAAATACGCCTCGGCGCAGGCGGCGAGCGATCCGCCCGCAAGCGGCGTGATCCCCTGGTAGGGGGTGGTGCCGCTGCCCTGGTCGATGAGGATGGCGAAATAGCCCTTGCCGATCTGACTGAAGGGATCGGCGCCTTTGACCAGTTTCTCGGCATCGTAGCTGGCATAGGCGCGGATGCGGGCGGGCGTGTCATCGTCGCCGGGCGCGAAGAAATCGGTGGCGATGAGGCGGATCGCCCCGCTGCCACGGACCTGGAGCGAGAATTTCCAGCGCAATTTCATGGTCTGGCCGATGAGCGCGGTCAGAAGGGCGGCCTCGGCCACCATCGCTTCGACCTCGGTCGGGTAGTCGTGTTGCGACAGGACCTGATCGAGCGTCTGGTCGAGCCGGGCCACGCGGCCACGGATATCGGAGCGGTCGAGCTGGAACGGCAACACCGTGTCGTCCCATGCGATCCTGGTGGTCAGGGTCATGTGATTGGCTTCCTGCGATTGCGGGATTTGGCTGTCATATAGGGGCTTGTCCTGCAATCCCAAATTAGGGCCCAAATTCGGGCCCAAATCGGGGGCCAAATCGGGGATCAGGCGGCGCGAAGGCTTGCTGTCGCGGGTGGCTTGGTCGAAAGTGTGTCGCGTCACCAAAGAGCAGGCAGGCGATGAACATCCTTTTCGTGCACCAGAATTTTCCCGGCCAGTATCGGGAGCTGTTTCAATGGCTGGTGGCGCAGGGCGGGCATCAGATCGTGTTCCTGACCCAGCGCAAGGGTCTGCCGGAGGCCAAGGGGGCGCGGATCGTCGTCTACAAGACGCATCACAAGCCGGCGGAAGATGCCTATGCGCCGACGAAATACTGGGAGGAATGTGTCGGCAACGGTCTGGGCGCGGCCTTTGCCGCCGAGCGGCTGGCGGCCGAAGGGTTCCGGCCCGATGTCATCATCGGACATGTGGGATGGGGGGAGCTGACCTTTCTCAAGCAGGTCTGGGCGGATGTGCCGATCATCGGGTTTTACGAATATTATTTCCTGGCGCAGGGGGGATCGGTGGGGTTCGACCCGGAATTCCCGGCATCCGAGCATGCACGGTTCATGATGCATGCGCGCAACGCGGTGAATTTCGCCAATCTGCATAGTGTCGATCTGGGCCAGTCGCCGACGCTGTTCCAGCGCGACACCTATCCGGAGGCGTTCAGGTCTAAGATCTATGTCGAGCATGACGGGATCCGCACCGACAAGCTGCGGCCCAGGGCGGAGGCCTCGGTCCCGCTGACAAGGCTGGGGCGGGCGGTCACGCGCGACGACGAGATCTTTACCTATATGGCGCGGAACATGGAGCCGACGCGGGGCTTTCACAAATTCATGCGCGCCCTGCCCCGGATCCTGGAGGCGCGGCCAAATGCACGGGCGCTGATCATCGGGGGCAACGAAGTGTCCTATGGCAAGGCGAGCGGCGCAAAGGGCGGCTACCGGGCCGAGATGGAGCGGGAGCTGGGCGACGGCCTGGATTGGAGCCGGGTGCATTTCCTGGGCAAGGTGCCCTACGCGGCCTATCGGGAGATCATCCAGGTGTCGCGGTGCCATGTCTATCTGACGGTGCCCTTTGTGCTGTCGTGGTCGAGCATGGAGGCGATGTCGATGGGGGCTGTGATCGTCGGTTCGGACACGCCGCCGGTGCGGGAGGTGATGACCCATGGCGAGACCGCGATGCTGGTCGATTTCCACGATCACGAGGCGCTGGCACGGCAGGTGATCGAGGTGCTGGAGGCGCCCGGCGATTTCGCGCATCTGGGGCGGAACGCGCGGGCGCATATGGTGGAGCGCTACGATTTCACCACGCGCTGCCTGCCCGTGCATCTGGAGAAGATCAACGGGCTGGTGCCGAGGGGCAAGGCGATTGCCCTGCCGCGTTGAGCGGGGTCAGTTCGCGAGGTTCGCCGTCTGGTTGGCGACGCCGAAGACCGAGCCGATCAGGCCGAAGATGGTCTGGGCGGAAGTGATCGGGCTTTCGGTGACAAGGACGAGATCGCCTGCGTGGATGTCGAAGTTGCGGGCGCTGAACAGGCCGTCGGCCGAGGTCAGATCGAGCGTGAACACCACGCGCGGCAGGGCGGGGCCGGTGCCGTCGGTGCGCAGCGCGCTGTCGGGATATTCGCGCAGGATCAGGATACCGCCGGGATCGGCGCGGCGGCTGTCGACGCCGCCGATGATGGCCATGGCATCAAGTGCCGTGACGCGGTCCTGCGGGAAGCGGTGGTGGCTTTGCTGGCCCGCCGCGCCGAGGGACAGGAACTGGCGGGGGTCCTGTTCGACGATGACCTGATCGCCGCCATGCAGGAGCGTGTCGAGGCCCGGATCGGCATAGAGCCGCGCGACGGAGGTGCCGTAGATGCGGCCCGAGCGGCGCAGGCGGATCTGGGGATTGACGAGCGCGGGTTGCACGCCGCCGCCCGCGGCAATCAGGTTCAGCACGGTATAGTTGCGGTCGGGCAGGGGATAGGCCCCGGGATTGCCGACACCGCCCACCAGATCGACGGAATTGGTGCGCCCCTCGGCCATGGAAAGCTGGACCTGCGCGGAGGCGACGATGGCGTCGATGGCATCTTGCAGATGTTCACGGGCGACTTGCAGCGTCATGCCGGAGACGCGCGTATCGCCGACATAGGGCACGAAAACCGTGCCATCGGGCGCGACGGTGAGGGATTGGATCTGCACCTGCCGCTGGCCGGGCGCGGAGAGGAGCGAGTTTTCGTTGCTGTCCCAGATCGTCAGTTCGAGCGTATCGCCCGGCGCGATCACCTGTGTCCGGGCGCCGCCGCTGGCGGGCAGCCAGCCAAGGGGTGCCGGCCCGGTCGCGGGCCAATGGGCGATCTGGTCGAGAAAGGTGCTGTCGACGGTATGGACCTGGAAATCGGCGGTTTCGCCCTGCGAGACGGCCACGATCTCGCGTTCGACGGCGGCGCTGCGGGGGAGGGATTCGCATCCGGCAAGGGCTGCAACCGCAAGAAGGCCAAGGGCCAGACGACGCAGATGCGACACACTCATTACCACCTCTTGGCCCTGGGGGACCGGAACACGAAACTGGCCGCACCCTACGCAACTTGTCGGGGGGGTCAACCGGACATGACACCATATTGGGGGAGCGATGCAATTCTGCCCCGCCCCCAGACAGGGGACCGCCGGGGGTTGTGTTGCGCGCGAAAACCGTGATTGCGTCACTGGCGACTGCGAAGGTGCCAAGACGGACGATGACGAAACGTATTCTTTTGACCGGAGGGGCCGGGTATATCGGCTCCCATACCTATGTCGCGCTGGTCGAGGCGGGGCATGATGTCGTGATCCTCGACAATTTCTGCAACGCGCGGCGCAACGTGGCCGAACGGCTGGAGCGCATCACGGGCCGTCCGGTGCGGGTGATCGAGGGGGATACGCGCGACGCGGGCAAGTTGGCGCAGGTCTTTGGCGCGGAGGATTTCGACGCGGTGGTGCATTTCGCGGCGCTGAAGGCGGTGGGCGACAGCGTGGCGCGGCCGCTGGAGTATTTCGATTGCAACATCGGCGGGCTGACCACGTTGTTGCAGGCGATGGACAAGGCGGGGTGCCGCAAGCTGGTCTTTTCCTCCTCGGCCACGGTCTATGGCATCCCCGACGAGACGCCGACGCCGGAAACGGCGGAGTTCCGGGCGATGAACCCCTATGGGCAGACCAAGATCCTGGGCGAACAGATGCTCGATTGGCTGGCGCGGTCGAACCCGGACTGGGCATTCGGCGTGTTGCGCTATTTCAACCCGGCGGGCGCGCATGCATCGGGGTTGATCGGGGAAGACCCCAATGACATCCCCAACAACCTGATGCCCTTCGTGGCCAAGGTGGCGACGGGCGAATTGCCCAAGATCGCGGTGTTCGGGGATGATTACGACACGCCCGACGGCACGGGCGTGCGCGATTACATCCATGTCGAGGATCTGGCGCGGGGGCATGTGCTGTCGCTTGAAAAGCTGTTCGAGACCGGGCGGGGGCATTGTGTGAACCTTGGCACCGGGCGGGGTTATTCGGTGCTGGAGGTGATCGCGGCCTATCAGCGGGCGAGCAACCGCGCCCTGCCCTACGAGATCACGGCGCGCCGCCCCGGCGACGTGCCGGTTTACGTGGCGCGTGCCGACAAGGCGGCCGAGGTTCTTGGCTTTCGCACCGAGAAGACATTGGACGAGATGTGCGCGAGTTCGTGGAAATGGGTGTGCAACGACGGGATACGGGAATGACGCGCAAGGCTCTTGTAACCGGTTCTTCTGGGTTTATCGGTTTTCACCTCTGCACGAGGCTGTTGGCCGAGGGCTGGGAGGTGGTCGGCGTCGATGCGATGACCGATTACTACGATGTCCGGATCAAGGAACGGCGGCAGGCGATGCTGATGCAGAACGCAAGGTTCCGCGTCGTCAACGACAGGATCGAAGCGCCGGGCCTGCTTCATGGGTTGATGGAGGAATTCCGCCCCGATGCGGTGATCCACCTGGCCGCGCAGGCGGGCGTGCGCTACTCGATCGACAATCCCGAAAGCTATGTCGAAGCCAATCTGATCGGCACCTTTCGCCTGCTCGAGGCGATCCGGGCCTTTCCGCCCGAACATAGCCTGATGGCCTCTACCTCTTCGGTCTATGGGGCGAATACGGACATGCCGTTCGCCGAGACGCAGAAGGCGGATACGCCGATGTCGTTCTATGCCGCGACCAAGAAGGCGAACGAGGCGATGGCGCATTCCTATGCGCATCTGTACGGGCTGCCGGTGACGATGTTCCGGTTTTTCACCGTCTACGGGCCATGGGGGCGGCCCGACATGGCGCTGTTCAAATTCACCAAGGCGATTTTGGAGGACCGGCCCATCGACGTCTACAACCACGGCGACATGAGCCGGGATTTCACCTATGTCGCCGACCTGGTAAGCGGGATCGTGGGGTTGATCGACGCGGTGCCGGTCCGGCCCGCCACGCCCGATGCCGTGCCCGAGGGCGACAGCCTGAGCCCGGTCGCGCCGTTCCGGGTGGTGAATATCGGCAATTCCGACTCCGTGCGCCTGACCGAGTTCATCGAGGCGATCGAAACCGCGACGGGGCGGCGGGCGGCGCGAAATTACATGGACATGCAGCCGGGCGATGTGCCCGCCACCTGGGCCGATGCGAGCCTGTTGCAGAGCCTGACAGGCTATCGCCCGCAGACCAGTGTCCAGGACGGCGTGGCGCGGTTCGTCGAATGGTACCGGGGGTATTTCGGGGTGTGATCAGAGCGCGTCGCGTTCATTCGCATTCACGCGCCGCCCTCTAACCTTTTGATGTCGCATGTCCGAGGAGCGCAAAACCGGTTCCCACTTTTGCGCGACATGCTCTAGGCGAGCCCTGCGCGCAGGCAATCGTGCAGGTGCAAGAGGCCGATGGGCTGGCCATCGGGATCGACCACAAATAGCGCCGTGATGCGGTTGCCGGACATGACCGCCATCGCCTCGGCCGCGAGATCGTCGGGGGCGATGACGCGGGGTTTGCGGGTGGCGACCTGACCCGCCGTGCGGTCCATCAGATGCGCGATGTTGCGGCGCAAGTCGCCGTCGGAGATGACGCCGACCAGCCTGCCCCCTTCGGTCACGCCGGCGATGCCGAAGCTTTTCTCGCTCATCACGATCAGGGTGTCGGCCATGGGCAGATCGGCGGGCACGAGCGGCAGGGCATCGCCGGTGTGCATCAGCTGCGCCACCTTGGAAAGCTGCGCGCCCAGCTTGCCGCCGGGGTGGAAGGTGCGGAAATTCTCAGGCAGGAAACCGCGCCGTTCCATCGTGGCCACGGCGAGCGCATCGCCCAGGGCCAGCGTGAGCGTGGTGGAGGTGGTGGGCGCCATGCCGATCACGCAAGCCTCGGGCGCTTGCGGCAGGACAAGGCGGTAATCGGCGGCGCGCATGAGCGTGCTGTCGGCGCGGCCCGAGATGGCGATCATGGGAATGGCGAAACGGGCGACATGGGCGACCATGTCCCGCAATTCGGCGGTTTCCCCGGAATTGGAGATGAGGATCGTCAGATCGCCCGGTGTGACCATGCCAAGGTCGCCGTGGCTGGCCTCGGCCGGGTGGACGAAGGCCGACGGCGTGCCGGTGGAGGCGAAGGTGGAGCTGATCTTGCGCGCGATATGGCCGGATTTGCCGATGCCCGACAGGATCACGCGGCCACGGGTGGCGAGGATCGCCTCGACCGCGGGGGCGAAATCATCGGGGAGCGCGTCGGCCATGGCGGTGACGGCTTCGCCCTCGGTCCTGAGGACGCGGGCGGCGGTGGCGCGGATGGCGGCGATCTGATCCTCGGTCATGGCGGTCCCTTAGCCCAAGGCGCAAGGCTTGGCGAGAGGGGGATAGGCGGGGGGCGCGGGGTCTGGCAGAAGGGGGCGAGAGAACGGAGAGCGCGATGAACCGACGTTTCGGAGACTGGCCCGAGCCGGGCCGCCCCTATGTGCCCCGGCCCGGCGTCTATGCGGTGATCGCCTCGGGCGACGGGATATTGGCGACATTCCAGGAAGAGCCCCGGCCCGAGCTGCAATTGCCGGGGGGCGGGATCGATCCTGGCGAGCAGCCGCTCAGGGCGCTCTATCGGGAGGTGCTGGAGGAAACCGGCTACGCGATCCATGCGCCGCGCAAGCTGGGGATGTTTCACCGCTACACCTACATGCCTGAATACGATCTGTTCGCGCTGAAGCTGTGCCATGTCTACCTGGCGCGGTTGGGTCCGCGACGGGGGGCCCCGAGCGAGCCGGGGCATACGGCGGTGTTCCTGCCCTGGGACGTGGCGGCGGAGCGGCTGGCGGTGTCGGGCGACCGGCATTTCCTGCGGGTGGCGCGGGCGCTGGTTCAGCCGCGATAATCGATCACCACGGCGGAGGCGTCATCGGCCAAAGCCTCGGTCCCGGCGAAGGCGGACAGGTCGCGGTCGAGCGCTGTCAGGAAATCGGGGCCGGTCAGCGCGGCGTGGCGCGTCATGAGCGCGGCAAGGCCCGGTTCATCGAGCGTCGTGCCATCGGTGCCGGGGCATTCGGTCAGGCCATCGGAATGGATCACGAGCCGGTCGCCGGGGGACAGTGTCAGCTCGAGGGTGGTGTAACGGGCATCCTCCACCAGGCCGATGGGCAGGCCGCCCGCGCCCAGAAGCGCGACATCGGCCCCGGCGCGCAGGAGCATCGGGTGGGGATGGCCCGCCTGCACCATCCGCATCCGGCCCGTGGCAAGGTCGAGAAAGCCGAGGCAGAGGGTGAAATACCGTTCCCCGCCCATTTCGCGCAGGATCATGCGGTTGAGCCGTTCGGCGGCGAGATCGGGGGACAGCGGCAGATAGCGGCCATCCGCGCCGCGCGTCAGGGCGATGTTCTGGTCAGGGGTGGCGGCGCTGAGCATGCCCGCGACACGGGCGGCGATCATGGCGGAGGCGACGCCGTGGCCGGCCACATCAAGGCCGAACACCCCGATCAGGCGGTCATGGACGGGAAACCAGCCCACCATGTCGCCGCCGATGGGGCCGGAAGGTTTGAGCCAGAGCGACACATCGGCCCCGGAAAAGCGGCGGAACCGGTCCTGCAACTGGGCCTGTTGCAGCCTGCGCGCCTCGTCCAGGTCACGGTCGAGGGTGGTGTAGAGCGCGCGGATTTCGCCCAGCGCCTCGGACAGGCGGCGGTTCTTGTCGACCATGTCGCGCTGCATGGCAACGATGCGCGCGCCCGCGTTCATCCGGGCGCGGAGTTCCGGGGCGCGGACAGGCTTGGTCAGGAAATCATCGGCGCCTGCGGCCAGACCTTCGGTCAGGGCGTCCTGTTCGGAGCGGGAGGTGAGGAGGATCACGTAGGCATAGCCTTCGCGGCGCATGGCGCGCAGGCGGCGGCAGAAATCGGGGCCGGTCAGGCCCGGCATCATCCAGTCGCTGAGGATGAGGGTGATGGAGGGGTCCATCGCCACATCGAGCGCGTCGAGCGCGCTGTCGCATTCCACCACCTGATGCCCCCAGCGCCGCAGGAGCGCAGAAAGCATCATCCGCTGGGCGCGGCTATCCTCGATCACCAGAACGCGGCCGGGCAGGGTGGAGCCCGGCGCGGGGGTGGCGGTGGGCCAGCTCTGGAAAGGGCCGTGGTGCAACGTGGTATCCTGCGCAAAGGCGACAGGGTTCCATGCGCGGCAAGTCCTTAACGGGGGATGAAGGACACAATCCGATCCATCGCGGATCGCGGCGGTAAGATTGTGTTAAGGATAGGGATCGCATCCTGCGCCGGTCGGCCAAGGAGCGCGCGCATGATCGACAGGGCCCGTCTGGACGGATTGCGGCAGGATATCGGGGAAGAGGATTTCGCCGATCTTGCCTGTGTCTTCGTGGCCGAGATGTCGGATCACCTGGACCGGCTGGGGGGCGATCCGGCCAGCGCCATGGCAGAGGATTTCCATTTCCTGCGCGGCAGCGCCGCCAATCTGGGGCTTGCGGCGATGGCCGATGCCTGTGCCCGGGCGGAGGCCGCCTGCAAGGCGGGGACTGCCCCCGATATCGCCGCCATCGCGGAGATTTTCGCCCTGTCGCTGGATGCAATCGCCCCCGATATCCCCGGTCTGGCCAGCGCGGCCTGAGCCGGGGGATCAGATCAGGAAATCGGCCAGAACCTCGTCCGCCGTGATGTCGCGGAAGCCGAACCCGCGCGAGGTGACGCGGGCGATCATCGGCTCGAAATTCGCGGCATCATTGGTTTCGATCCCGATCAGCACCGAGCCGAAATTGCGGCTGTTCTTTTTCAGGTATTCGAAGCGGGCGATATTGTCGTCCGGCCCCAGCAGATCGAGGAAATCGCGGAGCGCACCGGGGCGCTGCGGCAGGCGCAGAATGAAGTATTTCTTGAGGCCCTGCCAGTTCTGGGCGCGTTCCTTGACCTCGGGCAGGCGTTCGAAATCGAAATTGCCGCCGGAGGTGACGCAAACGACCGTCTGGCCCGCGATCTGTTCGCGCATCTGGGCCAGCACATCGACGGAGAGCGCCCCGGCGGGTTCCAGAACGATGCCCTCGATGTTCAGCATTTCCTGAATGGTGACGCAGATCCGGTTTTCGGGCGCGATCAGCACATCGGCGGGCGACAGTTTGCGCAACACCTCGAAGGTGCGGTCGCCGATGCGGGCGACGGCGGCCCCGTCGACGAAGGTGTCGGTGATCGGGATGGTCTGGGGCGCGCCGGTCTTGAGCGCGGCGGTGAGGCTTGCGCCGCCCGCCGGTTCCACCAAGGTGACCTGCGTCGCCGCCCCCACGGCATCGAGATAGGAGATCATCCCCGCCGACAGCCCGCC
Organism: Roseicyclus marinus; assembly: GCF_036322625.1. Taxonomy (NCBI): domain Bacteria; kingdom Pseudomonadati; phylum Pseudomonadota; class Alphaproteobacteria; order Rhodobacterales; family Roseobacteraceae; genus Roseicyclus; species Roseicyclus marinus. The sequence continues at coordinate 3,493,071 of NZ_AP027266.1, read as the reverse complement.
GCCGCCCACGGGCAGGATCAGGCGGTCAGGGGCCGTGCCCAGTTCATCGAGCATCTCGACCGCGACGGAAGATTGCCCCTCGATCACATCGGGATCGTCGAAGGGCGAGAGGAAATGCGCACCGGTGGCGTCGCATTCCGCCTTGGCCGCGGCCAGCGTTTCGTCGAAGAAATCGCCCGTCAGCACGATCTCGACCCGGCCCGCGCCGAAGGTCCGGGTTTTCAGGATTTTCTGTTCGGGCGTGGTGACGGGCATGAAGATGCGCCCGGTCACCCCGAAATGGGCGCAGACAAAGGCCACCCCCTGCGCATGGTTGCCCGCGCTGGCGCAGACGAAGCGCGAGGCCGAAGGATCGACGGCCAGAAGCTTGCGCATGGCGTTGAAGGCGCCGCGCAGCTTGTAGGAGCGGACCGGGGACAGATCCTCGCGCTTGAGCCAGATATCGGCCCCGAAGCGTTCGGACAGGTGCAGGTTGCGCTGCAGGGGCGTGGGCGGGAAGAGATCCCGCAGGGCAAGGGTCGCGGCGCGGGCGTGATCGGCGAAATCGTTCATGATCACCGGCCTGCCGGAAAGCCCCGTCCCTGTCCAGTGTCAGTTGAGCTGACGCCCCTCGACCAGATTGCCGTAGAGCGTGGTCATGAGCGCAAGATTGATAAGGAGCTGGAGCCAGGTGAGGGCGGCGTTGAGGATCTGACCGGGAAGCGACAGGATTGTCTGATCCTGCATCATCCCGAACATATGGGCGGTGACGGTTTGCCCGAACAGCAGCAGGACCAGCTGTTGCGCGATCCCCGCGACCAGCGCGATCACGATCAGCGGCAAGAGGATCTGGCTGGCGACGGGGCGTGTCACCGCCCAGCTTTCCCGCAGGCTCATGGGCGCGCCGAGCGCTGCCGCCGGCAGGACAAGGCCGATCCGCGTGGCGACCCAGGTGGCGAGAAAGACAAGACCGATGCCAAGGACAAGCGCCACGGCAGAGGATTGGGTGACAGCCGCGATCAGGCCCACGACCAGCGAGCCGCCCATCACGGCGAGGATCACCACGACCCCCACGGCGATGGCGCGCCCGAGATAGGACAAGATGCGGTCGCCGCGCCAGGGCGGGATCAGGCCATTGCCCATTTCCTCGAGCAGGACATAGCGGTGCCAGCCGACCGCCGCCCAGGCATAGGCGATGACCGTCCCGACCAGGAGAAGCAGAAGACCGATGAGCGTGCCGCCGCCGAACCCGTGGCCCATGCCCGCCGCCGTGCCGCCGGTGAGCGCGAGGAACCCCGCGATGGGCAGGATGAACAGGGTCAGCGTGAGCCGTGCCGCCTGTCGCAGGTTGCCAAAGACCTGCTGCACGACATGGCGCAACAATTGGTAGCCGTAATCCATCACGCCCTCCGGTCACCTTGCCCATGGAGTGAAAACCCGGTATCGCCCGCGCGGTCAATCCGAAAGCCGATGGAGCCTGCCCCATGTCTGCACCGAAGAAGGTCGTTCTTGCCTATTCCGGCGGTCTCGACACCTCGATCATCCTGAAATGGTTGCAGACGGAATATGGCTGCGAGGTCGTGACCTTCACCGCCGATCTGGGCCAGGGCGAGGAGCTGGAGCCCGCGCGCAAGAAGGCCGAGATGCTGGGCATCAAGCCGGAAAACATCTTCATCGAGGATCTGCGCGAGGAATTCGTGCGCGATTTCGTCTTTCCGATGTTCCGGGCCAATGCGCTCTACGAGGGGCTCTACCTGCTGGGCACCTCGATCGCGCGGCCGCTGATTTCCAAGCGGCTGGTCGAGATCGCGGCGATGAAGGGGGCCGATGCGGTCAGCCATGGCGCGACCGGCAAGGGCAATGACCAGGTGCGGTTCGAGCTGTCGGCCTATGCGCTGAACCCCGAGATCAAGGTGATCGCGCCCTGGCGGCTGTGGGACCTGACCTCGCGCACCAGGCTGTTGGAATTCGCCGAGGCCAACCAGATCCCCATCGCCAAGGACAAGCGCGGCGAGGCGCCCTTCAGCGTCGATGCGAACCTTTTGCACACCTCCTCCGAGGGGAAGGTGCTGGAAAACCCCGGCGAGGAAGCGCCCGATTACGTCTACCAGCGGACAATCCATCCCGAGGATGCGCCCGATCAGGCGGAGATGGTGGAGATCACCTTCGAGCGCGGCGATGCGGTGGCCATCGACGGCGTGGCCATGTCGCCCGCCACGATCCTGACACGGCTGAACGAGCTGGGCGGCAAGCATGGGGTGGGGCGGCTCGACCTCGTGGAAAACCGCTTCGTGGGCATGAAATCGCGCGGCATCTACGAGACGCCCGGCGGCACGATCCTGCTCGAAGCGCATCGCGGGATCGAGCAGATCACGCTCGACAGCGGGGCGGGCCACCTGAAGGACTCGATCATGCCGCGCTATGCGGAACTGATCTACAACGGCTTCTGGTTCTCGCCCGAGCGGGAGATGCTGCAGGCGCTGATCGACAAGAGCCAGGAGCACGTGTCGGGAACGGTGCGCGTGAAGCTCTACAAGGGATCGGCGCGGACGGTGGCGCGCTGGTCGGACCGGTCGCTCTATTCCGAGGCGCATGTGACCTTCGAGGAGGATGCAGGCGCCTATGACCAGAAGGATGCGCAGGGCTTCATCCAGCTCAACGCGCTGCGGCTGAAGCTGATCGCGGCGCGCAACCGGCGGCTCAAGGGCTGAGCCCCGAACCCGCCGCCCGTGGCAGGCTGCGGGAGCCTCCGGCGGGAGTTTTCCGGCCAAGATGAAGGGGCGGGCGCGCTTGCCCCTGTAAACCGCGCGTTAAGGTTAATGGGCGAGATTGGCCCTGCGCCGATAGCTGGAGAGCGATTCGGCGTCCAAGGTGAAGAAGCCCCGTGACCCGGACAAAGCGGTAGCCAATCCGCCAAGGCCGGGCGCGGGGTGACACCCTTCGCGTCCTTTTTCATCTTGGCAGAAAAACTCCGGGGGAGTCGCCCAAGGGGCGACGGGGGCAGAGCCCCCTCACTAAGGAATCGTCGCCTCTGGCGACTGGGGCAGAGCCCCCTCACTAAGGAATCGTCGCCTCTGGCGACGGGGGCAGAGCCCCCTCTTTACAGCGCCGCCGCGAGCCGAGCGCCCTGGTCGATGGCGCGTTTGGCGTCAAGTTCGGCGGCCACATCCGCGCCGCCGATGACGTGACAGGGGATGCCATGCTCGATCAGCGCATCGGCAAGGCTGCGGTTCACCTCTTGTCCCGCGCATAGCACCACGGTGTCGACCTCGATCAGGGTCGGGTTTTCGCGCGTTTCGCCGAAGGTGACATGGAGGCCCTGCGCGTCGATCCTTTCGTAATTGACGCCGGTGACCATCCTGACCCCTTTCATCTTGAGGCTGGCGCGGTGGATCCAGCCGGTGGTCTTGCCCAGCCGTTTGCCGGGCTTTTCGGCCTTGCGCTGGAGCAGCACGACCTGTCGGGCCGGTGCCTCGGGCCGGGGGCCTTCGGGGGCGAGGCCGCCGCGATGACGGGCGGGGTCGGCGACGCCCCATTCGCGGCGCCAAAGCTCGGGCGCGGTGGTCGGGCTGTCGCCCGAATGGACGAGGAATTCGGCCATGTCGAAGCCGATGCCGCCCGCGCCCACGACGGCGACGCGGGGGCCGACCGGGGCCTTTCCGGCCAGCACATCGACATAGGAGAGCACGTTCGCGCCATCCTGGCCGGGAATGCCGGGGTCGCGGGGGATGACGCCGGTGGCGATCACCACCTCGTCGAAATCGCGCAGGTCGGCGACACTGGGCGCGGTGCCGAGGTGCAGCGCGATATTGCGACGGTCGAGCATCGTGGCGAACCAGTCGACGAGGCCGATGAATTCTTCCTTGCCGGGAATGGTCTTGGCCATGTTGAGCTGGCCGCCGACCTCTGCCGCCTTGTCCCAGAGCGTCACGGCATGGCCGCGTTCCGCGGCGATGATAGCGGTGGCCATGCCCGCCGCCCCTGCCCCCACCACGGCGATGCGTTTGGGCGCGGGCGCGGGATCGTAGCGCAATTCGGTTTCGTGGCAGGCCCGGGGATTCACGAGGCAGGAGGTGAGACGCCCCGAGAAAGTGTGATCGAGACAGGCCTGGTTGCAGGCGATGCAGGGGGCGATTTCGGCGGCGCGGCCTGCCATCGTCTTGGCCACGAAATCGGGATCGGCGAGGAAGGGGCGGGCCATGGACACCATGTCGGCGCAGCCCGTGGCCAGAACCTCTTCGGCGATTTCGGGGGTGTTGATGCGGTTCGAGGTGATGACGGGGATGCCCACCTGGCCCATCAGTTTCTGCGTGACCCAGGCGAAGGCCTTGCGCGGGACGGAGGTGGCGATGGTGGGGATGCGCGCCTCGTGCCAGCCGATGCCGGTATTGAGGATCGTGGCGCCTGCCGCCTCGACGGCTCGCGCCAGTTGGACCACCTCGTCATGGGTGGAGCCGTCGGGGATCAGGTCGATCATCGAGAGGCGGTAGATGAGGATGAAATCGGGGCCCACGGCGGCGCGGGTGCGGCGCACGACCTCGACCGGCAGGCGCATCCGGTTCTCGAAAGCGCCACCCCAGCGGTCCGTGCGCTTGTTCGTATGGGTCACGAGGAACTGGTTGAGGAAATACCCCTCGGACCCCATGATCTCGACCCCGTCATAGCCGGCCTCGCGCGCGCGGGTGGCGGCGGTGACGATGTCGGTGATCTGTTTCTCGATCCCCGCCTCGTCCAGTTCGCGGGGCGGAAAGGGGGAGATGGGGGATTTGACCGGGGAGGGGCCGACGCAATCGGGGGAATAGGCGTAGCGCCCGGCATGGAGGATCTGCATCGCGATCTTGCCGCCCGCGTCATGGACGGCATCGGTGACGATGCGGTGATTGGCGATGTCTTGGGACGTGAAGAGGCCAGCCGCGCCGGGGAAAACGCCGCCCTCGCGGTTGGGGGCCATGCCGCCGGTCACGATCAAGCCGACCTGGCCGCGCGCACGTTCGGCGTAGAAGGCCGCGACGCGGGGCCAATCGCCGGTTTCCTCGAGCCCGGTGTGCATGGAGCCCATGAGCACGCGGTTCCTGAGCGTGGTGAAGCCCAGGTCGAGCGGCGCGAGGAGATGGGGATAGGTGGCCTGTGTCATGCGTCCCTCCCTGCGTGACGGATTGACGTGCAGGTAACCGGGATGCGGCGCGCATGTCACGCGGAACGCGGCGTCAGGGGGGTCCGGATCAGCGCCCTGCGGTATCGGCGCAATGGCGGCGGAAGGCGTGTTTGAGCATTTCGAGCTCGTCGCGCAGGAGCGCGAGTTCGGCGCGGATATCCTCGTCCAGCGCATCGCCGGACAAGAGCGTGATCCGGTCCAGAACCTGCCCCGATCCGGTGGCGCGCAGGGTGATGACCTGCACCCCCGCGCCCAGAACGGTGGCGGGCAGGTCGAGCATTACTCGATGGCGGTTCGGCACACCCTCTTCGGCGGAAAGTTCGGCCACGGCGATGATCTTGCCCTGGTGCACCGCTTCGAGGCCGGGGGGGCCGGCCGCGTCGAGAAGCGCCTCGTAACGGCCCCCCTGGAAACGGACGCGGGTCAGCAAGATGTCGGACATGGCTTTACCCGGTCTCAGATATCGGCGCGCGGGGCGCGGACCACGACCATGTCGAGGATCGCGATGCGGTTCATTTCCGGGCTTTCGAGGATCAGGTCGAGCCAGGCCTTTTCGATGCGCTTTTCATTGATCTTGGTATAGGCGAGATCGAATTCGGCGCGGCCCCTGTCCTCGTGGAAGGTGAGCTGGCGGACGATCTGTTCCTGGTTGGGGCCATGCTGGACGTTGAGCCGGGCATAGACCTCGATCGGGTGTTCGCGGGTCATGCGCAGGTCGACGGACAGGACATGGTGCCGGGTCAGGCCCTGGATGGCGCTTTCGGGCAGGTCCTGCACCAGCGAGATGAAGGAGCCGTCGAAGCGGTAGACCTCGAAGACGAGGGCGAAGAGCGGGCCGCGCAGGTCCGGCGGCGCCGGGTCCTGCCGCAAGAGGAGATCGGGGTTGGCCGCATCGTGGAACAGGGTCATCCCGCTGCCGACGGGATGGGGCGAGGCGGGGCGCAATTGCCCGCGCGGCGCGAGTTTCTGCCGCCAGGGGGCGGCGCGGGCGGCCCAGTCACATTGTTCGGGGCGGTCGATCCCTTCGTCGGCATTGCCGCGCAGCTGCAATTCGATCTGCGCGCGGGAGGCCAGCGTGTCGATGCGGTCGCGTGTCGTGACCATGTCGGCATGAAGCGTGGCGAGATCACGCGCCGGCAAGAGACCGGGCATCTGGAGGGCGCGCGCCCAGCGGGCCAGCGTTCGCGACATGCCGAAGCGATCCAGGAATCCGAAGCCTTCGTTGCCCATCACACACCATACTCGATACTGAACCAGACCTTATCCCAGAATGCGCCGAATCAGCCCGACGTTAAAGAGGCGTCTGCCCTCGGGCGGAACATCGGTGCCGGGGAGAGACGCCGGGGCGGCGGGAACGGGGGGGATCGCCTGCGGATCGCTGCCAAGGGCGGGCGGGATATTCGCCTGTCGGACGGCCGCCACGAAGCCGCGCAGGGTTTCGAGGCTTTCCTCGCGGGAGAGCGCGCGATCCTCGAGCGCGATGACCGAAAGCGTGGCCAGCCGGTTGCCGATGTCGAGATAGGCGCGCCAGTAATCGGGCTGCACGCCGTCGATGGCGCCTGCGCTGGTGTCGGTCGCATGCAGAAGGAAGACCTCGCCCTCGATCTGGGTTTCGAGGATGGTGACGCTTGCGGGATCGCCTGCGCGGCTGATCAGGCGCAAACCGTCCTCGGAGCGGAAGAAGGCATCCAGATCGGCCATGCTGTCGGCAAGCCGCCCCCCGCCAGAGGGTGCGGCGACAGCGGCGGTCAGGACGGCGGGGGTGGCGGGTTGCACCACCCGGCGGGAATTGGCGATGGCGGCGCAATTGCCCAGAAGGACGAAGCCCGTGTCCTCGCTGTTGCGGGTGGCGGTCGGGTCGACGCAATAGCCCTCGGGACCGGTGACGACGACCAGGTCCTGGGTCACCGCGACCTGGGTCGGGGCATTGGCCCCGGGATCGAGAAGAAAGCCGCCGCCGCAGCCCGCAAGGAGGGCCATTGCGACAAGACAGGCCGCCGCGCGGGCGGCCTGTCGGGGCCGGTCGGGGACCGGCCTGGGTTCGGTGCGATCAGAGATCGGCGTAGACATGTTTCTCGTGGGTGCCACCCGGATGGGTGACAGCGCCCTTGACCGCAGGGCCGACGAGCTGGGCGTATTTCCACAGCGCGCCGGTGGCGTAGATCGTTTCGCGCGGGCCGGCCCATGCCTTGCGGCGGGCGTCCAGCTCGTCATCGGACAGCGCCACGGACAATTCGCCGGTGATCGCGTTGATGGTGATCATGTCGCCGTCTTTCAGCAGGCCGATGGGACCGCCCACCGCCGCCTCGGGGCCGACATGGCCGACGCAGAAGCCGCGCGTCGCGCCCGAGAACCGGCCATCGGTGATCAGCGCCACCTTCTTGCCCATGCCCTGACCCGAGAGCGCGCTGGTGGTGGCCAGCATCTCGCGCATGCCGGGGCCGCCGCGCGGACCCTCGTTGCGGATGACGATGACCTCACCCTCCTTGTAGGCGCGGCTCTTGACGGCTTCGAAGGCGTCTTCCTCGCATTCGAAGACGCGGGCGGGGCCGGTGAAGACCTGCTGCTCGGCGGACATGCCCGCGACCTTCACGATGGCCCCGTCGGGCGCGAGATTGCCCTTGAGGCCCACGACACCGCCCGTGGGCGTGATCGGCGTGGCCGCGGGGTGGATGACCTTGCCATCGGCTTCGCGCTCGATCAGGTCGAGTTCCTCGCCCATGGTGCGGCCCGTGACGGTCATGCAATCCTCGTGGATCAGGCCGATCTTGCGCAGCTCCTTCATCACGACGGGCACGCCGCCCACCTCGTAGAGGTCCTTGGCCACGTATTGGCCGCCGGGCTTCATGTCGACGAAATAGGGCGTGTCCTTGAAGATCTCGCAGACATCGAAGAGGTCGAAATCGATCCCGGCCTCATGGGCGATGGCGGGCAGGTGCAGGCCCGCATTGGTCGAGCCGCCGGTGCAGGCCACGACGCGGGCCGCGTTTTCCAGCGATTTGCGGGTGACGATGTCGCGCGGGCGGAGGCCCGTGGCGAGCAGTTTCATCACCGCCTCGCCCGAGGCGATGCCGTATTGGTCGCGGGATTCGTAGGGTGCGGGCGCGCCCGAGGAATTGGGCAACGCAAGGCCGATCGCCTCGGAGACGCAGGCCATGGTGTTGGCGGTGAACTGGCCGCCGCAAGCGCCCGCGCTGGGGCAGGCGACGCGTTCGATGATCGCCAGCGCCTCGTCCGAGAGATTGCCCGCCTGATGCTGGCCCACGGCTTCGAACACGTCCTGAACGGTGATGTCCTTGCCATCGAGCCGACCCGGCAGGATCGAGCCGCCATAGATGAAGACGGAGGGCACGTTGAGCCGCACCATCGCCATCATCATGCCCGGCAGCGACTTGTCGCAGCCGGCCAGACCGACAAGCGCGTCATAGCAATGGCCGCGCATGGTCAGTTCCACGGTATCCGTGATCGCATCGCGCGAGGCGAGCGAGGAGCGCATCCCCTCGTGCCCCATGGCGATGCCGTCGGTCACGGTGATCGTGGTGAATTCGCGCGGCGTGCCGCCGGCCTTTTTCACGCCGACCTTGACCGATTGCGCCTGACGGCTGAGCGCGATGTTGCAGGGCGCGGCCTCGTTCCAGCAGGTGGCGACGCCGACGAAAGGCTGGTGGATTTCCTCGTCATTCAGCCCCATGGCATAGAAATAGGACCGGTGCGGGGCGCGCGCGGGCCCCTCGGTCACATGGCGGCTGGGAAGTTTGGATTTGTCTAGCTTGCCCGACGACATGGCTTGGGCTCTCCCTTTGGTATCTGCGTGAAGGCTGGCACGTTGCCCCCGGAATAGACGCGGGGGGCGGGCCAGACAAGCGCGATTGCCGCCGCTGCCTTGGCCATCTAAAGTGCGCCGCAGCAAAAGCCGCAAAAGGCAGGATCGATGCAGTACGCCGCCCATGCGGATTTCGTGGCCCCCGCACGCAGACATCCCGCGCTCTGGCGGCTTGGTGCCGGGCTGGTGCTGGTCACGGTCGTCTATGTCCTGGGTGTCGCGGTCATTTTCGGTCTTTTGGTCGCGGTGGCCGGGTTCGAGGGCGCGACGCGGTGGATGGGCCGGATGGCCGCCGCCGAAACCCCGACCGCGACGCTTCTGGTGCTGTCGACCTTTGTCGGCATGGGTCTTGGGCCGATGCTGGCCGCGCGGCTGTTGCATCGGCGCAGTCTGGCCTCGCTGTTCGGGCCATGGGCGCGGCTGTTGCGCCATTTCGTCATCGCCGCCCTGATCTGCGCGCTGCTGAACGGGCTGACCGCGCTGATCCCCACGGGTCTGGTGCCGGTCGAAAACCTGCAACCGGGGCTTTGGGCGGCGTTCCTGCCCTTGGCGCTGGTGAGCATCCTCGTGCAGACCGGGGCCGAGGAAATCCTGTTCCGGGGCTATCTTCAGACGCAGCTGGCGGCGCGCTTCGCCTCGCCCGTGATGTGGATGGTGCTGCCGTCGGCGCTGTTCGCGCTCTTGCACTATCAACCGGGGATCATGGGCGAGAACGCGTGGATCGTGGTTGGCGCAGTGTTCGTTTTCGCGCTCTGTGCCGCCGATCTGACGGCGCGCACGGGAACGATCGGCGCGGCCTGGGGCTTTCATTTCGCCAACAATGCCGTGGCGATCCTGTTCCTGGCGCTGGAGGGTCCGTTGTCGGGACTGGCGCTTTACACCCTGCCGATGGACAGCGTGCCCGCCGCCGAGCTGCGCCCGATGCTGGTCACGGGCATTGGGGTGACGCTGGCGATCTGGCTTGCCATCCGCTTTGCCACCCGCCCCCGTTTCTCCGTTTCGTAAATATCCCGGGGGAGGCACCCGGAACGGGTGACGGGGGCAGAGCCCCCTTGTCGGCAGGACAGCGCAAAGCCCGCGATCCGATTGCAACCCTGCCCCGTCTCCCTTATCTGACCCCCTGTCACGGAATGGCGCGGAGCCCCGCATGAACTGGATCACCAATTACGTCCGGCCCCGGATCAACTCGATCTTCTCGCGCCGCGAGATGCCCGAGAACCTGTGGACGAAATGCGACGAATGCGGAACCATGCTGTTCCATCGCGAATTGTCCGAGGCGCTGAACGTCTGCACCGGCTGCGGCCATCACATGGCGATCACGCCGCGCGCCCGGTTCCAGGCGCTGTTCGACGGCGGCATCTTTGCCGAGGTCGCGGTGCCCAAGCCCATCGACGACCCGCTGAAATTCCGCGACCAGAAGAAATATCCCGAACGGCTGCGCAGCGCGCAGAAATCCACCGGCGAGGCCGAGGCGATGCTGGTCGCCGAGGGCAAGATCGGGCGCACCCCCATCGTGGCGGCGGCGCAGGATTTCAGCTTCATGGGCGGGTCCATGGGCATGTATGTGGGCAATGCGATCATCGCGGCCTGCGAACGGGCCGTGGCGCTGAAACGCCCGCTGGTCCTGTTTTCCGCCGCGGGCGGCGCGCGGATGCAGGAGGGCATCCTGTCGCTGATGCAGATGCCGCGCACCACCGTGGCGGTGCAGATGCTGAAGGAAGCGGGCCTGCCCTATATCGTGGTCCTGACGCATCCCACGACCGGGGGCGTGACGGCATCCTATGCGATGCTGGGCGATATCCAGATCGCCGAACCCAATGCGCTGATCTGTTTCGCGGGGCCGCGCGTGATCGAACAGACGATCCGCGAAAAGCTGCCCGAAGGGTTCCAGCGCGCGGAATACCTGCTCGACCACGGGATGCTGGACCGTGTGACGCCGCGCGCGCAGTTGCGCGACGAGCTGATCACGATCACACGGATGCTGATGGGGCTGCCGCCCGCCGTGGCCGGTGACCTGCCCGCGCCCGACAGCGCGGACGCGGCACAGGTTGCGGTCAAGCCGTGAGCGCGACGGATTCGGGCATCCTCCTTGACCGGATGATGTCGCTGCACCCCAAGGTCATCGACCTGACGCTGGACCGGATGCATCGCCTCCTTGCGGCGCTGGATCATCCCGAGCGGCGGGTGCCGCCCGTGATCCATGTGGCGGGCACCAACGGCAAGGGATCGACCCAGGCCATGATCCGCGCGGGGCTGGAGGGGGCGGGGCTTACCTGTCACGCCTATACCTCGCCGCATCTGGCGCGGTTCCACGAGCGGATCCGGGTGGCCGGCGCGCTGATCGAAGAGGCGCGGCTGGTCGAGACGCTGGAGCGGTGTCTGGCGGCCAATGGGCAGGATCCGATCACGTTTTTCGAGATCACGACGGCGGCGGGCTTTGTCGCCTTTGCCGAAACACCCGCCGATTACACGCTGCTGGAGGTGGGCCTGGGGGGACGGCTGGATGCGACCAATGTCATCGACCAGCCCGCGCTGTGCGTGATCACGCCGGTCGACATGGACCATCAGCAATACCTGGGCGAGACGCTGGCGCAGATCGCAGGGGAAAAGGCCGGGATCATCAAGCGCGGCGTTCCCGTGATCGTCGGCCGGCAACAGGATGCCGCGCTCGAGGTGATCGAGGCGCAGGCGACGCGGCTGGGCGCGCCCGTCATCGCGCATGGCCAGCATTGGCATGTGCGCGAGGAAGCGGGGCGGCTGGTGTTCGAGGATGAAGCGGGGCTTCTGGACCTGCCCAAGCCCGCGCTGTTGGGCGCGCATCAGGTCGAGAATGCAGGCATGGCGCTGGCCGCGCTGCGCGCGCTTGGCATGGGAGAAGCCGCCTGCGAGGCCGCCATGACCGATGTGACATGGCCCGCGCGGATGCAACGGTTGCGCCACGGCCCCCTGGTCGCGGCGGCGCCGGGGGTCGAGCTGTGGCTTGACGGCGGGCACAATCCGCATGCGGCCGATGCGATCGCGGCCCTGTTGGCGGGATTGCCCGAACGGCCCACCCATCTGATCTGCGGGATGCTGAACACCAAGGATGTGACGGGCTACATGAGGCCGCTGGGCAAGGTGGCGCAAAGCCTTCATGCCGTGTCGATCCCCGGTCAGGCCGCGACCCTGCAAGCGACCGAGACCGCCGCCGCCGCGCGCCGCGCCGGGTTGGAGGCCCATGAGGCCGAGAGCGTCGCCGCAGCCCTTGCCACCATCACGGCCGAGGACCCGCAGGCGCGGGTGCTGATCTGTGGGTCATTGTACCTGGCGGGCGAGATCCTGAAGGACAACGGCTAGACATCCGTAAGGATCGGGGCTTGACGGAAGGGGTGCCCGGCTCGACCTTTGGGGCATGTTGAACAAGCTTGTCGCCCTGTCCGCCATCGCCCTTGTCGCCGCCCAGCCCGCTGCCGCGAGCGCCCGGTTCCAGTTCTGCTGGATCGGGGCGAATGGTTACACGATGGAGGGCCAGATCGAATTTCCCGAGGCGCTTCTGAACACCGGGATCATCAACGAGACGCAGGTGACGGGCTTTCGCATCCAGGGGTTTCGCGACGGTCTCCCCATCGGCTTCTGGTCGCTCGAGATGCTGACGCCCGAGACCTCGTGGGAGCTGCATTTCGACACGCGCAGCCTGATGTTTCCGACCGGGGGCAGCCGCAGCCAGCAGACCTACCAGGAATGGAACGCCAATGGCGAGGTCAACGATTGCGGCGCGGAGGGTGGTTTCGGCTTCAACGGCGGGAATTGGGCGCAGGATGTCTGCATCGACAACACCTGGATCGAGGCGAGTTCGATCGATCCCTTCACGCCCTTGCAAGCCTATGGGATGGACGTGCGGCTGAATTGCGACCCGTCCATCCCGGTCAGTTGAGGCCTCAGGCAGCCCCGAGAAGGAAAGCCGCGCCGGTCAGGGCGATGAGCCCACCCGCAGCGCGCATCGCCATCCGCCCCGCGCCCGAGCGCGCGGCAAGGCCCAGACCCAGCCCCGCGAGATGCAGGAGCATCGTGCCAAGGACGAAGCCCGCGCCATAGGCAAGCGGGCCATAGCCCCCCGGCATCTCGGTCCCGTGGGCATGGCCGTGGAACAGGGCGAACACCCCGACGAGCGCCACGGAGACAGACAGCGGCGCACGCAGGCCGAAGGCGACGAGCAATCCAAGCACCACGCCCGAGGCGGCGATCCCGGCCTCGACCCCCGGCAGGGCGATCCCCGCCATCCCGGCAAGCGCGCCCAGCGCCATCACGAGCGGAAAGGCGAGAGGCAGCGCGTACAGCGCGCGACCACCGAGCGAGGCCGCCCAAAGACCCACGGCCAGCATCGCGACAAGGTGATCCCACCCCAGCATCGGATGGAGGAAACCACCCATGAGGCCGGAATGACCGGCATGGCCGGTATGGGCCATCGCCTGCCCGGCAAGCGTGGCAAGGGGAAGGGCGAGGATCAGGGCGGATTTGAGGGAAACGGGTCGCGGCATCGGGCTCTCCAGCGTTCAGGTGGGTCGAGGCTACGCCGGGGGCCTACCCGGTCAAGACAGGCGCGGCGTGGGGGCTGGTGCAGCATCGGACAGGCGCATGGAAATTCATCGCAGCGCCGCATTTTTCCGCACCTTGGAAACCGAATTCTTTCGCGGGGCTGAAACCTCGGGCCGGTTTGCGCCGTGGTTGGGGTATCGCGGGGCGCGCAGAGGCCGTCCCGTTCCGATCCAGATGACCTGAAAGGATGACGTGATGACCCGACGCACACTCACCACCGCCGGATTGCTGACCGCGCTGGCCCTGCCCGCCCATGCCGATGGGCATATGAGCCTGATGGGCCATGCGTTGGCCAATGAGGGGGCCACGCTCTTGGTGATGGAAGACCTGTCGATGCCGGGCGAGGTGATGGCCCATGACCTTGCCATGCCGGTCGATGCCATCGCCTATCGTCCCGTGACCGGCGAGCTGTTGGGTTACACCAACGGCGCGGTCTACAGGATCGACCCGATGTCGGGCGCGATGACCGATCTGGGGGCGACCGTGATGGAGGGTGCCATGGTCGCGGAGGGCGCGATGGTAGGCTTCGATTTGAACAACGCCATCGACGCGGTGCGCGTGGTGTCCTCGGCGGGCGACAACCTTGTCTATTTCCCCGAAGGTTTCGGCGACAATGACGCCCGCGCCGGATCGCTGCGGCGGTTCACCGATCTGGCCTATGGGATGGGCGATGCCAATGCGGGCGCTGCGCCCATGATCTTTGCCAATGCCTATACCAATGCCATCGCCGGCATGACGGCATCGGGCACGCTGCAATATGCGCTGGATGCGGCAACCGATGCGCTGGTGACGCTGGCCAACAATGACGGGACGCTGATGACGGTCGCACCCGTCACGGTGGAGGGCATGGCCGCCGATCTGTCCGGCATGGGCGGGTTCGACATCGTGTCGCCCGAGGAAGGCACCGACATGGCCTATGCCGTGCTGCAGATGGAAGGCGGGGCCAATGCCGGGCTTTATGCCATCGACCTGTCCACCGGCGCGGCCAGGATGCTGGCCGATCTGGGCATGGGCGGCATCACGGGCTTTGCCGTATCCATGTCGGCGATGTGATGACGGCACGGGCCGGTTCCCGATGGGATCGGCCCATCAGCCCAGCGCGTCGCGCCCCGTGCCCCATTCGGCCCCCTGCATCTCGCGCAGGCGGCTTGCGGTGCGTTCGAATTCGAAACTGCCCGCGCCTTCGAGATAGAGGCGTTCGGGCACATCCTCGGCGGTGCAGATGAGCCGCACATGCCCCTCGTAGAGCGCGTCGATCAGCGTGACGAAGCGTTTTGCCTCGTTGAACTTGGTCGCGTCGAGCCGCGGGATGCCTTCCAGCACCAGCAGTTTCACCGCGCCGACAAGGGCAAGGTAATCGGCGGGGCCAAGCGGCTGGCCGCACAGATCCCAGAAGGATGCCCGCGCCATCCCCGCCCAGTAGCGTGGCAGACGCACCTCGCGGCCCTTGACCTCGAGGCACAGCTCCTCCTCCCGGCCGCCGGTCAGATCGCGCCAGATCTCGTTGATCCGCTCGGTCGCAGGCGCACCAAGGGGCGAGAAATAGACCGGTGCGCCGGACAGCCGATCCTGCCGGTAATCGGTCATCGCCTCGAGCTGGTCGACCTCAAGCCGATCCTCCAGAAGTGCGATGAAGGGCAGGAACAGCTGCCGGTTCAGACCATCCTTGTAGAGATCCCTGGGGTGACGGTTCGACGTGGTGACGATCACGACACCGGCGGCGAACAATTTCTCGAACAAGCGGCCCACGATCATCGCGTCCGCGATATCGGTGATCTGCATCTCGTCGAAACAGAGAAGCTTCAGGTTCTTGGCGATCCCCTCGGCCACGGGTTTGATCGCATCATCCACCCCGGTCTTGCGCGCCTCGTGGAGGGCGGCCTGCACCTCCTGCATGAAGGCGTGGAAATGGACGCGGCGCTTTTGCACGGTGGGGGCATGCTGAAAGAACAGGTCCATCAGCATGGATTTGCCGCGCCCGACCCCACCCCAGAGATACAGACCCTGCTTGCCCTCGGGCATTTCGACCTTGCGGAAGCGCGCGAAAAGACCCGTTTTCGGCTTTGGCAGGGTTTCAAGCCGGGCGCGCAGATCCTCCAGCCGCAACAGGGCGGCGCGCTGCGCGGGATCGGGGCGCAACAGGCCCTCGGCCACGCGGGTGTCGTAGATCGCTTGCAGATGCTGTCCCATGGCGCGTTGCCTACAGCCATTTCCGCGCGGGGTTAAGCACCTGTTGTCAGGATCATCACCCATCCTGAATTGACGCCGCCCGCCCCCCGTGCATCTTGCAGCACGCGACAGGGGAGCCGTGCCAGATGACCCGCCAGGACAGCCTTTTCACGCCGGTGCTGATCGGCGGATGCCTGATCATCATGATCGGCTTTGCCATCCGCGCCAGTTTCGGCGTGTTCCAGATCCCCATCGCCGAGGAATTCGGCTGGTTGCGCGCGGAATTCAGCCTCGCCATCGCGATCCAGAACCTGGCCTGGGGCATCGGGCAGCCGATCTTCGGTGCCATCGCGGAACGGTTCGGGGACAGGCGCGCCATCGTGCTGGGCGTCTTGATGTATGCGGCCGGGCTGGTGTTCTCGGCCTATGCGATCACGCCCGGACAGCACCAACTGCTCGAGATCCTCGTGGGCTTCGGCATCGCGGGCACGGGGTTCGGCGTGATCCTCGCCATCGTGGGGCGGGCGGCATCCGACAAGAACCGCTCGGTCGCGCTGGGCATCGCCACCGCCGCCGGATCGGCGGGACAGGTCATCGGCGCGCCCCTGGCCGAGGGGTTGTTGAGCGTCTTCCCGTGGCAAACGGTCTTCCTGATCTTCGCGGGCATGATCCTCTGCGCGCTTTTCGCCCTGCCGCTTCTGCGCGCACCCGCCCGCGCCACCAAGGCCGAGATCGAGGAGACGATGGGCCAGATCGTGGGCAAGGCCGTGCGCGACCCGTCCTTTGCCCTCATCTTCATCGGTTTCTTCTCCTGCGGCTACCAACTGGGCTTCATCACGGCGCATTTCCCCGCCTTCGTGACAGAGTTGTGCGGGCCCATCGACCCCGGATCGATGCTGGCGGGCATCGGGATCACCACCACCTCGGCGCTGGGGGCCTTTGCCATCGCGCTGATCGGGCTGGCCAATATCGCGGGCACGATCATGGCCGGATGGCTCGGCAACCGCTTTCCCAAGCGCTACCTGCTTGCTGCGATCTACGTGGGCCGGACGCTGGCGGCGGGGCTCTTCATCCTCTTCCCGATCACGCCCGAGACGGTCATCGCCTTTTCGCTCGTGATGGGGTCGCTCTGGCTTGCCACCGTGCCGCTGACCTCGGGGTTGGTCGGCTATATCTACGGGCTCAGATACATGGGCACGCTCTATGGCCTCGTCTTTTTCTCGCACCAGCTGGGCAGCTTCCTTGGCGTCTGGCTGGGGGGGGCGCTCTACGATGTCTACGGCGATTACACGGCGGTCTGGTGGATCGGGGTGGCGGTCGGCGCGCTCTCGGCCATCGTCCACCTGCCGATCCGGGAAACGCCCCTCAAGGATCGCGCCCCCGCTCTCGCGGCGTGATCCCCTTCATCTTTCCGCAAATATGCTCGGGGGTGCGAGGGGGCAGACAGCCCCCTCGAAAATCCCGATCCCTCAGCCCATGCAATCGAGGATGTAGCGCGCCACCATCAGGTCCAGATGCGCGCCGCCGCCGTTCTTGAACAGCGTGATCTCGTCCCCGGATCGCCGGGCAAACGCCCCGGAGGCCAGGTCGTAGTAATCGGCCAGAACATCGCCCTCGGTGATCGCGCCACTGGCCAGCGGGATCTTCAGCTCGCCGATATGGCCGATGGTCGTGTCCCGGCTGTCGACGAAGATGCGCGCGCGCTCAAGCGCCTTGTCATCGGCCTCGCGCATGTCGGGGCGATAGGCGCCGATCAGGTCGAGATGCTGACCGGGCTGCAACCAGTCACCGGAAATCACGGGTGCTGTCGCCATGGTGGCACAGGTGATGATATCCGCGGCCCGCACCGCCGTTTCCAGGTCGCGCACCTGTTCGGTATCCGGAAAATCCGCCACCATGCGCTCGGCGCTGACGGGGGTGCGGTTCCAGATCTGGAACCGCACCCCCGGAAAAGCCGCGCCATAGGCCTGCCGCAGGGACCGGCCCACCGTGCCAGCCCCCACGATCAGGATCACGCGGCTGTCAGGCCGGGCAAGAATGCGCGCGGCACACAGGCTGTCACCCGCCGTCTTCCACTTGGTCAGGAGATGGAAATCGACGATGGCCGCCAATGTCCCGTCCAGATCGGAATAGACCGCCGCCGACCCGTTCACGGCGGGCTTTCCCACGGGGACGTTGCCCGGAAAGATCGTCGCCGTCTTGACCAGCTGGCCCAAGCCGTCGATCCACGCCGCCCGGCTCAAGAGCGTGTCCTTGCCGCGATAGAGAAAGATATCCGCGATCTCGGCCCTTGGGCGCGCATGCCCCGCTTCGATCGCATCGCAAAGCGCCAACCAGTCGAGCCGCGCCTCGGCCTCGGGTCCGATCATCTGCACGCTCATGCCACCTCCTCCGTCTCGGGCAAGAGCCCCGCCGCGACCAGCCGCGCGGCCCAGCCTTCGGGCCCGTCGAAAAGATGCGTCTGCCAGCCCCGCGCCGCTGCCGCCGCGATATTGTCGGGCCTGTCATCGGCAAAGAGCAGCGCGCCGGGCGCGACCCCGGTGTCGCGTTCAAGCCTTTCGTAGATCGCCGCATCGGGTTTCATCACGCCCAAATGCCCCGAGATGAATTCGGCATCGAATTCTTTCAGGAAATCATAGACGCCTTGCGCCGTCGCATAGGTATCGACCCCGAAATTCGACAGGGCAAAGACCGGCACACCCCGCGCCCGGAGCCTGCGCAAAAGCGCGACCGAACCGGGGATCGCAGGGCTGCACATCTCGACCCAGCCCTCGCGCCAGGCCAGGATCTCGGCCCGCCACTCGGGATGGGCATCTGCCATCGCCGCGACCTCGGCGGCAAAGGGCGCGCCCAGATCGACGCGCAGGTTCATCGCGTGCAGATCGACTGCGGCGAACAGCGCCTTGCGCCGCTCCGGCCCGATCAGACGATCATAATGGCGTTCGGGGTGCCATTCGACCAGCACATTGCCGATGTCGAAAACCACGGCTGCAGGCGTCATGTGCGGACCCCGTAAAGCGCTTCGGCGTGAAAGGTCACGTGATCCTCCATGAAGCTCGAGACGAACCAATAGCTGTGATCGTATCCCGGTTGCAGGCGCAGGGTGGCATGCTGGCGGCGCGCCGCCATCGCCTCGGCCAGGACTTCGGTCCTCAAGAGATCGCCGAATTGATCCGCCGTCCCGGTGTCGATCAGGATCGGCCCGGCAAAACCGCGCTCGCGCATCAGCACGCTTGCGTCATGCGCCTCCCACAGGGCGGTGTTGGAACCCAGATAGGCGGTGAATTGCTTCTGGCCCCAATCGCTTTCCATCGGGTTGCAGATGGGCGCAAAGGCCGAAACGCTGGCGAAGCGGTCGGGGTGATGCATGGCGATGGTCAGCGCGCCATGGCCGCCCATGGAATGACCGGTGATCGCCTGCCGCTCTTCGTCGAGCGCGAAGCGGTGAAACAGCGCCTGCGGCAATTCCTCGGTGATGTAGCTCCACATCTGGAAATGCTCGGCCCATGGGTCCTGCACCGCGTTCAGGTAGAACCCCGCCCCCTGCCCCAGGTCATAGGCCGGATCGTCGGGCACGCCCGCCCCCCGGGGCGAGGTGTCGGGGAAAACCAGCGCGATCCCCTGTTCGGCGGCCCATTGCTGCGCGCCCGCTTTCTCCATCGCATTGGCATGGGTGCAGGTCAGGCCCGAAAGATACCACAACACAGGCACCGGCCCGTCCTCCGCCTCGGCGGGCAGGAACAGGCCGAATGTCATGTCGGTGCCCGTCGCCTCGGACGCATGGCGATAGACGCCCTGCGTCCCGTCGAAACACCGGTTTTCCGAGATCGTTTCCATCGCGCCCTCCTGTTGCGGCCCGCCCAAGGCGTAGCGCGGCCCAAGGCCCGACCGCAAGCGGATCAGCCCCCCGGCACGATCCCCGCCATGCCCGAGACCCAGGCGATCACGGCGGACACCGTCAGGATGCTGAGCGCCGTCGAGATCAGGATCGAGGCCGAAACGCGCTGCGGCGCGACCCCGTAATGCTGGGCAAGGATATAGACATTGCCCGCCACCGGCAGGGAGGAGGCGGCGATCATCACCGCCGCGTCAAACGTGTCGACCGGAAAGAGCCAGAGCGCGGCAAAACCCACGGCCAGGGGATGCAGGACGAGCTTGCAGAAACTGAGCCAGCCCGCGACCTGGATGCGTTCGGCCGATTTGCCCGCCAGCGATGCACCGATGGCAAAGAGCGCGCCGGGCGTGGCCGCCGCCCCCAGGATGCCCAGGAATTCGTTGACCGGCCCCGGCACGGCCCAGCCCGTCCCCGACCAGGCCAGGCCCAGCGTCATGGAGACGATCATCGGGTTCTTGATCAGCCCCATCCCCACGGTCTTGAGAATGCCGAGCGACATCCGCCCATCCCGGCTGCCCGTGATCAGGATCACGATGATCGAGGAAAACACGATCAGGTCGAGCGACAGGACCATCAGGACAGGACCCGCCGCCGCCTCGCCCAGAAGCACGATCAGCATCGGCACGCCGAGAAAGCCGGTATTGCCGATCACGGCGCATTGCGCCTCCACCGCCGCTTCCTCGATCGAGCGTCTGCGCAGGAACGCCACGGCGGTGGCGATCGCATAGACCACGAAACAGCCCCACAGATAGGCGGCGACAAACCACCAATCGAAGATCTCCGCGAGGGACAGGTTCGCGGCAAAGCGGAACAGCATCGCCGAAAGCGCGAAATAGAACACGAATTTCGTGAGATAGGCCGCAGCCTCGGCCGTGAAAAACCCGGTCCGGCAGGCCTGGTAGCCCAGCCCGATCAAGGCAAAGAACGGCAAGGTCTTGAGAAAGATCTCGAACATGGGCCTTGGCTAATCCGCGCCTCGATCAGAGTCCATGTGCGAAGTCCTTGCCGCAACTGAACCGGATGGTTTACATTGTCACGACAAGCGGGGGGACAGGGATGAACGCCGAGGCGCAGATCAAGAAGGGGCGCAAGTTCGACCAGGTGGTCGAAGGCGCACGCAGCGTCTTTTTGCGCGAAGGCTACGAGGGTGCCAGCGTGGACGAGATCGCCCGCGATGCCGGTGTGTCCAAGGCCACGCTCTACAGCTATTTCCCCGACAAGCAGCACCTGTTCCTCGCGGTTCTGGAAATCGAATGCGCGCAACAGGCCGAAATCGAATTCCTGATGGATGCGGGCGATCTGAGCGTCGAGGAAACGCTGCATGTGATCTGCAAGGCGCTGATCACCTTCATCCTGTCCCGCTTCGGGCAGGACATGTTCCGCGTCTGCGTCGCCGAGGCGCAGCGCTTTCCCGACCTGGGGCGCACCTTCTACGACAGCGGACCCAAGAAATGGGGCCGCAAGATCGCCCAATATCTCGACAGCCCCAAGGCGCGCGCCACGCTCGCCATCGAGGATAGCGCGCTGGCCGCCGACCAGCTGGCCCAGCTTTGCCGCGCCGACCTGATGCTCAAGGTGCTCTTCGGCATCGAAAAGAACCCTCAAGAGACGGAAATCGACCGCGTCGCCGCCGAGGCGGTGAAAACCTTCCTCGCCCGTTACCGCAGGGCCTGACCCGTCAACCTTTCATCAAGGTTAACGGCCCCCCTTCATCTTGGCCGAAAAACTCCGGGGGGAGGCCGCAGGCCAGGGGCAGAGCCCCCAACAACGCCTCAATCCAGACGACGCACCAGCAACTGGTTGCCCGCGCCGCGCTTGACCTCCAGCATCTTCAGGCTCTGCACCAGGTCCGACAGCTTGCGCTTGCCATAGGTCCGGGTGTCGAAATCGGGGTTGGCGGCGGTGATGAACTGGCCGATCTGGCCCAGCGAATACCAGTCGTCATCCTGTTCGATCCCGTCCATGGCGCGAAAGATCAGGTCGCGCGCCTCGGTCAGGGGGAGTTTGTCGGGGCTCTTGCCCTCGGATTTCTCGTCCTTGGGATCGGCGGGCAGGATGTTCTCGACAAAGATGAACCGTTTGCAGGCCCGGCGGAACGCCTCGGGGGTCTTTTGCTGGCCGATGCCGTAGACCTCCAGCCCCTGTTCGCGCAGGCGCTGCGCGAGGCGGGTGAAATCGCTGTCGGAACTGACCAGGACGAAGCCGTCGAACCGGCCGGTGTGCATCAGGTCCATCGCGTCGATCACGAGCGCGATGTCGCTGGCGTTCTTGCCCACGGTATTGGCGGGCTGGTGATGCGGCACGATGCCGAATTCGGCCTGGACCGCCGACCAGCCCTTCATGTGGGTCGAGGAGAAATCCCCGTAGATGCGCCGCACGCTTGCCTCGCCAAAGCCCGCGATCTCGTCGAAAATCGCGCGGGCATGCTTGTGGCTGGTGTTGTCGGCGTCGATCAGGACCGCCAGCAGCGGTGTCTTGTCATTGGCCATCGGGAAATACCTCCGGCCCCAGCCTGTCACATCGCGTCCGGCCCTGCCAGAGCGCGCGGAGCGCCTCGCCCCGGGCGGCATTCGTGTCGGGCAGGTAGAGGGTACCGGTCTCGTTCACGGCCGCGACCGATGTCTCCAGCATGGCATGGCCGCACAGGTGGATCCCAAAGGGTCGTCCGATGGCCTGCGCTGTCGTGGCCGCGAGCGTCTCTGCCGCCTCGGGGGTCAGGCGCAGGAAGATATCGGTGATCCCGCCGCTTTCGGACAATTCGACCGCCACGATGTCCCAAGGCCGAAGGATGATCTCTTGTCCGCCAAGCGTGTAGGTCACGACGGGATCAGGGGGATCGAGCGCGCGCAGGGTGTCGGAGGCGGTCTGCCCATGGGCCAGCGCTGGCAGGGCCAGGGCCACCAGGGCAAACGCCCTAGACAAGGGACCGGAACATGACGAGCGCATCGACATAGCCTTGGGTCGGGTGGTGAAAGGCGGCGGGCAGGCGGCCCACCGTTTCGAACCCGGCGCGGGTCCAGGTGTCGATGGCGCGGGTATTGGTCGAAACGACGAAATTGTATTGCATCGCCCGGTAACCCTGCGCGCGGGCCTCATCCAGCGAGTGGGCCAGCATGGCGCGGGCCACGCCGCGCCCGCGTGCCTCGGGGGCCGTGATGTAGCCGCAATTGCAGACATGCGCGCCGCCCCCGGCCTGATTGGGGCGGATATAATAGGTGCCAAGCGCGCGGCCCCCGGCCTCGGCCAGAAAGGCGGTCTTTTCCGGCGCAAGCCAATAGGCCACCGCATCCCCGGCCGAGATGTCGGGGTCGATCGTATAGGTGTCGCCCGCGCGGAAGACCGGCAAAAGCAGGTCTTCCAGCGCCGTGGCATCATGGCTGTCCGCGCGGCGGATCGTCAGGTCGGACAATTGCTGCGCCCTATTTGGTGGCGCCGCCCAGCGTGGTGCCGCCAAGGGTGGTGCCCCCGCCGGCGACGATCTCGTCCCAGATGTCGCCCAGCCGATCGGCGATCAGTTCCCGCGCATCGCTGTCGTCATCGGTGTTGTGCAGCACCATCAGGGGCGAGACCAAGCCGGCCTCGTCCACGCAGACGAAGAGGGCGTCGACAACTTCGCCGCGCAGGTCGTAGCCGCCGACCGTCCATTCCGAGCGCCCCGTGAACCCGGGCGCACCGAACCGGCTTCGGTAGGTCTCGATCGTCGTTTCCGCATAGTTCATGCAGATGCTACGGCTGTTGACCGCGTTGAAATCGATCACCGACCAACCTTCGGCAGAGGCTGCCGAGCCGATCATCAGGGCAAGGCAGACCCCGCCGCCCCATCGCTGTGTCATCATCCCCGTATTCCTTTCGTCCCTGTCATCAATAGATCACGACCGAGCGGATCGATTTGCCCTCGTGCATCAGGTCGAAGGCGGTGTTGATCTCGTCGAGGCTCATTGTGTGGGTGATCATGCTGTCGATCTCGATCTTGCCGTCCATGTACCAGTCGACGAATTTCGGCACATCGGTGCGGCCCTTGGCACCGCCGAATGCGGTGCCTTTCCAGACGCGGCCGGTGACCAGCTGGAAGGGGCGGGTCGAGATCTCGGCCCCGGCGGGGGCCACGCCGATGATCACGGATACGCCCCAGCCGCGATGCGAGCATTCCAGCGCATCGCGCATCACCCTCACGTTGCCGGTTGCATCGAAGGAATAATCCACGCCGCCGATCTGGTCGGCGCCCCGCTTGGTCAGGTTGACGATTTCCTGCACCACGGAGCCTTCGATTTTCGACGGGTTCACGAAATGGGTCATCCCGAACTTGCGCGCCATCTCGGCCTTGCTGTCGTTCAGGTCAACGCCGATGATCATGTCGGCCCCCGCCATCCGCAGACCCTGGATCACGTTGAGCCCGATACCCCCAAGGCCGAAGACGGCGGCGGTGGACCCGATCTCGACCCCGGCGGTGTTGATCACCGCCCCGATGCCCGTGGTCACGCCGCAGCCGATGTAGCAGATCTTGTCGAAGGGCGCGTCCTCGCGGACCTTGGCCAGCGCGATCTCGGGCATCACCGTGTGATTGGCGAAGGTCGAACAGCCCATGTAATGGTAGATCGGCGTGCCATCGAGCATGGAGAACCGCGTGGTGCCGTCGGGCATCAGGCCCTGGCCTTGGGTGTTGCGGATCGCGGTGCAGAGGTTCGTCTTGCCCGAGAGGCACGACGGGCATTGCCGACATTCCGGCGTGTAAAGCGGGATGACGTGATCGCCGGGTTTGAGCGTGGTCACGCCCTCGCCCACTTCCAGCACCACGCCCGCGCCCTCATGGCCGAGGATCGCGGGAAAAAGCCCCTCGGGATCGGCGCCGGAGCGGGTGAATTCGTCGGTATGGCAGATGCCGGTGGCCTTGATCTCGACCAGAACCTCGCCGGCCTTGGGACCGTCGAGATTGACCTCCATGATTTCGAGCGGCTTTCCGGCTTCCAATGCGACGGCGGCACGGGTGCGCATGGTGTGATCCCTTCCTGATGTCGTGTTTTGCAGCGACCTTGGGACAATCCGGGGTGCAGTGCAACGGAGGAAACACGAGGGATGAGGGGGAATGCCGGAGGCCCGCGCGCAAAAAACGATTCCGGGTCAAACACTTAGTAAATAATTGAATTTCTTGACGAAAGGCAGCGAAAGAGATACCTTTGAGCTACTCGGGGGATGCGGTGAAATATCTGCTGACCGTGACACCGGACTTGTCCGGGCGTTGATTGGGGGTGCTTAGCAGGCCCCTCCCCGAGCGGCCCTCCGGTCAACTGGGGGGCCTTATTTCTTTTGCAGACTGGACGAGCTTGCGCAGAGATGCCGGCCTGAGGTCATGCGCGCTGATCAAGAACAGGCGTTCGGAGTTGCGCACGTTCTTGAGCGTCATCTTGAAATGGGTCTGGCTTGCCGGGATCACGCGTGACAGCAGTAACGATATGGAAGCGTCCGGCGCGCTTGTCGCCGTAGATCAGATCGCTGGCAAAGGCCCACGACAGATCTTCGTATTCCGACAAGGGGATATCGGGGTGCCGTGCGTATTGCTTGAGCAGGGTTTCGCGGCTCAACCACACATGCGGATGACGCGCGCCGACACGCGCGGCATGACGCCTTGGCACCCGCCCAATCAGCACTGGTCCGACGATCTCGCCCAAGAGAAGCCTGACGATATCCGGGTGAGACGCGTGCAAAGCTGAAACTCGAAAAACACCGGTGGCAATTCAAGTCTATCGGTACCGGTTCGTCAATGCGCCCAGCCCTTGCGCCGCGCCCCGATTCCCCCTATATGGCCTTCAACAGCGGCGCCCCCGGGTCCAAACCGGATGGCACCACCGGACAAGTTCGACGGGCCGCGCGGCCCGTTTTTTCGTTTCTGGAGACCCCTTTTGTCGGAGCTGATCGCCAAGACCGCCATCGACCGGCGCATGGCCGAAATCCTGACCCCCGTGATCGAGGGTATGGGGTTCGAGCTGGTGCGCATCCGGCTGATGGGCGGTCAGACCAAGACCTTGCAGATCATGGCCGAGCGCCCCGGCGGCGGGATCGAGGTGGATGAATGCGCCGAGATCTCCACCGCCGTCAGCGCGGTGCTGGATGTCGAGGACCCGCTCGAGGATGCCTATACGCTGGAAGTGTCGAGCCCCGGCATCGACCGCCCGCTGACCCGGCTCAAGGATTTCGAGACCTTCGAAGGCTACGAGGCCCGGATCGAGACGACCGAGATGATCGACGGGCGCCGCCGCTTCAAGGGCGTGCTGGCGGGCGTCGAGGGCGAAGAGGTTCTGTTGAACATCGAGGAAGGGACCGTGGGTCTGCATTTCGACTGGCTGTCGGATGCGAAACTGGTCCTGACCGACGAGTTGATCAAGGAGATGCTGCGGCAGAGGAAGGCCGCGGGCATCATCGACGAAACCCAGTTTGACGATATCGAGGAAGAATCCTCGGACGCTGAGGAGTAACGCAAGATGGCCATCACGTCAGCCAACCAGCTGGAACTGTTGCAGACCGCCGAGGCCGTGGCCCGCGAAAAGATGATCGACCCGTCGCTGGTCATCGAAGCGATGGAAGAGAGCCTCGCGCGCGCCGCCAAGTCGCGCTACGGGGCCGAGCTCGACATCCGCGTCGCCATCGACCGCAAGACCGGCCGCGCGCGTTTCACCCGCGTGCGCACCGTCGTCGCCGATGACGAGGTCGAGAACGAAAAGGCGCAGCTGACCGTCGAACAGGCCAAGCCCTGGCTGGCCGATGCCAAGATCGGCGACACGATCATCGACGAGATCCCGCCGGTGGAAATGGGCCGGATCGCCGCGCAATCGGCCAAGCAGGTCATCTTGCAGAAGGTGCGCGAGGCCGAGCGCGACCGCCAGTACGAGGAATTCAAGGACCGCGCGGGCACCATCATCAACGGTGTCGTCAAGCGCGAGGAATACGGCAATGTCATCGTCGACATCGGCCGGGGCGAAGGCGTGTTGCGCCGCAACGAAAAGATCGGCCGCGAAGCCTATCGCAACGGCGACCGCATCCGCTGCTACGTCAAGGATGTGCGCCGCGAGCCGCGTGGGCCGCAGATCTTCCTGTCGCGCACGGCACCCGAATTCATGGCCGAATTGTTCAAGATGGAAGTGCCCGAGATCTACGACGGCATCATCGAGATCAAGGCCGTGGCCCGCGATCCCGGGTCGCGTGCCAAGATCGGCGTGATTTCCTATGACAGCTCCATCGACCCCGTTGGCGCCTGCGTCGGTATGCGCGGCAGCCGCGTTCAGGCCGTTGTGAACGAGCTTCAGGGCGAAAAGATCGACATCATTCCGTGGAATGAGGATCCCGCGACCTTCCTCGTGAACGCGCTGCAACCCGCCGAAGTGACCAAGGTCGTGATCGACGAGGATGCCGAGCGGATCGAGGTCGTCGTGCCCGACGAGCAGCTGTCACTGGCGATCGGTCGTCGCGGTCAGAACGTGCGTCTTGCCAGCCAGCTGACGGGTCTGGATATCGACATCCTCACCGAGGAAGAGGAATCCAAGCGCCGTCAGGCCGAGTTCGAGGAACGCACCAAGCTGTTCGTCGACACGCTGGATCTGGACGAATTCTTTGCCCAGCTCCTGGTCTCGGAAGGCTTCACCTCGCTCGAGGAAGTGGCCTATGTGGACATGGACGAGCTTTTGGTGATCGACGGCGTCGACGAAAGCACCGCCGAGGAATTGCAGGCCCGCGCCCGCGACTACCTCGAGGAGCAGAACAAGCAGGCGCTCGCAAAGGCCAAGAGCCTCGGGATGGAAGAGGCCTTGCTTGAATTCGACGGCCTGACCCCACAGATGCTGGTGGCGCTGGGTGAGGACGGCATCAAGACGCTGGAAGATTTCGCGACCTGCGCCGATTGGGAACTGGCCGGCGGCTGGACCACGGTGGACGGCGCGCGCGTCAAGGATACCGGTCTGCTCGAACCCTTCGACGTGAGCCTCGAGGAAGCGCAGAACATGGTCATGACCGCCCGCGTCAAGCTGGGCTGGGTGTCGATCGAAGAACTGGAGGCCCAGGCCGCGGCCGAAGCTGCGGAAGAGGGCGACGAAGAAGATCTCGACGAGGAGGCGGAGGGCTGAGGCCCTCCCCCTGGAGGACGCACGGGACATGGGCCGTGGCGGAGCACAGACAGACAGGGCCGATGGCCCGGAGCGCCGCTGCATCGCCACCGGCGAGGTTCAGCCCAAACACGGGTTGATCCGCTTTGTCGTGGGTCCTGACGGAATGGTCGTGCCCGATCTCGGCGAGAAATTGCCGGGACGCGGCATCTGGGTTGCCTCCGAACGCGCGGCGCTGGAACTGGCGGTGAAGAAGAACCTCTTTTCCCGCGCCGCGAAACAGCCTGTCACGCTGCCCGATGGCCTTGTCGATATCCTCGAGGCTGGGCTGGCACGGCGGCTGACGGACCTGATCGCGCTCAGCCGCAAGGCGGGTGAAGCCGTGGCCGGGTTCGAAAAGGTGAAAGACTGGTTGGCGACCCGGAAAGTCGCCGTCCTGCTTCAGGCCACCGATGGGTCCGAGCGGGGTAAATCGAAGCTGTGGACGCCCACCGGCGCCCGCTATTTCAGCGTCCTGACCGCCCGGGAATTGGGTTTGGCATTCGGACGCCAAAGTGTGATACATGGCGCGCTTGCCGCTGGCGGTCTTGCCCCTCGTGTTGTAGAGGGTGCCGCGAAACTGCAGGGCCTGCGCAAGGCAGACGGCGGAGTGACCGCCGGGAAAGACGAACGGAACGCATGAGCGACACGGACGGAAAGAAACCCCTTGGCCTCTCTGGTGGTGCGCGGTCTGGCCGCGTGAGCCAGAGCTTCTCGCGCGGGCGCACCAAAAGCGTCGTGGTCGAGACCAAGCGCAAGCGCGTTGTCGTGCCGAAACCCGGCGCGCAATCCGCGGCTGCGCAGAATGCCGAGGGTGGCAAGCGCGAAAAGTCGCTGCCCGATGCCGAGCTTGAACGCCGCCTGAAAGCGCTTCAGAACGCCCGCGCCCGCGAGGTCGAGGACGAACAGCGCCGCCAGCAGGAAGAACGCGAACGCGAAGAAGAACGCGCCCGCCGCCGCGCCGAGGCCGAAGCCAAGGAACGCGAGGATCGCGAGCGCGAAGAGATGCTGCGCGCCAAGGAAGAGGAAGACGCCCGCCGTCTTGCCGAGGAAGAGGCCCGCCGCAACGCGCCCAAGGAAGCGCCGAGCGACCCGGCAGCCGTGGAAGCGGCAGCCGCCGCCACACCCCGTGGCGGAGCAAGTAAACCCGCGCCGCAACCCGTCCGCCGCAAGGCCGAGGACGAGGATCGTGGCGGCAAGCGGGGCGGTGGCGAACGCGATGGCCGCCGCGCAGGCAAGCTGACGCTGAACGAGGCGCTCACCGGGGGCGAAGGCGGCCGTCAGCGCAGCCTCGCCGCGATGAAGCGCAAGCAGGAGCGCGCGCGCCAGAAGGCGATGGGCGGTCAGCAGGACCGCGAAAAGATCGTGCGCGACGTGCAATTGCCCGAAACCATCGTGGTCAGCGAATTGGCCAACCGGATGGCGGAACGCGTGGCCGATGTGGTCAAGGCGCTGATGCAGAACGGCATGATGGTCACGCAAAACCAGGTGATCGACGCCGATACCGCCGAACTGATCATCGAGGAATTCGGCCACCGCGTGCAGCGCGTCTCGGATTCGGACGTGGAGCATGTCATCGACTCGGTCGAGGACAAGGCCGAGGATCTGAAGCCGCGTCCGCCCGTCATCACGATCATGGGCCACGTCGACCACGGCAAGACCTCGCTCCTGGACAAGATCCGGCAGGCGAATGTCGTGTCGGGCGAGGCCGGCGGCATCACGCAGCATATCGGTGCCTACCAGGTGAAGACCGAAAGCGGCGCGGTTCTGACTTTCCTCGATACGCCCGGCCACGCGGCCTTCACCTCCATGCGAGCCCGTGGCGCGCAGGTGACGGATATCGTGGTTCTGGTGGTTGCCGCAGACGATTCGGTGATGCCGCAGACGATCGAGGCGATCAACCACGCCAAGGCCGCCAAGGTGCCGATGATCGTGGCGATCAACAAGATCGACAAATACGAGGCAGACCCCGACAAGGTCCGCGCCGAACTGCTCCAGCACGAAGTCATCGTCGAAAAGATGTCGGGCGAAGTGCAGGACGTCGAGGTGTCCGCCCATACCGGGCAGGGCCTGCCGGAGCTGCTTGAGGCCATCGCGCTTCAGGCCGAGATCCTCGAGCTCAAGGCCAACCCCGACCGCCCCGCCGAAGGCGCGGTGATCGAGGCGCAGCTTGACGTGGGCCGTGGCCCCGTGGCGACCGTGCTGGTCCAGAAAGGTACGCTGAAACAAGGCGATATCTTTGTCGTGGGCGAGCAGTGGGGCAAGGTCCGCGCGATGGAGAACGACAAGGGCGACCGGGTGAAGATCGCCGGTCCGTCGGTTCCCGTCGAGGTTCTGGGTCTGAACGGAACGCCCGAAGCGGGCG
The DNA here is from genome assembly GCF_036322625.1 of Roseicyclus marinus. Lineage (NCBI taxonomy): Bacteria > Pseudomonadati > Pseudomonadota > Alphaproteobacteria > Rhodobacterales > Roseobacteraceae > Roseicyclus > Roseicyclus marinus. Next base: position 3,462,981 of record NZ_AP027266.1, on the reverse strand, counting down.
ACGTGCTGAACGTGGTCGAAACCGAGGCGCAGGCCCGCGAGATCGCGGAATACCGGGCGCAGGCCGCCAAGGACAAGCGCGCGGCGGCAGGTGCCGCCACGACGCTCGACCAGCTTCTGGCCAAGGCCAAGGCGGACAAGAACGTGGCCGAACTGCCCATCGTGGTGAAGGCCGACGTGCAGGGCTCTGCCGAGGCCATCGTCCAGGCGATGGAAAAGATCGGCAACGACGAGGTGCGCGTGCGCGTGCTGCATTACGGTGTGGGCGCGATCACGGAATCCGACATCACGCTGGCCGAAGCCTCGGGCGCGCCGGTGATCGGCTTCAACGTCCGGGCCAATGCGCCCGCACGGACGAGCGCGAACCAGAAGGGCGTGGAGATCCGGTATTATTCGGTGATTTACGACCTGGTCGACGATGTGAAGGCCGCTGCTTCGGGTCTGCTGGGTGCCGAGATCCGCGAGAACTTCATCGGCTACGCGCAGATCCGCGAAGTCTTCAAGGTCTCGGGTGTGGGCAATGTCGCGGGCTGTCTGGTGACCGAGGGCGTGGCCCGCCGGTCGGCCGGTGTGCGCCTTCTGCGCGACGATGTCGTGGTCCACGAGGGCACGCTCAAGACGCTCAAGCGCTTCAAGGACGAGGTCAAGGAAGTGCAATCCGGGCAGGAATGCGGGATGGCCTTCGAGAATTACGACGACATCCGCAAGGGCGATGTCATCGAGATCTTCGAACGCGAAGAGGTCGAACGCTCGCTGGCGTGACCCTTTGGTCGTTTTCGGGAATCGGGTGCCTTCGGGCGCCCTTTTTCTTTGCGCCCCTCTCAGTTATACTACTCAGTAGCACCAAGGAGCCGCCATGACCGTAAAGACCTCCGTTTCGCTGAGTGATCAACAGGCCGCCTTTGCCCGCCAGCTGGTGGAAGAAGGCCGATATGCCAGCATCAGCGCCGTGATCCAGCATGGGCTGGACCGTCTGCAGATGGAACGCGAGGCCGAGATGGCCGACGTAGCGGCGCTGAGGGCGGTTTTGCAGGAACGGGCGAAGGGGCCATTCGTTGCCATGGAAACACCCGGAGAACTGACGCGGAAGGTCATGGAGCGCTGGCGGGCAAGGCGTGAACTACAGGATTGAGCGTCAGGAGGCCGTCGAGTCGGACCTCGTTTCCATATCGGATTTCCTGCTCCGAAGTTTTGAGGCTTTCGGTCATTCTGCCGAAGAGGCAGAAGCCATAGTCTTAGAGAGGCTCGAAGGATTCCTGCACGCTCTTCAAGGACTCGCCAAGGCACCATATCGTGGATCGTTGCGACCAGAAATGGGCTTGGGGATCCGCAACGTGACGATGGATCGGTTCATCGTCTATTTTGACGTGAACGAAGACATGCGGGTCGTGAGGATCCTCGCCATCTTCTACGGAGGGCAGGACCACACGCGCAGGATGCTGGCGCGGATGCTGCGTTAAGCGGCAGGTTCGCTCATCCCGCCCCGGTTCCGCATCCAGACGCTGCCGTTCAACGCGCCCGCGATGGTGACCCAGGCGAGGTAGGGCACGAACAACGCGCCCGCGATCCAGTCGAGTTGCCAGAAGGTGACCATGGTTCCCGCAACCGCGATCCAGAGACCCAGCATGACGACAAATCCCGCGCGGATGCGGTGCAGGCCGAAAAAGACCGGCGTCCAGAGCGTGTTGAAGGCGATCTGCATCGCCCAGAAAGCCATGGCATAGGCGCTGCCCTCAAGAGGGGCGACACGGGCCGCGGCAAAGGCCGAGGAGATGTAGAGGATCGTCCAGACCACGGGGAACACCCAATCGGGTGGGGTCCAGGATGGTTTGGACAGCGCGCGATACCACGCGCCCGGCATGAACATCGAGCCGGTCGTGGCCGCAGCCCCGCAGGCCGCCAGGAATATCGCGAACAAAAGCCAATCCATGATTGGCAGATAGGGCCTCAGGCGGTCCGCGCCAAGGCACCCTGCGCGCGATCGCGTGCTTCGAGTTGGGAAAGGACGGAAATGACGCTTTCGCCCCAGCCCGATTTCAAGGTGTCGGGATGGGCGGCGGCCTCGACCAGAAAGGCGGTCTCAGTCAGGGGTTTGGCGAAAAGCACGGGATTGGTCGGAAAGACCGTAACCAGACCGGCCCGCACCACGGACAAACCCAGAAGCCCGAGTTTCTGCGCGCGGGTCGTATAGGCGCGAGCGCTGACGCTGTCATGACCAGCCCGGGCAAGGTTCCGCCCGATGGCGTCGTAGCAATGGCGCGCGGCAAAGATGCCGGGGCGGGCCGACAGGGGCAGCGCGCCGATCCCGGCCTCGGACCGGAGGTAGAGGCGGTTCGCCTCGGCCAGAAGGCGGCGCACGAGGCGGCGCATTTCGGGGCCGGGGCGCGGATCGGCAAGGAAGGCGTCAAGGTCGAGCCCCGCCTCCTTCATCCAGTCGGTGGGGAGGTAGAAGCGGCCTGCGCGCGCATCCTCACCCACGTCGCGGGCGATGTTGGTCAGCTGCATCGCTACGCCCAGATCACAGGCACGCGCCAGCGCGCGGGGGTCGCGGACGCGCATCAGGACGCACATCATCGCCCCCACCGCAGAGGCGACGCGGGCCGAATAGCTGCGCACATCGGACAGGGTGGCATAGCGGCGTTCCATGCCATCCCATGCCAGCCCTTCGAGCAGCGCCTCGGGCAATTCGCGGGGCATGTCGAAATCTTCGACCAAGGCGGCAAAGGCGCGGTCGGCGGGCGCGTTGCGGGGGCGGCCCGCGTAGACCAGATCGAGCCTGTCGCGGAGCGCGAGGACAGCGGCAGGTTTGTTGGTGCCGAAATCGACCTCGTCATCCGCGACGCGGCAAAAGGCGTAAAGCGCCAAGGCCGGATCACGGACGCGGGCCGGCAAAAGCCTTGAGGCCGCGTGGAAGGAATAGGACCCTTCACGGATCGCGTTGCGGCACCAATCCAGATCGCCTGCCTGCATCATTCGGCGGCCACCTTGGTCGGGGCCACGACGTAGGGACGCGGCGCATCGGGAACGAGCTGGGTCAACACCTCGGACGAGGTGACGACCGAAGGGATGCCGGCACCGGGATGGGTGCCCGCGCCGACGAGGAACAGGTTGCCGAATTCCTCGGAAATATTGTGCGGGCGGAACCATGCGGATTGGAAGATGCGCGGCTCGAGGCTGAAGCCCGCACCATGGGGGCTGAGGTAGCGGGTCTGGAAATCGGTGGGCGTGAGGATATGGCTGGCCGAGAGATGATCCTCGAAGCCGGGGATCAGGTGATCGTTCAACACGCCCGCAAGGTTGCGGCGATAGGTTTCGCGCATCTCGTCCCAATCGACGCTGTCCGCGCCATGCAGGTTGGGAACCGGGCTGAGGGCATAGAATGTATCATCGCCCTTGGGTGCGACCGACGGATCGGTGACCGAAGGGCGGTGCAGGTAGATCGACATGTCATGGGCAAGGTGGCGCTTCATGAAGATGTCATTGAGCAGACCCTTGTAGCGCGGGCCGTTCAGGATCGTGTGGTGGCCCACATCGGCCCATTTGCCCGCCGTGCCCTTTGTCCCGAAATACCAGACGAAAAGACCCATCGACCAACGGGAGCGGCTGAGCCGCGCCTTGGTCCAGCGGCGCTTGGTCTGGTTGCGCAGGAGATGGTCATAGGTCGTGCCCGGATCGGCGTTCGACACGACGATATCGGCGGCAAGCCGTTCGCCATCCGCAGTGATCACGCCATCCGCGCGGCCCGCGGTCACGGTGATCTCGTCCACCTCGACCCCGCGGCGGACGGTGCCGCCCTGATCCTCGATCACGCGCACCATGGCATCGGCCATCGCCTGCACCCCGCCCATCGCGTAATGCACCCCGAATTCCTTTTCGAGGTGGCTGACGAGGATATACATAGAGGTCACATGTGTCGGATCCCCGCCGATGAAGAGCGGGTGGAACGACAACGCCATGCGGAGGCGCGGGTCGCGGACGCGGGCGGCGGCATGGCCATAGACGGACCGATCGGCGCGCAGTTTCACGAAACCGGGCAATTCGCGGATCAGGTCCATCAGCTTGTTCATCGGGCGGCGGCCCAGCCCCTCGAACCCGAATTGGTAGCGTGTCTCGCTGTCCTTGAAGAATTTCTTGTAGCCGGGCACATCGCGCGGCGAAAGGCGGTGCACCTCGTCGATCATCGCCTGCTCGTCCTGCCGGACGGTAAAGACGGAGCCGTCGCGCCAGCGGATCTCGTAATAGGGATCGACGGGGCGCAGATCGACATCCTTGCGGAAATCGCGGCCGCAGTCGCGCCAGAGCTGTTCGAAGACCTGCGGGACGGTGACGATGGTGGGGCCGAGATCGAAGCGATGGCCGTTCTGCGTGACGGACGAGCCGCGCCCGCCCACCCGGTCGAGTCGGTCCAGAAGCGTGACCTGGTAGCCCTTGGCCCCCAGCCGCATGGCGGCGGACAGGCCACCCAGCCCCGCCCCGATGACGATCGCGCTGGAGGGGCCGGAGGATTTCGGTCGGTCGGTCATCCGGGGCCTCAACTGTCTAGTCAGATTTACATTATGGCACAGAAGGCGGGATTGCCAAGACAATCCTGTGTCGCATTGCCTTTTCTTCTGGCCAAGAATATGTCAGACTAAGTTGACACATGGAGGACCGGCCATGCAATCCGTCACCTTGAGCCTGTATCGCTTCGGGCCCGTGCGCGCGCGCCTGTGGGCCTTGGCGCAGATGGCGACCGCACGATTCGCCCTGAAAGCGGTGCGCGACATCGGCACGGTGAAGCTTTGCGGTTCGGGCGTGGGCGAGGGGTTTACCCCCATTCCCGACACCTCGGTCTATGCGATCTTGGCCACATGGCCCGACCATGACACGGCGCGCCGCGCGATGTTCGGTACACAGGTGTTCCGTCGCTACGCGGAGATGGCCGACGAAAGGATGACGGTTTTCCTGACGCCAGCCTCGGCCCGTGGCCGGTGGGACGGCAAGGCCCCGTTCACCCCGCAGGACATCACGCTGGACGGGCCGGTTGCCGCGCTGACGCGGGCGACGGTCAAGCTGCGGAGCGCCGGACGGTTCTGGAAACAGGAACCCGCGATCTCGCGCGCCATCGGGCAGGACCCGAACGTGCTGTTCAAGATCGGCATCGGGGAATTGCCGCTGGTGCGGCAGGCGACATTCTCGGTCTGGCCGGATGTGGCGAGCATGGCCGCATTCGCCCGCGCCGATGGCCCCCATGCCAGCGCCATCCGCGAGGTGCGCGAGGGCAAATTGTTCAAGGAAGATCTCTACGCCCGGTTCCGGGTCGATGCGGTCGAAGGGTCATGGGGCGGCGTGACGCCGGACCTGACCCACCCCAATCCCCAAGAGATGAAGGTCGCCGCCGAATGAAGGATCTTGCACGCATGGGCCCGTTCCCCTTTTCCGCCATCGTGGGGCAGGAGGACATGAAACAGGCCATGATCCTGACCGCCATCGACCCCGGCATCGGGGGTGTTCTGGTGTTCGGGGACCGTGGCACGGGCAAATCCACCGCTGTCCGGGGTCTTGCCGCGCTGTTGCCACCGATTTCCGCCATCGCGGGCTGCCCGGTGAATTCGGAACACGAGGGGCAGATCCCCGATTGGGCCAAGGTCACAGACCGCGACGTGGTGGAAAAGCCCACGCCGGTGATCGACCTGCCGCTGGGGGCGACCGAGGATCGGGTGGTGGGCGCGCTCGATATCGAAAAGGCGCTGACGCTGGGGGAAAAGGCGTTCGAGCCCGGCCTTTTGGCGCGGGCCAATCGCGGATACCTTTATATCGACGAGGTGAACCTGTTGGAGGATCATCTGGTCGATCTGCTGCTCGACGTGGCGCAATCCGGTCAGAACGTGGTGGAGCGTGAGGGCCTGTCGATCCGGCATCCGGCGCGTTTCGTGCTTGTCGGGTCCGGCAACCCCGAGGAAGGGGAATTGCGGCCGCAATTGCTGGACCGGTTCGGCCTGTCGGTCGAGGTGACAAGCCCCAGGGATATCGACACGCGGATCGAGGTGATCCGGCGGCGCGATGCCTATGACCGCGACCCGGTGGGATTCGTCACGGAATGGCATGGGGCCGACATGGATCTGCGCGCCCGGATCGTGGCAGCGCGGTCTGCGCTGGGCCATGTGGAGGCGGGCGAGAATCGCTTGCGCGATTGCGCGGAATTGTGCGTGGCACTGGGGTCGGACGGGCTGCGCGGGGAATTGACGCTGCTCAGGGCGGCACGGGCGCTGGCGGCCTTTGGCGGTGATGGGCAGGTTACGCGGGACCATCTGCGGGCGGTTGCGCCTTCGGCCTTGCGCCACCGGCTGCGGCGCGATCCGCTGGACGAGGCGGGATCGACCACACGCGTGAGCCGCGTGGTGGAGGAGGTTCTGGGGTGAGCGGGGGCGAAGAGCGCTGGCAAAGGGTCAACCTTGCGCTGGCCTGCTTCGCGCTGGACCCCGCGGCCCTTGGCGGCATCTGGCTGCGCGCCCGGGTCGGGCCGGTCAGGGACCGGGTTCAAGATGCACTCCATACCGCCTTGCAGGGTCTGAATCTGCGGCGGATTCATCCCGGTATCGGGGATGATGCGCTGTTCGGCGGCGTCGATCTGTCGGCGACATTGGCCGAGGGCCGCGTGGTCCGGACCAGGGGTCTGTTGGGTGATCCCGCCGTTCTGGTGATGCCGATGGCCGAACGGGTGAAACCGGGGCTGGCGGCACGGCTGGCCGCAGCGCTTGACGCACGCAAGGGCCTGTCGCTGATCGCGCTCGACGAGGGGGCGGAGCCGGAGGAACGGCTGTCTTCGGCCCTTGCGGATCGGTTGGCGATTCATCTCGATCTGGCACAACAGGGTCTGACGGCCTCGCCCGAACTGGCGCTGGACATGGAGGCGCTGGCCGAGGCGCGGGCGCTTTTGCCCCGCGTGACGGTGCCGGACAGTGCCATCGCGGAACTGGCCGAGGTGGCGGCACGGCTGGGCATAGGGTCGCTGCGCGCACCCTTGCAGGCGCTGGCCGTGGCCCGCGCAAGTGCCGCGTTGTCAGGCGAGGATTGCATCGAAAGCGCCGATCTGTTGCTGGCGGTGGAGCTGGTTCTGGCCCCCCGCGCGACACAGATCCCCGAGACGGAGCAAAGCGCGCCCGAAGACAGCCCCGAGGATGCGCCTGAACCCCCGCCCGAGGCAGAGGACAAGCCCGAGACGGAGCAGGACGAGGACAGGATCGACCTGCCCCCCGCCGAGATGCTGCTGGAAGCGGCCAAGGCGATGCTGCCCCCCGATCTATTGGCGCGGCTGGCTGCCGGGCGCGCGGCACGGTCCAGCCCATCGGCGAGCGGGTCGGGGGCTGCGAAAAAGGGCAACCATCGCGGGCGCCCCCTGCCGTCGCGCGCGGGGCGTCCCGGTGGCGATGCGCGGGTCGACCTGGTGGCGACCTTGCGCGCGGCGGCGCCGTGGCAACCGATGCGCCGCAAGCTGGCGGATCAGCCTGACCGCTTGCATATCCGCATGTCCGATATCCGCCTGCGCCAGTTCGAGGAGACATCGGACCGCGCGATCATTTTCGTCGTCGATGCCTCGGGATCGGCCGCATTGGCGCGGTTGGGCGAGGCCAAGGGCGCGGTGGAGCTTTTGTTGGGCGAAGCCTATGCCCGGCGCGATCACGTGGCGCTCGTGGCTTTTCGCGGCGAGGGGGCGGAGGTTTTGCTGCCGCCGACGCGGTCGCTGGTGCAGACCAAGCGGCGGCTGTCGCAATTGCCGGGGGGTGGCGGCACGCCGCTGGCCGCCGGGCTGAAGGCGGCGCTGGAGCTGGCGCTTTTGGCGCAGGGCAAGGGGATGACGCCATCCGTCGCGCTCTTGACCGATGGGCGGGCGAATGTCGACCTGTCGGGCAGTGCCGACCGGGCGCAGGCGGGCGAGGATGCGACGGCCATGGCCCGCGCGATCCGGGCGCGTGGCTGGCCCGCGATCGTCATCGACACCGGGCTGCGGCCCACACGGGGCCTTGATGCCCTGGCGCGCGAGATGGGCGCACCCTACCTGCCGCTGCCGCGTGCGGATGCGCGCAGCCTGTCGGCGGCGGTGGATGCGTCGCTGACCCCGGCATGAAGGACGAGCTGCCGCCGCCCGATTGGCCGGGGCGTTCGGCCAGCCGGATCGTCGCCGCCAAGCCGCATCGCTGGCATGTGCAGGTGACGGGCGAGGGGCCCGATGTGCTGCTGTTGCACGGCGCGGGGGCATCCTCGCATTCCTGGGCGGCGCTGATGCCCCATCTGGCCGATCGGCATCGGGTGATCGCGCTGGACCTGCCCGGCCATGGCTGGACCCGCAGCCCGCGTGGGCGTGCGCGGTTGGGCGATGTGGCCAGCGATATCGCAGCGCTTTGCGTTCAGGAGGGATGGTCGCCCGATCTGGTCATCGGACATTCCGCCGGGGGTGCGATCAGTCTCGAACTGGCACGGCAGGGTCTGTTGCAACCCCGCCAGCTGGTCGTCGTGAATGGCGCGCTCGAGAATTTCCGGGGCGCGGCGGGCGTGCTGTTTCCGGTCATGGCCAAGGTTCTGGCGCTGAACCCGTTCACCGGGCTGTTGATCAGCCAGGGAGGGCGGTCGGTGCAGCAGGTGCGATCGATCCTGTCGAGCGCGGGCAGCACGCTCGATGATGCGGGATTGGCGCGTTACGCGCATCTGATCCAGCGCCGCGCGCATGTCGACGGGACGCTGGCCATGATGGCGCAATGGTCGTTGGACGATCTGAACCGCGCCCTGCCCGATATCGCGGTACCGAGCCTGTTTCTGCATGGCGAAAAGGATGGCGCGGTGGATCTGTCCGTCGCACGGCGCGCCGCATCGGTCATGCCGGCGGCGGAACTGATCACATTGCCCGGTGTCGGGCATCTGGCGCAGGAGGAAGTGCCGGACCGCGTCGCTGCCGAAATCCGGCGGTTCACGGACAGGTAATCTGAAAAAAGGAAAGGGCACCGCGAGGGTGCCCTTGTCCGATGTCATGCCGTCAGTTTGGGTTCGCTCACTCTGCCGCGAGCGACACGAGATAGGCGTAGAGGTTGCGGGCGTCTTCCTCGGAGCGGACGCGGAAGGCCATCGCACCCCGCGCGCCGTTGTCGCCGGTGGCTTCGCGGATGTAGCCGGTGGGATCCTGCACATAGGCGACGAAGCTTTCCTCGTCGATGATCACGCCGGCTGCGTTCAGAGCCTGCATGCCCGGCGACCAGCGGAAATCATCGCCGGTGGCCCAGGCTTCGCCTGCGATGCCATAAAGGTTCGGGCCGGTGCGGGCGTTGCGGCCAGCCAGCGTTTCGCCTGCGTCGTTCTGGACGACGTGGCAGGCCACGCACTGGCGGAAAGCGGCTTCGCCGGCTGCAGCGTCGCCGGTTGCGTCCTGCGCGAATGCCATCGGCGCGGAGAGGAGCGTTGCCGCCGCAGCGAGCACGAATTTGCGACTCATGGGGTATCTCCCTTCAGATTGGTCCCGGCGCACATAACTATGTCATTTCCGCCGGGGTCCAGTGCTTTTTGACGGATTTATGCCACGGCATGCGCGATTGCGCATTGTTTCCAAAGGGTCTTGAGCGCCATCACGAGGTATTCGATGTCCTCGTCGGTATGGAGCGGGCCGGGCGTGAAGCGCAGGCGTTCGGTTCCCTTGGGGACGGTGGGATAATTGATCGGCTGCACGTAGATGCCGAACTGGTCCATCAGGATGTCCGCAAGCATCCGGCATTTCACCGGGTCCTTCACCATCACGGGAATGATGTGGGAGGGGTTGCGCTCATGCGGGATGCCCTCGGCGTCGAGCCGGGCGCGCAGGCGGGCAACCTGCCGCTTTTGCAGGTCACGCTCATAGGAGCTTTCCTTGAGATGCCGGATCGAGGCGGTGGCGGCCGCGGCCACGGCGGGCGGCAGGGCGGTGGTGAAGATGAAACCGCTGGCGAAGCTGCGGATGAAATCGACAAGGGCATGGCTGCCGGTGATGTAGCCGCCGACGACGCCATAGGCCTTGCCCAGCGTCCCCTCGATCAGGGTGATGCGGTCCATCAGCCCTTCACGTTCGGCAACACCGCCGCCGCGCGGGCCATACATGCCCACGGCATGAACCTCGTCGATATAGGTCATGGCGCCGTGTTTCTCGGCCACTTCGACGATTTCGCGGATCGGCGCGATGTCGCCATCCATGGAATAGACGGATTCGAAGGCCACGATCTTGGTCGCGTTGGCGGGCAGCGCCGCAAGCTTGCGGTCCAGATCCTCGGGGTCGTTGTGTTTCCAGATGACCTTTTGGCAGCGCGCGTGGCGGATGCCCTCGATCATGGAGGCGTGGTTGAGTTCGTCGGACAAGATCACCGCATTGGGCAGGCGCGACCCAAGCGTCGACAGCGCGGCCCAGTTGGAGACATAGCCGGAGGTGAACAGAAGCGCCGCTTCCTTGCCATGAAGATCGGCCAGTTCCGCTTCGAGCTGGCGGTGGTGCCAGGCGTTGCCCGAGATGTTGCGGGTGCCGCCCGCACCGGTGCCGCATTCCTCGACCGTCTCGATCATCGCCTCGATCACCTTGGGGTGATGGCCCATGCCGAGGTAATCATTCGAGCACCAGACGGTGACTTCGTCCTGGCCGTGGGAATGGTTTTTCACGCGGGGGAAATTCCCGCACTGGCGTTGCAGTTCGGCGAAGATGCGGTAGTTCCCCTCCTGCTTGAGTTGATCGAGCTGGGCTTGGAACAGCTTGTCGAAGTTCATCGTACATCCTCGCTTGTCTTCATGGCTTGGGTATTGGGCGCGGGCGGCTCGGGGAGCATCCAGCGCCAAAGTTTCTGATCGGGAAGCGGGAGCACCATGAACCAGTGTTCCAGCAGGGCGAGCGCGGCCAGCGCGCCGAGAAGGGCGAAACCGATGACATCGGCCTGAGCCTCGGCGAACCAGACGCGTTCAAGGAAACAGGCGACCGCAAAGCTGAGGCCCGTGATGGAAAGCGGAAAGAGCCAGTTCATCCGCGCGATTCGGAAATGGCTGGGCAGGTGGTTCAGGTGTTCGGGGATGAATTCCACGTTGATCTTGCGGACCCCGAGGTAAAGGTTGAGCTTGGCCGAGATGCGGGCGGCAAAGAGCAGGGCAAAGGTCCAAATGCCAAAGCTGTTTTCCGCGCCGTAGCTGGCCACGATCATCGCCAGAAGCGTGAAGGCCAGGAGCATCTCGTGATAGGCGATGGTGCCCCAGGCGCGGATGAAACGTTCCCATTCGGGCACGCCCGCGCGCAGGGGTTGGCGCACCGGGCCGGTGATCACACCGGTCAGGAACGCCAGTTCGATCCAGCCCCAGAGCGCCAGCGCCGACAGGAAGGCGACATAGACACCCATGATCGACCCGTTGCCGAGCGTGTCGAGAAAGCCGAAGCCCCCAAGGATCAGGAAGGGCAGGTTCCAAAGCACGGCCCAAAGCCGCGCCTTGGCGCCTTCGTGATCGACACGGCGCACGGTCATCAGGATCGCCCCGGTGGAGAACCACCAGAGAAACAGGGCCACAAGGGCGGCGATCCAGGGCGAGGTGAGCATCAATAGGCGGGCTCCAGCCGGGTGGAGACAGGAACCTGATGCTTGACCGCCGGGATGGTGAAGAGCCCGACAAAGGCGATCGCCGCCCGCGTCGAGGCCGACACCCGCTTGAAGACATTCCCGGTCTTTTTCGCGTCAGCCAGATCGACATTGGCGCGCTGCAGCGCCTCGAGCCCCTTTTGCCAGCGCGGATGGTCGATATCGAGCGTGATCGGAAAGACCTGTTTCGAGATCGTCGAGGTCTTGGTGAAGACCTCGTGCGCATACCAATCGGGGTCGACGCCCAGCGCCTTGTGGAAGGCGGGCCGCTGGTGGTCGCGGACATACATCGTGGCATAGACGGCGGTCAGGAAGAACTTGATCCACAGCACGTTGACGCCGGAGGTCAGTTTCGGATCGGTCTTCATCAGAAGCGCGAAGGCTTCGCCGTGGCTGAACTCGTCGTTGCACCATTCCTTGAACCACTTGAAGATCGGGTGGAACCGATGCTCGGGGTTCGCCTCGAGGTGGCGGTAGATGGTGATGTAGCGGGCGTAGCCGATCTTTTCCGACAGGTAGGTGGCGTAGTAGATGAACTTGGGCCGGAAATAGGTGTATTTCTTCTTTTGAGTCAGAAAGCCGAGGTTCACGGCGATCCCCGCCTCGCGCAGGGCATCGTTGATGAAGCCCGCATGCCGCGCCTCGTCGCGCGCCATGAGCTGGAACAGCGTCACGATATCCTCGTTGTTGCCGCGCCGCTTCATCTCCTTGTAGAGAACGCAGCCCGAAAACTCGGCGGTGCAGGAGGAGACGAGGAAATCGATGAATTCGGCCTTGAGCTTGGGCTCCATGCCGTCCCAATCGATATGATCCCAGTCTTCGTTCTTTTTGAAATGGCCCTTGTTGGGGTCGCTTTTCATCTGGTCGATCAGCTTGTCCCAGTCTTCGCGCACGCCCGAGACATCGATGGCGTCCATCTCGTCGAAATCGGTCGTGTAGAAGCGCGGGGTCAAGAGCGTGTTCTGCATGGCAAGGGCGGTCGCACCCTCGCTGTCGACCACGCCCTGATGGTTGTCGGCGGCCAGCGCCTCTTCGACGGTGGCGGCGTCGGCGGAATGGGTCAGGTCTTTCATAGCGTGACCTCCTCGCTGAAGGAAAATTCACAGAGTTCCATGAACTCGAAATCGCCGGTCATGCGCGTCCAGAGCTGTTCGAGCTTGCTGGCGCGGGCGATGCGGGCGATGCGCTGTTCGCGCACGACCTCGCCATAGGGCGCCATGACGGGCGGGCCCTGAACCTGAACCTCGTCACCGGGGTTGATCACCGCCCCGTTCAGGAATTTCACATGCGCATGCAGGCTGTCGAAGCAGTGGCTGACCTCCACTTCGCAGGGCGCGGTTTCAAAGTCTTTCGTGAGCCATCCCATGGGTCATTCCTCCAGCAGGCGGGCAAAGACCGCCTCGTTGCTTGCCCCGAACCCGAACAATTCTGCCCGGAAGTCGGTCAGGTCATCCCGAAGCCCGATGCGTCCGTCTGAAAAACGCACCAACCGGATGGGCTCGGACGGGGACAGGCCGACGGCCCCCCGTTCGCGTTCCAGCACGCGGTAGATCCCGGCGACAAAGCCGCCTTCGGTGGGGCCCAGATCGGCGATCAGGGACCCGTCGACATCCAGAACGCGGGCGGACCCGTCCATCTGGCCGAAAATGCGGATGATCCGTTCCTGCACCACGGGCACCTCGGCCTCGCTGGGCGGCATCGCCTCGAGCGGGCGGTCGGTGAGACGGGCATAGGCCACGATGATCAGGACCGAGATGCACAGCGCGAACATGGCCCGCACGAGGATCGTGGGGACCATTTCCTTGTCACGTTCGACAAGCTTCTGTTCGGCCTTGGTGTAGCTGCGGGTGAATGTGGGCATGGCGCTTACTCCGCAGCGACCGGCCGGGCGGCCGGAACGCGTTCGATGACAGGCTCGGAAACGGCGGTTTCGGCCGCTTCGGACAGGATGGCTGCGACCTTGCGCGCGTCGGGGATGCAGCGCAGCGCGGGTTGCGTGTGCTTCATCTTCCACGGGCGGACATGCGGCCATGTCATGATGTAGGAGAGCCGCGCGCCGTCATCTTCCATCAGCTCCAGCGCGATGGAGCCATGCCCATCCTTGCGCAGCCCGAGCGACGCATTGGCAATCTTTCGGAAAGGAAGGTTAAGGGTCATCGTCAGCGCCGCCCCGATGCGCATGGCGACGCGACGGTTGGTGATGGTGTAGACCGTCGCCTTGGCCTGCATCACGGCGACGACCAGCAAAAGCGCGCAGACGATCAGCCCGAGAACCAGAAAGAACGATGCAGCGGTCGCGGCATCGGCCCAGGTTTCGGTGGCGGCACCGGCAACGGTGCGCCAGGCGAAGAGGAAGGTGAAATAGCCCGCAACCCACCAGAAGCTGAGGCTTTCGGTCAGAAGCGGCCACCAGGCAGGTTGACCCTGCCAGAGGATGTGTTCGCCTTCGGGCAGCGCCTCGGGGAGACCCCGGACGGGTTCGACGGCGAAATCGTCGTGATCATGCGGCATCGGTCGTTTCTCCTTCCTCGGTCGGTCGGTAGGACCGGCGCACGGGGTCTGGCCGCGCGCCGGGTCTTGGGGTCACAGGAGCGGATCGATCCGGTCTTGCGACGCGTAGAGGATGCCTGCTCCGTAGTAGGCGGAGATCTTCTCTTCCTCGAGCAGGGTGATCTGGGTGGACGACTTGGTGAGGGGAACAGCGGCGAAATGCTTTCCGTAGATCGCGTTGATCTTCACCTTGCCGCCCCAGATCCGGCAGAAATGGATAGGCACAAGGCGCGTGCCGCCACCATGATCCGCATCGAGTTCGATCTCGAGGTAGCGGACCAGCTGTTCGGGCGCGTCGACCCACATGTCGCTGATCGTGCCGACCACGGCACCGTCGCCCGCGACAACAGGCATGCCGCGCGGATCGCTGCCGGCCGAGACGCGGAAGCTGTCGGTCTGGCCCATCGGCACGATCTTGGCATGGCCGTGGCCGTCAAGCTCGGGCACGTCGCGGCGCGGGGTCCAGGCCCCCGATCCGACACCGGCCAGCATCGCATCGCCCACGGGCTCGTAGGGATAGCCGTTGCTGGCGTTATGCGCGGCCTTGGTCAGCGGCAGGTCGGCGCGGCGATGCGCGGCCTCGTTCTCGGGCGAGGGCACGGTGACCTCGCCCCTACCATGCATCAGTTTGAAGGTCTTGGGATCGGGAACCGGGAAGGGGCCCTGGTTGGGCGCGGCGGTCCCGTCCTCGTTCTCGAGCGGGTAGCCTTCGCGCATGTTCTCGGTCTGCAGGTAGTAGATCAGCAGGGCGAAGAAGATCCAGAACAGCCAGATCGAGAGGCTGGCGAGATCGAAGTTGCCGAAGAATGCGTTTTCCATTGGATGTATCCTCTTGGTCTCGGCGGTTTCAGGTGGGCAGGTCGGCGAGCCCGATCTTGCCGGCCCCCCCTTCCCTCATGTCGGTCGTTGCGGTGCGCACCAGCGGCCCGAGAGCCACCAGCGTGATGAAAAGGAACAGGATCTCGACGTGGTAGACGACCGAGTAGCCGGTCGCCGGATTGTCGAGGGCAGCGCCCAGATGCCCCTGGGTCGCGGCGGTATTCACAAGGTCGCGGATGCCGCCGCCGATGGCGGTGGACAGGCCCGCCGCCGTGGCCTGCGCGGCGCCCCATGCGCCCAGCGCGAGGCCTCGGCCCGCCTTGCCCGCAGGCATGGTCATGGCCGCCGTCAGCGTGGCGACAGAGAAGAGCCCGCCACCGAACCCGATCAGCGCGGCCCCGGCAAAGAACAGCGGCGCAGAGCCCCAGGGATTGGCGAAGATCACGGCGGAAAAGGCGGCAAGACCGGCAAGGATGCCGCGCGCGCCCATGCGGTAGGGGTTGATCCCGGAGGAGAGCCATTTCGCGGCCAGCGCGAAACCGACCAGCGCACCGGTGGCCCATGTCGCGGTCAGAAGCGTGGTGGAAGACACCGACAGGCCCAGGATCTCGCCGCCATAGGGTTCGAGCAGCACGTCTTGCATGTTGAAGGCGATGGTCCCGAGGAACACGACCGCCAGAAGCCGCCCGGCGGTTCCGCCCGCGGCGTAATCGGCCCAGGCATCGGCGAAGCTGGGGTCATCGGCTGCCGCGCGCTGGGCGCGGGTCATGGGCTGCACGCGTTCCTGTTTCCAGAGCGCGATGACGTTGAGGACGACGGTAACGACGGCGGTGGCCTGCACGACCTGGATCAATTCGATGGGCGTGAATTCCTGCAGGAACCAGCCGATCACGATCGAGGATACGGCCATGCCCACCAGCAGCATCACGTAAAGGAGCGCCACGACGCGGGGGCGCGTTTCATCGGTCGCGCGGTCGGCGGCAAGGGCCAGACCCGCCGTCTGGGTCATGTGCATCCCCAGACCCGTCATCAGGAAGGCGATGCCGGCGAGCGCCTCACCGGCGAAGGGGATGTCGTAGCGCACCTGCGTGACATCGCCGCCCAACACCAGAAGGGCGGCGGGCATGATGGCGAGGCCGCCGAATTGCCAGAGCGTGCCGAACCAAAGATAGGGAATGCGTTTCCAGCCGATGGCCGATTTGTAGGTGTCGGACTTGAACCCCAGAAGCGCGCGGAAGGGCGCGATCAGCACGGGCAGCGCGACCATGGAGGCGACGAGGAAGGCGGGCACCTGAAGCTCGACGATCATCACGCGGTTGAGCGTGCCGAGCAGCAGGACGGCGGCCATGCCGACGGAGACCTGGAACAGCGACAGGCGCAGGAGCTGCGACAACGGGAAGTCGTCGGACGCGGCATCGGCGAACGGCATGTAGCGGATCGAGATGCGCTTGAGCAGGCTCATGTCCGATACTCCAGACATGTCGAGATGTAGAAGCCGCGGCTGACGCGCTCGATCTCGGAAATCGATCCTGTTGCGCCGTTACGGGTCGCTTCATGCGACAGGCGGCGGGGGTTGTGCGGGATCATCGTGGGCGAGCGGTCCGAGCGGGGGAAGAGCTTGCCCAGGCCCCAGAAGGCCATGAGGAAGGCCGTGCGCGGGGCCACGGTGAAGACGATGCTGTCCGACACGCGCGGGCACAGATGCGCCAGCGCGCGGCCCAGATCGGGGGCCTCGTAATAGATCATCGAATCCATCGCCATCACGTGGTCGAAGGACCCCAGTTCGGTCGACAACATGTCGCCGGAGGTAAAGGTGACCTGCGGGGCCAACCCCTCGGGCAGGCGCTTGGCCGCGATCTCGACCAGCGCGGGAGAGATGTCGATGGCCACGACCTCGGCCCCGCGGCGGGCCAATTCCTCGGTCATGGCACCGGTGCCGCATCCGGCATCGAGCACACGCTTGCCGGTCAGATCGGAAGGCAGGCAGGACAGCATGATCGCCCTCATCCTGTCCCGCCCTTCACGCACGGTCTGGCGGATGCCGGACACGGGCGCATCAGAGGTCAACCGCTCCCACGTTTTCGTGGCGGTGCGGTCGAAGTATTCTTCGACCCGGTCGCGCGTGGCGCCGTATGTCGGCGTTGCGACCATCAATCGAACCCCAGCAATTCAAAGATGTGGCGGTCTTCCAGCGGCGAGGGCGAAAGCGGCTCTGTCCCGGCCCACAGGGTCTGTGCCAAGCGGATGTATTCGGCGCGGCACTGCACGATGTCCTCGTCGTCGGGCATTTCGAACAGGGTCTTTTTCTTGAGCCGCGAGCGGCGGATCGCATCCACATCGGGCATGTGCGCGATGCGGTTGAAGCCGACCTCGGCGCAGTAGCGATCCACCTCGTCGGTGGCTTTCGAGCGGTTGGCGATACAGCCTGCGAGCCGCACGTTGTAGTTTTTCGACTTGGCCTGCACGGCGGCGATGATGCGGTTCATCGCGTAGATGCTGTCGAAATCATTGGCCGTGACGATCACCGCGCGGTCGGCATGCTGCAGAGGGGCGGCAAAGCCGCCGCAGACCACGTCGCCCAGAACGTCGAAGATCACGACATCGGTGTCTTCCAGCAGGTGGTGCTGTTTCAGAAGCTTGACCGTCTGGCCCACGACATAACCGCCGCAGCCGGTGCCGGCGGGCGGGCCACCGGCCTCGATGCACATGACGCCGTTGTACCCCGTGGTCACGAAATCCTCGGGGCGGAGTTCCTCGGCATGGAAATCGACCTCTTTCAGGATGTCGATGACCGTCGGCTGAAGGTGGCCGGTCAGGGTGAAGGTGCTGTCATGCTTGGGATCGCAGCCAATCTGGAGCACCTTTTTCCCGAGCTTCGAGAAAGCAGCGGACAGGTTCGACGAGGTGGTGGATTTCCCGATCCCGCCCTTGCCGTAGACGGCAAAGACCTGCGCGCCTTCGATCTTCATCTCGGGATCGAGATGGACCTGAAGCGAGCCTTCGCCATCCTCGCCCTTTTTCAGGACGGGGGGTGCGCCAAGATCGCGTTTGGCCAGACCTGCGGCCTCGCGCATGTTGGCGCGGGCGGCGGGGGGCTGTCGTTCGTCCAGCATAATCTCGGTCCTTCCCTATTCGGCCGCCACGTTGAGACCCTCGAGCGTATCCTCGAGCTCGTCCGCGCCAGCCTGAAGCGCGGCCAAAGTGGCCTCATCGGGTTGCCAGTAATTCCGTTCGAACGCCTCGATCAGGCGGTTCGCCATGCGGGCGGATGCCTGCGGGTTCAGCGCAGCCAGACGGCGGCGCATGTCTTCGTCGAGGACGAAGGTTTCGGTCAGGCGCTGGTAGACCCAAGGGTCCACCTGGCCGGTCGTGGCCGACCAACCCATCGTGTTGGTCACCTGCGCCTCGATCTGGCGCACGCCTTCGTGGCCGTGTTTCAAGAGCCCTTCGAACCACTTGGGGTTCAGGCTGCGCGAGCGTGTTTCCAGCGCCACCTGTTCCTTGAGCGTGCGGACCTTGCCCTCGCCCCGGGTCTGGTCGCCGATGAACACCGGCGCCTCGACCCCGCCCTTGGCGCGTTTCACCGCGCGGGAGATGCCGCCCAGGGTGTCGAAATAATGATCGACCGTGGTGACGCCCAATTCGACCGATTCAAGGTTCTGATAGGCCAGATCGACATCTTTCAGCGCGGCCTGAAGCAGGCCTGCGTTCTTGTGCGCCTTGCCGTCCATGCCATAGGCAAAGGATTTCCGCGCCTGGTAGGCGTCGGCCAGTTCGTCCTCTTCACCCCAAGCGCCGCTATCGACCAGGGCGTTGACGTTCGAGCCATATGCCCCTTCGGCATTGGAAAAGACGCGTAGGGCCGCTTCCTGCATGGCCACACCCATCTGGGCGGCATAGTCGAGCGCATGGGCGCGAATGAAATTCATGTCGGTCGGTTCATCGGCGGTCGCGGCCTTGAAGGCGGCTTCGGCCAGCATCCGGGTCTGCAAGGGGAGCAGATCGCGGAAGATGCCCGACAGCGTCATCACCACGTCGATGCGCGGGCGGCCAAGTTCCGCCAGGGGGATCAGATCGGCCCCGCACAGCCGCCCATAGCCGTCGAAGCGCGGCTTTGCTCCCATCAGGGCGAGCGCCTGCGAAATCGGGCCGCCATCGGATTTGATGTTGTCCGATCCCCAGAGCACCAGCGCGACCGAGCGCGGCATCTCGCCGGCTGCATCGATCAGGCGCTGCGCCTGTTTCGCGCCATCCTGAAGCGCAAAGGCCGTGGGCATGCGGAACGGGTCGAAGGCATGGATGTTGCGCCCGGTGGGCAGAACCTCGGGCGAGCGGATCAGGTCGCCGCCCGGCACGGGTTCGATGTAATGGCCCGACAGCGCGCGCATCAGGCCGGTCAATTCCGTTTCCTGCCGCAACAGATGTTCGATCCGCTTGCGGGTGTCGGGGTCGGTCTCGGCCATGACGCGCAGGTGTTCCTGCAATTCGGCCTCGGCCATCGGGCGGCCCACGACATGCAGCCCGTCGGGGATCAGCGCATCCTCGGTTTCCAGCAGCGTCAGCCAGAGCCTGTCGGGATCGCGTTCGACCAGGTCTACGGCCTCGGCCTGGGTGGCGATGAGGGTGGCGAGGTCATCGCGTTCATGTGCATCAGGGGCAAGCGACCGCCAGCGCGTCAGGCTGTCCTTGAGCTCGGACAGACCCTTGTAAAGACCAGCTGAGGCCAAGGGCGGCGTCAGATGCGTGATCGTCACCGCGTTGGAGCGGCGCTTGGCCAGCGTCGCCTCGGACGGGTTGTTGGAGGCGTAAAGATAGACATTCGGCACCTCGCCGATCAGCCGGTCGGGCCAGTCGCGCGCGCCAAGCCCCGCCTGCTTGCCCGGCATGAATTCCAGCGCGCCATGCATCCCGAAATGCAAGAGCACATCGGCCCGGTAGGTGTTGCGCAGCCAGAGATAGAACTGGGTAAAGGCATGGGTGGGGGCAAAGCCGCGCTCGAACAACAGGCGCATCGGGTCGCCCTCGTAGCCGAAGGTCGGCTGGACACCCACGAAGACATTGCCGAACTGCTGGCCCAGGATGAAAACACCGCGCCCATCGGATTGCACCTTGCCGGGTGCGGGGCCCCAGACCGCCTCGATCGCCTTCAAGGGGGGCGTGTGGCGGACGATCGTGTCGGCATCGACATGGGCCGCGACATTCGCTTCCTGCCCGTATTGCTTGGCATTTCCCTGCAGGATCGCGGCGCGCAGGGCATCGACGCTTTCCGGAACCTCGACCGCGTAGCCATCGGCCTTCATCCTCGTGAGCGTGTTGAACAGGCTCTCGAAGACGCTGAGATAGGCGGCGGTGCCGATCGCGCCCGCATTGGGCGGGAAGCCGAAAAGCACGATCCCCACCTTTTTCTCGGCATTCGCCTTGCGCCGCAACAGCGCCATGCGACGGGTCTTTTCGACAAGGCTGTCGATGCGTTCGAGACAGGGCGCCATCGCCTTGGTGTCGGAGGTGCGGGGGCAATTGTTGGAACAGCCGTGGCAACCTTCGGCCCCGTGGCGACCGCCGAAAATGGTCGGGTTGGTCGCGCCGTCGATCTCGGGCAGGGCGACCAGCATGGTGGTTTCGACCGGCCCCAGACCGCCACCCGATTCGGCCCATTGGCCCAGCGTCTGGAATTCCAGCGCATGGGCAGCGATGTAGGGCAGATCCAGCCCCTTCAGCACCTCGACCGCGGCCGCGCTGTCATTGTAGGCGGGTCCGCCAATCAGGCTGAACCCCGTGAGAGAGACCAGCGCGTCGATGCGTCCGCCGGTGAAATAGGCATCAATGGCCGGACGCCCGTCGAGACCGCCGGCAAAGGCAGGGATCACGGCCATTCCCGCCGCCTGCATCCGCCGGATGACTCCGTCGTAATGCGCCGTATCGGAGGCCAGCACGTAGCTGCGCATCATCAAAAGCCCCACGGTCGCGACCGGGTTTTCCGGCTGCGGCAGGGCGGCGGCATCGGTGGTGATGCGATGACCGGGCAGATCGGGGTGATAAAGCCCCACCTCGGGGTAATCGATGGGAGCCGCGGCCTTGGCGCCCTTGAACGCGCGATCGGTCGCGTAGCTTCCGATCAGGAAACGCACCATCTGTTCGACATTGTCGTCCGACCCACCCAGCCAATACTGCATGGTCAGGAACCAGGCGCGCAGATCCTGCGCCTTGCCGGGAATGAATTTCAGGATCTTGGGCAGGCGGCGCAGCAGTTTCATCTGCTTTTCGCCGGAATTTGCCGACGGTTCCTTGGACCCGCGCAGCTTTTTCAACAGCTTCATCGGCCCGGTCGCGGGCTTCATCATGTCCAGATCGCCCATCCGGGTCAGCTGGACGACCTCGCGCGCGGAAATCACGCCGATCATCGCGTCACAGGCATCGCGGCGGGCCTGCAGATCGGGCAGGATCGCGGTGATATGTTCCTCGATGAACAAGAGATTGGCGACGATGATGTCGCCATGGCGCACGGCGATCCGCGCCTCTTCGAGTGCCGCCGGGTTCTCGGCCCATTCGGCGGCCGCATGGACAGAGACGTTCAGCCCCGGAAACTCGTCTGCAAGCCGCGCGCTCACCCGCGCCGCAGGGCCAGCCGCATGGCTGTCGAGCGTGACGATCACGACCCGGTAGCCGGGGATATGATCGCCGTCACCGCGCATAATGGGCCTTGGCCTCGTAGAGCGTATCGACGCTGATCTGGGTCACGCCCCGTTCGGCGGCGAATTTCTCGGTGTTGCGCTTGGCCTTGCCGCGCACGAAGAACGGAATCTTTTTCAGCTCACGCTCGGCATCGGCGAGCCAGACCATGACGTCGCTGCCGGTTTCCACCGGCGCGGGCGCATCCGTCTTTGCTTCCGAAATACTCCGGGGGGAGTCAGCTTCGCTGACGGGGGCTGGCCCCCCTGCGACGCGCGCGGCGCATGCCCACCGTGATGGCTGGCGCCGGCTTCGTCGTGAAACTCGAAATCCTCGCGGAACATCGACAGAAGATGTTCCTCCAGCCCCATGACCAGCGGATGGATCCAGGTGTCGAAGATGACATTTGCCCCTTCCCAGCCCATCTGGGGGGAATAGCGCGCCGGGAAATCCTGCACATGGACGGGGGCAGAAATCACGGCGCAGGGAATGCCAAGGCGCTTGCCGATATGCCGCTCCATCTGGGTGCCGAGGATCATCTCGGGGGCGGCATCCTCGATGGCTTTCTCGACCTCGAGGTAATCGTCGGTGATCAGCGCCTCGAGACCGAATTCCTTGGCCAAAGCCCGGATCGGCCGCGCGAATTCACGGTTGTAGCAGCCAAGGCCCACCACCTCGAACCCCATCTCGTCCCGCGCGATGCGGGCGGCGGTCTGGACATGGGTCGCGTCACCGAACAGGAAGACGCGCTTGCCGGTCAGATAGGTCGAGTCGACCGATTTCGACCACCAGGGCTGGCGCAGGCGGCCCAGGTCCTTTTTCGGCTCTACACCGCAGATCCGGGCCACTTCGGCGACAAAATCATGGGTGGCGCCCACCCCGATGGGCACGGTTTTCGTGAAGGGAATGCCAAGCACCCGTTCCATGTGGCGGGCCGCCGTTTCGGCATGTTCGGGATACATCAGGATGTTGATGTGGGCCGCGCCCAGCCGGGTGAGGTCATGGGGCGTCGCGTCGAAGGGGGCCACGACATTGATGCCGATCCCCATCTCTTCGAGGAGCGCCTTGACCTCTTCGATGTCGTCGCGATGGCGGAAACCCAAGGCCAGGGGGCCGATAAGGTTCGCGGTGACATGGGGCGTCTTTTCGACGGGACCGGCCAGCGCCTTGACGAGTTGGTAGAAGGTCTCGTCCGTGCCGAAGTTTTCCTTGCGCTGGTAGCTGGGCAGTTCAAGGGCGATGACGGGCACCGGAAGAGCCATGGTTTCCGCCAGCCCGCCCGGATCGTCCTGGATCAATTCGGCGGTGCAGGATGCGCCCACGATCAGCGCCTGCGGCTTGAAGCGGTCATAGGCGTCCTGGCAGGCCGTCTTGAACAGGCCCGCCGTATCTTCGCCCAGATCGCGCCCTTCGAAGGTGGTGTAGCTGACCGGCGGGCGATGGTTGCGCCGTTCGATCATGGTGAACAAAAGGTCGGCATATGTGTCGCCCTGCGGGGCGTGGAGCACGTAATGCAGACCCTTCATCGCGGTGGCGACGCGCATCGCGCCGACATGCGGCGGACCTTCGTATGTCCAGACGGTGAGTTTCACGCGCGCTCCTCCAGTTTCAGGAGGGCACGGCGGCGCAGCGGGCGGCTGAAGAGACCCGCCAGGTCACCGGCCTGATCGTAGAAATGGACCGGCGTGAAGACGAGTTCGATCGCCCATTTCGTCGTCAGCCCCTCGGCCTCGAGCGGGTTGGCAAGGCCGAGGCCGCAGACGGTCAGATCGGGGCGGGCGGCGCGCACGCGGTCGAGTTGTTTCTCGACATCCTGGCCTTCGGAAATGGTGGGGCCGGCCGGGATCAGATCCATGTCGGGGCCGACAAGACCCTTGTGGATGAAGGGCTGGCCGATCTCGACCGCCTCCATCCCGCATTCCCGTGTCAGAAAGCGCGCGAGCGGAATTTCGAGCTGGCTGTCGGGGAGGAAGAAGATCGACTTGCCGCGCAGATGTTCGGAGGCATTGGCGATGGCTGTCCGCGCGCGGGCACGGGGGGCCGCCGTCACGGCCTCGAAGGTCGCGTCGTCGACACCGAATTCATCCGCAATGGCCTTGAGCCAAAGCGTCGTGCCCTCTTCGCCGAAGGGGAAGGGTGCCTGGATCATGCGCGCGCCGCGCCGTTCGAGGGCCGCCGCCGTATCGCCAAGGAACGGCTGGAGGCAGGCAAAGACCGTGTTCGGGCCGACGCCGGGCGCATCGGCGCTGCGCGGGGCGGGCAGGACATGGATCGGGCCGATGCCCATCTTGGTCAGAAGATCGACGGCCTGATCCTCGACCACATCGGGGAGCGCGCCGACGAGCAGCAATTCGCGGGCCTGGGTCGCGGGAAGGACCGGGACCATGGAGGCGAGGCAAGCATCCTCCCCCTGGGTGAAGGTCGTTTCGATCCCGCTGCCGGAATAGTTCAACACGCGCACATGGGGGGCGTGTTCTTTCGTCAGACGCTCTGCGGCGCGGGCGAGGTCGAGCTTTATCACCTCGGACGGGCAGGAGCCGACGAGAAAGAGCTGCTTGATGTCGGGACGACGCGACAAGAGGCGCGCGACCTCTCGGTCCAGTTCGTCATTGGCATCTGCCAGACCCGCAAGATCCGTTTCCTCGAGGATCGCGGTGCCGAAACGGGGTTCGGCAAAGATCATCACACCGGCCGCCGATTGCAGGAGATGCGCGCAAGTGCGCGAGCCCACGACGAGGAAGAAGGCATCCTGCATCTTGCGGTGCAGCCAGATGATGCCGGTCAGCCCGCAAAAGACTTCGCGCTGGCCGCGTTCCTTTAGGATCGGGGCATCGCGGCAGGTGCTGGCGGGGATGTTGGCGGGTCGGTTCACAGGCGGCCCTCCGCGTCGAGGCGCGCCATGCGCAGTTTCCAGACGAACTGCGCCGCATTGATCACGTAGGCCGTGTAAGCGGCGAGCGCGATCCACATCTGATCGGCATGGGGCCAGCCCGCGACAAGCGCCCAGACATAGGTCAGGTGCAGCGCGATCACGAGAAAGCTGACCACATCCTCCCAGAAGAAGGCATGGGCAAAGAGATACTGGCCGAAGACGACCTTTTCCCAGATCGCACCGGTGACCATGATCGTGAGCAGCACGGCCGTCTTGGCGATGATCGACCAAGTCGCGGCGTCATAGCCTGCGCCGGTGAGCATGAAACGGATCACCAGGGCCAATGAAACAAGAAAGACGAGGAATTGAACCGGCGCGAGAACGCCCTGGACGGTCGTCCATATCGTCGCGTCGCGTCTGGCGCGCTCCTCGGCGGTGTAAAGTTGCCGTGACGGAGAAGATGTCAGGGTTTCGCTGGTCATGCGAATGTCGATTCCTCTGGGCGATAGGGAAAAACTAGCCCCCACAGCGGGAGAGTGTCAACTAAAACTTACACATCAAATGGACACCTGCAAAGACAGTCATGGTTGGAAACGGTGGCGTTTCGCCCCGAAATTCCCAAGAAATTTTGGCTTGTCGGAAGTTGGAAAGCGCCGACTGGCCCTTGAAGACCGCCTGCTGTCAATTTACTTTGACAGGAAGGCCGGTTTGCGCGACAGTTGCGCAGGCCAATTGCTGCCCGACCGACGCATGGCCATAGAAAGACGTCGGAGGGGGGCGCAAGCGGTGGCATCACATGAAAGACGACGCGCATAACAAGGCGACGACGAGCCTGGCGACCGACGGCGCCGAGGTGCGGCTTCTGGCGCGCCGCGCGATCGCCGTGCTGGCGGCCAATGGCAGCGGGCGCAACGACGGCTTGGCGCGGCGGCTCGAGCAGCTGTTCGACGCCTTCGTTTCCGCCGACGAGCAACAGCGCCACGACATGCTCTTGCGGCTCAGGCAAGATGGCGTGTCGACGGATGACATCATCGACCACATCATTCCGGCGGTTGCGCGCCTGATGGGCGAGCGCTGGGCCGGGGATGACATCAGCTTTGCGGATGTGACCATCGGAACCGCCCGCCTGCAGGAGGCGGTGCGCGCGTTGGGCTGGCATGACAAGAGCCGCCAGAAGATCCAGGAGACCGCGCCGCTTTTGTTGCTGATCATTCCGCGGCCCGAACATCATACGCTGGGGGCCTTTGTTCTGGCCGACCAGTGGCGGCGCATGGGCTTTCGCGTCGATATCGCGATGGACCAGCATCCGCGCCAGATCGCGGAGCGGTTGCGCAAGCGCCGCTATGCCATGATCGGGATCACCGCATCAGGGCGCAGGACGCTTGCATCGGCAAGGGAATTGGTGGACATAATCCGCGTTACCGTAGCGCGAGCGACGCCCATATTTATCGGTGGTTCCATTCTTGACCGGGACGTCGATGTTCTCGCCATTACCGGAGCAGACCACACCGCGCGCGACGCGGGAACGGCGTTGCGGAAATGCGGACTGGTAGACGCGGGGTGGGAGGCCCCGTCACTTGAAACGTCCGGGAATGTCGGCACCCGACAGGAACGGCGGTAGGGGCATGGATCGCATGAACACGCGCGGATCGGATTTTCTGGGTCAGCCGTCCGCTCCGGCCATCGGGCCGGAGCAGTTCAACGAGATCGTCACGACCGCAGCGGACCTCGCCATCGTGCTGGATACGCAAGGCACGGTGAAATCCGTGATCGTCAATCCGCTGAACCCGACGCTGGGGCGGCTGGACCACTGGAAAGACCGCGACATCCGCGAATTCATGGCCGAGGACAGCCTGTCCAAGCTGGAGACCCAGCTGGAAGCCTATCGTGCGGGCAAGAAGGGCGTGGTCGATGCCATCGAGGTCAACCATTACGATAACGCGAATTGGGAATTCCCGATCCGTTACACGCTGCACAATACCGGCAATCCCGACATCATCCTGATGCTGGGTCGCGATCTGCGCCCGATCGCGGAACTGCAGCACCGGCTGGTCAAGGCGCAGCTGGCGCTGGAAAAGGATTACGAGACCCATCGCGACTACGAAACGCGCTACCGGGTCATCATGGAGGCATCGCGCGATGCGCTGGTTCTGGTCGATGTCGCCTCGGGGCGGATCGTCGATCTGAACGCGGCGGCGGCGCAGGTTCTGGGCGCGGATGCCGATGCGCTGACCGGCAGCGCCTTTACCCAGGAATTCGACGGCCGCCGGAGGGGCGAATTCATCGAAGGGCTGGTTCTGGCCGCCACCGACGATTCAAGCGGTGCCGTGCCGGTCAAGACGCGGCGTGGCAAGCTGGACGTGGCGATCCATCCGATCGTGTTCCGCGCGGCGGGCGACAAATCGCTCTTGTGCCGGATCGAAACCGCGCAGAGCGCCGAGACGGTGGCTGCCGAATTGTCGAGCACGCTGGCACAGCTGTTCCGCGAAGGCCCCGATGCCATCGTCATCACCGATGCCATCGGCACGATCCGTGCGGTCAACGACGCCTTTCTGAACCTGACGGACGTTGGCAGCTCGGGCGAGGTGAAGGGCAAGTCCCTGTCCGAGTTCCTGTCGCGCGGCAGTGTCGACCTGAAAGTGCTGACCGACAACGCGACGCGCGCGGGCAAGATGCGGATGTATGCCACCCGGCTTGAGGGGGCCTTTGGCTCGCAATTGTCGGTCGAGATGTCGGCGACACACCTCAACAGCGGCGGCGTTACCGGCTTTGCCTTTGTCATTCGGGATACGTCGCGGATGGAGGTTGTCCGCGATCCTTCGGCTTCGGTCATTCCGGGGCCGGGGCCCGTGTCGGATGACGCGATGCGCAACGTGATGGACCTGGTGGGATCGGCCCCGCTGAAGGATATCGTGGCCGCAACCACGGATGTGGTCGAAAAGATGTGCATCGAGACAGCGGTCGAACTGACTGACAACAACCGTGTCGCAGCCGCCGAGATGCTGGGGCTGTCGCGGCAATCGCTCTATGTGAAGCTGCGCAAATACGGCCTGTTGAACAAGAACGATCGCGCCAACTGAGCCGCGAGCGACTTTCCGGATAATCCGTCCATCAACGGCCTGCGCTGCGGGGCGTCTACATTCCTTTACACTTGCCGACTCGCGGACTGTCAGGCTATGTTTACACTCATGAGTGTAACGACCGACCTCACCCCGCCGACATCCAACCGCAGCCTGCCCGAGCCGAGGGCGGTCCTGACGCTGCTGAAACCGATCACATGGTTTCCCCCGATGTGGGCTTATCTGTGCGGCGCGGTTTCAGCCGGGGCTTCGCCCGCCGGGCATTGGGTGGCGGTGATCCTTGGGGTCATCCTTGCCGGGCCGATCGTCTGTGGCATGAGCCAGGCGGCGAATGATTGGTGCGATCGGCATGTCGATGCGATCAACGAGCCGCATCGCCCGATCCCGTCCGGGCGCATTCCGGGGCGTTGGGGTCTGTGGATCGCCATCGCCATGTCTGCCTTGGCAGCTGTCGTCGGCCTGGCGCTTGGGCCGTGGGGCTTTGCCGCGACGCTCGTCGCCATCGCTGCGGCCTGGGCCTATTCGGTCGAGCCGATCCGCCTGAAACGGTCGGGTTGGTGGGGTCCGGGGCTGGTCGGCCTGTCCTATGAAAGCCTGCCGTGGTTCACGGGCGCCGCCGTCCTGTCGATGGGCGCGCCTAGCTGGCCGGTGGTCATCGTGGCGCTGCTTTATGGCATCGGCGCGCATGGCATCATGACGCTCAACGATTTCAAGGCGCTGGAAGGCGACCGGCAGATGGGCGTCAATTCCCTGCCCGTCACGCTGGGGCCGGAACGGGCGGCGAAACTGGCCTGTATCGTCATGGCCGTGCCGCAGGTGATCGTGTTCGGGCTGCTCTTCTTCGTCTGGGACCGCCCGGTGCATGGGCTGGCCATCGCCGTTTCCCTGATCGCCCAAGCCTATGCGATGCAGGTTCTCTTGCGCGATCCAAAGGGAAAGGCACCCTGGTACAATGGCGTGGGCGTCACGCTTTATGTGTCGGGCATGATGGTCACGGCCTTTGCCGTCCGCACACTGGAGGCTTGGCCGTGACGCTCAGCTGGCTCCAGATCATGCGCCTTGGCCTTGTGCAGATGGCGCTTGGGGCCATCGTGGTGCTGACGACATCCACCTTGAACCGGCTGATGGTGGTAGAGCTTGCCCTGCCCGCCGTTCTGCCGGGCGCGCTGGTGGCGCTGCATTACGGCATCCAGATCACGCGCCCGCAATGGGGCTACAAATCCGACACCGGCGGCAAACGGACACGCTGGATCATCGGTGGCATGGCGATCCTTGCGCTGGGCGGTTTGTCGGCGGCCTTGGGCGTCGTGCTGATGGAGATGCAGGCGACGCTGGGCCTGGTCGTGTCGATCCTCGCCTATGCGGCCATCGGGGTCGGCGTCGGGGCCTCGGGTACGTCGCTCCTGGCGCTTTTGGCCACGGCGACAGCACCCGAGCGGCGACCGGCGGCAGCGACGATCACATGGCTGATGATGATTTTCGGCATCGCGATGACGGCAGGCGTGTCGGGACAATTCCTTGACCCCTATACGCCGCTGCGACTGATGGAGGTTGTGGGCGTCGTCATCCTTGGTGCCTTTGTCCTTACCTGTCTTGCGGTCAGGGGGATCGAGCGCCGCGTCGTCGCGCGGCCCGAAGGCCCCAGCGCCCCCTTCCTCGAAGGGCTGCGAGAGGTCTGGGCCGAGCGCAAGGCGCGCATGTTCACGCTGTTCGTTTTCCTGAGCATGACCGCGTATTTCATGCAGGAACTGATCCTCGAGCCCTATTCCGGCCTCGTCTTCGGCTTCACGCCGGGGCAATCGACCACGCTGTCGGGGGCGCAGAATGGCGGCGTCTTCCTCGGCATGGTCGTGGTGGGCGTCGCGGGTACGGCGCTACGGCTCTTCACGCTCAAGACCTGGGTGGTGGTGGGCTGCATCGGGTCGGCGGCGGCGCTGATCGGGGTGTCGATGCTGGGCCAGATCGGGCCATCCGCACCGCTGTTGCCCGCCGTCATCGGCTTGGGCTTTTTCAACGGCATGTTCGCGGTGGCCGCCATCGGCAGCATGATGGCGCTGGCAGGCCAGGGCCGCGATGCGCGCGAAGGCACGCGGATGGGCCTGTGGGGCGCGGCGCAGGCCATCGCCGCAGGCTTTGGCGGACTGACAGGCGCGGCGCTGGTCGATGTCGCCCGCCTGATGATGGATGACGCCAGCGCCTTTGGAACCGTCTTTTCGATCGAAGCCGTTCTCTATCTCGCCTCGGCCCTGATGGCCCTGCGGGTGATGGAGGGCAGGATATCCATGTCGCCCGGGTCCCGCGCGACAGTACCGGGGGAATGACCATGAAATACGATGTCGTCGTCGTGGGAGGCGGCCCGTCGGGTGCCACCGCTGCCGAAGATCTGGCGCGCTCTGGCCACAAGGTGGCGCTGATCGACCGGGCGGGGCGGATCAAACCCTGTGGCGGCGCGATCCCGCCGCGTCTGATCCGCGATTTTCAGATCCCCGAGGAACAGCTGGTCGCCAAGATCACGACCGCGCGGATGATTTCCCCCACCGGTCGCCGCGTCGATATCCCGATCGAGAACGGGTTCGTGGGCATGGTCGACCGCGAGCATTTCGACGAATTCCTGCGGGTCCGCGCGCAGGAGGCGGGCGCTGTGCGCGTCACCGGAACCTATACCAAGATCACCCGCGACGACGACGGCACCCATGTGCATTACCGCGACAAGGCGAGCGGAGAGGATCGGCAACTGACCACCAAGCTTGTCATCGGGGCCGATGGCGCACGGTCGAACGTGGCCCGGACCGAGATCAAGGACGGCGACAAGATCCCCTACGTGATCGCCTATCACGAGATCGTCGAGGCCCCCGGCCCGCGCGGCGATTATCACCCCGACCGCTGCGACGTGGTCTATGACGGGCGCATCAGCCCGGATTTCTACGGCTGGGTGTTTCCGCATGGCAAATCGGCCAGTATCGGAATGGGCAGTTTCCTGAAGGAAGTGGATCTGAAGCAGGCCACCGCCGATCTGCGTGAGGCATCGGGTCTGGCCGATTGCAAGACGATCCGGAAAGAGGGGGCGCCGATCCCGCTCAAGCCGCTGGATCAATGGGACAACGGGCGTGATGTCGTGCTGGCGGGCGATGCGGCGGGCGTCGTGGCCCCGTCTTCGGGCGAGGGGATCTATTACGCCATGGTCGGCGGCCGCGTGGCCGCCATTGCGGCGGCGACCAAGCTTCAGACCGGGATGATCAAGGACCTGCAACTGGCGCGCAAGCTGTTCATGCGGGAGCACAAATCGGTGTTCAAGGTGCTGGGCGCGATGCAGAACGCCTATTACAAATCGGACGAACGCCGCGAACGCTTCGTGAGCCTGTGCCATGACATCGACGTGCAGCGACTGACCTTTGAGGCCTATATGAACAAGGAACTGGTCAAGGCGCGTCCGCTTGCGCATATCAAGATCGGTATCAAGAACCTTGCCCATCTGACGGGGCTGGTGGCCCCGACGCGCGTATGACCGACATGATCCCGGCCTGGGTGAACGGCACATTGACCCCGGTGGAAAAGCTGGAAGCCCATCAAAAGGGCATCCGGCACAAGGCGATTTCCGTCTTTTTGATGCGCGGGGACAAAGTGCTGCTGCAAAGGCGAGCGATGGGGAAATATCACACGCCTGGGTTGTGGGCAAATACCTGCTGCACCCATCCCCATTGGGGCGAAGCGGCCCTTGATTGCGCCACGCGGCGGCTCGATCAAGAGCTTGGGATATCCGGAATTCCGTTGGTTTTCCGCGATACCGTCGAGTATCGCGCCGATGTGGGCGGCGGCCTGATCGAGCATGAGGTTGTGGATATCTTTGTGGGCGAAATGCCTGCCGGGCAGGAACCCACGCCCAATCCCGACGAGGTGATGGATACGATCTGGCAACCCCTGCCGGACCTGATGCGCGCGGTGATCGATCGCCCCTCGGGCTTTACACCGTGGTTGCAGATTTATCTGCGCGACCACGCCGGGGTGATTTTCCAAAGCGCCTGAAGATCCGGGCTGGACCCTGCGCGCAAGCCGGGTCACCTTGCGCCCCGCATCGACACCGGTTTTCGCGGAGCCCGCACATGACCCGTTTCTGGATCGTCCTGATCTGCCTGAGCCTGTTTGCGCCCATGGCGCGGGCCCAGAGCCTGATCGCGGAATATTACACGCTCATCGGACCCGGTGATTTCCGGAACAGCTCGGGTGCGCCCCTGGGTGATTTTGGCGCGATGCTGCAACAGGACCGCGCCAACCTGCACCGGTTCGGCAGGCCGGATCGCGCGGATCAATGGGACCCCGTTTTCGGCGATGCCGCCAATCGCGCGCTGATCCCGCGGATCTGGCAGGTCGCGCCCGGGTTCGAGTTCATCCCCGGTTTCGTGATGTCGGGCCAGCCCCGGTTCCTGCTGATCCGGGTCTTTGGGTATGGCACCACGCCGCAGGTGATGGTGGTCTACGACGGGGCCGGTTGATCCTTAGGCCCGGGCCTTTTCCGACAGGCTGGCCACGCCCAGCGCCGACAGGGCGGCATCGGCGATTTGCTGCGCCGACAGGCCCGCATCCTCGTACATCTCGGCGGGGCTTGCCTGATCGATGAAACGGTCGGGCAGGTGCAGGGTGCGGATCGCCGCGCCATGATCCAGCTGGCCCGTTGCGGCCAGATGGTGCAGCACGATGGCGCCAAAGCCCAGCATGGCACCCTGTTCCACCGTGATCACGGCAGAATGGCCCGCCATCAGCTGATCGACCAAGGCGGTATCGAGCGGCTTGGCGAAACGGGCATCGGCGATGGTCACGCTCAACCCCCGCGCCTCGAGCGCGCGGGCGGCATCCGTCGCTTCGGCCAGATGGGCGCCAAAGGACAGGATGGCCACGTCACGCCCCTGTTGCAGGATGCGGCCCTTGCCGATCTCCAGCACCTCGCCCACATCGGGCATCGGCACGCCGGTCCCCTCACCGCGCGGATAGCGGAGCGCGATGGGGCCGCTGTCATGGGCGGTTGCGGTGGCCATCATATGGACCATCTCGGCCTCGTCGGCGCAGGCCATGACGGTCATGTTGGGCAGTGCCGCAAGAAAACCGATATCGAAAGCCCCGGCATGGGTCGGGCCATCAGCCCCCACCAGCCCTGCGCGGTCGATCATGAAGCGCACGGGCAGGTTCTGCAGCGCCACGTCATGGACGACCTGGTCGTAGCCACGTTGCAGGAAGCTGGAATAGATCGCGCAAAAGGGGCGCATCCCCCCGGCGGCCAGGCCTGCGGCAAAGGTCACGGCGTGCTGTTCCGCGATGCCCACGTCGAACACCCGCCCCGGCATCGCCTTTTGCAGGATGTTGAGCCCCGTGCCACCCGGCATGGCAGCCGTGATGCCGACCACCCGGCTGTCGGTTTCGGCATGCCGTTTCAGGCATTCGCCAAAGACATTGGTATAGGCGGGCGCGTTGGGGGTGGATTTCTTCTGCACCCCGGTCGCGACATCGAACTTGTTCACACCGTGATAGCAATCATCCGACAGTTCGGCGGGGGCATAGCCCTTGCCCTTGACGGTGACGGCATGGATCAGAACCGGCCCGGTCGCCCGCGCCTTGGCGCTGCGCAAGACGTTAAGAAGTTGGCCCATGTCATGGCCATCGACCGGCCCGATATAGGTGAAGCCCAGATGTTCGAACAAGGTTGCGGATTTCTGTTGGCCCGTGACCAGTTCCCGCGCGCGTTCGGCCCCCTGCCGCAGCGGCTCGGGCAAATGGGCCGCGACTCCATCGGCGATATCCTTGAGCGCGGCGAACGGCGAATTCTTGGCAAGACCGGCCAGGTAGCTCGACATGGCCCCCGTTGGTGGCGCGATCGACATGTCGTTGTCGTTCAGGATGACGAAAAGGCGCCGCCCGATATGGCCCGCGTTGTTCAGTGCCTCATAGGCCATGCCGGCACTGATCGACCCGTCGCCGATCACGGCGATGGCATCGCCCGTGGCCTGCCCCATTTCCCGCGCCATGGCAAAGCCCAGGGCCGCGGAAATACTTGTAGAAGAATGCGCCGCGCCAAACGGGTCGTAGTCGGACTCGGCCCGTTTGGTGAACCCCGACAGCCCGTCCTTTTGGCGCAGGGTGCGGATGCGGTCGCGCCGCCCAGTGACGATCTTGTGCGGGTAACATTGGTGGCCGACATCCCAGACGAGCTTGTCATAGGGGGTGTTGAAGACGGCATGGATCGCCACGGTCAGTTCCACCACACCCAGCGACGATCCCAGGTGCCCGCCGGTTTCCGACACGGCCGAAATCGTTTCGGCGCGCAGTTCGTCGGCGCATTGCTTGAGTTCGGCATCGGTCAGGCGGCGCAGATCCGCCGGATAGGTGACGCGGTCGAGGACGGGGGTGTGGGGTCTGTCGGTCATTTGTGCTGGTCCTCCCGAACCGGCGGTGGAGACGAAAAAACCGCGAGCAGGGTCTGAACCTGCCCGCGGCGAGGAACCTCACGAAGGGACGTAAGGAAAGGTCGAAACCGGGGGCGGGGCGTGGCCGCGCCCCCGGTCGGATCTGCTATGGGCCGGGGCCCGCATCGCCCTACTCGAAGGCCGAGTAGTCGGGCATGTCATCCACCACGGCCAGCTCGGGCCAGTTGTGGATCACGTTCAACCCGTTGAGCGGCTGCTGTTCGCCCTGGTGGCAGGTGCGGCAGGCCAGTTTGGGCCCATCCGCATAGACCGGGCCCAGCCGTTCAGGCGGCAGGACGGTTTCCAGCGGCAGGATGTACTGCTCCAGCGTTTCCTGAACCATCAGGATGCCCAGGCTGGCGGTGGCCCATTGCGGGGTCACCTGCGAGGGATCGTAGAAGGCGCGGGTGTTGTGGCAGAAGGTACAGTTCACCCCCAGCGAGTTGGCGAAGTAGTTCATCCAGGCATAGGTCATTTCGGCCTGCTGGATGAGCGGGCTGCCCGGCGGGTTTTCGGCCCGGCTGACAAGGTCATGGACCTGCGCCACACCATATTGCCCGTTCTCGTCCTGAAGCAGGAAATGCTCGAGGTAGGTCGAGGGCAGCGAGGTGAAGTTGGAGGTCATCGTCACCCGGTTCTGGATCGCGGGCCAGCCGGCAACGTTGGAATTGACCGGCCCGACGCGGAACCAGATGTTGTTCGGGACAGGCTGGCCGCGGTGGCAGGTGTAACAGGTCACCCCCACCTCGGCATTGGCCTGAACGTGACCCGCCCAGTTCTGGTTGATGTTCTGCGTCATCTCGATCATCGAGTAGGCGAGTGCGGTCTGGTAGCTGTCATTGCCCGGTTCCAGAAGGTCGGGAATGCCGGTCCAGGACCGCATCGCCTCGAGCAGGCGTTCGTAGTTTTCCACGGTGACATTGGCCAACGCGGGGGGAACGCCTTCGAGAACGTCGATCGCCATCTGCGAATCGGCGGTCGGAACCACCGGCTCTGAGGTGACGAAGCCATCCACATCCGGGTAGACGGCCAGGTCCGACACGAATTCCGACACATGCATGCCTGTGCCGCGCGGACCGGTCTGCATCTGATCCGTGGCGAAGGGTTGCCCCCAGGCCACGATCATGGCTGCAACAAAGATCGCCGATCCCGCGACACCCACCGCGATGGCGGGGCCGAAGATATTGGTCGGATTGTCCTTGTTCCAGTTGTCAAACCACTTGGGAAACATGGCTCAGTTACCTCCCGGCGCGATGCCACCGAAATCCGCATAGGTGCCGTAGGCTTCGTAGCCGTAAGCGCCCAGGTATTCGGGTGCGAAGTTGTGTTCGATGGCCCAGATGAACCAATTGTCCACGACAGTGCCGGTCAGAAGGATGCCGATGCCGCCAGTGATCGGGGTCAGGACCGCGAACCACCAAGCCCAACGGTGAATGCCTTCCATCGTGGCGTTGAAACCCATGGTCCAGCGCCAGAACAGACCCGCCCGCTCGGATGCCGTGCCACGGTCATAGATCTGCTCCAGTTCCCGGTCGCCACCATAGCGGGAGACGGCAAGGATGGTCGCGCCATGCATCGCAAACAGCAGGACGGAGCCATAGAGGAACACGATCGAAAGGGCGTGGAACGGGTTGTAGTAGAGGTTCCCGTAGCGGATCGAGAAGGCCGTGGTCCAGTCAAGGTGCGGGAAGATGCCATAGGGCACCGCCTCGCTCCAGGATCCCATCAGGACGGGACGGAACAGGCCGAGGACAAGGAAGAGCCAGATCGCCGCCAGAAAGGCCCAGGCGATATGCTTGCCCATCTTGTGCTGCGCGGCCAGGAGATAGGTCCTGAGCCACCAGCTCATCACCGAGATCAGCAAGAAGAAGCTGGAGATGATGTACCAGCCACCGTCATTGAGCGGCGGCATGGAAAGCCCGTATTCCGGTCCCGGAGGTTCGAGCGCCAGCCAGAACAGCTGCCGGACGAATTCGGGAATGGACCAACCAACCTGGCTCAGCATGTTGAGGCCAACGATGTTGAACCAGAGCGTGCCGGTGGCAAGGCTGATCAGCCCCGCCCAACCGAGGTAGATGGGACCGATCTGCGCGTTGCCGATCCAACCGATCAGGGTCGAAAAGGTCGCCTTCCTGGTCCGGTCGCCACCCAGGATGTTCTCGCCGGTCTGGGCCATGCCCATCTCGGGCTCGCCCTGCACCTGCACCTGGGTGAAGATGTTCTGATATTCAAAGTAAGCCATGGCTCAGTTTCCTCCCACGACTGCGGCGGCGTTGGAGCCGTAGGTCGCCATGCCCGTGCTGTCATAGACGACACCGGGGTCCGGCCAGATCGGCAGGGTCAACCACCAGTTCCACCATTCGGGCCAGCCGGAGGTCCAGACCGGGCCGGAGATGATGATGCAGACCGCGCTCCAGAAGCCCGCGTTCAGCGCCAGAAGCAGACCGACGCGGTGGATGCCCAGCGTGCCGATCGAATAGCCGATGAAATCGCGGAAGAACGTGTCCTCGTGATCCGGGGTCTTGGCTTCCTCGCCCTTCTCGGGGTTGGCTGCCGACAGGATCAGGCCACCATGCAACGCGAGCGCGAAGGTCGTCGCGAAGAAGAAGGTGACGGCGATCATGTGTGCCGGATTGTAGTGGAAGTGCAGGTAGGCATAGCCGACGTTCGAGACCCAATCGAGGTGGCTGAAGATCCCGTAGGGAAATCCATGACCCCAGGCGCCCATCAGCAGCGGGCGGAAGACCACCAGCGTGACATAGGCGAAGATCGCGAAACCGAAGGCAAAGGGCACGTGATAGCCCATGCCCAGCTTGCGGCTGATCTCCACCTCGCGCAGCGCCCAGGACACGAAGGCCCCGACCGCGCAGAAGGTGATGATCTGCCAAAGACCGCCCTCCATGAGCGGCGCGAACCCGAGCCCATAGCTCAGGTCAGGGGGCGCGATATTGATCGTCCAGGGGTTGAAGTTGCCATCCATGGCAGCTCCCCAGAAGATCAGGATCGTCCCCAACAAGGCGAAAAAGGCTGTCGTCACTCCGAAGAAGCCCACGTAAAACGGGCCCACCCAGAAATCGAACAGATCGCCGCCAATCAGCGTCCCTCCGCGGACGCGATATTTTTTTTCGAAGCTTAGCAAAGCCATGCGTCTGTCTCCGCGTTCGGCGGCGTCAACGGGCAGCGCCGGTCAGCCGTCAGTCAAGTCATTCGGATCGCTGCGGGCGAAGCGGTCACGGCACCGCCCGCAGCAGAGATGACCCGCGCCCAAAGGCGCGGGCAGCAGGTCAACCGCCGAAGCCAGCGGTTGCAGCTGCGGACTCGAACCAGTTCAGGCCCGACGACAGAACCACCAGGTGGATCATCGCCGCGAGAAGGAACAGGAAGACGCCCTGGGCCACGAAAACGCGGCGGGGGTCAAAAATGAGCCAGATCTTGTAGAACTTAGCCATGTTGTTGCTCCTTCCTCAGAACCAGGGTGCCCAGATGTACGTGGCGAGATGAGCCACCAGGGCGACGGCCGAGAACAGCCAGAGCCCGCTCATGTACACCGCGTGCAGCTCTTGCGCCTGCTCGTCGGTAAGACCCGTGAAGGACAGGTCGGAATTATCAGCCATTAACTTTCCTCCGGAACGTTAGACCGATGCCGCGAACCCCGCGGCCGGGCCCCGGCAAGGCCTCATTGCCCTGCCGGCCATCCACCCCACCCCGCGTTGCCCCGGGATGTGGCGAATTTCGTGTCGGCTCCGGTCGTCACGCCGAGTGTTTCGTGTGGCCCGTCCTTGCCCCCCTGTGGT
The DNA here is from genome assembly GCF_036322625.1 of Roseicyclus marinus. Taxonomy (NCBI): domain Bacteria; kingdom Pseudomonadati; phylum Pseudomonadota; class Alphaproteobacteria; order Rhodobacterales; family Roseobacteraceae; genus Roseicyclus; species Roseicyclus marinus. The sequence goes on along the minus strand of NZ_AP027266.1, from coordinate 3,425,143 downwards.
CTGACGACAGGGTCTGTTGGGCAGGTCGGAGCCTTGTCAGGCCGAAAAGATCATCGGTGTGATGATCCGCGCCTGGCTCCAGGCGCGCTTGATCGGTCCCTTGTCGGTCATGTTGCCTGCGCGGATCGCTGCGAGCGCCCATGTGATGGTCGCCAGCGGCAGCGTCGCGAGGAAAATGATCCCGAAATAGATCATGAACTCGGTCTTCGGCGGTTTGTGCCGGCTGACCGGATGGTCAGAGGTGAAGTCCGTCATCTTTCCTCTCCCTCATTGAGATCGAAACCCGTAGGGGCGAGCGCCCGCACGGTATCCTTGACGACCCGCTCGGCCCCTTTCGCCAGCGCGGCCTTTTCGGCGGCGTCGCGCAGCGATTTGGCGGCGGAAATGCGGGTCAGAACCGGGTGTTCCTCGACGATGCGGTCGAGCAGCGCCTGCGCATCCGCATCCCAGGGGAAATCGCGGCGCAGCGTCGTCGGCGTGGCCTCGGCGGCATCCATCACGCTGCCCAAGGGCAGGATGTGGAAGAGCGCATCGAACAGGCTGTTGCAGACTTCTTGTATGATATAGGTCGCACCCGCATAGCCCATGAAGGGCGTGCCGGTCGCCCGCCGGATCGCAGCCCCCGGAAAGCTTGCCGGGATGAAGGCCGGTTTCGGCCCATGGCCCCCGGCCATCTCGGCGAGATACATCTTTTCGTTGATCGAGCCCATCAACACGAGGGGTCGCTTGCCATGCACCATGGCGCGAACCTCGTCATTGTTGGTCTTGCGCCCGGCGATCCGCGCCACGGCAAAAGCGCAAGGCAGGCCCATGTCGGTCTCGAGGAACTGGCGCACACCGCGGGCATAGGTTTCATTGGCCACGATGCCGAAGCTTGCCGTGGCAAAGAAATCCTGCGTCACCGACCGCCAAAGATCCCAGACCGGCTTGATCGTCGAATGCTTTTCGCGCGCGATGAAGGGCTCGGGGTCCAGCCCCAGCAATTCACCCAGCTTGCGCAGGAATTTCGTGGTGGATTCGATCCCGATGGGGGCTTGCAGATAGGGCTTGCCCAGAACCTCGGCCAAGCCGCGCCCGAATTCGCGATACATCACGATGTTGACGTCGGCATTCACGAGGTTGCGCATCTCGGCCAGGTGGCTGCCCAGGGGCATGACCATGTTGACCTCGGCCCCGATGCCTTCGACCAGACGCCGGATCTCGGCCAGGTCGGAGGGCATGTTGAACGTGCCATACATCGGCCCAAGGATGTTGACGCGCGGCGCGGCCCCTTCCTCGCGCTTTTTCTCGGGGGGCATCCGGCCCTTGGTCATGCCGAATTCGGTAAAGATCCAGGTCATGGCGCGGTCGGCGCTTTCCCATTGATCCTCGTCGATGGTGCGCGGCAGGAAACGCTGGATATTAGTGCCCATGGGCGTCACGCCGCCGCCGATCATCTCGGCGATGGAACCCGTCACAACGACCGAGGGAAGCGCAGGGTCCAGAACCTCCCACGCGCGTTTCATCGCGCCCTCGGTTCCGTCGCGCCCCAGTTCTTCCTCGCCCAGACCGGTGGTCACGATGGGCAATTCATGGGGGGGCAAGGCATCCGTATAATGCAGAACACTCGTCACCGGCAGATTTTCACAACCGACGGGGCCATCGATGATGACCTGCAGCCCCTTCACCGCGGTGAAGGCATAGACCGACCCCCAGTAGCCGCCGGCGCGATCATGATCCTGGATCAGCATCAGATCATCTCCTCGGCCTTGGCGGCGCGCGCCAGCTTGTCGAGTTTCTTCTGATGCTGTGCCCGGAAATCGGGGCGCAGGTTCGGTTCGCCTTCCCAGATGCCGGCGGTATCGCCTTCGCCCACACCGGCGAAGAACTCGCGCATGTGGTCCATGCGGTCCTTGTTGGCCATGGCGGCGTTGACGACCTGGCCAAGCGACCCGGCACCCGCCGGTCCCATCAGGGGACGTGCGGAAATCAGGTTCGTGAAATAGAGCGAGGGAATGCCCAGCTCCTTGCCCTTTTGCACCACGGGGGTGGTGCCGATGGCGAGATCGGGCTTGATCGCCTCCATCGCGGCGCAATCATCCTCGAGGCTGGCGCGGAACTTGACCTTGACGCCGCGCGCCTCAAGCCATGCCACATCGGGTGCCGACCATTTGGTCTTGGGGCAGGCCGAACCGACATAGGGAACTTCGGCGCCGCTTTCGATCAGCAAGCGCGCAACCAGCAATTCGGAACCCTCGTAGCCCGAAAGCGTGATGGTTCCCTTGATCGGGTTCGCGGCCAATCCCGCCTTGATCGCGGGCAGGAAGGCATTCTTGGCGGCGGCCAGCTTGTCCTCGGTCACGCCATAGGCGTCGGCAATCGCGTCAAGCCATTCGGCCGTGCCATCCAGACCCACCGGGGCAGATCCCACGATCGTACGCCCGGCCGCTTCGAATTCGCGGATGGCGGCGGTGTAGAACGGGTGGATGGCGGCGACGACTTGACTGTCGAGCGCAGAATAGAGCTCGCGCCACTCACGGCAGGGAACGACCGGACCTGCCGCCAGACCGAGTGGCGCGAGCATCCCTCCAATACCCAAAGGGTCTGCAGGGAACATTTCGCCCAACAGGGTCACTGTCGGACGATCGGATTTGCCCGAAACGGGGGCCTGGACGGGGCCAGCCTCCACCTCTTTGCGGGCATAGTTCAGCATCGCGCCGGCCAATACATCCTTGGCCTCGGCGTGTGTGGGGATCCCGAAACCAGGCACATCGATGCCCACGATCCGTACCCCGTTGATCTCATTGGGCAACAGCCGCAGCGGCACACCCGACGCGGTGGGCACGCACAGGTTCGTGACCACGATAGCGTCATACCGGTCAGGGTCGGCCATGTCGTGGACCGCTTCGCGGATATCCTCGAACAGCTTGCCGGTGACGAGGGTTTCCGAATTGAACGGCACATAGCCGACAGACCGGCGCGCACCGTAGAAATGCGACACGAAGGTCAGGCCATAGACGCAGCAGGCCGAGCCCGACAGCACGGTCGCGGTGCGGCGCATCCGCAGGCCCACGCGAAGCGAGCCGAAAGCCGGGCACATCGATTGCGGCTTGTCATGCGGGCCCTGGGGATAGTCCTTGGCGTATTGATCGAGGATCTCGGACTTGCCCGCCATGCGGGCAGCCTTTTCCATCTCGGCCGCCCCGGCATGACACCCCATGCCGTCGCCCCCTTGCGGCGGGTTGCCCGTGGCTTCGACACGCGCCTCGCCGCGGATGACCTCCACCTCGGCGCTGTCGTCGTATCTGATTTCCTCGGTCATCCGCTCACGCCTCGTCGTAGATGACTTCGAGGGACGGCTTGAGAACCGCATTCTTGCCACGCATGTCCGCGTCGCTTGCCGGTTCCAGCGTGATGCCCGCGCCCGTTTCGGATCCGTCGAACAATTCGAGCAGCTGGTCCTGCGTCAGGGCGATGGGCTTCATCGGTGGGGCAACGGCCACGTTGTCGCCAAGGGCGGCAAAGAGCGCGCCCCACTGGCTCTCGGCCGTGCCGACGATCTGGTAATTCGCGGATTTCTTGCGCAGGTCGTCATCTTGCGGAATCGAGGCCAGGACCGGGATGCCCACCGCCTCGGCGAAAGCCTGCGCCTCGCCCGAGCCGTCATCCTTGTTGATCACCAGGCCCGCGACACCGACATTGCCGCCAAGCTTGCGGAAATATTCGACCGCCGAGCAGACATTGTTGGCCACATACAGCGACTGAAGATCGTTGGAGCCGACGAGGATCACCTTTTGCGCCATGTCTCGCGCGATCGGCAGGCCGAAGCCGCCGCAGACCACATCGCCCAGGAAGTCGAGCAGCACGTAGTCGAAATCCCAATCGTGGAAGCCAAGCTTTTCCAGCAATTCGAAACCGTGGATGATCCCGCGCCCGCCGCAACCGCGACCGACCTCGGGCCCACCCAGTTCCATCGCGAAAACACCGCCGCGCTTGAAGCAGACATCGCCGATCTTCACTTCCTCGCCCGCCAGTTTCTTCTGGGTCGAGGTTTCGATGATCGTCGGGCACGCCTTACCACCGAACAAAAGGCTGGTGGTATCCGATTTGGGGTCGCAGCCGATCAACAGCACGCGCTTGCCCTGTTCGGCCATCATGTGGCTGAGATTGGCCAGCGTGAAGGACTTGCCGATACCGCCCTTGCCGTAGATCGCGATGATCTGGGTTTTCTTGGTCGGCTCGCCCTGCGGCACCTCGAGCGTCGGCTCATGGGCTTCTTCGCGCAACTTGGCATCATAATCGCGCAGGTTCGGAACATCGAGGCTCATGCGGCGTTCTCCCAGTTCAAGATCATCTTCAGGCAAGCCGGGTCTTCGAACGCGGTCTGATACGCACTCTCGGCCTGCTGGGCGGGGACGGTATGGGTGATGAGACCCGCAAGGCTCAGCGCCCCGTGGTCGATCAGGTCGCGAGTGGCGACCAGGTCTTCGCGTGTCCATTCGGCGGCGATGCGGAACCGCGCCTCCCGCAGGAAGGCGGGCGGAAAGGCGAATTGCAGCGGCTCGGGATAGAAGCCGGCCAGCACGATCTCGCCACCCTTGGCAAGGCGTCCGACCATCGTGTCAAGCAGCGATGACACGCCCGAGGCGTCATAGATGCAGCCATAATCGCGGCGTGGATCGTCGTCGGGATGGATGACATTGTAGCCGGTCGCGCCGGATTGGCGGTCGGCATTGATCTCCCAGACGGTCGGCGCATCGCCCCCTGCCGCAAGGGTCAGACGGGCCAGCAGACGACCAAAGACGCCGTGGCCGATGATCAGCTCGGGCAGCTTGGTGTTCAGACCCGCCAGCGCATGACGCGCCGTCGCGGCCAAGGCCAAAAGCGCGCCCTCGGCCCCAAGGCCAGCGTCGATGCGCACGACACGGTCGGCCCCCGTCACCAGCCGACGGGCAGCGCCACCGAACAGTCCCTTGACCTCGCCATAGCAATTCGCGCCGGGGACAAAGACGATATCGCCAGGCTTGTAGCCGGTGCCCTCTGCCGCCTCGACCACTTCGCCTGCGGCCTCGTAACCGGGGACAAGCGGGTAGCCCATGCCGGGAAAGGGGGGCATCTGGCCGGACCAGAACAGCTTTTCCGTGCCTGTCGAAATCCCGGAATGACGCACCTCGACCACCAGATCGCCGGCGGCGGGATCAGTCAGCGTCACCTCACCCAATCCTAGGGTTTTGGGGCCTTGCAAGATGACGGCGGTGGTTCTCAAGGTCGTGCGTCCCGGTGTTTGCAGGGAGGGATGTGAAAGAATCCCAAACCTGCGGCATTCTGACTGTCAGTTTAACCTGACACTCTGCTATGTCAATCTCAATAGACATAGCTGTCCGTTTTTCCTTACAGTTTCCGGCCCTCGACCACCGAAGTGATGAAGGGGCGGGCCGTCTTGCGGATACGGATGTCGGTGAAACCGGCAGCTTCAAGATGTCGGGCAATCTCGGCGGCGCTGCGCGCGCGACCGGTGCCCATGGCAAGGCAATAGAGACCGAAATAGGCATCCCCCGCCCGCGCCGGATGATCGCCGCCCGACATCGGCTCGCTCACGATGATCCGGCCATTCTCTGGCAGGGCGGCATGCGCCTTGGTCAGCAATTGGCGGATGGTGGCGTCGGTATGGTCATAAAGCACGCGGATCAGGCTGATCGCATCCGCACCCTGCGGCAGCGCGTCGGTCCGGAAACTGCCGCCGGTGATCTGCACGCGGTCGGTCAATCCGGCCTCGGCAAACCGGCGGTTCGCCGGATCGATCACCACGGGCAGGTCGAAAAGATGCAGGTTCAGGCCAGGATAGGCCGTGCCCACCGCAGTGAGAAAAGCCCCGGTTCCCCCGCCAAGGTCCAGAAGCGTGCCGATCCCCTTGAGGTCCAGCACGCGCAACGCCTCTTCGGCCACCAGCGTCTGGCTTTGCGCCATCAGTTCCGAATAGGTCGCGGCGGTATCTTGGTCGATCTGGCCACCCGCGCCAAAGACATAGGGCCAGAAAGCCGCCAGTTCTGTCGCAGGCGCGTCGCGGAAAAAGGCGACCGGATCGGCCATGTCGCGATACAGCACATCATGGTGTCGGATCATCTGAGCCAGCCCCGGAATACCGGGCAGCGCCGCGCCCAAGCGGCCCAGCGCATAGCGCCCGTCGCGCTGGCGTTGCATCAGGCCCAGCGCGGCGGCGGCTTGGCACAGAACGCGCATACGGTCGGGGTTGATCCCGGTGCGCAGGGCCAACCCCTCGACACTGCGCGGTTGTGTGGACAGGTGATCGGCCAGGTCCAGCTGGACGAAAGCCATCAGAACCTGACTGTGCAGGAAGCCTGCGACCAGATCGAACAGCGCCTCGCCATCCTTGCGGGCGATGCGCGCGGCGACCGGCGTCCGCGCGGCCCAGGATTGGAACCGGCGCGACCGCATCAGGCCGGTTTTCCAAGCATATAGCCTGTCCCGCAGGCGCGGGCGGTCAGGATCGGTGTGGTCGGCCAAGGCCATGCGTCACGCGATATGCTGAGCGGGAAGGACTGGCGTCAGCCGCTCGGCGGTCTTGCGCACCATGTCGCACAGCATCGCCTCACCCGGACAAGACGGGATGGAGGCGATGGCCCCCGACAAGATATCCTCCAACCGCCGGATCGCACCGCGCACACCCAGTTCGGACACGGCATTGGGCCGCCCGTTGATCTCGTCCTGATGGGCGGGCTTGCCCAGCGTCGCCTCGTCGTAAAGCGCGTCGCGCAGATCGTCGGCCACCTGGAAAGCTTCACCGATGCGCGCGCCCAGTTCGGTCCAGGCGTCTGGTTCCTCTCCGGCGGCGGCGGCCCCCATGCGGGTTGCAGCGGTGAACAGGGCGCCTGTCTTGGCGCGGTGATAGGCGCGCAGGTCGATCTGCGCCTCGCTTTCCCATCCCTGACCGGCGCAGATACCGCCGGGCATGCCGCTCGATTCCCCCAGGATGCGGATCAGCTCGATCGCGCGGGCGGGGTCCAGAACAGCGGCGCGCGCCAGAACCTCGAAAGCCATGATGATCAGGCTGTCCCCCGTCAGCAGCGCCAGGGGTTCACCATAGGCGCGGTGAACGGCGGGCTTGCCGCGCCGGATATCGGCATTGTCGAAACAGGGCATGTCGTCATGCACAAGGCTTGCGCAATGGATCAGCTCGATCGCGGTGGCGGCGGCATCGGCGACGCCGGGGCGGTCATCGCCACAGGCCAGCGCGACGGACAGGCAGATGGTGGGGCGGATGCGCGCGCCGCCGGGGCTGACCGCATAGTCCAGCGCCGAGGCAAGGCGGGGCGGCGCCGATCCCGCCTGACCCAGCCGGATGGCACCGGACATGGCGGCTTCGATCCGGGGTTTCAGGGACATGGGCACGCCTTTCCGCTATGAAAGAATCTGACCTGATGGACAGATGTGATGTAAACTAGAGTGGACAAACGCCTTTTGACTGTCAATATAAACTGACACTTGTTCGGGAGAATGCCGTGACACATGCCCCGCTCCGGGCCCCTCTCAGGGCTGTCGTGATCGGCGCTGGCATTGGCGGATTGTCCGCCGCGCTCCGGCTGTCCCATGCCGGGCTGTCGGTGACGGTCGTCGACATGGGCGACGGCCCCGGCGGCAAGATGCGCACCCGCGACAGCGTGGCGGGGCCCATCGACATCGGACCGACCGTCATGACCCTGAAAGGCGTGTTCGAGACGCTTTTCACCGATGTCGGCACCCGCCTCTCGGATCATGTGACGCTTGTTCCCGACGATATCCTTGCGCGGCATCACTGGCGCGACGGCTCCAGCCTCGACCTGTTCCACGACTCAGGGGAGAGCGCCCGGGCCGTCCGTGCCTTTGCCGGGGTTGAGGGCGAGCGGCAATTCCGCCGCTTCTCGGATCGCGCCCGAAAGCTTTACGAGGCTTTCGAGGGGCCGGTGATGCAGGCCGCCAAACCCAGCCTGACCGCCCTGACGGCCCATGTTCTGAAAAACCCCGCCCTGATCCCCGCGATGGCCCCGGGCCGAAGCCTTGCCGCGACACTGGCCGCGCAATTCACCGATCCGCGTTTGCAGCAATTGTTCGGGCGCTATGCCACCTATGTCGGCGGTTCCCCCTTCCAAAGCCCCGCCGTTCTGGGCCTGATCTGGCACTCCGAGGCCAATGGCGTCTGGCGGGTCCAAGGCGGGATGAACAAGCTGGCGCAAGCGATCTGCAAACTCGCGCAGGACAAGGGCGCTGCCTTCCGCTTCAACACCCGTGCCGACCGCATCGAACAACAGGCAGGCCGGGTCACGGCCGTGCATCTATCCGACGGAACCCGCCTGCCCGCAGATCTGATCCTGTTCAACGGCGATCCCAAGGCATTGGTGGACGGCCACCTGGGCCACGGCCCCGCCACGGCCGTTCCGCGCAAATCGGTGGCCGACCGCAGCCTCTCCGCCTTTGTCTGGGGCTTTGCCGCCGAACCCGCGGGCGTCGATCTGGCCCATCATAACGTGTTCTTCTGCGCCGATCCCAAGCGTGAATTCGACGATCTGGCCGCGGGCCGGATGCCCGAGGACGGCACGCTTTACGTCTGTGCGCAGGATCGGGGCGGCCCCGCCCCCACAGGCCCCGAACGCTTCGAGATCATCCTCAACGGCCCGCCCGGGCACCCCTCGACCCCGGAGGACGCATATACATGCCGCACACGTACATTCGAGACACTGGCCCGGATGGGGCTGAGGTTTTCCCCGACGCCGGACATCACGGCGCTGACGATGCCCGCGGATTTCGACCGGGCCTTTCCCGCGTCGGACGGTTCCCTTTACGGGCTTTCCCCACATGGGATGATGGCGACATTCCAGCGTCCGACGGCGCGCACGAAACTGCGCGGCCTCTATCTCGCGGGGGGCGGGGCGCATCCGGGGGCGGGAATTCCCATGGCCTGCCTCTCAGGGCAGCACGCGGCCGCGGCGATCTTGAGCGACCTTGCTTCGATCTCGACGTCCCGGCCGATGGCTACGCCTGGTGGTATGTCGACGGGATCAGCGACGATGGGGACCGCGCGATCTCCATCATCGGCTTCATAGGGTCGGTTTTCTCGCCCTGGTATCGCTGGTCGGGGCGCAAGAACCCCGCCGATCATTGCTGCCTGAATGTCGTGACCTACGGGCGCGGCGGGCGCTGGACGATGACGGATCGCGGGCAAGATGCGCTTGGCCTGTCGCGTGACCGGCTGCAGATCGGACCATCGGCCATGGTCTGGGCAGGCGATCACCTGCGCATCGAGATTGCTGAGATGTCGACGCCTCACGCCCAGATGGTGACGGGCGAGGTCATCGTGCGGCCCAGCGCCCTGACACAGGTGGAAATGGCCCTGACGCCGGACGGCGCGCATGTCTGGCGCCCCTTCGCGCCCAAGGCCGATATCGAGGTGCGGCTGAACCGCCCCGGCTGGACCTGGACGGGCCACGGTTATTTCGACGCCAATTTCGGCACCCGCGCGCTCGAGGCCGATTTCAGCTATTGGACATGGGGCCGCTTTCCGCTCCGGGATGGCGCGGCCTGTTTCTACGACGCCCAGCGCCGGGATGGGTCCGAACTGGCCGCCGCGATCGGCTTTGCCGAGGATGGAACGCCACGCGCGATCGATATGCCGCCCAAGGCGCGCCTGCCCCGCCCCGGCTGGATGGTCCGCCGCGAAACGCGGGCGGATGCGGGCCACCAACCGCGCCAGGTCAAAGCGATGCTCGACGCGCCCTTCTACAACCGCGCCGCCGTGCAGACCCGCATCAACGGCGAGGATACGGTCGGCGTTTTCGAGGCGCTCGACCTGGACCGGTTCCGGGGCCCGTGGCTGATGCCCATGCTGGCGGTCCGCGTTCCAAGGCGGCCGGGATGGCCGGGGTGGGTTTGAGGATGCCGGGCTGAAGCCCAGCCTACGGCGTTCGGCTCTCGGGTGGTTGCGGGCACAGGGTCCGCCCGCCATATAGGTCCAGACAGCGACGGAGGCCCCATGGCAGACAGCGATTTTCCCGGCTGGCACGGCACAACGATCATCGGCGTCCGCAAGGGCGGGCAGGTGGTCGTTGCAGGCGATGGGCAGGTCAGCCTAGGCCAGACCGTGATCAAGGGCAGCGCCCGCAAGGTGCGCCGCCTGTCCCCCGGCGGGTATGACGTGGTGGCGGGGTTTGCAGGCTCCACCGCCGATGCTTTCACCCTTCTGGAACGGCTCGAGAAAAAGCTCGAGGCGACACCGGGCCAGTTGCAGCGCGCAAGTGTCGAACTCGCCAAGGATTGGCGGACCGACAAGTACCTGCAAAAGCTCGAAGCGATGCTGATCGTCACCGATGGGCGCGAGCTCTACATCATCACCGGCGCGGGCGACGTGCTGGAACCCGAACATGATGTGGCCGCCATCGGATCGGGCGGCAATTACGCACTCGCCGCCGCCCGCGCGATGATGGACACGGAGAAAGACGCCGAAACCATCGCGCGCGATGCCATGGCGATCGCCGCCGACATCTGCGTCTACACCAACGGCAACCTGACCGTGGAAAAGATCGGCGGATGACCGGGATCACCCGCGACGACATCCGCGCCGCCGTCACGGCGGGCGTGATGACCGAGGCGCAGGCGGCGGCCCTTGTCGTCCTGTCCGAACAGCGGTCGGGCGTGCGCAAACATGTCGACGGGCTGGATGAACCCTTCGAGCTTTTCAAGGGGTTCAACGAAGTCTTCATCGTCGTGGGCCTCAGCATCCTTTACCTTGGCTTTGCCGGGGTCACGGGAATGACGATCCTTGGCACCACGCAGGGCTATATCCTTGGGATGGTCTATGCGGTGGTGGGCCTTGGCGGCACGGTCGCGCTGGCGCGGTATTTCACCATCAAGCGCCGGATGGTCGCCCCCTCCATCGCGCTGGCGGTCATTTTCGCGCTACTGGCCGCGCAGTTCGGCTTTGCCTTTGCCGCGATGCTGGACATGACGACGCCCGGATCGCTGACCACGGCGGCGGGGCTGTCGGCCCTGTTCCTGTCGACCTATTACGCGATATTCCGCGTGCCCTTCACCATGGCGCTGATCGCACTGTCGGTCTTTGCCACGACCTTCGGCTTTGCCACGCTGGGCGGGAATTTCCCCGCCGATCCCCGCGATATCTTCCTCTTGTCCGCCGATGGACCCTTTGCCGTGATGACCATCGTTCTGGGCCTGATCGGGCTGATCATCGCGCTTGGTTTCGACATGTCGGACCCGCACCGGGTGACGCGGCGCGCCTCTTCCGGGTTCTGGCTCCATGTCATCGCGGCGCCTGCGATCGTGAACACCGTGGCGCTCACGCTGTTCGACCAGGACACGCTGTTTGCCCAACTGGTGCTGGCAGGCTTTCTTGCGCTGATGGCGCTTTTCGCCGTCGTGATCGACCGGCGGTCCTTTCTCGTGGCAGGCGTCGGCTATGTCGTGGCGCTCGCCATCACCGTGGTCGAAGGGCAGGCGTTTTTCGTCATCCTGATGCTGGGGGCGGGTCTTGTCCTCCTCGGCGCGCAATGGGAGGCGCTGCGCCGATCCGTCATGCGCATCCTGCCCCGCTTTCCCGGCAAGGACCGCTTGCCGCCCTATGATCTCATGACACAGGAGTCCGCATCGTGACCGACCTGACCCCCCGCGAAATCGTCAGCGAACTGGACCGTTTCATCATCGGTCAAAAAGATGCGAAACGCGCCGTAGCCGTGGCGCTCAGGAACCGCTGGCGGCGCAAGCAGCTGGGCGATGATCTGCGCGAAGAGGTTTACCCCAAGAACATCCTGATGATCGGCCCGACCGGGGTGGGCAAGACCGAGATCAGCCGGCGCCTTGCGAAACTGGCGCGTGCGCCCTTCATCAAGGTCGAGGCGACGAAATACACCGAGGTCGGCTATGTCGGCCGCGACGTGGAACAAATCATCCGCGATCTGGTCGATGCGGCACAGGTCATGGTCCGTGACCTGATGCGCGACGATGTGAAGGCCAAGGCGCATGACGCCGCCGAAAACCGCGTGATCGAGGCGCTGGCCGGAAAGGATGCCCGCGACCAGACGCGCGAGATGTTCCGCCGCAAGCTGCGCGCGGGCGAGCTGGACGACACGATCATCGAGCTTGACCTTGCCGATACTTCGAACCCGATGCAGGGCCTCGAAATTCCGGGCCAGCCCGGCATGGGCGGGGGGATGATGAACCTTGGCGACATTTTCGGCAAAGCCTTCGGCCAGCGGATGGTGCGCAAACGGCTGACCGTCGCGGCCAGCTACGAACTCCTGATCGCGGAAGAGGCCGACAAGCTTCTGGATGACGAGACGGTGAAAAAGGCCGCGCTGGAAGCGGTCGAACAGAACGGCATCGTCTTCATCGACGAAATCGACAAGGTCGCCACCCGGCAGGACATGCGCGGCGGCGATGTCAGCCGCGAAGGCGTGCAGCGCGACCTGCTGCCGCTGATCGAGGGGGCAACCGTCTCGACCAAGCTCGGGCCGGTGAAAACCGACCATATCCTGTTCATCGCGAGCGGTGCGTTCCACATCGCCAAACCCTCGGATCTCCTGCCGGAACTTCAGGGCCGTTTGCCGATCCGGGTGAACCTCCGCCCGCTGATCGAGGGCGATTTCGTCCGCATCCTCACCGAAACCGACAACGCCCTGACCCGGCAGTACAGCGCGCTCATGGCGACGGAGGAGGTTACCGTGACCTTCACCGAAGACGGGATCGCCGCCTTGGCCAAGATCGCCGCCGATGTGAACCAATCGGTGGAAAACATCGGCGCGCGCAGGCTTTACACGGTGATGGAGCGTGTTTTCGAGGAATTGAGCTTCAACGCCCCCGACCGATCGGGCGAAGCGGTGGTCGTCGATGCGGGTTTTGTCGAAACCAATCTCGGCGAATTGACGCGCAGCACCGACCTCAGCCGTTACGTTCTGTGACATAAGCCTGTATCTGGCGGGCATGACCCATCCTGCCCTCCGTCCCCTTGCCGTTCTTGTCCTGCTTCTGGCGCTGGCCGGATGTGCGGGCCGTGCCATGGTCGCGCTTGTCCCCGATGCACTTGGCACGGGGGCCAGCGAAACCGTGCTCGTGGCCAGCACCCGCGTCTTCGAGAATGGCGATTGGGGCAGCGACCGGCTGGAAGGGCTCAGTTTCGTCGGCTTCGACGTGAACATCCCGCCCGACCGCGAACCGGGGCAGGTGGAACCGGCGCGTGACGGGCGTATCCCCGACCCGACCGAAGATTTCCTCGTGACACGGGCCGAAGCGCTGGATGGGCCCTCGGCGTTCCGCACCACCCTGCAGCGCGAGCTTGCCACCCGCCCGGCCAATGAACGCGAGGTCATGGTCTTCATCCATGGCTTCAACAACACCTTTGCCGACGGGCTCTATCGCACGGCGCAGATCCGGCATGATTTCGACATCCCGGGCGTTGCCGTCCATTACGCATGGCCCAGCGCGGGCAATGCGCTTGGCTATGCCTATGACCGCGACAGCGCGCTGTTCGCCCGCGACGGTCTGGAAACCCTCCTGCGCGAGATCGCGGCAAGCGGCTCGAACCGGATCGTGCTGGTGGCCCATTCGCTCGGTTCATCGGTGACGATGGAGGCGTTGCGCCAATTGCGGATCGGGGGGCGCGATGATGTGATCAGCCGGATTTCGGGCGTGATCCTCATGTCGCCCGATGTCGATATCGACCTGTTCCGCAGTCAGGCGATGCGGATCGATCCCCTGCCGCAACCTTTCGTCATCTTCACCTCGCAACGCGACCGCGCCTTGCGCATCTCGGCCGCCATCACCGGGCAAAGATCCCGCCTCGGCAATCTGGGCACGGTCGAGGATGTGGCCGATCTGAACGTCACCCTCATCGACATTTCCGAATTCCAAAGCGGGGCGCGCGACGGGCTCAACCATTTCACCGCCGCGAATTCGCCCGCCATGATCCAGCTGTTGCAGCAAGTCGCCGCCGTGGACCTGTCGCTTCAGGGCGATGCGACCCAGAACCTCGGCATTCTGCCCGGAACCGTCCTGACGGTGCGCAACGCGACGCAGATCTTCCTGCAACCACTAGTGCCGCGTTAACGAGATTTCCTGAGGTAGACGTAATAGGCACCGCCGCCGCCATGGCGCTGATGGGCCTCCCTTATGTCCAGCACCACGGCACCCAGCGGCGGATTGTGCAGCCACATCGGCACCTGGTGGCGCAACACCCCGCGCCGGATCGGGATCGGATCGGGTGTCTCGCGGTCCTTGCCCTTGCCGGTGATCACCAGAACCAGCCGTTTGCCCGCATCATGCGCATCGAGGATGAACCGCGTCAGCGCGGGATGCGCCTGCGACAGGGTCATGCCGTGCAGGTCGATCCGCCCTTCGGGCTTCAGCTTGCCGCGCGTCATCTTGCGAAAGGCGGCATGGTCCATCCGGACCGGCGCATGGGCCAGACGCTGCGACAGGTCGTGATCGGGGCGCGGGGGATGCGGTTTTTGCGTGGCCTTTTCCCCGATGCGGAATGCGGCAAGCCGTTCGCGGGGCAAAACCGGGTCGGGAATGCGCGTCTGGGCGGGGCTGTCGGGCTCCGCCAGCTTTGCACGAACGGGGGGCGCAAGCGGCGTGGCGCTTTGCGCGACCCTGTCCCACAATGCCTTGTCATCGGCGCTCAGGCCGCGTTTGCCGCGCCGGGGCATCGCTCAGGCGTCCGGGACGCGTTGATGCGCCATCTCGATCGGCAACAGGACTACCATCCGCCCCGGGTCACGGATCGTGCCGGCGGCCTCGCCTGCCGCATCGCCGAAACCAAAGAAAATATCGGCGCGCTGCGCCCCCCGGATCGCGCCACCCGTATCCTGCGCGATCATCAACCGATGCATCGGCGCCGCCCCGCCCTTTTCGATCCAGACCGGCGCACCCAGCGGCGTATAGGCCGGATCGACGGCAATGGTGCGCAAGGGTGTCACCGACCGGTTCATCGCCCCCAGCGGCCCAAGCGCCGGGTCGGCGATGTCGACCTCGCGGAAAAAGATATAGGACGGGTTGTGAAACAACAGCTCCCGCCCTGCAGCGGGGTTGCGCCTCACCCAATTGCGGATCACCTGCGCGGAAACCTGATGCGGTTGATATATGCCGCGGCGGATCAATTCCTGCCCGATGGACCGATAGGGATGCCCGTTGCGTCCATCATAGCCCACGCGAATGACGGACCCATCCGCCATGCGGATACGCCCCGATCCCTGGACCTGCAAAAAGAACAGTTCGACCGGGTCATCGACCCAGGCGATTTCCAGACCGCGCCCCTCCAGCAACCCGCCTTCCTCGATCTCGCGGCGGCTGACCCATTGCCCGTCGCGCGCCTCTTGCGGTGTGCGGTAGACGGGATAGCGGAACTGGGCGGTGGGCCTTGGCGATCCGTCCAGCTCGGGTTCGAAATAGCCGGTGAACAGCGCGCTTTCCTCGCCTCCGATCAGGACGGGGCGAAAGAACAGCTCGAAAAAGGTGCGCGCCTGCGGCGTTGTCTCGGCAATGGCGCAAAGCGCCTGCCAGTCTTCGCCCGGCATGTCGGCGCAGGTGTTCCGAAAAACGGACAGGGCCGCGGCGTGATCATCCTCGGCCCAGCCCTGCAGGTCGTCAAAGGACAACAGCGTGACGCTCTGTTCAGCCATGGCGGCACAGGTCCATCCCGTCAGGGCGAGCCATAGGCCCAGTATCGCGCCGCGGCCGGCCATCGCTCATCCGTCGGTAGCCACCAGTTCCCAATTCGGGTCCTTGGCGCCCATGTTGCGGGCAAAGGTCCAGACATCACGCTGACGCTTGATCTCGTTCGGATCGCCCTCGATCACCTCGCCGGCGGCATTCTTGACCACCGATGTCAGTTCGCCGACGAACCGCACCGTGATCTCGCCCACGCCGCTTGCCCGGTCGAACCGCGCGCTTTCCAGCGACAATTCCCGCACGCCGACAAAGGCCGCCTGGATCGTGAGGCCCTGTTCCTCGCGCTGACGAATGACGGCTTCAAAGGTTTCCAGCACATCGGCGGCAAGGAAAGGGCGCAATTCCTCGACGTCGCCGTTTTCGAACGCCATGAGGATCATCTCGTAGGCCCCGCGCGCACCCTGAAGGAATTCCGTCACGGTGAAACCCGGCTCGGCCAGCTTCATCGCGGCCAGCGCCTTGGCGCTGTCGCTGCCATCCTCGACGTGATCGGTGATGTCGCGATCCGGCCCGCCCTCGATCACCTCGAAATCCCGGCGCGGGTCGGGACGGCTTGGCGCACGGGCCACACTCGGTTTCTCGAACCCCTCGCGGGTGCCCAGAACGCTGCGAAGCCGCAGGATCAGGAAAATCGCGATGCCGGCCAGGACCAGCAGGGACAAAAGGGACGAATTCATCGGAAATCCTCAGACGGACGCGAACGGGGTTCTAACGGGGTAGCAAGCCACATATGTAAGGCAGGGGTAGGGTCAAGTCCATGACCGTGGGGGCGGCAATCCGCCCGTACCCCGAAAGGAGCTGATGCGATGTGGTTGTTTCTTGCCTTCCTTCTGGTGCCCCTGATCGAGATTGCCCTGTTCATCCAGGTGGGCGGCCTGATCGGGCTTTGGCCGACGCTCGCCATCGTGGTGCTGACGGCCATGGCCGGAACCATGCTCGTCCGCTCGCAAGGCGCCTTGGCCCTGTCGCAATTGCGCACCAGCTTTGAAACACTGAACGATCCGACCGAACCCTTGGCCCATGGCGCGATGATCCTGTTTTCCGGTGCGCTGTTGCTGACGCCCGGTTTCTTCACCGATGCGGTGGGTTTCGCGCTTCTGGTGCCCGCCGTCCGTGCGCTTGTCCTGCGCGAATTGCGCAAGCGTATCCGCGTCCAAAGCGTGGCACCCCGCGCGCCCTTCCGTGACCGCCCCCATGCCGAAGACGTGATCGACGGCACCTGGACGGTCGAAGAAGACAACCGCCGCCCCCCCGGTCCGTCCGGTTGGACACAGCGCTGAACCCCCGTACCACTTGGCATTGAGGCATGCGGCGCAGGCTGCTAGACCGCGCGCAACATGACCCGATCAATCCGGAGAGAGCGATGACCGAAACCAATGGCGGTTCCAACCCCGCACAGCCCGAAGGACAGGCCGCACAGCCCGTCCTGCCCAAGATGCAGGTGCTGGGACAATTCGTGCGCGACATGTCCTTCGAAAATATCGCGGCGCAAAAGGCGCTGAATGCCGCCGTGCAGCCCGATATCCAGGTTCAGGTCGCCCTCGACGCCCGCAAGCGCGAGGCCGAGGATCAATACGACGTCATCATGAAGCTCAAGATCGAGAGCCGCACCCGCGAAGAAACGCCCCAACCCATCTTCCTGATGGAAATGGACTACGGCGGCATCTTCAAGGTCGAGAACGTGGCCAACGAACAGCTGCACCCGTTTCTCTTGATCGAATGCCCCCGGATGCTCTTTCCCTTCGTGCGCCGGATCGTCTCGGACGTGACGCGCGATGGCGGCTATCCGCCCCTGAACCTCGATTCCATCGATTTCCTTGCGCTGTATCGTCAGCAGCTCGCCCAGCGCGCCGCCGCGACCCCGCGCAAGGCCGACGCCTGATCCAAGGTCAGTCGAACCGCGACCAGATCGCGCCGCCGCCCAGCTCCGCCACGAAAACGGCATGGGCGGCGCGGTCTTCCTCGCTCACCCGCGAGGGCAGGGGCGTGGGCCGTGGACGTGGACGCCAATCGGTCCCATCCGCCCGTGTCTGGGAATGGCCCTGCCCACCCTGCGCCGACAGGGCGAAATCGGGCTGACGGCCCCCCGTCAATTCCAGGTAAACATCCGCCAGGATCTCGGAATCGAGCAGCGCGCCGTGCAGCGTGCGGTTGGAATTGTCGATCCCGAACCGGCGACACAGCGCATCGAGCGATGCGGGCGAGCCCGGAAACTTTCGCCGCGCGATCATCAGCGTATCGACGGCCCGATCGCTTGGCAGGGGCGAAAAGCCGCACCATTCCAGCTCCGCATTCAGGAATTTCATGTCGAAACTGGCATTGTGGATCACCAGTTTCGCATCCCCGATGAAATCGACAAAGGCCCGGGCGATCTGCGCAAAACGCGGCTTGTCGGCCAGGAATTCCTCCCCGATTCCATGCACGGCAAAGGCTTCGGCGGGCATGTCGCGCTCGGGGTTGATGTATTGATGATAGGTGTTGCCGGTCGGAACCTGGTTCCACAATTCGACCGCCCCGATTTCCACGATCCGGTGCGCGGGCGTGTCGAAAGGGTCCAGACCCGTGGTCTCGGTATCCAGAACAATCTCACGCATCGCCATCTCCCCCGCCGCTCAACCGTTTCACCAGATCTGCCACGCTTGCGCGGGTCTGTTCCAGCGTCTTCGTCTCGATCACATGATCAGCCCGCGCGCGCTTTTCCGCATCGGGCACCTGTCGCGCCACGATCTGGTCGAACAGGGCCTCGGTCATGCCGGGTCGCGCCATGACGCGGGCGCGTTGCGTTTCGGGGTCGGTCGTGACCACCAGCACAGCATCAACGCCCGCCTGACCGCCGGTTTCGAACAGCAGCGGAATATCGAGAACCACAAGCGGTGCTTGCCCATGATCCCGGCAGAATTGCGCGCGGTCCGCCGCCACCAGGGGATGCACAACGCGTTCGAGCCTGCCAAGCAGCTCAGGATCTGTTTTCATCGCGGCGCGCAGCACGTCCCGGTCCACCGCACCACCGCGAATGGCCTCGGGCAGGATCGCGGCCACCGGCGCAACTGCCGCGCCGCCCTTGGCGTAAAGCCGGTGCACCGTGTCATCGGCATCCCAGACCGGCACGCCCAGCTCACGGAACATCGCGGCGGTCGTCGATTTCCCCATCCCGATGGAGCCGGTCAGGCCAAGCCGAAACGTCATCCCCCCAGAACCGCCTGCCGCAGCTCGTCATCGACCAATGGCGTATAGCCGAACCAGCGTTCGAACCCCGGCACGGCCTGATGCAGCAACATGCCCAGCCCATCCACCGTTTCGCAGCCCGCCGCGCTGGCCGCTTGCAGCAATTCGGTTTCCAGCGGCGCATAGACGATATCGGTCACGACGGTCGGCGGGCTCAACCGCGACAGGTCGATGGCCAGCGGTGGCTGTCCCGTCATGCCCAGGGACGTGGTGTTCACGATCAGGGCCGATCTTTCGACCAGATCGGGAATGCGCGTCCAATCCTGTGGCTCGACCCTTGCACCGAATTGTTCCTTCAACCCTTCGGCCCGCGCCCGCGTGCGGTTGGCGACGAAAACCTGCGGCGCGCCATCCGAAATCAGGGCCGAGATGATCGCCTTGGCCGCCCCGCCCGAGCCCAAAACCAGCGCCGGACCGGCCGATGCGGTCCATCCCGGCAATCTTTGCCGGATATTGGCCAAGAAACCCTGCCCATCCGTGTTGTCCGCCTGGATACGGCCATCACCCAGAAAGGTCAGCGTATTCGCCGCCCCGATCAGCGCCGCGCGATCCGTGACGGTCGAGGCCAGATCCAGCACATATTCCTTGTGCGGGATGGTGATGTTGACGCCAACGAAGCCCATGTCGGGCAGGATGCGCAACGCTTCGGCCAGATTGGCATGGGTGATGTGCAAGGGCACGTAATGACCTTTCAGGCCATAGCGGCGCAACCAATGCCCATGCAGCCGGGGCGACAGCGAATGCGAGATCGGATCGCCGATAACCCCGGCCAAGGGGATAGATGGGCGGATCATTCAAACCTCCAGCCACGCAGGCGCAAATGGGAGCAAAGCTCTAGTAACGGAAGACCAAGAACGCTGAACCAATCACCTTCGATCCGGGCGAACAACCGCGCGCCCAGCGCCTCGGCCTGGTAGGCGCCGACACAGCCTTCGACCTCGGGCCATGCGCGATCCAGGTAGCTCTCGATCTCGACGGCGGTCAGCTTGTGCATCGTCAAACGCGCAACACCCACATGCCGCCAGACTGGCTGCGCATCCTCGTAAAGAACCGCTGCCGAATACAGGTGATGGGTCTGCCCCGACAAACGACCAAGATGATCCGCAGCCTCCGCCCGGTTCGCGGGCTTGGCAAAGATCTCCGCCTTCAGCGACAGGATCTGGTCACAGCCCAGCGTCAGACCCTGACCGGCACTTTTGCGCGCCTTGGCCTCTGCCAGGGCATCCGCGACATCGCGGGGGGTCGCGCCATCAGCCACAAGAGCGGCTCGGATCGCGTCTTCGTCCACCCGCGCGATCTTCACGTCATGAGCGATTCCCACACGCGCCAGCATCTCGGCACGGATCGGCGACCCCGAGGCGAGCACCAGACGGTCGGTTGGCGATGAAAAGCTGTCCATGATCCTGTTGATAACGGAGGGGCGAAGGCCGGGACAATCCTGTTGAGAGCATCAACCCGCGCTTTTCTCACCACGATGCGCGCCGATCTGCACGTATCACGCAACACTCATGCACGGGGATAATCTGTTCAGACAGGCATCAGAGCAGTCAAAGCTTCACCCGATCATACAATCTTTTCCACAAGATCATCAAGCACCAGATCTTATCCAAGTATCTGGTTTTATTATTTAATTTTCTTCAATCCCCGATCCTGTGGCAAGAACCTGAACAGAACCATTCTTGTGCATCGCATCAGGGAAAAGATCGGGACATCCGGTTTTCCCGACTTATCCACGCCCCTAAGCCTACAATCACCTTTTCTTTCTTAATTCTTTTTTTAAGAAAGATTGGCCCGAACGCTCCTTGCTTGACAGACGGTGGCTTGACCCTTAGCTCTCGGTCAACCCTCGTCCGAGGGCTGTTTTTCCTTTCTTGCACAGAAAACGCGACTGCGCGCCTCGCTGTCCGTTTCCGGGATCTTTCCATGACAAAAACGACGCTGACGCTGGCCGAGCTCAAAGCCAAGTCGCCCAAAGACCTTCTGGCCATGGCCGAAGAGCTCGAGATCGAGAACGCCTCGACCATGCGCAAGGGTGAGATGATGTTCGAGATCCTGCGCGAACGCGCGGAAGAAGGCTGGGACATCATCGGCGACGGCGTGCTGGAAGTTCTGCAAGACGGGTTCGGTTTCCTCCGCTCGCCCGAGGCGAATTACCTGCCCGGTCCCGATGACATTTACGTCTCGCCCGACATGATCCGCCAATATTCGCTGCGGACCGGCGATACCGTCGACGGCGTCATGGTCGCGCCCAAGGACAACGAGCGGTATTTCGCGCTGGTCAAGGTCCAGAGCATCAACTTCGAAGATCCCGAACGCGCCCGCCACAAGGTCGCCTTCGACAACCTGACCCCGCTTTACCCCGATGAACGCCTGAAAATGGAAATCGAGGATCCGACGATCAAGGATCGCTCGGCCCGGATCATCGACCTTGTTTCGCCCATTGGCAAAGGCCAGCGTGCGCTGATCGTGGCGCCGCCGCGCACGGGTAAAACCGTTCTGCTGCAGAACATCGCGCATTCCATCGAAACCAATCACCCGGAATGCTACCTGATCGTCCTTCTGATCGACGAACGTCCCGAAGAAGTCACCGACATGCAGCGCAGCGTGAAGGGGGAGGTTATTTCCTCCACCTTCGACGAACCCGCGACCCGTCACGTGGCCGTCGCTGAAATGGTCATCGAAAAGGCCAAGCGCCTTGTCGAACACAAGCGCGATGTCGTCATCTTGCTCGATTCGATCACGCGCCTTGGCCGTGCCTTCAACACGGTCGTGCCCTCCTCGGGCAAGGTTCTGACCGGTGGTGTGGACGCCAACGCGTTGCAGCGCCCCAAGCGTTTCTTCGGTGCCGCCCGCAATATCGAGGAAGGTGGCTCGCTCACCATCATCGCCACCGCGCTGATCGACACCGGCAGCCGGATGGACGAGGTCATCTTCGAAGAATTCAAGGGCACCGGTAACTCGGAAATCGTCCTTGACCGCAAGGTGGCGGACAAGCGCGTCTTCCCCGCGATGGACATCCTCAAATCCGGCACAAGGAAAGAGGATCTGTTGGTCGACAAGGTGGACCTGCAGAAAACCTATGTCCTGCGCCGCATCCTGAACCCGATGGGCACCACCGACGCGATCGAGTTCCTGATTTCCAAGCTCAAGCAGACCAAGACGAACTCCGAATTCTTCGAATCCATGAATTCGTAAGGGGGCCACGGCGATGCACACGATTTTCGCCCTGGCAACCGCTCGGGGCAAATCGGGCGTTGCCGTGATCCGCATTTCGGGGCCTGACGCGCATCAGGTCGGTCAGGCCCTTTCCGGTACTCTGCCCGAACCCGGCCGTTTCGCGCTCAGAACCATCCGCGATGGGGTGGGGCTTGTCCTTGATCAGGCCCTGGTGCTGCGCTTCGACGCTCCGCACAGTTTTACGGGCGAGAACAGCATAGAGCTGCAACTCCACGGCAGCATTGCGGTCATCCGTGCGGTGGAACAGGCGATTGCCGACACAGGCCTTGCCCGCATGGCCGAACCGGGCGAATTCACCCGCCGCGCGTTGATGAACGGAAACCTCGACCTCGCCCAGGTCGAAGGTCTGTCCGATCTCATCGCCGCCGAAACCGAGATGCAGCGCCAACAGGCACAATCGCTCTTTTCCGGCGCGATGCGGGGTTTTGCCGATACCTGCCGCGCCGATCTCTTGCGCGCCGCCGCCTTGATCGAAGCCACGATCGATTTCGCGGATGAGGAAGTGCCCATCGATGTCTCGCCCGAGGTTGCCTCCCTCATCGACCGGGTGATCACAGCCATCGATGGCGAATTGTCCGGGTTTTCCGGGGCCGAACGCCTGCGCGCCGGGTTCGAGGTTGCCATCATCGGCCGCCCGAATGTCGGCAAATCCACGCTCCTGAACCGCATCGCCGGGCGTGAGATTGCCATCACCTCCGAGATCGCCGGCACCACCCGCGACGTGCTGGAGGTGCGCGTTGATCTGGACGGGCTGCCGGTCACCTTCCTCGATACCGCTGGCTTGCGCGACAGCGACGACACGATCGAAAAGATCGGTGTCGCGCGCGCCCGCGAACGGGCCGAGGGGGCGGATCTTCGCATCCTCCTCGATGATGGTCAGGATGATGCACAGGATTTCAACCTGTCCATCGATTTGCGCTACGCCACCAAATCTGACCTGACGGGGTTCGGCATCTCCGCCAAAACGGGGGAGGGGATCGATCAACTCCTCGCCGATGTCTCCGCCGCGCTTTCCAATCGCCTTGGAAATATGGGCATCGCTTCCCATGAACGCCATCGCCAAGCGCTTGTCCGCGCGCGCGATGCCCTGTCGCTTGCCCGCCGCAGCTTTGACACCGGTGATGGTGCCGAGATCTTGGCCCTTCACCTGCGCGATGGGGCGGCGGCGCTTGACTCCCTCATCGGGCGCATGGATGTAGAGAGCGTTCTCGGCGAAATCTTTGCGCAATTCTGCATCGGCAAGTGATGGAGTGTTTCACGTGAAACATGCCCCTTTCGACGTCATCGTGATCGGCGGCGGCCATGCCGGGGCCGAGGCGGCGCATGCCGCGGCCCGCGCCGGTGCCCGCACCGCGCTTGTCACAATGCGCCGTGACACCATCGGCGTGATGTCCTGCAACCCGGCCATCGGCGGCTTGGGCAAAGGCCATCTCGTGCGCGAGATCGATGCCATGGGCGGGATCATGGGCCTTGCCGCCGACCGTTCGGGGATTCAGTTTCGCCTCCTGAACCGCCGGAAAGGCCCTGCCGTGCGTGGCCCGCGCACCCAATCCGACCGCGTGTTTTACCGCGCCGCGATCCAATCCCTGTTGGCCGATCAACAAAACCTCACGATTCTGGAGGGGGAGGTTGCCGACCTCATCCTCACCGATGGCCGCATCGCCGGAATAGAACTGGCCGACGGATCACAGATTGGGGCAGGGGCGGTTGTCCTGACCACCGGCACCTTTCTGCGCGGCGTCATCCACATCGGTGACCGCAAGATGGAAGGGGGACGTATCGGCGACAAACCCTCCAACCGTCTGGCGCAGCGCCTGCGCGATCTGTCTCTGCCGCTCGGTCGCCTGAAAACCGGAACGCCGCCGCGTCTGCGGTCCTCGTCCATCGATTGGGCGCGGCTGGAACTGCAGCCTGCCGATGACGATCCGATGCTGTTTTCCTTTCTGTCGAACGCTCCGACCGTGCGGCAGATTTCCTGCGGCATCACCCATACCAACGAACGCACCCACGATCTGATCACCGCGAATCTGTCGCGATCCGCCATGTATGGTGGCCATATCGAAGGCGTCGGTCCCCGCTATTGCCCCTCGATCGAGGACAAGGTGGTCCGTTTCGCCGACAAAACCTCGCATCAGATCTTCCTAGAACCCGAGGGTCTGGACAGCGATGTCGTCTATCCCAACGGCATCTCCACCTCCTTGCCCGAGGATGTTCAACACGATTACGTCCATTCCATCGTCGGTCTGGAACAGGCGGAAATCCTGCAACCGGGCTATGCCATCGAATATGATTACGTCGATCCGCAAAGCCTGAACGCCGCGCTCGAATTGCCGATGCTGCCGGGCCTGTTCCTCGCCGGTCAGATCAACGGCACGACAGGTTATGAGGAAGCCGCGGCCCAGGGCCTGATGGCCGGCCTCAACGCCGCGCGGCAAGTAGCAGGGCAGGGGCCGATCACGCTTGGCCGCGACCGCGCCTATATCGGCGTCTTGATCGACGATCTGGTGACGCGCGGCGTGTCCGAACCCTATCGCATGTTCACCTCGCGCGCCGAATACCGCCTGTCGCTGCGCGCCGACAATGCCGATCAACGCCTGACGCCCTTGGCTGCCGATCTCGACCTGATCGACGATGCGCGCCGCCAGCTTTTCGACGCCAAACTCGACGCGCTCGCCACCGGTCGCGCGATGCTAGAGGGGGAAACCTTCACCCCCCGTGAAATCGCGGCGCAGGGCATTGCCATAAACCAGGACGGACAGCGCCGGACGGGCATGGATATCCTTGCCTTTCCCGATGTGACGCCGGACCAGATCGATCCGCTTTTGCCCGAATTCGCCGCGCTTCCCGCTGAAATCCGCACCCAACTGGCGATCGAGGCGCTCTATCGCACCTATGTCGACCGCCAGCAGCGCGATGCCGACGCCCTTCGCCGGGATGAGGCGTTGAGCATTCCCGAAACCCTGGATTACTCCGACATCGGCGGGCTTTCCAACGAATTGCGCGGCAAACTCACCCGCATCCGACCGCAAACATTGGGGCAGGCGGGGCGGATCGACGGGATGACGCCCGCAGCCCTGGCGCTGATTCTCACCCGCATCCGCCAGGACGAGCGCCTGCGCGCATGACCGAAGATGACGCAAAGGCGCGGATCGCCGCGGATGTTTCACGTGAAACGCTGGACAGGTTGGAGCTTTTCGCGTCCCTCCTGACGAAATGGCAAAAAACCATCAACCTGATCTCGCCCGCCACCCTGCCGCAGATCTGGTCGCGCCATATCCTCGATTCGGCGCAGGTGATCGACCACGCGCCTCCGGATGCCAAAACATGGGCCGATCTGGGCAGCGGCGGGGGCTTTCCGGGCCTTGTCTGCGCTGCCATCGCGGCCGAAAAAATGCCTGATCTGCGCATGAACCTGGTCGAGGCTGATTTGCGCAAGGCCGCTTTCCTGCGCGAAACGGCCCGGCAAATGGGCCTTTCCGTGGGCGTTTTCAGCCGCCGGATCGAGGATATGCCGCCCCAGGCCGCCGATATCGTCTCGGCCCGTGCCTTGGCCGCGCTCGATACGCTCTGCGGTTACGCCCATCTCCACCTGCGCCCCGGCGGCGTCGCCCTCCTCCAAAAGGGCGCGCGCCACGCCGAGGAACTTGAAACCGCGCGCCAGCGCTGGCAGATGGACGTGACCACGGTCCCCAGCGTCACCGACGCCGACGCCGTCCTGTTCCGTATCGAGAACCTGACCCATGCCTGACACCAAGCGCCCCCGCATTCTTGCCGTGACGAACCAGAAGGGGGGCGTGGGCAAGACGACCACCGCCATCAATCTTGGCGCGGCCTTGGCGGAACTGGGCGAAAAGGTCCTCATCGTCGACCTCGATCCGCAGGGCAACGCCTCAACCGGGCTGGGCGTCAGCGCCAAGGACCGCGAAAACACCACCTACGAACTGCTGCTCGAAGATGCCCCCCTGGCCGATGTCATTCGCCCCACGGGCGTTGACCGCCTCCATATCGCGCCCGCGACCACCGATCTCAGCTCCACCGATGTCGAGCTTGGCACACAGGAAAACCGCGTCTTCCTGCTCAAGGATGCCTTGTCCTCCGACGCGGCCATGGTCTTTGACTATATCCTGATCGATTGCCCGCCCTCCCTCAGCCTTCTGACGGTCAATGCGCTCGTGGCCTGCGATGCCGTCCTTGTGCCGCTCCAGGCTGAATTTTTCGCCCTTGAAGGGCTGTCTCAGCTGATGCTCACCGTCCGCGACGTGCGCGAAACCGCCAATCCCGGCCTGCGGATCGAGGGCGTTGTGCTCACCATGTATGACCAGCGCAACAACCTCAGCCAACAGGTGGAGGCGGATGCCCGCGCCACCTTGGGCGAATTGGTCCTGTCCACCCGCATCCCCCGCAACGTCCGGCTGAGCGAGGCACCGTCCTACGCCATGCCCGCGCTTGCCTATGACCCCCAATCCAAGGGCAGCCAAGCTTATATGGATCTCGCGTCCGAGATCCTGTCGCGCCACGCCAAACGCAAGGAACCCGCCTGATGGTCAAAAGACGCGAACGCAGCGGTCTGGGGCGTGGTTTGTCGGCGCTCATGGCCGATATCGAAACGCCGGCGACGACCAGCGCCGATGCCACGCCGCGCACCCCGCGCGACACGCGCCGCGTGCCCATCGACCGCATCCGCCCCAATCCCGACCAGCCCCGCCGCAGCTTTGCCGAAGGCGCGTTGCAGGAACTGGCCGCCTCGATCCGCGAAAAGGGCGTGATCCAGCCCCTGATCGTGCGCCCCGACCCGGCCAAGGCCGAAAATTTCCAGATCGTCGCGGGCGAACGCCGCTGGCGGGCTGCGCAACTGGCGCAACTCCATGATCTGCCCGTGATCATCCGCGATTTTGACGATACCGAGGTGCTCGAGGTCGCGATCATCGAAAACATTCAGCGCGCCGACCTGAACGCGCTGGAAGAAGCCCAAGGCTATCGTCAGCTGATCGACCGCTTCGGCCATACACAGGATCAACTGGCGCAAGCCATGGGCAAAAGCCGCAGCCATATCGCCAACCTGATGCGGCTTCTGGCGCTGCCCGACCCGATCCAGGACATGCTGCGCAACGGCGATCTGACCGCCGGTCACGCCCGCGCGCTTCTGACGGCCGATGATCCGCTGGCCCTGGCGCGCAAGGCCGTGGCCGAGGGATGGTCCGTCCGTGACGTCGAAAAGCACGCGAAATCAAAGGCTTCAACGGAAAGCACCACCCGGATCCGTGCCACGGTCGGGCGCGGAACAGACAAGGATGCCGATACATTGGCGCTCGAGGGTGATCTGAGCGCCACGCTCGGCATGCCCGTCAGCATCGACCACGACACCGCCTCGGGCGCGGGGCGCGTCTCGATCCGTTACGCCGATCTCGCGGCGCTCGACGATCTGATTGCCCGCCTGTCGCGTGGTTAACCCGCCTCGGCCAGCAACTCGCGCAGCACCGCGTTCAACACCCGCCGCCCATCCAGCGTCGTGGTGATCCGACGCTCCGTGACCTCGATCATCCCCAAGGATTCGAGCCTGTTCAGCACATCAGGGTCGAAATCCGCCCCGTTCATCGCCACGAACCGCGCCCTGTCCATCCCCTCGGACAGGCGCAGTGCCATCATCGCGTATTCTTCGGCCCGTTCGCGCCCGCTCACCGCATCGCGCAGCGTTTCGCCAGTCCCTTGCGTCTCCACCCGGCGCAGCCAGCCAAGGGGCGACAATTCCGTCTCGGTCGCCATCCGCCGTCCGCCCAGCGTGATCCGCCCATGCGCGCCCGGCCCGATCCCGGCGTAATCGCCACCGCGCCAATAGATCAGGTTGTGGCGCGATTGCGCCATGTCGCTGGCGTGGTTCGACACTTCATAAGCGGGCAATCCCGCCGCGTCGCACATGTCTTGGGTCAGATCATACATCGCGGCGGCGGTGTCATCCTCGACCAAGCCACCCAAACGCCCGATGGCATGCCGCTCGCCAAAGGCCGTGCCATCCTCGATCGTCAACTGGTAGAGCGACAGGTGATCGGCAGCCAAGGTCAGGGCTTCGGCCAATTCCGCTCGCCAATCCTCCAACCCCTGGTATTGCCGCGCATAGATCAAATCGAAACTGACACGCGGAAACACGTCGCGCGCGATCGCATAGGCGTTTCGACCCTCCGCCGCCGAATGGAGACGCCCCAGACGCTTCAGATCCACATCGCTCAGCGCCTGCAAGCCCATCGAAACCCGGTTCACACCCCCATCGCGAAAGGCGCGGAACCGTCCCGCCTCGACCGAGGTCGGGTTCGCCTCCAACGTCACTTCCAGATCATTGGCAACCGGCCAGGCCCGTTTGATCACCTCCAGCATGGCCGCGACCGTATCGGGCGCCATCAGCGATGGTGTGCCGCCGCCGAAATAGATGCTGGTCAGCCGCCTGCCCGGCAACTCGGCAGAAACACGTTCAATTTCAGATAGATAGGCGGATTTCCACCGCGCCTGGTCGATCTCGGCCGCGACATGGCTGTTGAAATCGCAATAGGGGCATTTCGCCTGGCAAAAGGGCCAGTGGATATAAAGACCGAAACCACCGGCCTCCCAATCTTCAGCCACCGAAGACCTGCTTCAGCTGTTCGACCGCCTTGGCGCGATGGCTGATCTTGTTCTTTTCCCAGCGATCCATCTCGCCAAAGGTCACGTCATAGCCTGCGGGCTGGAAAATCGGGTCATAGCCATGCCCCTGGTCGCCCCGCATCGGCCAGACGACGCAGCCCTCCATCACGCCGGGAAACACCTCGTCATGCCCATCGGGCCATGCCAGCACCAGCGTGCAGCAGAACCGCGCCGTGCGGGGGTGGGCCGCGCCCTTGGCCTCCAGCAGATCATGGGTTTTCCGCATCGCCATGACGAAATCGCGGCCATCGGGGGTTTCCGCCCAATCGGCGGTATAGACACCGGGCGCGCCATCCAGCGCGTCGATCTCGATCCCGCTGTCATCCGACAGGGCGGGCAGGCCCGTGGCCTTGGCCGCCGCATGCGCCTTGATCCTGGCATTTTCGACGAATGTCGTGCCGGTTTCCTCGGGCTCGGGCAGACCATGATCGGCGGCAGAGGACACGGTGATCCCGTAAGGCGCCAAAAGCGCCTCCATCTCCTCCAGCTTGCCGCGATTGTGTGTCGCGATCAGCAGATGGTCGCCCGTGAACCGCCGCATCAGGATGTCGCCGCCTTCTGCGCCTTGACCAGCGCCGCGATGCCGCTTTCGGCCAAGCCATACATCTCGTCGAATTGCCCGCGAGAAAACGCCGACCCTTCGGCGCTGGCCTGAACCTCGACCAGGGCACCGCTGCCCGTCATCACGAAATTCGAATCCGTCCCCGCCTCGCTGTCTTCAAGGTAATCGAGGTCCAGCACCGCTTGCCCCGCATAAATCCCGCAAGATACGGCCGCGATGTGATCCGTGATCGGGTCGCTGACGATATCGCCGGCCTTGATCAGCTTGTTCACCGCCAGCCGCAGCGCGACCCAACCGCCCGTGATCGACGCGCAGCGCGTTCCGCCATCGGCCTGGATCACGTCGCAATCGATGGTGATCTGCCGCTCGCCCAATGCCGACCGGTCAACGCCAGCGCGCAGCGCGCGCCCGATCAACCGCTGGATCTCCTGCGTCCGTCCCGATTGCTTGCCCGATGCCGCCTCGCGGCGCATCCGCGTATGGGTGGCGCGCGGCAGCATCCCGTATTCCGCCGTCACCCAGCCAAGGCCGGTATTCTTCAGAAACGGCGGCACCCGTTCCTCCAGCGTCGCAGTGCAAAGCACATGCGTGCCGCCGCAGCGGATCAGGCACGATCCCTCGGCATGGCGCGTGACACCCGTCTCGATGGAAATCTCGCGCATTTCGTCTAGGTTTCGGCCGGAAGGACGCATAAATATCTCCCTGATCTACCCCTGCGGGATAGTCCGCGCGCCGCCTCGGACGCAAGCCCGAATGGATCGAACGACCATGACGATGACCGACCGCAAGACCAGCAGCCAGACCGTGATGGGCGATCTCAACGACCGCTCCCGCGAGGTGTTTCGCCGCGTGGTCGAGGGATATCTCGAAACCGGCGCGCCCGTGGGCTCGCGCACCCTGACGCGCAGCCTCTCGGAACAGGTGTCGGCGGCCACGATCCGCAACGTGATGCAGGATCTCGAATATCTGGGCCTCCTGGACAGCCCCCATATCTCCGCCGGGCGCGTGCCCACCCAGCTTGGCCTGCGCATGTTCGTCGACGGGTTTCTCGAGGTGGGCGAGTTGGCCGCCACCGACAAGCAAAGCCTCGATGATACGCTCGGCTCCAACGTGGGCGATGTCGCGGCAGCCCTCGACCGGATCGGCGCCGCCCTGTCGCAGGCGACCCATGGCGCCAGCGTCGTTCTGGCCCCGAAACGCGAAGCGCCGATCAAGCACATCGATTTCGTCTCGCTCGCCCCCGACCGCGCCCTTGTGGTCTTGGTGTTTTCGGATGGCCATGTCGAAAACCGCCTGTTCCAGCCGCCCCCCGGCCACACCCCCAGCGCGATGCGCGAGGCGGCGAATTACCTCAACGCCCATCTGGCCGACCGCACCTTGGGCACGCTCCGCGCCGAAATGCAGCGCGAGGTGGATCAACGCCGCGCCCAGATCGACGAGATTGCCAACCACCTGATCGAGGCGGGCCTCGCCGTCTGGGACAGCGACGGCAACGATCAGGGCCGTTTGATCGTGCGGGGCCGCGCGAATCTCCTCTCCGACGCCGCCGAGGCCGAAGAGCTGGACCGCATCCGCCACCTCTTTGACGATCTCGAACGCAAGCGCGACATCGCCGAATTCCTCGAACTGGCCGAATCCGGCGACGGGGTCCGCATTTTCATCGGCTCCGAGAACAAGCTTTTCTCACTTTCGGGTTCCGCTCTGGTCGTCTCTCCCTATATGAACGCTGACCGAAAGATCGTGGGCGCGGTCGGGGTCATCGGCCCGACCCGTCTGAACTACGGGCGTATCGTCCCGATCGTGGATTATACGGCGCAACTGGTCGGCAAACTGATCGCCGACCGGGGATAAAAGCCGCAAGGAAGGGTGAAGAGGCACGCATGTCCGACGCGAAACAAGATCATGTCGCAGAACAGGAATACGCCGAAGAGGCCGCAACCGCCGAGGTCGATCTGACCGAGGATCTGCCGGTTGACGAAAACGACGCGCTGCGCGCCGAAAATGCCGAGCTCAAGGATCGTCTGCTGCGCACGCTGGCCGAATCGGAAAACGTGCGCAAACGCGCCGAACGCGACCGGCGCGAGGCCGAGAAATTCGGCGGCTCCCGCATCGTCCGCGATCTTCTGCCCGTCTACGACAACCTGCGCCGCGCGCTGAACAGCGCCAGCGATGCCGCGGGCGATGCCGACAGCGCGCTTCTCGAAGGGGTGGAACTGACGCTGCGCGAATTGCTCAAGGTGATGGACAAGCACGGCGTCACCCTGATCGCGCCCGAGGTCGGCGACGCCTTCGACCCCAATACGCACGAGGCGATGTTCGAAGCCCCCGTTCCCGGCACGAAAGCGGGCGACATCCTGCAAGTCATGACCGAAGGTTTCATGCTGCACGACCGCCTGATCCGTCCCGCGCAGGTCGGCGTGTCCTCCAACCCCGGCTAAGCCTTTTCCGCCAGATCCTTGAGATCATAGAGAATTTGCAGCGCCTCGCGCGCGGTCAACTCGTCGGGGTGTATCTCCTTGAGACGCGCCTCGACCGCCGATCCCTTCGCCGCTTTCGGCGCGGGGGCAGGGACGGCGGCAAACAGCGGCAGATCGTCGATCACCGCCTTTCGGTCGCCGCCTTCCCGCTCGCCCTTTTCCAGCGCCGTCAGCACGGTTTGCGCCCGCGCGATCACCCGCTCGGGCAGACCGGCCAGCTTTGCCACCTGTACGCCATAGGATCGGTCGGCGGCCCCTTCCCGCACCTCGTGCAGGAAAATCACCTCTCCCTCCCATTCGCGCACCGCAACCGTGGCATTGCGCAACCCCTCAAGCCGCGCGGCCAGATTGGTCATCTCGTGGTAATGCGTGGCGAATAGCGCGCGACAGCGGTTCACCTCGTGCAGATGTTCCAGCGTCGCCCAGGCGATGGACAGCCCGTCATAGGTCGCCGTTCCCCGTCCGATCTCGTCCAGGATCACCAGCGCCCGCTCATCCGCCTGGTTCAGGATCGTCGCCGTTTCCACCATCTCGACCATGAAGGTCGACCGCCCCCGCGCCAGGTCATCCGCCGCGCCGACCCGGCTGAAAACCTGGCTCACCAGCCCGATTTCCGCCCGCTCGGCAGGCACGAAACTGCCCATTTGAGCCAGAATCGCGATCAAGGCGTTCTGCCGCAGATAGGTGGACTTCCCCGCCATGTTGGGGCCCGTCAACAGCGTGACGGCGGCACCGTCGCCCATCGGCGACAGGCGGCAATCATTGGCGACAAAAGGCGTTCCGCCCTGCGCCAGCGCCGCTTCGACCACCGGATGCCGCCCGCCCACGATGTCGAAGGCGCGATCTTCCCGCATCTCGGGCCGGGTCCAGTTCCCCTCGACCGCCCGCCGCGCCAGGGCGGATGCAAGATCCAGCTCCGCCAGCGCTCGCGCCGTCGCACCCACGGCATCCTGGGCCGCCAGAACCGCCTCGCGCAGCGACTGGAACAGCGCGCGCTCGATCTCCTGCACCCGGTTGCCCGCATTCAGGATCTTGGTTTCCAGCTCCGACAGCTCCAGCGTGGTGAACCGCACCGCATTGGCCGTGGTCTGCCTGTGGATGAACCGCTCGGACAAAGGGGGCGACAGCATCTTGTCGGCATGGGTCGCCGTCGTCTCGATAAAATAGCCCAAGACGTTGTTATGTTTGATCTTCAGCGACGAAACCCCCGTCGCCTCAATGTATTCCGCCTGCATCGGCCCGATCACGCCGCGCCCCTGGTCGCGCAGGTGGCGCACCTCGTCGAGCTCCGCGTCATAGCCCTCGGCAATCGAGCTTCCGTCGCGCAACTGCACCGGCGGCTCTGCCACCAGCGCGCGGTCCAACAGGTCGGCCAAATCGGCATCTCCCGCCAAACCCTCGCGCGCCTCGGCCAGCATCTGCGGCAGGTCCTGGTCCCGCATCGCGGCCTGCAAGGCGCTCGCCCCCATCAACCCGTCGCGGATCGCGGCCAGATCGCGCGGCCCGGCCCGGTCCAGCGCCAGCCGCGACAACGCCCGATCCAGATCGGGGATACGCCGTAACCGACCCTCTATTTCGTCTCTAACCAGCCTGTCAGACACGAAATAAGACACTGCATCATGCCGCGCCCGGATCACGGCCAGATCCGTCGACGGCCCCGAAAGCCGCCGCTCCAACAGCCGCGCACCGCCTGCCGTCAGCGTCCGGTCGATCACCGACAGGACCGTATTTGCACGGCCCCCCGACAGCGCATGGGTCAGTTCCAGGTTCCGACGCGTCGCCGCATCCAGCTGCAAGACCTGGCCCGCATTTTGCCGCCGGGGCGCATGCAACAAGGGCAGGCTGCCCTTTTGCGTCAGCGACAGGTAATCGATGACGGCCGCCATTGCCGCCACCTCGGGGCGCGAAAAACTCCCGAACCCTTCCAGCGAGGCGACACCGAACACATCCCCGATCCGCCCCTCGGCCCGGCTGTCGAAACTGGTGGGGGCCAGCAGCGTCACCGCCGCGCCGATCTCTTCCATCGCGGCGATCCGTTCGGGCGGCATTCCGTCCGACACCAGCACTTCGCGCGGCATCAACCGCGCCAGCTCCGGTCCCAGCCGCACGGGCGGGCAGGGCATCACCTGGAAATCCCCGGTCGAGATATCGCACCACGCCAGCGCGCCCTCGCCCCTTATCTCGGCATAGGCGGCCAGGTAATTGTGCCGCCGCGCTTCCAAAAGCGTATCCTCGGTCAGCGTGCCGGGCGTGACCAACCGCACCACGTCGCGCCGCACCACGGCCTTGGACCCGCGTTTCTTGGCCTCGGCCGGGTCTTCCATCTGCTCGCAGATGGCCACCCGAAACCCCTTGCGGATCAGCGTCAGCAGGTAGCTTTCGGCGGAATGCGCGGGCACCCCGCACATCGCGATGTCCTCGCCCAGATGCTGGCCGCGCTTGGTCAGCGCGATATCGAGCGCTGCAGCCGCCGCCACGGCATCGTCAAAGAACATCTCGTAGAAATCGCCCATCCGGTAGAACAACAGCGCATCGGCATATTGCGCCTTGATCTCCAGATATTGCGCCATCATCGGCGTCACTTGGGCCGTCATTCCGTTCCCCCTTGCAAGCCTGCAAAGCCTACGCAAGCTGACCCTGGGATTGAAGCGCAAACGCATGAAAAAGGCCCCGACAGAGCGGGGCCTTTTCCTGTTTCCTGCCCGGTGCCTTACCCGGTCATCCCGTCCCAAAAACTCTTCACCTTGTCGAAAAACCCGGTCGCATTGGGATTGTTCGACTTGGCGCTGATCTCCTCGAATTTCTTGAGCAGCTCTTTTTGCTCTGCCGTCAGGCTGACGGGCGTCTCGACGGCCAGCTCGATATACATGTCGCCGATGCCGGGGCCCCGCAGCTGCGGCATCCCCTTGCCACGCAACCGCATCTGCCGCCCCGATTGCGAGCCTTCGGGCACCTTCACCCGGCTGCGCCCGCCGTCGATCGTGGGCACCTCGATCTCGCCCCCAAGCGCTGCGCGCGTCATCGACACCGGCACCCGGCAGAACAGGTCGATCCCATCCCGCTGGAACAGCGCATGCTCCGAAACCTCGATGAAGATATAGAGATCGCCCGACGGCCCGCCGCGCATCCCGGCTTCGCCCTCGCCCGACAGGCGGATGCGCGTTCCGGTCTCGACACCCGCCGGAATATTCACCGACAGTGCGCGGTCCTTCTGCTGACGGCCCGCGCCGCCACAGGTCCGGCACGGGTTCTTGACGATCTGGCCCATCCCCGAACAGGTAGGGCAGGTCCGTTCCACCGTGAAAAAGCCCTGCTGCGCCCGCACCTTGCCCATGCCCGAACAGGTGGGGCAGGTGGTGGGCTCGGCCCCCGCCTCGGACCCGGTGCCGTTGCACGACCCGCAGGCGACGGATGAGGGCACCGTGATCTGCTTGTTCAGACCCGCAAACGCCTCCTCAAGGCTGATCCGCAGGTTGTAGCGCAGATCCGATCCCCGGCTTGCCCGGCTGCGCCCACCGCCACCGCGCTGGCCGCCCATGAAATCGCCGAACAGATCCTCGAACACATCGGAAAAGGCGCTGGCGAAATCGCCCTGACCGGGCCGTCCGCCATAGCCGCCCGCGCGCCCGCCGCCCGCCATGCCCCCGTCAAAGGCCGCATGGCCGAACCGGTCGTAGGCGGCTTTCTTGTCGGCATCCTTCAGCACGTCATAGGCTTCGTTCACTTCCTTGAACTGGGCCTCGGCATCGGGTTTGTCGGCGTTGCGGTCGGGGTGAAGCTCTTTCGCCTTGGTGCGATAGGCTTTCTTGATCTCGTCGGCGGACGCGCCTTTCGAGACCCCGAGCACCTCGTAGTAATCGCGCTTTGCCATCTTGTCCCTTCCCTGGAACAGGCGCGCCGGCCAAGGTCGCCCCCGGCCGGCCGCAAGAGGGTCACATCACGCGATCACCCGCGCTTGCGGTCGTCGTCGAGATCTTCGAAATCCGCATCGACGATGTCGTCGTCCACGGGACGTGCCGCATCCGGGTCGTCATCTTCGCCCGCTTCTGACTGCGCCTTGTAGATCGCCTCGCCCAGACGCATCGCCGCTTCGGTGACGTTCTGGATGCCGCTCTTGATCTTGCCGGCGTCTTCCGTCTCCAGCTGCTCCTTCAGCGCCTTGATGGCCAGTTCGATCGCCTCGATCGTGGACGGGTCGACCTTGTCGCCATGCTCTTCCATCGACTTTTCGGTCGAATGGATCAGGCTTTCGGCCTGGTTGCGGGTTTCCACCAGCTCGCGGCGCTTCTTGTCGGCGTCGGCGTTCTCTTCCGCCTCCTTGACCATGCGCTCGATATCCTCGTCCGACAAACCGCCCGAGGCCTGGATGGTGATCTTCTGCTCCTTGCCGGTGCCCTTGTCCTTGGCGCCGACCGACACGATGCCGTTGGCGTCGATGTCGAAGGTCACCTCGATCTGCGGCACGCCGCGCGGGGCGGGCGGGATGTTTTCCAGGTTGAACTGGCCCAGCATCTTGTTGTCCGCCGCCATTTCGCGTTCGCCCTGGAACACGCGGATGGTCACGGCATTCTGGTTGTCATCCGCCGTGGAAAAGATCTGCGCCTTTTTCGTCGGGATCGTGGTGTTGCGGTCGATCAGACGGGTGAACACGCCGCCCAGCGTCTCGATGCCGAGCGACAGCGGCGTCACGTCCAGGAGGACCACGTCCTTCACGTCGCCCTGCAGCACGCCCGCCTGGATCGCCGCACCCATGGCCACGACTTCGTCGGGGTTCACGCCCTTGTGGGGCTCCTTGCCGAAGAACTTGGTCACCTCTTCGATGACCTTGGGCATGCGGGTCATGCCGCCGACCAGAACGACCTCGTCGATATCGCCCTTGGACAGGCCCGCATCCTTCAACGCGGCCGCACAAGGCTTCATCGACTTGGTGATCAGATCGCCCACCAGGCTTTCCAGCTTGGCGCGCGTCAGCTTCATCACCATGTGCAGCGGCTGACCGTTCTTGCCCATCGAGATGAAGGGCTGGTTGATCTCCGTCTGGCTCGACGACGACAGCTCGATCTTGGCCTTTTCCGCCGCTTCCTTCAGACGCTGCAGCGCCATCTTGTCCGAGGTCAGATCGACGCCGTTCTCTTTCTTGAACTCGTCGGCCAGGTAATTGACGATCCGCATGTCGAAATCTTCACCACCCAGGAACGTATCCCCGTTGGTCGATTTGACTTCGAACAGGCCGTCGTCGATCTCCAGGATCGTAATGTCAAAGGTGCCGCCACCAAGGTCATAGACCGCGATGGTGCGCGTTTCCTTCTTGTCCAGACCATAGGCGAGCGCAGCTGCCGTCGGCTCGTTGATGATCCGCAGCACCTCGAGGCCCGCGATCTTGCCCGCGTCCTTGGTCGCCTGGCGCTGGGCGTCGTTGAAATAGGCCGGAACCGTGATGACGGCCTGCGTCACTTCCTCGCCCAGGTAGCTCTCGGCGGTTTCCTTCATCTTGGTCAGGATCTGTGCCGAAACCTGGCTCGGCGAATATTTCTCGCCGCGCACCTCGACCCAGGCGTCGCCATTGCCGCCGTCGACGATCTTGTAGGGGACAAGCTTCTTGTCCTTCTCCACCTCCGCATCGCCCAGACGGCGCCCGATCAGGCGCTTGACGGCAAAGATGGTGTTTTCGGGGTTGGTCACGGCCTGACGCTTGGCGGACTGGCCGACAAGACGTTCATCTTCCGTGTAGCCCACGATGGAGGGCGTGGTGCGCGCCCCTTCGGAATTCTCGATGACGCGCGGCTGGCTGCCATCCATGATGGCAACGCAGGAGTTGGTGGTGCCGAGGTCGATACCAATCACTTTGGCCATGTCGGTCGGGTCCCTTTGCTTCAAGCGAACGGGCGGTGGCGGGTCCGTTATGGCCCCCGGTGCCGCCCTCGTGATGGTGTTGATATGGCCGGGGCTGCACGCCCGACCGGTTCGCTGGGTATATAGGGAGGTGGATTTGCCCCTGCAAGCGCTGGGCAGGGCCGGAAAACAGGGGAAAAACCATGCAAACCACGGTTGATCTGAACGGGGTGACGATATGGCCCGGTTGGCTGGCCCCCGATGAACAGGCCCGATTGGTGCAAGATATCCGCGCGGTGGCCGCCGCCGCCCCCTTCTTCACCCCCGAAACGCCGCGTGGGCAAAAGATGTCGGTGCGCATGACGGCTGCGGGCGATTATGGCTGGATTTCGGATCGCCGCGGCTATCGCTACGCCTCCACCCATCCCTCGGGACAGACCTGGCCGCCGATCCCGGCCTCCGTTCTGCGGGTCTGGGATGCGCTCTCGGGGACCGACCGCCGCCCGCAATGCTGCCTTGTGAACTGGTATTCCGAAACCGCCCGCATGGGCCTGCACCAGGATCGGGACGAGGCCGATCTGACCCAGCCGGTTCTGTCCATCTCGCTCGGCGATGACGCGCTTTTCCGGGTGGGCGGCACCGAACGCGGTGGGCCCACGCGCTCGATCTGGCTCCGCTCGGGCGATGTGGCGCTTTTGTCCGGCCCCGCGCGCCTGGCCTATCACGGCATCGACCGTGTGCGCCCCGGGTCGTCGACGCTGTTGCGCAACGGGGGCCGGATCAACCTGACGCTCCGCGTCGTCGATCAGCGCCCCGCGTTCCAGCTGTCGGATGCATAGCGCCGCGTATAGGCTTCGCCCATCATGCCGATCACCAGCAGCACCAGCGTGGCATAAACCGGATACTGCCAGTTCGAATGGTGCGGAAAATAATTCACGAATGTGAACCCCCGCGCCTGATCGATGATGTGGAACAGCGGGTTCCAGTCGAAAAGCCCGATGACGGCGGTGGGCATCATGTTCGCCACGAACATCTTGCCCGACGCGATCATGTTCGCCCGCACACAGACCTGCTGCAAGATACCGGCGAGATCCGGCACCCAAGGTTTCAGCGCCATGAACAGCAATCCGATCACACAGCCCGAAGCCCAGGACAGGATGAACATCAGCAAGGCGCCGGGCCAGTAATGGATCGTGATCGGCTGCAGCACCGTGTGCAGCAGCAACAAGATCATCAAAAGACTGACGGTCTGTGTGTATAGAACGCTCAGCGCCGAGGACAGGATCGCCACCAACGTGTTCATCGGCGCGTGCTGCATCAGGGCCGAGGTCGAATTTTCCGCGCCCGTGATCGCCTGCACCGACTTGATATGCGTGAGATACGCAAAGATGCCGGTCAGCAGGTAGAGCATGAAATCCCCGCGCACCGACGCGCCGCGCTGCCCGAGAAAGGTGAGCATTACGTAGAAAGCCGCAAGAAACAGCAGCGACTGGATCAGGCTCATCACGATCGCCATGATTGCGTAGCGATGCGTTTGCCGCACCTTTCGCGCCCCGGCGTGAAAGGAATTTTCCAGCATCGCCATGGCAAGGCTGAAGGTCGAATGACTGCGGCGGCTCTCGAACATGACGGTCTGCAACTCTTTAACTTGACCCGCTCTCGCGTGATCCCCCGCGCGGCCCGCTCTTGCCCCGGACCCTGCGCAGGAGGATAACGCCCCAAGCCAATGCCACACAATCGCGGCCAAATGGAGGCGAAATTGCAGTATGATCGCATGATGCGGGTTTTCCGCGCCGCAGCCCTCGAGGCGGGCGAGCGGATCTTGCAGATTTACGAGGCCGATGATTTCGCCGTGAAGGCCAAATCGGATCAAAGCCCCGTCACCGAAGCCGACGAAGCCGCCGATGCCCTGATCTCCGCCCGGCTGCGCGCCGAATTTCCCGATCTGCCCCTCGTGACCGAGGAACAGGCCGCCAGCCACGATCTGTCTGCCGACAGTTTCCTGATCGTCGATCCGCTGGACGGCACCAAGGAATTCATCCAGCGCCGGGGCGATTTCACCGTGAACATCGCCTGGGTGGACAAAGGCGTGCCCCTGCGCGGCGTCGTCTATGCGCCCGCCAAGGGGCGTTTGTTCTACACCGATGCCGATGGCACCAGCGTCGAGGAAACCGGCCCCTTCGATCCCGAAACCCCCGGTCCCGTCACCCCGATCCGCGTGGGCCAGCCCGACAATGCCGCGCTGATGGTCGTCGCCTCCAAATCGCACCGCGATGCGGCGACCGATGACTATATCTCCCGCTATGGCGTGGCCGATCTCAAAAGCGCGGGCTCCTCGCTCAAATTCTGTCTCGTCGCCACCGGCGAGGCCGATCTCTACCCCCGTCTCGGACGCACGATGGAATGGGACACGGCGGCCGGCGATGCCGTCTTGCGCGGCGCGGGCGGCCACGTGGTCCGCTTCGAGGATCATCAACCATTCGTTTACGGGAAGCCCGGTTTTGGTAATGGTTTCTTCATAGCCTTTGCCCCCGGCGTGGAGCTGAAACCGGCATGAGCACCGTCTGCATCATCCCCGCCCGCTACGCCTCCAGCCGCTATCCGGGCAAACCGCTAGCGACCCTGCGCGGCGCTACAGGGTCTGAAAAGACCCTGATCGAACGCAGCTGGCGCGCCGCCTGCGAGGTCGCGGATTTCGACGCGATCCATGTCGCCACCGACGACGACCGCATCGCCGATCACGCGAAATCCTTTGGCGCAAAGGTCCTGATGACCTCGACAGAGGCGCGCAACGGCACCGAACGCTGCGCCGAGGCGCTGGAACAGCTTGGCGATGACGTTGAAATCATTGTGAATCTTCAGGGCGACGCGCCCCTGACCCCGCCTTGGTTCCTCTCCGCGCTCGTCGCGGGCCTGCGCGCCGATCCCGATGCCGCGCTCGCCACGCCCATCCTGCGCTGCGACGGCGAAACCCTCTCCGCGCTCAAGGCCGATCGCGCTGCGGGCCGTGTCGGCGGCACCACCGCCGTGGCGGATGCCGCGATGCGCGCGCTCTATTTTTCCAAGGAAGTCATACCCTTCACCGGGTCCGCCTATGCCGATGACGCGCCGACGCCCGTCTTTCACCATGTCGGCGTCTACGCCTATCGCCCCGACGCCTTGCGCGCTTACCCCACCTGGCCGGTCGGTCCGCTGGAGACGCTCGAGGGGCTCGAACAGCTCCGCTTTCTCGAGGCGGGGCAGGTCGTGCGCTGTGTCGAAGTGGCCGCACAGGGTCGAAAATTCTGGGAACTGAACAACCCCGAAGACGTCCCCCGGATCGAGGCGATGCTGGCCGAGATGGGCCTTCCCTGATGCCAGCCCCGCGGCTGAGCGTGATCGTCGTCAGTTGGGCGCGCCCCCGCGCGCTCGCGCGCTGTCTGATCGCCCTGTCGCAGCTCCGCTCCACCCGGTTCGAAGTGATCGTCGTCGCCGATGAAGATGGCTTGGCGGTTGCCCGTGCCTTGCCCTTTTCGGAGCGGATAACCTATCTGGAACAAAAGGTTGGCAACATCTCTGCCGCGCGAAACCAAGGGATCGCCGCCGCTGCGGGCGAGATCGTCGCCTTTGTCGACGATGATGCCGTGCCGGAACCGGATTGGGCCGAGACGATCCTTTCGGCCTTTGCCGACCCCGGTCTGGCAGCCGTGACGGGACCCGTGATCGGTCGCAACGGCATTTCCTTGCAATGGGGCAGGATGGCCGTGGATCGCTTGGGCCGCGACCGCTGGCTTGCCGCAGGCGAGGCGCCGGGTCCGGGTGAAACGGTGAAGCTGCACGGCACGAACATGGCCTTTCGCCGCGAGATTCTGGCTCTAAGCGGCGGTTTCGACCCTGTTTTCCGATTTTACCTCGACGAAACCGACCTTGCCCGGCGTCTTGTGCAAGCGGGCCAATCGCTGCGCCATGTTCCGGGAATGCGCGTCCACCACGGTTTCGCCAAAAGCCCCCGCCGCCGCGCTGACCGCATCCCGACGGATCTGACCGATATCGGCGCGTCAAGCGTGATTTTCCTTAAAAAACATGCGCCTGATGCGCTAGAGGGTGCTGTTGACCACCTAATCGAAGATCAGCGTCTCCGCCTCATGCGGCTGGCCCGCGCGCGCAAGATCGGCCCGACCGAGATCCGCCACCTGACCCAAAGCCTGAGATCCGGCATCGATGAGGGGCGAACCCGCGATCTGCCATCCGTGGTCGCCATTCCCGCGACCTCTCGCAGCTTCGTGCCATTGCGTGACGACCTTCCGCCCCCCATGTCGTTTCATGACGGCTGGTGGCACAAGGCGAAGGCGCTGTGCGCTCAAGCGGCAGACCAGGTTGCCCAAGGGAACCCGACAGCCCTTGTTTTGTTGGAGCCGACACCCCGCAAGCATCGGATCGTCTTTACGGATGGTGGATGGTGGGAACAGTCCGGCGGGCTTTTCGGTCCGAGTGACCGCACGGAACGCCGGGTTCAGTTGTGGCGCTACCGGGATCGCATCGCGCACGAAAAGGCGCGCCTGTTCGCGCCCGGTGACTGACAACCGTGGGTCGCGCTGTATCTTTCGTTAACCGCCGATCCGGGTTAAGGGCTAAACATGGCTGCGATACAGGCGTAGACGTAGCAAGCTGAGAACAGGAAAAGACATGAAGCGGCGCGTAACGAAAGCGATTTTCCCGGTTGCCGGTCTTGGAACACGGTTCCTGCCCGCGACGAAGTCCATCCCCAAGGAAATCATGACCTTGGTCGATCGCCCGCTGATTCAATACGCCATCGACGAGGCGCGCGCCGCAGGGATCAAGGAATTCATCTTTGTCACCAGCCGCGGGAAATCCGCGCTTGAGGATTACTTCGATGCCGCGCCCGAGCTCGAAAGCTCCTTGCGCAAGAAGGGCAAGAAGGACCTCTTGGAGGCGCTGAAGGCGACCACGATGGAATCGGGGGCCATCGCCTATATCCGGCAGCAAAAGCCGCTTGGGCTTGGTCATGCCGTATGGTGTGCGCGTCGGTTGCTGGCGAATGAGCCCTTTGCCGTCATCCTGCCCGATGACGTGATCGCGGCGGAAACTCCCTGTTTGCAACAGATGGTCGAAGCCCATGCCGAGATCGGCGGGAACATGGTCGCCGCCATGGAAGTGCCGGCCGACAAGACCCACGCCTATGGTGTTCTGGACATCAAGGAAGACATGGGATCGGTCGTTTCAGTCAAGGGCATGGTGGAAAAGCCCGCTTCGGGCACCGCGCCCTCGAACCTTGCGGTGATCGGGCGGTACATCCTGACGCCCGAGATCATGAACA
Organism: Roseicyclus marinus; assembly: GCF_036322625.1. NCBI lineage: Bacteria > Pseudomonadati > Pseudomonadota > Alphaproteobacteria > Rhodobacterales > Roseobacteraceae > Roseicyclus > Roseicyclus marinus. The sequence continues at coordinate 3,382,113 of NZ_AP027266.1, read as the reverse complement.
ACCTGAACCGGATCAAGACCGGGGCCGGCGGCGAGGTGCAATTGACCGACGCCATCGCGCAGGAAATCGCGACCTCCGACAATGTGTACGGGTTCCGGTTTCGCGGACAGCGCTTTGATTGCGGGTCCAAATCGGGCTTTCTTCAGGCGACGGTCGCCTTTGGCCTCGCGCGGGAGGATCTGCGCGATGAATTCAAGGATTTCCTCGTCGATCTCGTCGCATCGCGCAACGCGGCGCAATAGCCACCTTCCGCAGGCCGGGCATGTCTGATCCGGGCGGGATCGCGACGTGGTTGGATGTGACCCGGCTGGTCAGTCGGGCTGGACGGGGCGTGTTGACTGGTGTCGACAGGGTCGAATTCGCCTGGTTGAAGCATCTGACCGCCGAACGCCGTGCGGACACCCGGTATCTTGTCCGCTCAACGCGTGGCTACTTGCTCCTCGATCATCGGGGGGCGGAGCGTCTTTTGTCTTTCTTTACCGGAAGCCCGCTTCCCGACCGGGGCGACCGTATTTCCCGTCTTTTGGGAAAAGGGTCTGATCCGCGGCATAGGGTCGAAGCGGCGCTTCGGCCCCTGGCGCTTGACCGGGCTTTGCCAGTGGGGTTGGGTCGCCTGATCGCTCGGGCGGGTGATGGCCGGTTCACCTATCTCAACCTCGGTCATTCGAACCTGTCGCGCGCCACTTTGGGCGCGTTCGCAGCCGCGCCTGCGGCGCGTGTTGCGGTTCTGATCCATGATCTGATCCCGATCACGCATCCCGATCTGGTGGCCGATGACATGCCGCGCCGGTTCGCCGCCCGGCTCGAGACCGTGCGGCGCCATGCCGATCTGGTCATCTGCAATTCGGAAGCGACCCGGAGCGATCTGGAGGATCATTGGCAGCGCTATTTGGCCAGCCCGCCGAGCATCGTCGCGCCCTTGGGTATCGAGCCGCAGAAGCGCTGCGAAGGGCCGCGCGATCCGCGCCATTTTGTCATGCTGGGCACGATAGAGCCGCGCAAGAACCATGCCCTGATGCTGGATGTCTGGGAGCTTTTGGCGCGGGACCTGCCGCAGGACCGGATGCCGGAGCTGCACATCATCGGCCCCACAGGCTGGAAGGTCGAAGATCTGATGGCCCGCTTGGCCCATCATCCGTTGCGCGGTCGGTTCCTTCACCTGCACGGCCCCCTGCCCGAGGCGGAGGTTGCCGCGCATCTGTCCCGCGCCGTCGCCCTGCTTTTTCCATCGCTTGCCGAAGGGTTCGGCTATCCCCCGATCGAAGCGGCCCTGGCCGGGGCGTTGCCCATATGCAGCGATTTGCCCGTGTTTCGTAAAACATTGGGCGATTGCGCCGTTTACCATGATGCCCGTGATGCGTATCTATGGTCGGAAACCATCAAAAGACACTGTCTTGGTATCGAAATATTACCTGTTTTGCCCCAACCACGGGTAAGCTCATGGGGTGAACATCATCAAACGGTAGCCCGTGCCTTGGCCGGGATCGCGTAAAAGGGGCAAGTGATGAAGGCGGTGAGACGGTATGCATTGCGCCTTGAGCGCAAGAAATACCTTGTCCGCGCCTGGCGCAAAAGCCGTTCGTTGCGTGTGGTCGCCGACCGGACGGATAGCATCGCGCCCAATGACGTTCTGTGTTTCTGCACCCTGCGCAATGAACGTGTCCGTCTGAAGTATTTCCTGAATTACTATCGTGATCGCGGGATTTCGCATTTTCTGTTCGTCGATAACGACAGCAATGACGGGTCGCGCGAATTCCTGGCGGAACAGCCGGATTGTTCGGTCTGGACGACCCCCGCCAGCTACAAGCGGTCGCGGTTCGGCATGGATTGGATCAACCGCTTGTTGCGGCTTTACGGGCATAAACGCTGGTGCCTGATCGTCGATCCCGATGAATTCCTTGTCTATCCATTCAGCGATACGCGGCCCATTCCCGCCCTGACCGATTGGCTTGACGCCTCCTCGATCAAGAGCTTCGGGGCGATGATCCTCGACATGTATCCCAAGGGTCCGCTTACGGCGCAGCCCTATTCCGACGGGCAGGACCCGTTCGAGATCGCTTGCTGGTTCGATCCGGGAAATTACGTGATCCAGCGCAACTGGGCCTATGGCAACCTGTGGATCCAGGGCGGTCCCCGCGCGCGGGCCTTTTTCCAGGAACAGCCTGCCAAGGCCCCGGCGCTGAACAAGATACCGCTCGTGAAGTGGCACAAGAGCTATGCCTTTGCCAGTTCGACGCACATGTTGCTGCCGCGTGGCCTGAACCTTGTCTATGACGAGTGGGGCGGGGAAAAGACCTCGGGCGTGCTGCTGCATGCCAAGTTTCTGGACACGTTCACCGCGAAAGCCGCCGAAGAGCTGGAACGCCGCCAGCATTATGCGGCATCGGCGGAATATCGGGCCTATCACGCGGGTCTGAACGAAAACCCCGATTTCTGGACCAAGTGGTCGGAACGCTACATCAACTGGCGCCAGCTGGAGATCCTCGGCCTCATGTCCAAGGGAAACTGGGCATGAGCAGTCTTGGCTTCATCATGCTGTGCCATACCGCGCTGCACCGGGCGGCGCAGGTGGCGCGGCATTGGGCCGAGCGGGATTGCCCCGTCGTCATCCACGTCGACAAACAGGTCGCGCGCGACAGTTTCGAGGCGTTTCGCAAGGATCTGGCCGATCTGCCCAATGTGCGGTTCACGCGCAGGCTGCGCTGCGAATGGGGCACCTGGTCGCTTGTCGCGGCATCGCAGGGCGCGGCCGAGATATTGCTCAACGAGTTTCCCGATGTGCGGCATGTCTATCTTGCGTCGGGGTCGTGCCTGCCGCTCAGGCCGGTCGATGAATTGCAGGCCTATCTTGCCGCGCGGCCGATGACCGATTTCATCGAAAGCGTCACGATCCGGGATGTCGACTGGACCGTGGGCGGTCTCAATGACGAGCGTTTCAAGTTCCGCTTTCCCTTTTCGTGGAAACGTCAGCGGTTCTTTTTCGACCGGTTCGTCGAAATTCAACGCCGGTTCAAGATGGAGCGCCCGATGCCCGAGGGCGTCTCACCCCATCTGGGCAGTCAATGGTGGTGCCTGACCCGGCAGACCCTGTCCGCAATCCTCGAAGATCCGCGCCGCCGGGAGATCGAGAATTTCTTCAAGCTCGTCTGGATCCCGGACGAAAGCTATTATCAGACCTTGGTGCGGAATTATTCCCGGTCCATCGAAAGCCGCTCCCTGACGCTGTCCAAGTTCGATTTCCAGGGCAAGCCGCATGTCTTTTATGATGATCACCTGCATCTGCTGCGGCGGTCGGATTGCTTTGTGGCGCGCAAGATCTGGCCCAAGGCCAACCGCCTGTATGCGACCTTTCTCAACGATGACGTGACCGGCACCCGCATGGCGGAACCCGCGCCGGGCAAGATCGACCGCGTCTTTTCCAAGGCGCTGGAGCGTCGGACGCGCGGGCGGCCCGGTCTTTACATGCACAGCCGCTTTCCGAACCCCGATTGGGAAAACGGAAAGACAGCCGCGCCCTATTCGGTGTTTCACGGTTTCAACGACCTGTTCGAGGATTTCGAGGGTTGGCTGACCCGGCGGATCGGCTCCGCCGTCCATGGCAACCTGTTCGATCCGATGCGCGTCCGATTTGCCGGCGATGTTCCGATCTACAACGGATGCCTGTCGGCCAATGCCAAGCTGCGCGACTACAACCCCGAGGCGTTCCTGACCAACCTGATCTGGAACACGCGGGGTGAGAGGCAGGTTTTCATGTTCGGACCTGCCGACAACCAGCGCCCGGGTGCCTTCATGGCCATCGACGCCAATGCCCAGATCTCGGTCATTTCGGGGGCGTGGGCGGTGCGGTTGTTCCAGTCCAACCGCAATTTCTCGGAAATCCGGGCGGAAGCGGCCTTGATGCAGCGCCGGGAGATCGAATTCGTCAACACGTTGCGCCATGTGCGCAGCCGCGCGGATATCCGCATCTGGACGCTGGCGGAATTCATCGAAGAACCGATGGAGAACCTTCAGGGCATCCTCGACGCGATGGAGGGCGCCAATGCCCTGCGCCTGACGGCTGCGCCGCGCATGGTCAACCTCAGTGGCTTCGGGACCTTTCTGCAAGCCCTGAAGAACCAGGGTCTGAACCCCGTGACGGTCGGCGATTTCCCGCAAAGCGATGGCACGCATCGCCCGCCTGCTGATCGAAACAGACCCTATCTGGTGCGTTGAACCATGGCCCGTCGCCGTTTTGATGCCTTTGTGCTTTTCGCCGAGATGCGGACAGGGTCGAACTACCTCGAAGACAGCCTGAACGCGCTGCCCGACATCACCTGTCACGGCGAGGTCTACAACCCCACCTTTCTTGGTCATCACAACCGGTTCGAGCTGTTCGGGTTCGACATGGCCCGCCGCGAGACCGATCCCGTGGGCCTGCTCGATGCGATGATCGCCCAGACGCAGGGCTTGCCCGGATTTCGGTTGTTTCACGACCATGACGACCGGGTGGTCGAGCGCATCCTGCCCGATCCCCGCATCGCCAAGGTGATCCTGACGCGCAATCCGCTCGACAGCTATGTGAGCCGCAAGATCGCAACGGCCACGGGCCAATGGCGGCTGACCGATGCCAAGAACCGCAAAGAGGCCAAGATCGTCTTTGACGTCGATGAATTCGCCGAGCTGATGGATCGGCTGGCGCGATTCCAGGATCGGTTGCGGCGCGGGCTACAGGTGACGGGCCAGACGGCCTTTCACATCCGTTACGAAGATATCAACGATCCCGATGTTCTGAACGGGCTTGCCGGGTTCCTCGGATCAGAGGGACGGGTGGACAGCGCCTCGAAAAAGCTCAAGCGCCAGAACCCCGGCGACCTGGCCGACAAGGTCGAGAATTACGACGAGATGGTCGAAGCCTTGCGCGATGTCGATCGTTTCGGCCTGACGGCCAGCCCGGATGCCGAACCGACACGTGGCGCGGCGGTGCCGGGTTTCGTGGCCCATCCGACGGCGGGGCTTTTGTTTCTGCCGCTCAAGGGGGCGCCGGAACAGGCCGTGCTCGACTGGATGGGCGAGATCGGCGGGGTGGGGCGCGACGCGCTTTTGCGCCGCCTGTCGCAAAAGGAATTGCGGCAATGGATGAAGGACCATCCCGGCTATCGCAGTTTCAGCGTTCTGCGCCATCCGGTGAAGCGCGCCTACAATACGTTTTGCCGGTTCATCCTGCCCGATGACCGCGCCGCGTTCGAGGATGCGCGCAAGGTCATGCGGCAACGCTACAACCTGCCGATCCCCGGAAAGGCCCCGGGCCCGGATTGGACCGTCTCCCAGCAAAGGGCGGCGTTTCAGGCGTTCCTCGAGTTTCTCAAGCCAAACCTCGATGGGCAGACCAGCGTGCGCATCGATGCGGCCTGGGCTTCGCAGGCGGCAATCCTTCAGGGGATGGCGCAGGTTCTGACGCCCCATGCCCTGATCGCCGAAGAGGATATGGCGAGCGCCTTGCCGGAATTGGCGCGCGCGGTGGGGGTCGCCGATACGCCCGCGCCCCGCGCCGAGGTGATTCCCGGCGCGATCCCCTTGGATGACATCTATGACGGCAAGATCGAAAAGGCGGCGATCGACGCCTACAGGCGCGATTACCTGACGCTGGGTTTCCCGCGGTGGAACCGGCGGTAGGTGTCAGGCGGCCTGGATAGATTCGTGATCGGTCAAAAGGGTATGCAGGGTCGCCGGATCGGCATTCGCCCGCAGCTTGGCGCACAAGGCCGGGTCGCGCAGCGTCCGCGATACCAGCGCCAGGGCCTTGAGGTGGTCCACACCGCTGTCTGCCGGGGCGAAGAGCGCAAAGACAAGATCGACAGGCTGGCGATCGGCGGCATCGAAATCGATCGGCCGCTCGAGCCGCAGGAATGCGCCGTGAACCTCTGTCAGGTCGGAGAGCCGCGCGTGCGGCAGCGCGACGCCATGGCCCACGCCCGTCGGCCCAAGGCTTTCACGTTCCTGCAGCGCGTCGAAGATCTGGCTGCTGGGCAGGCCGATCAGGTCATGCGCCTGATCGGCGATGGCCTGCATCAGGCGCTTCTTGCTGGTCACGTCGCTCAGCACCTTCACGGCGCGCGGCTTCAACAGCGATGACAGGTTCATCCCATCCCTTTCGAGACCCGCGATCCGGGGTCTGGTGCCGGCGGCGTGGGCTCACAAGCGCCACGCCGCCGAGGTGGTCATTCCATACGGGGGTCTACCCAGCCGACGTTTCCGTCCTCGCGCCGGTAGACGACATTCACCCCGCTGTGCTTTTCGTTCCGGAACACCAATACGGGCGACCCGGACAATTCCATCTGCATCACCGCTTCACCGACGCTGAGCGAGGGGATCTTTGTCTCCATCTCGGCCACGATGATCGGTTGCAGGTCGGCGGGCTCGTGATCTTCCTCGTCATGGCCCGACGCGGCGAGCACATACATCGGCGCGTCAAGGGTTTCAACGGGCTGCTGGCGATCCCGGTGATGATCCTTGAGCCGGCGCTTGTAGCGGCGCAGCTGCTTTTCCATCTTTTCGCTGGTGGCGTCGAAGGCGGCGTAGATTTCGTGCGCATGGCCCTTGGCCGAGGCCGTCAGGCCGGTGGACAGGTGGACGGTCGCTTCGCACACGAATTCCGGACCGGATTTCGAGAAGATCACGGTCGCATCGGTCGGACGCTCGGAATATTTGCCGACGGCTGCGCCGAGCGTGTCCTTCACATGGGTCTGCAGCGCTTCGCCGATGTCGATCTGTTTGCCACTGATTTGATAGCGCATGGGTCCTCCGCACCTCGGGCACGCGGGGTGCTGGCCCGATATGGGCGGCCTGCCCCGCGCGAAAGGATGTCCGGTCCGATTCGATTATGGTCGATCCAAGGGCCGGTTTCGCGGCCCCGCATCCGGGTTCCGGACGCATGGATCAGGGATGAAGCAAACGCGAACATCACCACCATTAGGCGACGGCATGGGGCGGGTTGTCAACGTAAAGCAGAAGCCACCCGTCACGAGATCCGGAAGCTCTGCCCAAGGTAGACACGCCGCACCGTTTCATCGCGCACAACCTCGTCGGCGGTGCCCGATTTGATGATCGTGCCCTCGTGCAGGATGTAGGCGCGATCGACGATTTCCAGCGTTTCGCGGACGTTGTGATCGGTGATCAGAACGCCGATTCCCCGCGTCTTCAGATCCTGCACGAGATGGCGGATATCGCCCACGGCAATCGGATCGACACCGGCAAAGGGTTCGTCCAGCAGCACGTAGCGGGGATTGGAGGCCAGGCAGCGCGCGATTTCGGCCCTGCGCCGTTCGCCCCCCGACAGGGACAGCGCCTGCGCACGGCGCAGATGCCCGATCGAGAATTCCGACAGCAGATCCTCGAGCCGGTCCTGCCGCGTCTTGCGGTCCGGTTCCACCACCTCGAGAATCGCCATGATGTTGTCTTCGACCGACAGGCCGCGAAAGATCGACATTTCCTGAGGTAGGTAGCCGATCCCGGCGCGCGCGCGGCGATACATCGGAAACAGCGTGACATCCTGCCCGTCGATGGTGACCGTGCCGCCGTCGGGCGTGATCAGCCCCGCAATGCAGTAGAACGATGTGGTCTTGCCCGATCCGTTCGGGCCCAGAAGCGCCACGACCTCGCCCCGGGCCAGCCGCAGCGACACGTCGCGGATGACCGGGCGTTTCCGGTAGCCCTTGCGCAGCTTTTCGACCACGAGGCCCTGACCGCCATCGGTCACCTTGAGATCCGGGCGCTCTGTCACTGTCCGCCTTCCAGGACGGTGCGCACGCGACCGTCGACTGTTCCGATGCCGGTGGTCATGTCGACCTCCATCCGGTCGCCCGCGACCGTGCTGGGGCCCTGTGTCACCAGAACATTGCCGATCATGGTCAGGTAGGCGGTCTGCACCTCGTAGATGGCTTCATCCCCCTCGGCGGCGTCGGTTCCGCGGGTCACCAGAACACCGCCTGTCGCCACCACATCCTCGACCTGTCGATTGCCATCCGTGACGGTGTAGATGACCTCGATCCGGCGTGCGACCATGCGCAGGTCACCCTGCACTACGATCACATTGCCCTCGAAAATGGCGTTACCGGTGGTTTCGTTCACGCGCAGCGTATCCGCCGTAACCTCGACCGGTTGCGATGAATCATGCGGAACGCCGCCGAAGCCCACCGCGACCTGTGCGCCTGCGGGGGCGGCAAGGGCGATGAAGGCGGCAAGAAGGGCCGGTCTCGTGATCAGGCGCGGCAACATGGCTTTTCCTCAATCTCCCGGTTCGTATAGCAGCCGAACGCCGCCGTTGAAACTCAGGAAAACCGCGCCTTCCGGGCCGACCATTTCCATCGCGCCCGCCTCGATCAAAAGCCCCGGCGCTGTCAGCACGACCGCCCCGGGCGCCACAAGATGCAGCGTGTCCATGGCGAATGTCGCCTGCGCTGTGTCCATCTGGTAGCCCTGCGTCGTCAGGGCATGCACCGACCCTTCGAGCACGACAAGTTGTTGGCCCATGAAGAAATCGCCCTGGTCCGCCGTCAGCAAAAGCTCTGACTCCTCGGACAGGATCACCCGGCTTTCGACGGCCGTCATGGCGATGGTGTTGGGGTCGTCGACTGCCGAGGCGGCGGTATCGCCCACCAGCGTCACCTCGCGCCCGTCATCGAGCGTTCCGGCAAAGCGCGGCCGCGACAGGCGCTGTTCGCGCAGCAATTGTTCGACATCCAGATCCGTGTAGGGCAGTGCCGCATCGGGATCGGGCGTGCGGGACAACAGGAACAGCGTCGACAAAAGCGCAAGCGCCGCGAGCGGCAGGGCCACCTTAAGCCAGGCGACGATCGTCGAATATGTGTTCGCCCCCGCCATCCGGACCCTAATGGGCGAAGATGTCGATCTCGGGCCAGCCCGCAAGATCCAGCTTGGCGCGGGTCGGCAGGAAGTCGAAACAGGCCTGCGCCATTTCGGTGCGGCCCTCCCGCGCCAGCATCGCGTCCAGCGCGGTCTTGAGCTTGTGAAGATAGAGAACATCGGACGCGGCATAGGCCTTTTGCGCCTCGGTCAGGGTCGCGGCGCCCCAATCCGATGTCTGCTGTTGCTTGGAAATGTCGACCTCGACCAGTTCCTGCAACAGGTATTTCAGCCCATGCCGGTCGGTGAAGGTCCGCACGAGTTTCGAGGCGATCTTGGTGCAATATACGGGTGCCGCCAGTGCACCAAAGGCGTGATACATCACCGCGATGTCGAAACGGCCGAAATGGAACAGCTTCAGAACCTCGGGGTCGCGCAACATGCGGGCAAGGTTCGGGGCCTCGGTCTGGCCCTTTTCGACCTGCACCAGATGTGCGTCGCCATCACCCGAGGACAGCTGCACCACGCAAAGCCGGTCCCGGTGCGGGTTCAGCCCCATGGTTTCGCAATCGATGGCAACGATGGGCCCGAGATGGAGCCCGTCCGGCAGATCGTTCTGGTAGAGGTGAATTGCCACGATGTCGTCCTTTTCAACCGCTGTCGGTGCATCCAAGGCCCGTTGGCGGTGCGTGTCGTGCCCGCAGGGGAGCCCCCTGCGCAAGATCACCCCAGATCGCATATCGAAAGGTTCAGGGCAATATCGCCGGGCCCGCGCCAAGCCGCGCCCGGGTTCACCCCGAAAGCCGACAGCCGACGAGGGGTTTGTTGTTCCGGATATGGCGGGCCACCAACCGGCGGCAGGCCGATCCCTTGGGCAAGGGGCGGGCGGGGATGGAACGGGGCCGCTTGCTTGCGCCGAGCTCTGGAAAGAGGGTGAAAAGCTCGTCGCGGCATTCTTGCGGGATCGCCTTCAGCGCCTCGGGTCCGGTGAAGAGCGTCTCTGCCTCCAGCCCTTCGGCACGCACGACCTCGTGGCGGTCACACATGAAATGCCAGTAGTCGACGCCACGGCCGTCTTCGATCACGTCGACCCCGTCCAGCTCCAGCAGCTGGCGTGCCGCGACCAGCACCTCGGGGCTGCCGAACATGCGCTGGGCTACCTTCGAGCGCACGAGAATGCGGTGCTGTGGCGAGACGATAAGGTCCCGGCGCGGCAGGTCGGGGCCCAAGACGCCCGCCCGGATGCGGATCGGGCGCAGATGGGGCGCGCCTGCCAGATCGCCCGCCGACAGACGCCGCACCGCAAGCCAACGCACCGGCTGCATTCCGTGATCGGCGGTCAGGACCATATCGCCGAGCCGCAGATCCTGCACCGGCACCTCGCCCCGTTCCGTCTGGATCAGCGTGCCACGTGCAAAGCAGATCACCCGCTCGATCTCGGTGAAGTTGACCGTCACCGTCTGGCCGCTGGAATTCAGATAGGTCAGCGTGCCGCTTTCGCTGCTCTTGTCGCCGCCGGTCCAGGTGATCGAGAAATTGGTCAATCCATCGAGGCTGAGGGCATCGCCGCCTTCATCCTCGTCGCTTTCGCCCCCGGTGACGCTGATGGCGGTGGTGCCGGACAGGGACGGATCGAAGCCGATGGTATCGTCGCCCGCCCCGGCATCGACGGCATCGCCCGCGCCCGCGATCAGCAGGTCATCGCCCGCTTCGCCGAACAGCGCGTCGTTGCCTGCGCCGCCGGTGATGACGTCATCGCCCGCACCGGCAAAGACGAAGTCATTGCCCGCGCCCGCGTCGATCGTGTCGTTGCCGCTGCCCGTGAAGATCAGGTCATCGCCGCCACGGGTTTCGACATTGATCCCGCTGGTCGCGAGGACCCCATCGATGGTGTCGTTCTCGTCCGTCGCGATGACGCGCTCAATCTCGATGAAGGTGAGATCGGTCCCGGTGTCGGTGTCGATCCCGTTGACCGTGCCCCCTTCGCCATTCGTGCCATAGGTGATGCGCAGCGCGTCGAGGCTGACCGACAGGTCCAGCACATCGCCCGAGGTTTCGCCCGTCTCGCCGCCCGCGATGGTCATGTTGTCGTTAATGCCGATGACGCCGGGATCGAGGAAGAACGTGTCGTCCCCTGCGCCGCCGAAAGCCGTATCGAACCCGTCGATGACGATCTGGTCGTTGCCGTCGCCCGCGTCGATCAGGTCGGTTCCGGCATTGCCCCGGAGCTGGTCATTGCCGGCCCCGCCGATCAGCGTGTCCGCGCCATCCCCGCCGACCAACAGGTCATTGCCGTCGCCGCCGATCAGGCTGTCGTTTCCGACGCCCCCGAACAGCGTGTCATTGCCCTCGCCGCCGCTGAGCGTGTCGTTGCCGCTGCCGCCGTCAAGGCTGTCGGTCCCGGTGCCGCCAAAGAGCTGGTCATCACCAAGCCCGCCCAACAACGTATCGTTGCCGCCGCCGCCCGACAGGCTGTCGTTGCCGCTGCCGCCGTCGAGCCGTTCGTTCACCGCGTCATTGCCGATCACGGTGTCGTTCTGGCTGCCGCCCACGACCACTTCGATGCCGGAATAGGTATTGCCGAACGTGTCCGTGCCGGTCTGAAGGTTGATGTTGAAGGCGAAAGCATCGACGGCGGTTCCGGCGATCTGGTAGGTGTCGATCCCATCCCCGCCCGAGAAGCTGTCGCTGCCGAACCCTGCAAGCAAGGTGTCGTTGCCGAAGCCGCCCAGAAGGGTGTCGTTGCCTATTCCGCCGTCCAGCAGGTCATTGCCCGCGCCACCGTCGACGAGATCCGCGCCATCTCCGGCCGAAACGACATCATTGCCCTCGAGCGCAAGGATCGTGTCGGCACCACTGGTGCCGTTCAGCGTGTCGTTGCCTGCCGTTCCGACGATAAAGGCCATTTATCGGGTCCTTTTTGGGCGCAGGATCGGGCTGGCGGTCACGGGATGTGCCGCATCGCTTTTCATCTGCTCCATGGCGCCACGCATCGTGCCGAATTCTCCACCCATGATGATGCGCGGACCTTTGGCCTTCGTCGTTCGCACGAGCGGGCGGGGGGACACGCGTTTCGGAGTTCACTAAATCGTCTGAATGGGGCGGAAATCAGGCGTATCGTTGACGGAAGGGATATAATTTTCCCCTAACGCAGGGGGCCTGCACGTTAACGGATGGTAAAGCGGATTCAGGTTTTTTCGCGTGCCACGAGCTGAAGCCAGTTTTCGAATTCCTGCTGGCGGGACCTGGCGACGGGCAGGCGTCGACCGTCCGGCAGAACCACCAGAAGGGTCCGATCCTCACGGATGACATTCGTGGCGACCTTGAGCGAAACCCAGACGGACCGGTGGATCTTGAACCCGAGGTCGACGGGCAATTCGGCGACCGCCCCGCCGAACCGGCGATCGACGAAGAGGCTTCGGCCGAGGCCGGTCACCTCGATCCCGTTGTCGCGGGCGGAGATCGTTTCAAGCTCTGACACCGGAAGGTCGGTTCCCCGAAAGAAGATCTCGAGCCCCGGTGCGCGGTCCGGCGCGGGGCTGGCGCTTTGGTAGACTTCGGGGAACAGGATGCGATCGGCCCATGCGATGTAGACATAGGCCCCGACCTCGAACAGCAGGAAGCAGAAGAGCGCGAAGCGGATGATCTCGCCGGCGTCAAGCTCGATGCCGAGCAGGAATGCGACCGGAACCAGGACGGCGCAGGATTGCACGGTGACGATCAACATGACGAGCGCTTCGCTCATCGTGCTGCGCTTCAGGCGCATCGAGGCCCGGAAAACCACGACAGTCCAGAAACTGTAGGCAACGCTGAAGACGACGAAGCCGATGGCCCAGAAGATGATCTGAACCGTGACCGGTGCCGCCGACAGGGCCGTTGCCGGATGCCTGAGTGCGGCGAGCACTCCGAACAGGGACATATAGGCGAGGAAGCGCGGGGAGCGCGTCACATGCGCCACGCGATCTTCACTGGTCGGGATGGATGGGCCCAGTATGTGCTTTGACCGGATCATCGCGCCCCGAGCCCCGCACGCGCGTCTTCGACCGCGGAGCGGCGGTCGCGTGCGACCGGCACCGTGTCGCCGGACAGGGTCTGCATGAACAGGCTGCGGCCCTTTCGCGTCACGGGTCCGAGTTGCCCGTAGGCGACCCAATGGCTGCGGTGGACCGCCATGCCATGCGTTTGCAAGGCGGCCTCGGCATCGCGGAACCGGCAATGGATGCGGAGTTGTTCCGTTTCCGTGTGCAGAACGACGAAATGATCGTCGCTTTCGGCACGCAACACGGCTGCGGGATCCACAAGCCGCGATCCGACCTGCACGCGCCCGGCGCTTTCGGCCCCGGCGTCGTCCGAAGGCGCTTCCGGCGCGTCGCGGTCGATGGCGGGCATCACGTAGAGCATCAGGATGTTCACGACGACTTCCCAAAAGACGATCCCGATCATCAGCTTCAGGGCGAGGTCCCGTTGGACAAGGATGCGGTCGCCGACAAGGACCACCGCCAGAGCCTCGGACGCGAGGGTCACGAGGATGGCCGTCGGGATCGTGACAAGGGGTTCATGGACATGACGCCAGCCCCGCCGGATCGCGAATTTCTGCGCCTCGGACAGCAGAGCCGGAAAGATGATGAGGAAGACCGCGACCGAAAAGGCATTCAGAAGGAGCCGGGCCCAGATCGGGATATGGCCGAGCGCCTGATCGCCTGCGTTGGTCGCCAAGAGCAGGGCCAGGATCATCAGCGTGGTCACGACCGCCTTGTGGTGGACCAGATCTGCCAATTCACGAACCGAGAGAGCGCAGGGAGACCCGTTCACGAAGCAAAGGGCCAGTTCACGGTCTGATGGTTCTGCTTTCATCGGCTGCGTGGTCCCTATTGCTTTACGCTGCGCAATCGCGCGGCGAAGCTTTCGTCACGTCCGTTAATGCCCGTTGACGCCTAGGGCAACGGTGTTGCGGCGCATTGTGTTAAGGATCGTGATTCATGGTGACGCGTTCAAGACGGTTCGGATCGGATGTCCCGGACCAGACTGTGAAGGTCGATGCGCCGTCGGATGATCTGTCGCCCTCGTCCCGTGTCCTGCTTGCCGTCGAGAAGATCGCGGCGCTTGGGCCCATGACCTACGAGGCGCTCAGGCGCGAGTTGGGGATTTCCAAGACGGCGACCTGGCGGCTTGTCGCGACGTTGAAGGAAAGCGGTTGGGTGCGGCTGCGGCATGGCGGGCGGGTGATCGAGCTTGATCATCGCCTGGATGACATCTTTGCCGCCGCGCATTTCGCCGATGCGGAATTCGCACCGCTGACCGATGCGATGACCATGGTCGCGCAAGCGCATGGCGTTCATGTCGACCTGTTCGCGACGGATGCGAAGGGCGCGATTGAGCTATACGAGACGACCCGCCGGATGACGGCGGCGGCCCATCCGATCGATACGGAGGACGAGACGCTTTGGCTGGCGGTGCTTGCGGCCATGACGGGACCCCAACTCGACCGATATCTGCAGCAGGCCAGCCATACGATGGACCCCGACGCCTTGCGCGGCTTGGCGCGGCGATACAGGTCGGGTGATCCGGCCCGCCTGTATTGGGGCGGGGATGGCCGGGTTCTATTCGTTTCTGTCCGTGGGTCCATGGGAACGCCTGCGGCCCTGAGGTTCGGGGCGCGCGGCGCAGGGGTGCGCCGAGAGGATCTGATCGCGGCATTTGATGCGTTGCGCGGGCAGGTGCCTGCGTTGGTGGGTGTTTCCAGGGAATCGACAGTCGGTGCCTAGCTGCGCCACAGCGCTGCGTCCCGGTCATCTTGACGGACAAGAGCCTCGATTTCTTGGACCGGAAACCGGAACCAAGCCGAAGATTTCGCAGCTGGGCGGAGGGTTCGCGGGCGGAATCCTTGTTCCGGTTTTCGGAACCGGTCTGCTCAAGCGGTGGATTTCCATAATCGCGTCAGACTATTTCCAGACCGGAAACCAAAGCGGCGGCAGTCATCGTGGTTAACATCTAACTATTTGTAAAAATTTTAGAAAATGTGTTTTCGTCCCTTGCCGCAGAGGCGTCTGTCCGGCCCCTCAGGGGCGACAGGACGCAGGTCAGGGCCGCTCGATCTGAATTCGGGAATGAAAACATTGGACTCGCGATCGATTGCGCGGCATCTCGAAAGAGACAAGGATTACACATCTCGATAGTCGTGGCGTTAGATTCGGTCTGAAGGACCTGAAAAAGCCAGAATCATCGGCGAGTGTTGATCCTTATCAAGTGAACCCGTCGCCAGGGTTGGGGGACCATGGCAGCGGGATGTGTGTGTAACCGGCTGCCCGGCCCTGTGCAGGAAGACATCGCAGGATGACCGTTATTCGTACTGGCCCCCGCGCCACCTTTGCCGATCGCTTTGCCCATGGTGCCGGAATGTCCTGGCCGGGCGCATGGATCGCATTCCCCTTTACCGGACAGTCAGCCTCTGCATCGCCGGCGCCACGCGCCGTATCCGCTCCCTTGCCGTGCGCCACCGGAACGCCCCGTCGTCCGGTCGCAGCGCCGGCCCTTCCCCCAATCGCAACGCTGATCTGCCAGCGCGAGGAGATCTGACATGGCCCTTTTGAATTTCATCTATGTCGGGAAATTCCTGGACCTCGACCCGTTTGAAGGCCTTGGCGACATCGCGGCCGAGAACCAGCAGCAGCTGACCGGACAGGTCTTTACGCCGCTTCAGATCACGACGCTGGACGCGACCGACCTGGGCACCGGGCAGCTGTCGATCGAGGGTCCTGCAACGGGCTTTGGCGCGCGGCCGCAGCAGACGGTCACCTACAACACGGGGTCGGGCACGGTCACCGAGCGGCTCGATTCGAACGTCGGCGCGGTCGATGTCGAGGTCACGCGCGCGGATGGCAGCACGGTTCTGACGCGCGCCTCCTTTGCGCAGATGACCAACGGGGACCTGTTCGTCGCCGATTGGCAGGGCGATGGCTCGATGTCGAACCTGGGCGAGATCACCTCGATCCGGGTTGTTCGCGTTCTGAACACGGCCCATGACGAGATCTGGTTCTACCAGTCGATCGAGGGGACGACCGTCGCCGCAGCACCGCCGCCGCCGCCGCCGACCGGGAATACGCCGCCTGCCTTCACCAACCTGGTGAATGGCCAGACGATCAACATCGCCGAGAACACGACATTCGTCGTGGATGCGAATGCGGCCGATGTGAACGGCGACACGCTGACCTTTTCCATCGCCGGTGGCGCGGATGCGGGCCGTTTCACCATCGACCCGAATACCGGCGTCCTGAGCTTCACCACGCCCCCCGATTTCGAGGGGCAGAACAGCGCCGTCGGCAATGACGACATCTATGACGTGACGATCCGCGTGTCGGACGGTCAGGGTGGCCAGCAGGAGGTTTCGCTGCTGGTCAATGTCCTGGACGTGGCCGAGGGCGGCGTGATCGGGGATGGGGTCGTCAACGGCACGGGCCTGCGGGACATCATGAACCCCGGCTTTGTCGATGCGCAGGGCGACATCATCGACGGTGCGGACGGTCTGAACGACACGATCTTCGGTGGGGCAGGTCTCGACAGCATCGACGGCGGCGCGGGTGACGATTTCATCAACGGCGGCGACAACACCGGTGGGGACAGGCCGTCGCCGGTCGTGGCCCCCTTCGAGGCGCTTTATGGCGGTGACGGAAACGACACCATCATCGTCGGGGCCGAAGACGCCGCCTATGGCGGGTCCGGCATGGACATGTTCATCGTCGACCGGACGCAGCTGACAAGCGCTGGTGGCAATGTCGGCGGCAGCCTTGTCGTCGGTGGCGAAACCGGCAACGATTTCGACACGCTTGACCTGCGGAATGCGGGCAACTGGCGGTTCGGTCAATTGACCACGAATGGCAACGGGCAGCCCGGCTTCAACGGGATCATCGACCTGCTGGATGAAAACGGGGTCGATACCGGCCAGAACATCCAGTTCTTCGAGATCGAGAATTTCCTCGGGACGCCGTTCGATGGCACGACGCCCCCCCCGCCCTCGCCGACCGGCGACGGTGTCGTGGATGGCACCTCCGCACGGGACATCATGAACCCCGGCTTCGTCGACGCCCAGGGCGACCAGATCGACGGCACCGATGGTGTGAACGACACGATCTTTGGCGGTGCCGGTCTGGACAGCATCAACGGCGGTGCGGGCAACGATTTCATCGACGGTGGCGACAACACCGGGGCAGACAGGCCCTCCCCGCTCGAGGCCCCGTTCGAGGTGCTGGACGGCGGGTTCGGCGACGACACGATCGTCGTCGGCGCCGAAGACGCCGCCTATGGCGGCGAGGGCGACGACACATTCATCGTCGATCGCACGCAGCTGGACAGCTTTGGCGGCACGACGGGTGGCATGCTTGTCGTCGGCGGCGAAACCGGCAACGACTTCGACACGCTCGACCTCCGCAACGCCGGCAATTGGCGGATCAGCCAGCTGACCACGAACGGCAACGGTCGACCGGGGTTCAACGGCAACATCGACCTTCTGGACGAATTCGGCAACGACACCGGCCAGAACATCCAGTTCTTCGAGATCGAGAACATTCTCGGGACCGAGTTCGGCACCAATGCCGCGCCGGTCTTTACCAACCTGGTGAACGGCCAGACGATCAACGTGGCTGAAAACACGACATTCGTCGTGGATGCGAATGCGAGCGATGCGGATGGCGATCCGCTGCAATTCTCCATCATCGGCGGTGAGGATCAGGCGCGCTTTGTCATCGATATCGGCACGGGTGAGCTGAGCTTTGTCACCCCGCCCGATTTCGAAGGGCAGAACAGCGCCAGCGGCGATGACATCTACCAGGTCACGATCCGGGTTTCGGACGGGCGCGGTGGCCAGCAGGATCTGGCGCTGAACGTCAATGTCACCGATGTGAACGAGGCCGTTCCCGATGGCACGGTCAACGGCACATCCGGCAACGACAACCTGCCCATCGGTTTCGTCGATGCGCAGGGCGACCAGATCGACGGCGCGGATGGTCTGAACGACCGGATCGAGGCGGGCGCTGGCGACGACACGATCCAGTATGGCGCGGGCAACGACACCGTCTTTGGCGGTGACGGCAATGACGTCATCGACGATGCGCCGGGCTTTGATTCCACTCCTGACGCAAGCTTCGTCGATGGCGGTGCGGGCAATGACGTCATCTTTGGCACGGCGGGCAACGACACCCTGCTCGGCGGGGCTGACAACGACTTCATCGGGGCTGACAGCGGCAACGATTCGCTAGATGGCGGCACCGGCAACGACACGCTGGAGGGCGGCAACGGCTCCGACACGCTGATCGGCGGCGATGGCCTCGATTCCATGCGTGGCGAGGCGGGCGACGACGATTTCCTTCTGGGTGCGGGCGACCGGGCCGAAGGGGGTCTGGGCGACGACGAATTCCGCATCGACCGCAACCTGCCCGGCACCGGCCAGATCACGATTTTCGGCGGCGAGGGCGGCGAGGATTTCACCGACCCGACCAATGGCGGCACGGGCGACGTGCTGGACCTGCGCGGGCTTGGCCCGGTCACGGTGACATTCACCGGGCCGGAATCCGGGACGGCGGTCTACACGAACAGCGCGGGCGAGCCCGTCTCCATCACCTTTGCGGAGATCGAGCGCGTTCTGACCGATCCGCAGCCCGACAACGTGGTCGACGGCACATCCGGCAGTGATTTCTTGCCGATTGGGTTTGTCGATGCCGACGGCGACCAGATCGACGGCGCAGATGGTCTGAACGACCGGATCGAGGCGGGCGCTGGCGACGACACGATCCAGTATGGCGCGGGCAACGACACCGTCTTTGGCGGTGACGGCAATGACGTCATCGACGATGCGCCGGGCCTCGATTCTACCGCTGACGCAAGCTTTGTCGATGGCGGCGCGGGCAATGACGTTATCTTTGGCACGGCGGGCAACGACACCCTGCTCGGCGGGGCCGACAACGACTTCATCGGCGGTGAAGGCGGCAACGATTCGCTTGATGGTGGCACTGGCAACGACACGCTGGAGGGCGGCACCGGGGCCGACGTTCTGACGGGCGGTGCAGGCAATGACAGCCTTTCTGGCGGGACGGGCAATGACACGCTGACCGTCGGCGCGGGGGATATTGCACTCGGCCAGGACGATGCCGACACCTTTGTCGTCGACCGGACGCAGCCGGATGCCAATGGCCTGACCGGCGCGAACATGACCGTCGATGGCGGCGCGGGCGGCGTGGATGCCGACGTGCTGGACCTGCGGAATGCAGGCAATTGGCGCATCATCAACCAGGTGCCGGATTCCGACGGGAATGGCACCAATGGGACGGTGGAATACCTGGATGGTGCGGGGACCCCGACCGGTCAGGTCCTGAACTTCACCAATATCGAGACGATCCTCGGCTCGCCCTTCGTCCCGGCCAACCAGCCGCCGGTCTTTACCAACGTGAGCAATGGTCAGACGATCAACGTCGCCGAGAACACGAATTTCGTGGTGGATGCCGATGCCACGGACCCCAATGGCGATACGCTGACCTTTTCCATCGCCGGTGGCGAGGATGCGGCGCGGTTCACCATCGATCCGACGACGGGTGCCCTGTCCTTCGTCACGCCCCCGGATTTCGAGGGGCAGAACAGCGCCAGCGGCGATGACATCTACCAGGTCACCGTCCGCGTGTCCGATGGCCGTGGCGGCCAGCAGGATGTGGGCCTGAACGTCAATGTCACCGATGTGTTCGAACCGCCGGCGAACGAGCCGCCGGTCTTTACCAACCTGACCAATGGCCAGACGATCAACGTGGCCGAGAACACGACCTTTGTCGTGGATGCCGATGCGACGGACCCCAATGGCGATCCGCTGACCTTTTCCATCGCCGGTGGCGAGGATGCGGCGCGGTTCACCATCGATCCGACGACGGGTGCCCTGTCCTTCGTCACGCCCCCGGATTTCGAGGGGCAGAACAGCGCCAGCGGCGATGACATCTACCAGGTGACGATCCGCGTGTCCGATGGCCGTGGCGGCCAGCAGGATGTGGGCCTGAACGTCAATGTCACCGATGTGTTCGAACCGCCGGCGAACGAGCCGCCGGTCTTTACCAACCTGACCAATGGCCAGACGATCAACGTGGCCGAGAACACGACCTTTGTCGTGGATGCCGATGCCACGGACCCCAATGGCGATCCGCTGACCTTTTCCATCGCCGGTGGCGAGGATGCGGCGCGGTTCACCATCGATCCGACGACGGGCGCCTTGTCCTTCGTCACGCCCCCGGATTTCGAGGGGCAGAACAGCGCCAGCGGCGATGACATCTACCAGGTGACGATCCGCGTGTCCGATGGCCGTGGCGGCCAGCAGGATGTGGGCCTGAACGTCAATGTCACCGATGTGTTCGAACCGCCGGCGAACGAGCCGCCGGTCTTTACCAACCTGACCAATGGCCAGACGATCAACGTGGCCGAGAACACGACCTTTGTCGTGGATGCCGATGCGACGGACCCCAATGGCGATCCGCTGACCTTTTCCATCGCCGGTGGCGAGGATGCGGCGCGGTTCACCATCGATCCGACGACGGGTGCCCTGTCCTTCGTCACGCCCCCGGATTTCGAGGGGCAGAACAGCGCCAGCGGCGATGACATCTACCAGGTCACCGTCCGCGTGTCCGATGGCCGTGGCGGCCAGCAGGATGTGGGCCTGAACGTCAATGTCACCGATGTCGTCGAAGGCCCCGGCCCGGATGGCGTCGTCAATGGCACGGCGGGTGCCGACAACCTGCCCGTGGGCTTCATCGATGCGCAGGGCGACCAGATCGACGGCGCCGATGGTCTTGATGACGTGATCGACGCGGGCGCGGGCAATGACACCGTCAATGCGGGGCTCGGCAATGACACGGTCGATGGCGGGCTCGGCAATGACACGCTCCTTGGCAACGTCGGCAACGATATCTTGCTTGGCGGTCAGGGCGATGACTTCATGGGTGGCCAGGAGGATAACGACAGCCTGGATGGCGGCGATGGGAATGACCGTCTGTTCGGCGGTTTCGGTAACGATACGCTGACGGGCGGCGCGGGCAATGACACCCTGTCGGGCGATTTCGGCGACGATACGCTCATTGTTGGCGCGGGCGACAGCGTCCTGGGCGGCGATGATGCCGACACGTTCATCGTGGACCGGACGCAGCCGGACGCCAACGGCCTGACGGCCGCGAACATGACCGTCGATGGCGGCGCGGGTGGTGTGGATGCCGACGTGCTCGACCTGCGGAATGCAGGCAATTGGCGCATCATCAACCAGGTGCCGGATTCCGACGGGAATGGCACCAACGGGACGGTGGAATACCTGGATGGTGCGGGCAATCCGACCGGTCAGGTCCTGAACTTCACCAATATCGAGACGATCCTCGGCTCGCCCTTCGTTCCGACGAACCAGGCGCCGCTGTTCACCAACGTGACCAATGGCCAGACGATCAACGTCGCCGAGAACACGAATTTCGTGGTGGATGCGGACGCGTTCGACCCCGATGGCGATCCGCTGACCTTCTCCATCGCCGGTGGCGAGGATGCGGCGCGGTTCACCATCGATCCGGCGACGGGTGCCTTGTCCTTCGTCACGCCTCCGGATTTCGAGGGGCAGAACAGCGCCAGCGGCGACGACATCTACCAGGTCACCGTCCGCGTGTCCGATGGCCGTGGCGGCCAGCAGGATGTCACGCTGAACGTCAATGTGACGGACGTGGCCGAACCTGATGGCACGATCGACGGTCTGAACACGGGCGAGAACATGCCCGTGGGCTATGCGGATGCGGATGGCGACCTGATCACCGAGGGGGCGGATTCGATCCTTGCCAATGGCGGCGACGATACGGTCGGCGCGGGTGGCGGCAACGACACGGTCGATGGCGGCACGGGCAATGACGTGCTCGACGGCGGCGCGGGCGATGACAGCCTGCTCGGCGGCGATGGCAATGACACGCTGGTCGGCGGGATCGGCGATGACGTGCTTGACGGCGGTGTCGGCAACGACAGCCTCGACGGGGGCGCTGGCAATGACGCGCTGACCGGTGGTGACGGCACGGATACGCTGGTCGGTGGCGACGGCGACGATCTGCTGACCGGCGGTGCGGGCGACGACGATTTCATCCTTGGCGCGGGCGATGTGGCGCAGGGCGGCGACGGCGACGTCCGCATCGACCGCAACCTGCCCGGCACCAACCCGATCCTCGTTTTCGGCGGCGATGGCGGTGAAGACTTCACCGACCCGACCAATGGCGGCACGGGCGACGTGCTGGACCTGCGCGGGCTTGGTCCGGTCACCGTGACCTTCTCCGGGCCGGAAGCCGGGACGGCGACCTATACGAACAGCGCGGGCCAGCCCGTCACCATCACCTTCTCGGAGATCGAGCGGGTTCTGACCGACGCCAACGGCACGGTCGACGGCACGCCGGGCAATGACAACCTGCCCATCGGCTTCACCGATCCGCAGGGCGACCAGATCGACGGCGCGGATGGTCTGAACGACCGGATCGAGGCGGGTGCTGGCAACGACACGGTCGATGCGGGCCTGGGCGATGACACCGTTGTCGGCGGCACGGGCAATGACAGTCTGCTCGGCAATGTCGGCAATGACAGCCTTTTGGGTGAAGATGGTGCCGACATCCTGATCGGTGGCGATGGCAGCGATACGCTCGACGGCGGTGTCGGCAACGATGGCCTTGAGGGCGGAGACGGTGCGGATACGCTGCTCGGCGGCGACGGTGCGGATACGCTCAGTGGCGGTGACGGGGCCGACTTGTTGGCCGGTGGCGCGGGCGACGACGATTTCGTGCTTGGCGCGGGCGACGTGGCGCAGGGCGGCGACGGCGACGACGAGTTCCGCGTGGACCGTACCCTGCCCGGCACCGGTGTGATCAGCGTGGTCGGCGGCGAGGGCGGTGAAGACTTCACCGACCCGACCAATGGCGGCACGGGCGACGTGCTGGACCTGCGCGGGCTTGGTCCGGTCAGCGTGACCTCCACCGGCCCGGAATCCGGGACGGCGACCTATACGAACAGCGCGGGCCAGCCGGTCACCATCACCTTCTCGGAGATCGAGCGGGTTCTGACCGACGCCAACGGCACGGTCGACGGCACGCCGGGCAATGACAACCTGCCCATCGGCTTCACCGATCCGCAGGGCGACCAGATCGACGGCGCGGACGGTCTGAACGACCGGATCGAGGCGGGCGCTGGCAATGACACGGTCGATGCGGGCCTGGGCGATGACACTGTTCTGGGCGGCACGGGCGACGACTCGATCTTTGGCAATGCCGGGAACGACTCGATCCTCGGCGGGATCGGGACCGACACGCTTTCGGGCGGCGATGGCAACGACACGCTGATCGGCGGCACGGAGGCCGACACGATCAACGGCGGGGCCGGCGATGACGTGACCTATGGCGACAACGCCACGGGTCTTGGCACGCTGACCATTCCGCAGCAGATCGCCGATCAGGATGGCGCGGGCGGGAATGACCTGTTCCTCGGCAGCCTCGGCGCGGACCAGAGCTGGGGCGAGGGCGGCAACGACACGATCGTGATCGGCAGCGCGGCGGATGGCGCGGGCGACGTGGTCGTGGGCGGCAATGGCCCGGATCAGAACACCGACAATGACGTGCTCGACCTGCGCGGCGCGGGTCCGGTGACGATCACGGCGACGGCGGATGCGACCGATGCGGGCGCACAGCAGGGCACGGTCACCTTTGCCGATGGCTCGACGCTGCAGTTCTTCCAGATCGAGACGATCCTGCGCGATGGCGACGGCGTTGTGGATGGCACGCCCGGACCGGATGCGCTGGTTCCCGGCTTTGCGGATGCGCAGGGCGACGTGGTCGATGGGGCCGATGGTCTGAACGACGTGATCGCCGCCGGTGCGGGCAATGACACGGTGGATGCGGGCCTGGGCGACGATACCGTCCTGGGCGGCACGGGCGATGACTTTGTCGCGGGCAATATCGGCAATGACAGCCTGTCGGGCGATGCCGGCAATGACACGCTTGCGGGCGGTGCCGGTGACGACACGATGTCGGGCGGTGACGATGCCGACGTGCTTTTGGGCGCGGACGGCAATGACAGCCTGTCGGGCGATGCTGGGCCCGATACGCTGGCCGGTGGCCTTGGGGCCGATACGGTCGCAGGCGGCGCGGGCGATGACGACATCGCCGTGGGCGGTGCCGATCAGGCCTTTGGCGGCACGGGCGACGATGTCTTCACGCTCGATGCCTCCGATACAGCGCCGGATGTGAATGCCACGATCGATGGTGGCACCGATGGCCTGTCGGGCGCGCCCGACGATGCGGCCAATGGCGATGCGGGTGACGTGCTCGACCTGTCGGGCGTGTCGGCACCGCTGACCGTGACGCTGGGCACGAACCCCGAGACGGGGACGGTCAACGGCCTTGATGCCGATGGGACGCCCGACATCACCTTTGCCGAGATCGAGCAGGTGCGGACCGGCACCGGCAATGACACGGTGAACGGGGCCGCGGCGACCGCGCCCATCGCGGTCGATACCGGTGCCGGCAATGACAGCGTGACCGGCGGCGCGGGCGATGACGTGATCGCGGCCGGCGACGGCAACGACACGGTTGCGGCTGGCGGCGGCGATGACATCGTCGATGCAGGTGCGGGCGACGACGTGGTCGACGGCGGCGCGGGCAATGACATCATCCTCGCGGGTGCTGGCGACGACAACGTCACCGGCGGCGATGGGGCCGATACGCTGCAAGGCAATGACGGGGCCGATACGCTTGCGGGCGGGCTTGGCAACGACAGCCTGTCGGGCGGTGCGGATGCCGATGTGCTGTCCGGCAACGAAGGCAATGACACGCTGGACGGCGGCACGGGCGATGACGTGCTCGACGGCGGCGCGGATGCCGATGTGCTGTCGGGTGGCGATGGCAATGACAGCCTGTTGGGCGGTGCCGGCAACGATACGCTGGCGGGCGATGCGGGCAATGACACGCTCGATGGCGGCGCGGGCGACGACAGCCTGGGCGGCGGCACGGGCAATGACAGCCTGGTCGGTGGCGACGGCAGCGACACGCTGTCGGGCGGCGACGGGTCCGACACGCTGATTGGCGGGGCCGGGGCCGATACGCTGGCCGGTGGCGCGGGCGACGACGACTTCCTGATCGGCGCGGGCGATCTGGCGCAGGGCGGCGATGGCGACGATGTCTTCCTCGTCGATCCGACGCTGGCGGGCACGGCGGCGATCACGGTGACCGGCGGCGAAGGGGCCGAAGATTTCATCGACCCGACCAATGGCGGGACGGGCGATGTTCTCGACCTGCGCGGCCTGACCGATGTGTCGGTGACCTATACCAACCCCGATCCGATCACCGGTGTGTCCGAGGCGGGGACGGCCACGTTCCGCAACACGGCAGGCGATCTGGTCACCATCCAGTTCTCCGAGATCGAGCAGGTTCTGACGGCCGCCAATGGCGTGGTCGACGGGACCGGCGGCGGGGACAACATGATCCCCGGCTTCACCGATCCGCAGGGTGACCAGATCGACGGGGCCGATGGCAATGACGATGTCATCGCATCGGGCTCCGGCAATGACACGGTCGATGCGGGCCTTGGCAACGATACGGTCGATGCAGGCGACGGCGATGACGTGGTCGCGGGCAATGTCGGCAATGACAGCCTGTCGGGCGGTGCCGGGGCGGATACGCTGCTCGGCGGCGACGGGATCGACACGCTGGCGGGGGGCATCGGCAACGACAGCCTGTCGGGCGGCGCGGATGGCGATGTGCTGTCGGGCGATGCCGGGGCCGATACGCTGGACGGCGGGCTTGGCAACGACAATCTCGACGGCGGGGCCGACAATGACGCTCTGTTCGGCGGCGACGGCAACGACACGCTTGCGGGCGGCGATGGCAACGACAGCCTCGATGGGGGCGCGAATGACGACCTTCTGACCGGTGGGACGGGCAACGACTTCCTGTCGGGTGGCGACGGGGCCGATGTTCTGTCGGGCGAGCTGGGCGATGATCTGCTGTTCGGGGATGCCGGGGCCGACAATCTCTCGGGCGGCGATGGCAGTGACGTTCTCTTTGGCGGCGCGGACAATGACACGCTGTCGGGCGGGATCGGCGACGACATCCTGTCGGGCGAGGCGGGCAACGACACGCTGCTTGGCGATGCCGGCAATGATGCGCTGTCGGGCGGCGATGGCGATGACAACCTGTCGGGCGGCGACGGGTCCGACACGCTGTTGGGCGATGAGGGCGCGGATATCCTTTCGGGCGGGAATGGCGACGACGATTTCCTCGTCGGCGCTGGCGACCGGGCCGAGGGGGGCGCGGGCGATGACGAGTTCCGCATCGACCCGAGCCTCAGCGGCACGGCCCAGATCACCATCATCGGCGGCGAGACCGGCGAGGATCTGACCGACACGATCAACGGCGGTTCGGGCGATGTGCTGGATCTGCGCGGCCTGACCAACGTGACGCTGACGCGGACCACGCCGGAAGCGGGCACCGCGACCTATCAGAACGCGGCGGGCCAAACCGTCACGATCCAGTTCAGCGAGATCGAGACGGTTCTGCTCGACACCAATGGCGTGATCGACGGCACCGCCGGGTCGGACAACATCACCCCCACCTCGGGACCGGGCGGCACGCCCTTTGCCGACAGCCAGGGTGACCAGATCGACGGTCTGGATGGCGACAATGACGTGATCGATGCAGGCCAGGGCAACGACACGGTCGATGCGGGTCTCGGCGATGACACGGTTCTGGGTGGCATCGGCAACGACAGCCTGTCGGGCAATGTCGGCAACGACAGCCTGTCCGGCCAGGATGGCAATGACACGCTGTCGGGCGACACCGGCGCGGATACGCTGGCTGGCGGTCTTGGCGACGATGTCCTCTTTGGCGGGGCTGACAACGACAGCCTGTCGGGTGACGAGGGCGCGGATACGCTGTCGGGCGGCGCAGGCGACGACACGCTTTCGGGCGGTGCGGATGCCGACAGCCTGTCGGGTGGCGATGGCAATGACAGCCTGTCGGGTGATGCTGGGCCCGATACGCTGGCCGGTGGCCTTGGGGCCGATACGCTGTCGGGCGGCGCGGGCGATGACGACATCGCCGTGGGCGGTGCCGATCAGGCCTTTGGCGGCACGGGCGACGATGTCTTCACGCTCGATGCCTCCGATACCGCGCCGGATGTGAATGCCACGATCGATGGCGGCACCGATGGCCTGTCGGGCGCGCCCGACGATGCGGCCAATGGCGATGCGGGTGACGTGCTCGACCTGTCGGGCGTGTCGGCACCGCTGACCGTCACGCTGGGCACGAACCCCGAGACGGGCACGGTCAACGGCCTTGATGCCGATGGGACGCCCGACATCACATTTGCCGAGATCGAGCAGGTGCAGACCGGCACCGGCAATGACACGGTGAACGGGGCCGCGGCGACGGCGCCCATCGCGGTCGATACCGGTGCCGGCAATGACAGCGTGACCGGCGGCACGGGCGATGACGTGATCGCGGCCGGCGACGGCAACGACACGGTTGCGGCTGGCGGCGGCGATGACATCGTCGATGCAGGTGCGGGCGACGACGTGGTCGACGGCGGCGCGGGCGATGACTTCATCCTCGCGGGTGCTGGCGACGACAACGTTACCGGCGGCGACGGGGCCGATACGGTTGCGACTGGCGACGGCAACGACACGGTCGATGGCGGCACGGGCAATGACAGCCTGTCGGGCGGCATCGGCAATGACAGCCTGTCGGGCGGGATCGGCAACGATACGCTCGTCGGCGACGAAGGGGCCGATACGCTTCTGGGCGGTGACGGGGGCGACAACCTGTCGGGCGGTGCCGACAACGACAGCCTTGATGGCGGTCTGGGCGATGACATTGTTTCGGGCGGGTCGGGCAACGACACGCTGGTCGCAGGTGCGGGCAATGACGCGCTTGCGGGTGACGATGGCGACGATCTCTTCGTGCTCGGCCCCAACTTTGGCAGCGACACGATCACGGGCGGCGAGACCGGCGAGGTCGCGGGCGACACGATCGACACCCGCCCGCTTGGCGAAGGTGTGGCGGTCACGCTGACCACGCCCGAGTCGGGCACGATCGCGGCCAGCTCCGGCACGGCGACCTTCTCGGAGATCGAGAATGTCCTGCTCGGCACCGGCAATGACACGGTCATCGGCTCGACCGGCGACGACACGATCGACACCGGCGCAGGCGATGACAGCGTCACCGCGGGCGGCGGCAATGACAGCGTGGTTGCGGGGATCGGCAATGACACGGTCGATGCGGGCGCGGGCGACGATACGGTCGATGCCGGTGCGGGCAACGACTCGGTCCGGGCGGGCGACGGCAATGACAGCGTCACGGCGGGCGATGGCAACGACACGGTCGATGCGGGCGCTGGCAATGACACGGTCGATGGCGGCACGGGCAATGACAGCCTGTCGGGCGGTGCGGGCAATGACAGCCTGCTCGGCGGTGATGGGTCCGACACGCTTGCGGGCGGTGTCGGGGCGGATACGCTGGACGGCGGCGCGGGCGATGACGTCATCGCGGTCGGCGGTGCAGACCAGGCCTTTGGCGGATCGGGCGACGATATCTTCAGGCTCGACCCGATCGATCTGGCGGGCGAAGTTGCCGTCACGATCACCGGCGGCGAGACGGGCGAGGATCTGACCGATCCGACGAATGGCGGCGACGGCGATGTGCTGGACCTGTCCGACAGCTTCGAGCCGGTTCTGGTCACCTTCGGCACCAACCCGGAAAGCGGCACGGTCAACGGGATCGATGTCGAGCCGGGCGTGGACATCACCTTTGCCGAGATCGAGAAGGTCATCACCACGGACCTCGACGATACGATCGATGGCGGAACCTCGACCGGACCGATCGATGTCGATGCCGGAACAGGCGACGACGCGGTCACCACCGGCAGCGGCAATGACAGTGTCGCGGCGGGCGACGGCAATGACACGGTCAACACCGGTGCGGGCAACGACACGGTCGATGCGGGTGCGGGCGATGACCTGGTCCGGGCGGGCGATGGCAATGACAGCGTCACCGCAGGCGATGGCAATGACACGGTCGATGCCGGATCCGGCGACGATACGGTCGATGGCGGCCTGGGCAATGACAGCCTGAACGGCGGCGAGGGCAACGACAGCCTTCTCGGCGGCGCAGGCAGCGATACGTTGACGGGCGGATCGGGACCTGGCAGCGACACGCTGATCGGCGGCGCGGGCGATGATGATATCGTCCTCGGCGCAGGCGACCGCGGCGAAGGTGGCGAGGGCGACGACGAGTTCCGGTTCGACCCGACCCTGCCGGGCAATACCGTGATCACCGTGATCGGTGGCACGGGGGGCGAGGACCTGACCGACCCGACCAACAACCCCGGCGGGCGCATCGGCGACGTGCTGGACCTGCGCGGTCTCGGCCCGGTCACCGTCACGAACACCGGGCCCGGTGCGGGCACGGCGGTCTTTACCAATGCTGCGGGCGATCCCGTCACGATCAACTTCAGCGAGATCGAGACGATCATCACCGATGCGGATGGCACCGTCGACGGTCTGGACACGGGCGAGAACATGCCCGTGGGCTATACCGACGCCGATGGCGACCAGATCACCAATGGCGATGATGTCATCAACGCCAATGGTGGCGACGACACGGTCGATGCGGGCGGCGGCAATGACACCGTCGACGGCGGTGCCGGCAATGACGAGATCCTCGGCGGCTTCGGCGACGACAGTCTTTCGGGCGGCGAGGGTGGCGACGACCTGCTGGGCGGCGCGGGCAACGATACGCTCGACGGCGGCGCAGGAGACGACTTCATCGTCACCGGCAGCGCCGGCGGCACCCTGCCGGTGGGCAACCCCACCAGCAACGATGGGCCGGGCAACGTCAACCTCGCCATCGGTGGCGATGGCAACGACACGATCATCGGCAGCGTCGGGCTCGATATCCTGTTCGGCGATGCGGGCAACGATCTTGTCTTCGGGGCCGGGGGCGATGACCTGATCTCGGGCGGGGCGGGCAACGATACGCTCGTCGGCGGCCAGGGGGCGGACAACCTGACGGGCGACGACGATCGGGACACGTTCATCGTGAGCGGCGGCGTCGAGGCGGCGGGCGACACGATCGACGGCGGCTCGGGCGGCGACGACTTCGACACGCTCGATCTGGGCTCCTCGCGCTGGCGCATCGTCAACCGTGTCACCGACAGCGACGGCAATGGTGAGGACGGGACGGTCAACTACCTGGACGCGGCCGGGAACATCACCGGCAGCCTGACCTTCACCAATATCGAGCAGATCATCTGCTTCACCCCCGGCACGCTGATCGCGACGCCGAAGGGCGAGCGCCCGGTCGAGGACCTGAAGCCGGGCGACAAGGTGATCACGCGTGACGACGGCATCCAGGAACTGGCCTGGGTCGGGGCACGCAAACTGGGTGCCGCCGAACTGGCCCAGTCGCCGAAACTGCGCCCGGTGCTGATCCGGGCGGGGTCTCTCGGCCATGGGTTGCCCGAGCGTGACATGCTCGTCAGTCCGAACCACCGGATGCTGATCTGCGGCCCCGAGGCGGAACTGATCTTCGACGAACACGAGGTTCTGGTCGCGGCCAAGCACCTGACCGGGATGCCGGGTATCGTGAACCAGGAGGTCGGATCGGTCACCTATGTCCACGTGATGTGCGAACGTCACCAGGTGGTGCTGGCCAACGGGTCCTGGACCGAAAGCTTCCAGCCGGGCGACATGGCGATGGAAGGGATCGACGCTGCACAGCGCGACGAGCTGTTCACGATCTTCCCCGACCTGTCCATGCCGGAAGGACGCGCCGCTTATGGCGCCGCCCGCAGGGTGCTGAAGGCCTACGAGGCACGGCTGCTCACCGCGGCCGGCCCGAACCGGGGCTGAGGTCCCGTTCGACCCCGCGGCTGGGGGGCTGGCCGCGGGGCAATCCGTTCGGCAAGGATTTTCCGGACGAAGAAGCGCCCGCCATTTCGTGCGGGCGTTTCTGCTTGCCTCATATGTCCATCATGGCTTTTGGATCGGGCGTGCCTCTGCCCGATCAACCCGCCGCGAAACGCATGCATTCGCGCACGTGCGAGACCCGTTCAGGGCCCGCGCGACAGGCACGGCACATCGAAACCTTGCGGCCATGCCGGGAGGCAGGTCGCCTGCTGTTCGAAACATCTATCCGGCGGGAAGATCTTTGACCTGTAACCCCCGGAAACCATCGTGTTTCTCGGGGATCTTGGTGCCCAGGAGAGGACTCGAACCTCCACGACCGTTAAGTCACTGGTACCTGAAACCAGCGCGTCTACCAATTCCGCCACCTGGGCAGGTGTCGTGAGGCGGGCTGATATAGCCGCGCCGAGGGGCTGTCAACGGCACAAACGCGTCAAAGATGGCGGATCAATAATCCCGTTCGAAAAACACCCCGAGCCGCGAGGTTCCGTCGCTTTCGAATGTGCCGCGCGCGGTGATGTCCGGGGTCAGATCGATGTTGAGCGACAGGCCGGTCGTGCCACCCTGGGTCACGGTCACATCGGTATAGACATTGTCCGACAGGTACCGCCCGGCCCTGAGCGCCGCATTCCCTGTCTCGTCTGTCTGAAGATCGAGGTCATCTACCCCCAATCCCTCGCGAAGCGTTGCGAAAATCCCGGATTGGCTGGACCCACCCGCCAAGGATGCAGCGGCATCGGCCATCTGCAACAGCTGCACGGGCGACAGGGCCGCGACGGACCGCCCGAACAGGAGTTGGGCCAGAACCTCATCCTCGGGCAGTGCCGGGCTGGAGGTGAAGCTGATCTGGGGGGCCGTCACCCGCCCGATCACGTTGACGCCGATGGTGTAGCCCCCGCTGCGCGAGCTTGCCAGAAGCCGGATGAACGGATCGAAATTCCCCTGAAGGCTGGCCGATCCATCGGTCAGGTCCAGCCGCGTGCCCAGAATGGACAGACGCCCCCGGATCAGATCGAATCGTCCCGAGGGGATGACATCTGCGGTTGTGCCGCCGATCCGCAAGGTGCCGCCCAATTCGGCGTCCAGCCCCCGGCCCCTGAGAAAGATGCGCCCGGGAGCCGTCATCGTCAGGTCCAGCGCGATCCGTTGTGATCCGCCCGCGCCGTCATCAATAGGCCCAAGCCCTGCGGCAATCCGCGTGCGCCGTTCGGGGCCGGTTTCCCCGACATGGGTGATCGGCGGTATGGGGGCCGCGCCGCCCAATCCGCTTTCGGGAATGCGCAGCTCCGTTTCGCCCAGCGTGACCGTGCCACCGACACGCAAGGCACCGGTCAAGGGACCGTCGACCGTGATATCGGCCGTGTCGATCAGCGCCGAATACAGGGTCGGATCGACAAGCCGCAGGGCGCGACCCGACAGGGTGATTTGTGCCGGGAAACCGGGCCCTGTCAGCGCGATGTTTCCGACGACGCCCAAGGTTCCGCCCGTGGCAAGGCTTGCATCGGCATCAAGGCTCAATCGCCCGCCCGAGAGCCTGCCGTTGACGGCAACCCCGTCAAGCGATGTCTGGAGAAGAGGCAAGGTGACGCGCGCACCATTTGTGCCGAGCTGACCGGTCACATTGGCAAGCGTCGGTGCACCGCGCAGCGCAAGATCGAAGCCCAGCGTGCCGTTGATGCTGCGCGGTGCAAGGGCGCGGTTGGCAAGGCCGAGCGGCAGCTGTCCCGTGGCGACAAGATCGACCGTGCCGGAATCGGGCGTGGCCGTGCCGGTGATCTCTGCGGCGATGCCTGCCGCGCTTTGGACCTGCGCATCGATCCCGAAGGGCGCAGCCGTCCCGACCCCGCGCGTGAGGGTCAGTGTCGCATCGACCGGCCCGCGCAGGGCATCGGTGAAAAGCCCGATATCGTTGAGCCGCGCCGTGGCGGAGACATCCGTGCCGCTGGCCGCCAACCGCCCCGCCGCATCCAGCGAAAGCTCGGCGTTGCCAAGGCGCAGGTCCCGCAGCGTCAGACCTGTCTCGTCCCGCCGCGCCGAGATTTCCAGCATTGTCTCCCCCGCCAGCAGCCGCGGCGGCAGGCCATCGGCCAGCATCAGATCGGTGCCCGTTCCCGTCATCGACAGGTCGAAGCCGCCTGACAAAAGCTCAACCTCGGCAGTCACGCTGGCGCGCAGGGACCCGGCCAGCGGCTGACCCGCCAGAGGGGCGAACCGGTCAACATCCGCCGCCGTGGCCCGAAGATCGGTCGAAAGGGTGAGGCGGTTCTCTTCCTGCAGGAGCGAGGCCATGCCCGTCAGAGCCAGATCGCCAGCTTCGGCCACCAGATCGTCGAGTGCGAGCGGCGCACCCTCGCGCCAGGACAATCGCGCCTCGAGCTGTGCGGCCGGACCCAGCGCCCTTGCCAGCGCGGGGTCGTCATGCGCGATCCCCATGATGTCGAGGGTAAGGGGTGTGTCGATCGTGACGCCCTGGTCCGTCTGAACGATGCGGCCACTTGCATCCAGCGCGATCCCGTCGATCTGCAGGGTCCCGAGGTCCAGATCATCGACGCCGATCTTGGCGGTATAGGTGTCGCGCTGGGTCGCATCATGGGTCAGGTGCAGGTCGACGGATCGCACCGTCACCGGGTCCCCGCCCAGGGGCAGGCGCACCATGTCGCCGCCAAGGGGATCGGCGATCCGTCCGGTCAGGTCGAAGTCGCGCGGCACGCCCCCGGGGGCAAGCGACAGGCTGCCCTCAAGCGTCATCGATGCGGCTGATAGCAACAGGTGATCCAGTTCGACGCCCCCATCGGCCAAAAGGCGCAGCTGGGTCTGCAACTGCACGTCGGGGCCGAAAAAGCCCCGGTATTCCGGCAAGAGCAGCGGGGTGATATCCCCCGCCAGATCGGCAGCGATCCGGCGTTCCCCGGTGTCTGTCGCCACGGCGGTTTCGATCTGCCCGGCAAGGCGCGGCTGGCCATCGCTTTGCAGCGCGATATCGGCGACGAAATCGTCTATCGGGCCAGCGCCTGTGACCGAAAGACGGACGGACGGCCCACCCGGCAATCCCAGCACGGTCGCAGCGATGCCGCCCGGATCCTCCTCGACCAGCAGCGCAAGCTCGAGATTGCGCGTCGCGTTGCCATAGGATGCGTCAAGATCGAAGACGCCGTGCGGACCGTCCAGCCGTTCGAGTTCGAGGGCCGCCGCGCCCTCCCCGCCGGACAGCCGGGCGCTGCCCGCGATCGACAGGGCGACGGGACTACCCAGGATGTCTTCGCCGAGCGTCACTTCCCCGATGGTGACCTCGTCAATGGCGATTCTGACCGGCAGGTCAGGCAGGGAAAATGGCTGTGCCTCTGCCGGGGGCAGATCGGGGCCGCTGTCGGGGCTGTCGGGGCGGCGTGCCACCTCCAGCCGCTCCGCGCTGAGCCGGTCGATCTGCAGGGCGCCGCGCAACAGGGCGCTGCGCGACCATGTCAGTTGCGCGTTTTCCAGTGTGAGCCAGATGCCGCGATCATCCGCGATGGTCAGCAGGTCCATCTCGGCCGTCGAGGACAGCGCACCGCGAAAGCCCCGGATCGAGACGGACCGGGCCCCATCCGACAATTGGTTTTCGAGGAAGCGAACGATCCGCGAGCGGTCGTCGTCTTCCTGCGCGTGACCGATGCCCGGCAGCGCGAAGCACATCAGAAGCGGAAGGATCAGAAGCCACCGCATCAGAACGCCTGCCCGATGCCGATGTAGAGATAGGCCTCGCGTCCGGCGCTGTCGCCGGAGGCAGGTGTGGCCAGATCCACCCGAATCGGCCCGAAGGGGGTTGCGTAGCGCAGGCCGATCCCCACGCCCGCATGCCAATCCGACGCCCCATCCCCCAGGGCGCCCGCGCTGATGTAGCCGGCATCGGCAAAGCCCACGATGCCGAAATCCGTATCGCCGATGTCGTGGCGCAGCTCGCCCGACAGGCCAAGGAACCCGCGCCCGCCGCTGGGCCGCCCGCCCTGGAGCGCGCCAAGCGACCGGTAGGCCTGACCGCGGACCGTGCCCGACCCGCCCGAATACAACAGGTCATCGGGCGCGATATCGACTAGATCGCCACCGAACAGCCCGCCGACCTGCACCCGTGCGGCAAGCCGCGTGCGCTCGGCCTCGCCGAAGCCGCGATAGCCGCGCCCGTCGAGCGTGACGCGCGCCCCGCCCGTGCCGGAGATCACCTGGAACGGGGTCAGCGTCAGCTCCGCATAGGCCCCGCCGCGCGGATCGACGGGATCGTCGCGGTTTTCATAGGTGGCGCTCAGGGGCAGGGTGAAGCGCAGGATGCTGCGTTCGCCCAAGCCGTCGTCGATCACCGAATAGCTCAGCCCGATACCGCCCTCGACCGTCACCGTGCGCGACAGCTGATGTGTCAGGGAGGATTCCAATCCGAACCCTTCGATGGTGTAGCGCGGTTCCTGCAGATAGATCAGCGCCGTTTCCACCGCCCATGTCGTATCCGGCGTGATCGTTGCGGGCCGTTCGAACCTGCCGCGCAATTCCGCGTCGATCCCGTCGCCTTCAAGTTCCTGGATCCCCGAGATCTCGAGATCGAAGCGCAGCCGTTCCGCCCCGCCCAAAAGGTTGCGATGCAGCCAATATGCGCTGAGCTGCAAGCCCTCGTCGCTGCCGACCTCTGCCCCGAAACCCAGGCGGCGCAGCGGGGCCTCGGCCAGAATGGCGTCGACATCGGAAATGTCGCCCGTGCGCGGCTGTTGCAGACGCAGATCGACGGCGGCGAATGTCCCGGTGTCGCGCAGCCGTTCCTCGGCGCGCTCGAGGGCTGCGGGGGTATAGACCTCTCCGGTCGGAAGCCCCGCGATTTCCACGATGCGGTCCATGCGCATCCGGTCCTGCCCTTGTGGCACCAGATCGCCGAAGGTGATGACCGGGCCGGGCGCCATGGCGATGGCGACATCAAGGATCGCGGCGGGATTTCGCGCCGTGATGCGCTGCGCGCCCACTTGGGCAAAGGCATGGCCGCGCGCGGCCCATCCGTCGATCGCTGCCCGCGTCGTAGCCTGCAACAGCGGCGTGGTCACCGGCTGATCCGGTGCGAATCCATCAGGCAGGATGGTGTTCTCGGCCAGCGGCCCGATCTCGGCCCGGCCCAGCCGGAACGGCGGACCGGTCTCGATCTCGATCTCGACACGCGCCACCTGCGCCGGTGCGGCAAAGGGCGAAATGTCGGATGCCTCGCGTCCATCAAGCCTGATCGCGATCACGGGCGCGAAATACCCGTGTTCGTAGAGAATGCCGATCAACCGCCCGTAATCGGCACGGGCCGCAGCGGTGATATCGTCGCCTGTCCGCTCTGTGCCCTCTTCGGGGCTGCGCAGCAAAAGCGCATTGGCCCGCAGGCGGTCGACCAGGTCCTCGGGGGCGCCGGGGGCGCGCAGCAACACGTCCTGGGCGATGGCAGAAGGCACAAGACCCAACAGGGCGACCGTCGCTAGGACGGCGCGCATCAGGGCAAGGGTCGGGCGTGGCAGCGCACTCAACATACCCCTGACCTAGCCTTGTTGGCCCATACTGGCCAGCCGCTTTGCAGGGATGCGACGAAACAGGCGAAAGACCGGGACGATTTGCGCCTTGTCGCTGCGCCGCCCCGCTTCTATCACCCGTTTAACGCGACCGAAGGACATCTGACATGTCGAAACTCGTCACCATTTTCGGCGGCTCGGGCTTTGTGGGCCGCTACATTGCCCGCCGCATGGCCAAGGAGGGTTGGCGCGTCCGCGTCGCCGTCCGTCGCCCGAACGAAGCCTTGTTCGTGCGCCCCTATGGCGTTGTGGGACAGGTGGAACCCGTTCTGGCCAATATCCGCGACGATGACTGCGTGCGCTCGGCGCTGCGCGGTGCGGATGCGGTGGTCAATTGCGTCGGCATCCTGGCCGAAAGCGGAAAGAACAAGTTCAACAACGTCCAGCAGCACGGTGCGGCCCGCATCGCGCGCATCGCCGCCGAAGAGGGCGTGGCGCGGATGGTCCATATCTCGGCCATCGGCGCGGATACTGGCAGCGACAGCGAATACGCCAAGACCAAGGCCAAGGGAGAGGCGGCGGTTCTGACCGCCATGCCGCAGGCCGTGATCCTGCGCCCCTCCATCATCTTCGGGGCCGAGGATCAATTCTTCAACCGGTTCGCCGGAATGACCCGTCTGGGTCCGGTTCTGCCGGTCGTGGGCGCCGACACGCGGTTCCAGCCGGTCCATGTCGACGACGTGGCGCGGGCGGCCGTGATGGGCGTTCTGGGTCAGGCCAAGCCCGGCATCTACGAATTGGGCGGGCCCGAGGTGGCAAGCTTCCGCCAGCTGATGGAGCGCATGCTGCGCATCATCCAGCGCCGCCGCCTGATCGTGAATGTCCCCTTTCCCGTCG
The DNA here is from genome assembly GCF_036322625.1 of Roseicyclus marinus. Lineage (NCBI taxonomy): Bacteria > Pseudomonadati > Pseudomonadota > Alphaproteobacteria > Rhodobacterales > Roseobacteraceae > Roseicyclus > Roseicyclus marinus. Next base: position 3,344,901 of record NZ_AP027266.1, on the reverse strand, counting down.
CCATGCTGATGGGCGGTGCCTTTGACCTGTTGCAGGCCGCGACGCTGGGCCTGGTGCGCAATGGTGTTCTGACCCGTGACCAGGTCCGCAACCTGCGCCGCGACAATGTCGTGACCGAGGGGCGGATGGGCTTTGCCGATCTGGGCATTACCCCGGTCGCGATGGACCCGGTGCTGGAGGATTACCTGTGGCGCTTCCGCCCGGGTGGCCAATATGCGCAGATCAAGGAAACGGCCCGCCACCTGCGCGGTCAGGAATAGGCGATCCCCAAAAGCACCACGCCCAGGATCACGCGATAGATCACGTAGGGCGTGAAGCTGACGGATTTGAGCAGACGCATCATGACGACCAGCGCGGCCAGCGCGGCGGCAAAGGCAAAGACCGCCGCGATGGCCCCGTCGCGCGCGGTCTGCGCGTCGGCCGTGGCGATGACCTCGCCCCCCAGCAAGATGCCCGAGGCGGCGATGGTCGGGATCGACATCAGCATGGAAATCCGCGCGGCGCTTTCGCGGTCATAGCCCATGAAGCGCGCGCCCGTGATGGTGATGCCCGAGCGTGACGTGCCGGGGATCAGCGCCACCGCCTGCCAAAGGCCAAGGAGCACGGCATCGCGCAAGGACCATGATTCTGCGTGCTTTTCCTGTGGCCCGCGTTGATCGGCCCAGTAGAGCACGATCCCGAAGACCAGCATCGTCCAGCCGATCACGGCGACCGACCGCAGCGCATCGGACAGGCCCGTCACATGCAGGACCAATCCCGCGACGATCACGGGAACGGTGGCGATCACCAGCAGGAAGGCAAGCTTTGACCCCGCCGTGTCGATCCGACCGGTCAGCATCCGGGGAATGCCGGCAAGCCCCATCCGCACGTCGCGCCAGAAATAGAGGATGACCGCGCCCAGCGTGCCGACATGGACCGCAACGTCGATCACCTGTCCCTGGTCGGCCATGCCGGTGAGATTCGGCAAAAGCACCAGATGACCCGAGCTGGAGATCGGCAGAAACTCGGTCACGCCCTGGATCAGGGCCAGAAGCAACAGGTTCCAGAGCGCCATCACCAAAACCTCAACGAAAAAGAAAAAAACCTAAGGTTCTGGTATGACATGATAATTTTCTCGATAGGTCCGTTTTGTGACCTTGTTTAGGTCCAGATTTCAGGGCTTTTGCCTGGTGGTGCCCAAAGAATCTGCAAATAGGTAAGTATTGTTGTCTTTTTATCCCCGTGCGCTCTTTGTATAGGGGCGCAGCTAGGATGGGAGATGTTTCGTGGCCAAGCAACCCATGTTGAAATTCGTGACCGTCGACAAAGAGATGCCCGAGAAGCGTCCGCCGAATCTACGCCGGGAAGATTTCGGAGAAATTTACGGCGAATATGCGCGTGACAAGGCGTCGGAACAGGCGGGGCGGTGCAGCCAGTGCGGCGTGCCCTATTGCCAGTCGCATTGTCCGCTGCACAACAACATTCCTGATTGGCTCAAGCTGACCGCCGAAGGGCGGCTGCAGGAAGCCTATGAGCTGAGCCAGGCGACCAACACCTTTCCCGAGATCTGTGGCCGGATCTGCCCGCAGGACCGTCTGTGCGAAGGCAATTGCGTCATCGAGCAATCGGGCCATGGCACCGTCACGATCGGGTCGGTCGAGAAATACCTGACCGATACCGCCTGGGACGAAGGTTGGGTGAAGCCCATCGCGCCGTCGGTGGAACGCCCTGAATCCGTTGGGATCATCGGTGCGGGCCCCGGTGGTCTGGCCGCGGCCGACATGCTGCGCCGGGCCGGTCTGCAGGTCACGGTCTATGACCGCTACGACCGCGCGGGCGGGCTGATGACCTATGGCATTCCCGGATTCAAGCTGGAGAAGGATGTCGTGATGCGCCGCATCGCGCAGCTGGAAGCGGCGGGGATCGAGTTTGTCCAAAATTGCGACGTCGGCAGCTCGATCAGCTTTGACGCCATTCGCGGCAAGCATGATTTCGTGGTCATCGCGACCGGCGTCTACAAGTCGCGCGACCTGAACGCACCGGGTGTGGGCGCTGCGGGCATCGTGCGGGCGATCGACTATCTGACCGCGTCCAACCGCAAGAGTTTCGGCGATGAAGTGCCGGAATTCGAGAGCGGCGAATTGAACGCCAAGGGCAAGCGCGTCGTCGTGATCGGCGGTGGCGACACGGCGATGGATTGCGTGCGCACGGCGATCCGGCAGGATGCGGTCAGCGTCAAATGCCTGTATCGCCGCGACAAGGCGAACATGCCGGGAAGCCAGCGCGAAGTCGCCAATGCCGAGGAAGAAGGCGTTGATTTCGTATGGCTTTCCACGCCCAAGGGTTTTGCCGGCGGCGATGCCGTGGATGGCGTGATGGTGCAGAAGATGCGCCTGGGTCAGCCGGATGCGACGGGCCGTCAAAGCCCCGAGATCATTGAGGGCGCGGATTACGTCGAGGGCGCGGATCTTGTCATCAAGGCGCTGGGCTTCGAGCCCGAGGATCTTCCGACGCTTTGGGGTTGCCCGGAGCTGGAAGTGACGCGCTGGGGCACGATCAAGGCCAATTTCCGCACCCATGAAACCCAGATCCCCAATGTCTATGCCGTGGGCGATATCGTGCGGGGCGCGAGCCTTGTGGTCTGGGCGATCCGGGACGGGCGCGAGGCGGCCGAGGCGATCCTCGAGAAGCTGGCGGTCAGCGGCGCGGTCGCGGCGGAATGAGCGTTACGATCACGGCGTGCATCCGTAGGGATGCTGTCGTGATCGCGTAGTTACAGATGCACGACAGGCGCGGATGACCCGGTTCGGGATATGTCAGGAAGATTGACGGATATGACGACGAGAGCACAGCAGGGGACGACAGGCGCGATTTTCGCGCTGGCCTCCGGCTGCGCGCTTGCCGTCTTTACGCTTTCTTCACCAGAACCTGCATCGGCGCAGGGCGAGCCCGAGCTGTTCCAGGTGCCGCCCGGATGCACCGCCTTTCTGACGGTTCAGGCGCGGGGCTGCATGGTCAGCCATCACTGGACCTGCGAGGCCGATCCGCCGGGCACGCAGTGGCGCGCCTCGCTCGACGAGGACAGCGCGTTCTACCTGAGCTTTACCGATGCGGAATTCCGGTGGCTGCGCAGTTGGGATCTGCGCGGTGGCGGGTCCACCATCCTGGTCGAGCCCGAGGAAGACCCTGCAAGCCTGAGCGAATTGCTGGAAACCGGCAGCGACACGATGGTGTTCAGCACGGTCACGACCTCGAATTTCGGGACGTTCCAGCGCGATTACACCGGGTTCGACCGGCTGACCGGGGACGAGATCACCGTCGATGGCCGGACGCTGGCCGTGACCGAGTTTTCCTATCAATACCCGTCGGATGGGGGCACGCGCCGCGTTCAGGGCAACCAGTTCGTCCATGAAGGCTGGCGATTGTTCTTTGGCGGTCTGGAAACCGTGACCGACGCCAGCGGCGAAAGCTTCGAATACAACAGCAGCCCGATGGAATTCGCCGAACCCGGCGAGCCGGGCTTTTTGACGCTGCAACCGATCTACGATTGCGGCGAGATGTTCAGCGGCTTGCCCCGCTCTGACCAATCGATTTCCGACCAGATTTTCCGGGTCCTCGCGCATGAGGCGATGCCCGGCCCGAACGGAGGGACTGACCATGACGACCTATGACGCCACCTGGGTTGCAGCCGAGGAAGCCAAGCGCCAGTGGATGGCCGAGAACAGCCTGTACCGCGACGAGGATGAACATTCGTCCTGCGGTGTGGGGCTTGTCGTGTCCATCGACGGGAAACCGTCGCGCAAGGTCGTGGAAAACGGGATCAACGCGCTGAAGGCGGTCTGGCACCGGGGCGCTGTCGATGCCGATGGCAAGACGGGCGACGGTGCGGGCATCCATGTGCAGATCCCGGTCCAGTTCTTTTACGACCAGGTCCGCCGCACCGGGCATGAGCCGCGCAAGGACGAGCTGATGGCCGTGGGCCAGGTTTTCCTGCCGCGCACCAATTTCGCGGCGCAGGAAACCTGCCGGACCATCGTGGAATCCGAAGTGCTGCGGATGGGCCATTACATCTATGGCTGGCGCCATGTGCCGGTGGATGTGTCGGTTCTGGGGGACAAGGCCAATGCGACCCGCCCCGAGATCGAGCAGATCATCATCTCGAACGCCAAGGGCGTGGATGTGGAGACCTTCGAGCGGGAGCTTTACGTCATCCGCCGCCGGATCGAGAAAGCCGCCCAGGCCGCAGGGATCAAGGAATTGTACCTGTGCAGCTTTTCGTGCCGGTCGATCATCTACAAGGGCATGATGCTGGCCCAAGACGTGGCCGAATTCTATCCCGACCTGAAGGACGAGCGCTTCGAGAGCGCATTCGCGATCTATCACCAGCGCTATTCCACCAACACCTTTCCGCAGTGGTGGTTGGCGCAGCCGTTCCGGATGCTCGCGCATAACGGCGAGATCAACACGCTCAAGGGCAACGTCAACTGGATGAAGAGCCACGAGATCCGCATGGCCTCGACCTATTTCGGGGAGATGGCCGAGGATATCAAGCCGATCATCCCGCAAGGCTCGAGCGATTCGGGCGCGCTGGATGCCGTGTTCGAGGTGCTGGTGCGCGCGGGCCGGATCGCGCCCATGGCCAAGACGATGCTGGTGCCCGAGGCCTGGTCGAACACCGCGACCGAGCTGCCCAAGGCGTGGCAGGACATGTATTCCTACTGCAATTCCGTGATGGAGCCCTGGGACGGACCCGCCGCGCTGGCCATGACCGATGGGCGCTGGGTTTGTGCGGGTCTGGACCGGAACGGTCTGCGGCCCATGCGCTATGTCGTGACGGGTGAGGGGATGCTGATCGCCGGGTCCGAGGCCGGGATGGTTCCGGTGAACGAGGCGACCGTGGTGGAAAAGGGCGCGCTTGGCCCGGGCCAGATGATCGCGGTCGACATGACCGAGGGCAAGCTGTTCCACGACACCGAGATGAAGGACAAGCTGGCGGCCTCGCGCCCCTTTGGGGATTGGGTCGGCAAGATCGTGGACCTGGCCGCCGAGACCGAGGGCGCGAGCGAAAGGACGCTGTTCGAGGGCACCGAGCTGCGCCGCCGCCAGGTCGCGGCGGGCTATACGCTGGAAGAGCTGGAGCAGATCCTTGCGCCCATGGCCGAGGATGGCAAGGAGGCGCTGGCCTCGATGGGGGACGACACGCCGGCGGCGGTTCTGTCGAGCATCTACCGCCCGCTGTCGCATTATTTCCGGCAGAATTTCAGCCAGGTGACCAACCCGCCCATCGACAGTTTGCGGGAATACCGGGTGATGAGCCTCAAGACCCGGTTCGGCAACCTCAAGAACGTGCTGGATGAGGACTCGAGCCAGACCGAGATCCTGGTCCTGGAAAGCCCCTTTGTCGCCAATGCCCAGTTCGAGGCGATGGTGCGCCATTTCAACGCCGAGCATGTCACGATCGACTGCACCTTCCCGGCGGGGGGCAAGCCCGATGCGCTGCGCGAGGGGCTGGAGCGGATCCGCCACGAGGCGGAAGATGCCGTGCGGTCCGGCGCGGGTCACATCATCCTGACCGATCAGGAGCAGGGTGACGGGCGCGTGGCGATGCCGATGATCCTTGCCACCAGTGCGGTGCATTCGTGGCTGACGCGGCAGGGGCTGCGCACCTTCTGTTCGCTGAACGTGCGGTCGGCCGAATGCATCGACCCGCATTATTTCGCGGTCCTGGTGGGCTGTGGGGCGACGACGGTCAACGCCTACCTGGCGCAGGATTCGATTGCCGACCGGATCAATCGCGGCCTGATCGAGGGCACGCTGACCGAAGCCATGGCGCGCTATCGCGCCGCGGTCGATGCGGGCCTGCTCAAGATCATGTCGAAGATGGGGATTTCGGTGATTTCCTCGTATCGGGGGGGTCTGAACTTCGAGGCTGTGGGCCTGTCCCGTGCGATGGTCGCGGAATATTTCCCCGGCATGCTGTCGCGCATCTCGGGGATCGGGGTCAGCGGTCTGCAGAAGAAGGCCGAGGAGGTTCACGCCAAGGGATTCCTGCGCGGCGAGGGCGTGTTGCCCATCGGCGGGTTCTACAAGGCGCGGCGGTCGGGCGAAAAGCACGCCTGGGAAGCGACCTCGATGCACATGCTGCAAGAGGCCTGCAACCGCGCGTCCTATAGCCTGTGGAAGCAATATTCCGAGAAGATGCGGAGCAATCCGCCGATCCACCTGCGCGATCTGCTGGACATCAAGCCGCTGGGCGCGCCGGTGCCGATCGAGGAGGTGGAAAGCATCACCTCGATCCGCAAGCGGTTCGTGACGCCGGGGATGAGCCTTGGCGCGCTGTCGCCCGAGGCGCACAAGACGCTGAACGTGGCGATGAACCGGATCGGCGCGAAATCGGATTCGGGCGAGGGCGGCGAAGATCCGGCGCATTTCGTGCCGGAGCCCAATGGCGACAACCCGAGCGCCAAGATCAAGCAGGTCGCATCGGGCCGGTTCGGCGTGACCGCCGAATACCTGAACCATTGCGAAGAGCTGGAGATCAAGGTCGCGCAAGGGGCCAAGCCCGGCGAGGGTGGCCAGCTGCCCGGCATGAAGGTGACGGAACTCATCGCGCGTCTGCGGCATTCGACCAAGGGCGTGACGCTGATTTCGCCCCCGCCGCATCACGACATCTATTCGATCGAGGATCTGGCGCAGCTGATCTATGACCTCAAGCAGATCAACCCGCGCGCCAAGGTGACGGTGAAGCTGGTGGCATCGAGCGGCGTCGGCACGATTGCCGCCGGTGTCGCCAAGGCCAAGGCGGATATCATCCTGATCTCGGGCCACAACGGCGGCACGGGGGCCAGCCCCGCGACCTCGATCAAATATGCGGGTCTGCCCTGGGAAATGGGTCTGACCGAGGCGCACCAGGTTCTGGCGATGAACAACCTGCGCGACCGGATCACGCTGCGCACCGATGGCGGTCTGCGCACCGGGCGCGACATCGTCATGGCCGCGATGATGGGAGCCGAGGAATACGGGATCGGCACCGCCGCCCTGATCGCCATGGGCTGCATCATGGTGCGCCAGTGCCAGTCCAACACCTGTCCCGTGGGGGTCTGCACGCAGGATGAACGGCTGCGGGCCAAGTTCACCGGCAATGCGGACAAGGTGGTGAACCTGATCACCTTCTACGCGCAGGAGGTTCGGGAAATCCTTGCCTCCATCGGGGCGCGGAGCCTCGATGACGTGATCGGGCGCGCCGACCTGCTGACGCAGGTGTCGCGCGGGGCGGCGCATCTGGATGATCTGGATCTCAACCCGATGCTGATCACCGTCGATGGGGCGCAGAAGATCAAGTACGACCGCAACAAGCCGCGCAATGTGGTGCCCGATACGCTGGACGCGCAGATCGTGGCCGATGCGAGCCGGTTCTTGCAGGATGGCGAGAAGATGCAGCTGTCTTATGCGGTGCAGAACACGCTGCGCACCATCGGGACGCGGACCTCGAGTCATATCGTGCAGGCGTTCGGGATGCGCAACGCGCTGCAGCCCGACCATCTGACGGTCAAGCTGCAGGGGTCGGCGGGGCAATCGCTGGGGGCCTTTGCCGCGCCGGGGCTGAAGCTGGAAGTGACGGGCGACAGCAACGATTATGTCGGCAAGGGTCTGTCGGGGGGCACCATCGTGGTCAAACCCGTGCAGGACAGCCCGCTGGTCGCGCATGAGAACGTGATCATCGGCAATACGGTGCTGTACGGGGCGACCGATGGCTACCTGTTTGCCGCCGGTCGTGCGGGCGAGCGGTTCGCCGTGCGCAATTCGGGGGCCAAGGTCGTGGTCGAGGGCTGCGGGTCGAATGGCTGCGAATACATGACCGGCGGCGTTGCCGTCATTCTGGGTCGGATCGGGGCCAATTTCGGCGCCGGGATGACCGGGGGCATGGCGTATCTGTATGACCCCGAGGGGATCGCGCGGGTGAACATGAACCTCGAGACGCTGGTGACCTGCCCGGTCACGGTGGCGCATTGGGAGAACCAGTTGAAGGGTCTGATCGAGGCGCATCTGCGCGAGACCGGATCGCGGCGCGCGGCCGATATCCTCCAGCATTGGGAGATGGAGCGCGGCAATTTCCTGCAGGTTTGCCCCAAGGAGATGCTGGACAAGCTGTCCCATCCGATCACCCAGGAGGCGGCGGCCGTTCCGGCGGAGTAACCGCGCGCCTCATCGGCCATGCGGCCTTTTCGGCGGGGTCATCGCGTGGGTGCGATGGCCCCGTCGGCGTTCCGGGGGGAGGGTTCTTGCAAGGAGGCCGTTTGCTGGCAAGTCTGCCCGCAAACAGGCCTGTTCCAGCCTGTGCGAGTCGTCCAGCGCGTCAAGGACAAGCCGCCCTTGGCGGTGCCTGCGGCATCCTTGACCCGCTGGCCAACTCACGCGGTGACGAAATCGGTCTTTGCGTAGCCCTGGATATAGAGAAGCGTGGTCAGGTCGCCGTGGTTGATCGCATGGGCGGCCTGTGCCTGCACCACGGGTTTGGCATGGACCGCGACCCCCAGCCCTGCGCGCGTGAGCATGCCGAGGTCATTGGCCCCGTCGCCGATGGCGAGCACATCGCCCTCGGTGATGGCGAGTTTCGTGGTCAGATCCTCGAGCGCTGCGACCTTGGCCTCGCGGCCCAGGATCGGTTCGGCGACCGTGCCGGTCAGTTTGCTCTGATCGACATGGAGGGTGTTGGCGCGGTGTTCCTGAAAGCCGAGCTTTTCGGCCACGGCGGCGGTGAAGGCGGTGAAGCCCCCCGAAACAAGCGCGGCATAGGCCCCGTTGGCGCGCATCGTGGCGACAAGCGTCGCGCCGCCGGGCATCATGGTGATGCGGGTGGCCAGAACATCGGCGATGACGGTTTCGGGCAGGCCCGCGAGCAGCGCCACGCGTTCCTTCAGCGCCGCCTCGAAATCCAGTTCGCCGTTCATGGCGCGCGCGGTGATGGCCGCGACCTTTGCCCCGATGCCGGCGGCGGCGGCCAGTTCGTCGATGCATTCCTGCTGGATCATGGTCGAATCCATATCGGCCAGAAGCAGTTTCTTGCGGCGGCCCGCGCTGGGCTGGCAGACGAGATCGACGCCTTCGGCGCTCAGGCTCGCGCGGATCTCGTCTAGGTTCCGGGGCGGTTTGGGCAGGCTGAATTCGGCGGCGGAATTGGGGTCGAGCCAGATGGCATCGCCGCCGCCGAGCGCGTCGCGCAGCGCACGGACCAGCGCCGGGTCGAGGATCATCGCGGGATTCGTGACAAGCGTGAGGGTGAACATCGCTGGGTCGCTCCGGGGTTTCGGCGGCATAGACCATGAAGCGGCGACGCTGGCCAGTGGCTTTGGCTGTTGGCGGGGCAAGGCGTGCTGCTATGTGTCGGGGAGGTTGGTGTGACGGGTGGCGGCATGAAACAGGCGATCGTGGCAGGCGTGGCGGTGCTGTGCATCGCGCTGGGTCTTTGGGGGCTGGAAGCGCCGCGCGCGGGGCTTGCCATCTCGCAGGACCGCGTGGGCGAGACGCCCGTCACCGTGATGCGCCTGCCCGAGGCGGAAGGGCCGGTGGTGGTCATCGCGCATGGCTTTGCCGGATCGCGGCAGTTGATGGCCGCCTGGCAGCTGAGCCTTGCGCGGGCGGGGTTCATCACCGTCAGTTTCGATTTCGAGGGGCATGGCCGCAACCCGGTGCCGATGTCGGGCGATGTAAGCAGCATCGACGGGACGACACGGTTGTTGATGGCGGAAACCGCGCGCGTGACGGATTACGCGGTGGCTCTGCCCGGTGCGGAGCCGCATGTGGCGCTGGTGGGGCATTCCATGGCCTCGGACATCGTGGTGCGACAGGGGCTGGCCGATGCGCGGGTCGCGGCGATCGTGGGCATCTCGATTTTCAGCCAGGCGGTGACGGCGGAGGAACCGGCCAACCTGTTGATGCTGAACGGGGCCTGGGAAGGCGCGTTGCGCGGGGAAGCGCAGCGGGTGATGGCCGATCTGGGCGCGACCGAGGGGGAGACGGTCGGCACTCCGGGAGAGGGTTTCGCCCGCCGGGCCGAGGCCGTGCCGTTTGTGGAGCATGTGGGGGTGCTGTATGCGCCCGCAGGGATCGAGAGCGGCATCGACTGGATCGCGGCAAGTTTCGGGATGGTGCCGCAGGCGGGCGCGGTGGCGCTTGGCCCCTGGATCATCCTGACCCTGTTCGGAATCGTGCTGCTTGTCCTGCCTGCGGCGCGGCTTTTGCCCGAGGGGCCGGCGCCCTGGCACCCGGAGCGGGGGATGTTCTGGGCGCTGGCGGTGTTGCCCGCGCTGGTGGCACCGGGTCTGCTCAGCCTGTTCGAGACAAGATTCCTGCCGGTTCTGGTGGCCGATTACCTGGCGCTGCACCTGGCGCTTTATGGCGCGCTGGTGCTGGGTGGGGCGGCCTGGGCCGGGGGGATGCCTGTGCGGCGGGGGATCTGGCTGGGGCTGGGCCTGGCGGTTTACGGGATCGTCGTCTTTGGCGGGATCATGGATCGCTACGTGGGCAGTTTCGTGCCGCATCCGGGCCGGTTGGCGGTGATCGCCGCGATCTTGCCGGGGGCGGTTCTGGCGATGCTGGCCGATGCGGTCTTGTCGGAGGCGACGCGCGCCGCGCTGTGGCGGCGGGTGGTGGCGCGGGGGATGTTCCTGATCTCGCTCGGGATCGCGGTGGCGCTGGATTTCGAGCGGTTGTTTTTCCTGATCCTGATCCTGCCGGTGATCGGCTTGTTCTACCTGAGCTACGGGATGATGGGGCGGTTCCTGGGCAAGCGGACCGGATCGGTGGTGGCGGTTGGTGTCGGCCTGGGGGTGATCCTGGGCTGGGCGCTGGGCGTCACATTCCCGATGTTCGACCCGGGTGTGTGAGCGGGGAAAGGGGGCTCTGCCCCCGCCCCTTCGGGGCTCCCCCGGGATATTTTTGAAACAGAGAAGAGATCAGGGGGCGATCCATTGGCCCTGCCAGTCGCTGTCGGCGCGGTAGCGGGCGCGGCGGTGCGGATCGGTCAGGAGAAGCGCGTCGATGTCCGTCAGGTGGCAGAGGATGCGGGTGAAGCGCGCGGGATCGCCGGTGCCGGGACCCGTGTCGCCGGACAGGGGCGTGCCGGGGGCAAGGCCGCCGTAATTCGTCTGAGCCTCGGGCGGGAGAGTGGCGAAGATCGCGGGATCGCCGGGGGCGAGCCTGGCCATGGTACGGGCGCGGATCTGGAGCCGGGCCTTGGGCAGCCAGACATGGAGGGCGGCACGGGGGTCGGCCGTGATCTGCGCGGCCTTGGGGCTGGCGGCATCGGTGTGGAGTTCGAGAAGGCAGGCCGCCCGGTCGATCCGGCGCAGGACGAGAGTGCGCAGCTCGGGCCCCTCGGGGCCAAGCGTGGCGAGCGTGGGATGGCGCGCGGGGTGGTGGCGGTCGGCGATGCCACGGGCGAGATGTTGCCAAACCGTCTCTAACAAGCCGTGCAGGGTCTGATCATTCATATCCCGTCATCTCCAGGTAGCCGCGGCCGGGGTGTGTGCCCTGCATCCGGATGGGTCCTTCCCAATAGGATACGGAGACATCCATCCAGGATTGCGGGTTCAGGGCGGTGGTGGTCACATCGAGGCCGCGATCGGGCAATGCGATGCGCCATTCGGTCGGCACCTGCCGCCCCGCGACTTCGCTGGTGGCAAGCGGCGTCATCGTCAGCGCGCCGTCAGGATAGCTTTGGCTGGTGCCGTCGGGGTCGATCCATGTGGCGGCGGTATAGGCCGAGCCATCGGTCTGGCGCAGGGTGAAGCCCATCAGCCGCGCGCCCGTGTCGAATTGGAGCGAGACCCAATCCCAGCCTTGCTGCTGTTCCGACAAGGGTTGGGAGGACCATTCGCGGTCAAGCCATGCGGAGCCGGTGACGGGGATATCCCCCTCGGGCAGGGAGAGCGTGCCGGTGACGCTGTAGAAGGGTTGCGAATAGTAATAGCTGGCCTGTCCTTGGGCGGATTTCACGGAAAAGCCGCCCTCGCCATGGAACACGAGCGGGCCGTTGGCGACAAGGTCGAGCGCATAGGCGAAATCATCGCCGCGCGCGGTGACCTGCAGGGCATCGAGCGCATCGGCGGCTTGCACGTCGGTCGCGGTCATCTGCCAATCGTCGATCCATGCGGAAAAGGGCGCGGGCTGCGCCCCGGCCTGACCGATGCCGCCGCGCGCGAGGCGTTCGGCGCTGAAATGCGCCCGGGGCGTGGTCAGGCCCGCGTGACCCATCCAGAGCTGCGGAGCCTCCCACCCCTGCGCGGTGCGCGGGGCAAGGGCGGAGCGGAAGAGCGTCCATTGCACGCCGTAATCGGTGCCGTCCGGGCCGGTCAGGGTGGCGGTCAGGTACCACCATTCGATGCGGTAATCGGGGTGCGGTCCGTGATCTTGCGGAAAGGTGAAGCTGGCGGGGCGCTGGGGCACGGCGAAGCCATCGGCGGCGGTGCCGAGCCCGGCGAAGCCCTGCGCCCGGAGCGGAGAGGCGAGAGCGACGAGGGCGGCAAGGGCTGCAAGGCAAAGGGCCTGCGTTTTGGCGTGGATGCTAGCGTTCATGGGCAAAGACCTTGAGCAGGGTTGCGGGCGCCGTGCGGGACAGCCGCCATGCCGGCAGGGCGGCGGCGAGGGTGGCGGCCAGAAGCGCCAGACCGAAGAGCCGAAGCCAATCGCCGGGGAACAGCGACATGGGCAGGCGCCAGCCGAAGGCTTCGACGTTCACGATGGCCAGAAGCACCCAGGCAAGGCAGAGCCCCACGGGCAGCGCCAGGACAAAGGTCAAGGTGGCAAGGATCAGGCTGCGCAGGATCTCGAACCGGGCAAGCCGCGCCCGCGTCAGGCCAAGCGCCCAGACCGGGGCGAGTTGCGGCAGGCGCATCCCCGCCAAGGTCAAAAGGCTGGTCAAAAGCGCGAAACCCGCCACGCCGAGCGTCAGGATGTTGAGCGCATCGGTGATCCGGAACGTCTGTTCGAAGACCTGAAGCGAGAAACGCTTGATCTGGGCCTGGTTCACGACCGCTTCGGTCGGCAGGCCGAAGTCTTCCCGCAGGGCGGTGGCCAGCGCCGGGGCGCTTTCGGGGGCGATGCGCAGGGCAAAGCGGGTTTGCGGGACGTCAGGAAACGTGTCTGCAAAGCGGTTCAGACCCAGAATGGCCTGGGCTGCCGGGTTGCCGTAATCGGAATAGACACCGACGATGGGCAGGGTGAGGCCGGGGGCGAGCGCCAGGTCATCGCCCAGCTCCAGATCGGTGAAGCGGGCGAGTTGTTCGTTGATCAAGACGCCCGTGCCGGCCGCGAGCCTGTCCCAAGTATCGGGGAGGGCCTGCAACAGGGGCCAGTTTTCGCGGAAGGTGGCATGGTCGGCCTGGCCGAAGATCTCGCCCGGGCGACCGGCGAGGGGCTGGTCGATGCTGGTGATGGGCAGGATCGCCGTGACCTGACCGTCGAGAAAGGCGCGCAGGCGCAGGCTTTCCTCGGGCGTGGCGGTGGTGACGTAAAGTTCGGGGGCAAGGCGCTGGTCGAGCCAACCGGTGAAGGTGCCGCGAAAGGACCCGACCATGGTCGAGACGCCGATATTGGCGGCCAAGGCCAGCAAGAGCGCCATCAGGGCAAGGGACAGGCCCGGCAGCTGCTGGCGCGTGTCGGCAAAGAGCCATTCGGCCAGCGCGCCCCGCGCCCGGTGGCTGGCGAGCCGCAGGATCAGACCAAGCGTTGCGGGCAGGATCAGCGCGGCCCCCAGCAAGAGCGCCGCGAGCGTGGCAAAGCCCGCCAGGAGCGAGCCGCCCCAGAGCGCAAGGCCAAGGCCAAGCGCCAGCAAGGCCAGCGCCGCGCCCGCCTGCCTGCGCATCGCGCGGGCTGATGCCATGGCCCAGGCGCGGGGATTGGCGGGGGCAAGGATGGGCATGGCGGCTGTCCGCCGCAGCGCCTGCGCGCCCGCGAAACCCGCGCCCGCCAGCGTCATGCCAAGGGCGGCCAGGGCCCAGACAGGGTCGAACCCAAGTGTTCCGGGGATTTCGGCACCATAAAGCCCGCGCAGGGTGCCCGCGACGCCCGGCATCAGCGCCGCCGCGATGGCATAGCCGAGGACGAGGCCCAGAAGCCCGGAGAACAGGGCCAAAAGCGCCAGTTCGACACTGAGCGCAACAAGGGTCGTGCGCAGCGGCAGGCCAAGGGCGCGGAGCGTGCGCAGGGTCGCGCGGCGTTGTTCGAAGGCAAGGCCGATGGCGGCATGAACGATGAAGAGACCCACGGCAAAGGACAGGAGGCCGAAGGCGGTCAGGTTCAGGTGGAAACTGTCGGTGAGGCGGCTGATGTCGGTGGCGCTGTCGGGGGGCTGCAGCCGGAGGTTTGACGCCTGTTCCAGCGGGGGCAGGCCCGCGGGCTGGGTCGGGGCCACCAGCAGGTAGCTGGGATCGTCCTGCCCCAGAAGGCGCGCGGCGGTCGAGATGTCGGTGATCGCGGCACCGGGCGGAATGCCCCCGCGCGTCACCTGCGGCGGCAGGCCGGATGGCAGCGGGCCGGATGCCGTCTCGGGCGAGATGAGCAAGAGGCCCGGCGCGGTGAAAAAGGCGGCCAGATCGAGTGAGTCGTCCTGCAGGGCGGGGGCGGAAGCCTCGGGCGGGGCGGTGAGGGGGTCGATGCCCAGAAGGCGCAAGCGCGCCTCGGTGCTGCGCAATTCGCCCGAGATCACGGGAGAGACCAGATAGCCCGCGCGGCGCAGGGCGAGATAGGTCTCGAGCGGCAGGGGGCGGCCATCCTGGGTCACGAGGCGCGCAAGCCGGTCCTGTCCCAGCGTGGCCGCAGCCTCGGCATAGCTGGCGCGGGCCTCGGTGTTGATGGCCTGCACTCCGGACCAGAGTGCGGTGGCGAGCGCGAGGCCCGCGATCAGCGCGGCAAGCTGGCCGGGATGGCGTCGCCAATGGGAAAACAGGGTCGAAAGAGCCGTGTAGAGCATGTCACGGACCCGGTGGCGGGTCGGTCAGGCGGCCCCGTGACAGGTGCAGGCGGCGGTCGAGCCGCGCGGCGAGCCGGGTGGAATGGGTGACCATCATCAGCGCTGCGCCGGTTTCGCCGACGAGCTCGAGCAGCAGGTCGAGCACGGCATCGCCCGTTGCCTCGTCCAGGTTGCCGGTCGGCTCGTCGGCAAGGATCAGCGCGGGGCGGTTGGCAAGCGCGCGGGCGATGGCCACGCGCTGTTGCTGGCCGCCGGACAATTCCTCGGGGTAGCGGGTGGCAAGCCGGTCTATCCCGAGGCGCTGGGCCAGCATGGCGCAATGCGCGGGGTCGTGGCGGCCGGACAGCCGGGCCTGAAAGGCGATGTTGCCCGTCACGGTGAGGGAGGGGATCAGGTTGAATTGCTGGAAGACAAGGCCGATACGGTCGCGGCGGATGCGGGCGCGGGCGGCATCGTCCAGCGTGGTGATATCCACACCGTCGAGCGCGATGCTGCCCCCGTCCGGTTGGTCGAGGGCTGCGGCCAGGTGCATCAGCGTGCTTTTGCCCGAGCCGCTTTCGCCCGTCAGCGCGAGCGTCTGGCCAGCGTCGAGCGCAAGGGACACGCCCCTGAGCACGTCGATCGGCCCATAGGATTTGGTCAGTTTGTCGATGGTCAGCAAGATGCCCATGGCGGTCTACCTAGCAGCCGTGCGCCCCAGTGAAAGGGTCGGATGCCTGCGGCAAACAGCCGGTCGGGAGTGTTGCATCCGGGCGCGGCTTCGGCCTTGGTAGCGGCAAGAGGGAGGGAACCGCCATGAAGATCACCGATTGGGACGATGCCTATGCCAATGCCGCGCATATTCCGGGGGCGGAGCGGTTCCTGAGCGAATGGCCGGTGCGGACCGAAACCCTGCGCGCCAAGGTTGCGCCGGTGATCCTGCACTATGGGGAGGGGGCGCGGCAGGTGATCGATCTCTATCGACCCGAAAGTGCCGTGCAGGGTCTTACGATCATCGTTCACGGTGGCTACTGGATGCGGTTTTCACCCGATGAATTCGGCTTTCTGGCCGAGGGGCCATTGGCGCATGGGCAAGCGGTGGCGATGGTGCGCTACACGCTCGCCCCCGAGGTGCGGATCGCCGAGATCACGGCCGAGGTCGCCGCCGCCGTCGCGGTCGCGGCACGGGAGGTTCCGGGCCCGATCCGGCTGACCGGGCATTCGGCGGGTGGGCATCTGGTGACGCGGATGGTCTGCGCCGATGTGTTGCCCGAGGAATTGGCGCGGCGGATCGTGCATGTCGTGTCGGTGTCGGGGGTGCATGACCTGCGCCCGCTTTTGCGGACACAGATGAACGCGACCCTGCGGCTTGATCCGGCGGAGGCCCTGGCCGAAAGCCCCGCCCTGTTGATCCCGCGCGAGGGGATCCGCGTGACCTGCGCCGTGGGTGGGCAGGAGCGGCCGGAATTCATCCGCCAGAACGATCTGCTTGCGAATGTCTGGCAGGGGCTTGGGGCCGATATGGGGGCGCTGCATCTGCCGGGGGTGCACCATTTCGACGTGATCGACGCGCTGGCCGACCCCGACGGGGTGCTGACCCGCTGTCTGCTGGATCAGAGCCGGGCGTAAAGCTCGCCTATGGCGGTCTTGAGGCAGGCGCGATCCTCGGGGCCGAGATCGTCGAGAATGGTTGATTCGACATCCCGTGCGGCGACGCGCAGGCGCGCCACTTCCTCGGTGCCCTTGTCGCTGAGTTGGACCACCAGCCGCCGCCGGTCCGCCGTGTCGCGGACGACGTGGATCATGTCGAGGTCTTCCAGCCGCCGCTGTGCCCGGCTGACCCGGGCGGCATCCATCGCCGTCAGGCTGCACAATTCATGGCTGGAACAGGGTTGATGCGCGGGCAGCGCCATCATGATGCGCCATTCCGGAACCTGAAGGCCGGTTGCCCCCATGATGCGCTGAAAGGCGCGCGAGGCGATGACCGACATCTGAAAGGGCAGGAAGTCGGTCAGGTCGAAGGAAAGGGTTTGGGCCTGGTCTCTCACGCGCCTACCGATTGTGCCGGAGTTAGGTCTTACATCTTTGAGTTTAGCGCGCCGTCATGTCGATCGGCAAGCATAATGTCAGACTTGATGGACATCTAAGCTGTTTGATCGACTGGACAGTGACAACTACCTACGGTTGCAACGTGTACAGAAGACTCGCCGACAGGCCATGGACGCGATGCCGCAGGCGCGCAAACCGGCGCTCTGTCGCGCAAAGTTTCCGATGGTGAACGGGCATCGCCGCATCCGGTCGGAAACCGACCATTCGACCGCATTTTCCGTCTTGTCGCTGTGTCGCAAGCCCCGTATGTGCGGCGGTGGGACACCCCTCCCCAACGAGGGGCGTATATCTGTGAGGGTATCACATCATGGCACTTGAACACTCGGCGTCACACGGCGCCGTGCGCAAACCTGAACACCGGCCGGTCAATCCGCGGTTTTCTTCTGGACCCTGCGCAAAACCCCCCGTTTATTCGTTGGACCTGCTTGCCGATGCGCCGCTTGGGCGCTCGCATCGCGCGGCTGTCGGCAAGGCCAAGCTGAAGGCCGCCATCGAGCTGACGCGCGAGATCCTGGGCGTTCCGGCCGATTACCGCATCGGGATCGTGCCCGCGTCGGATACGGGTGCCGTGGAAATGGCGATGTGGTCGCTGTTGGGCGCACGGCCCTGCACTATGATCGCATGGGAAAGTTTCGGCGAAGGCTGGGTTTCGGACGCGGTCAAGCAGCTGAAGCTGGATGCCAAGGTGCTGAAGGCCGACTACGGCCATATCGTGGATTTCGCCGAGGTCGATTTCGACACGGATGTCGTGTTCACCTGGAACGGCACGACCTCGGGCGTGCGGCTGCCGGGTGGCGATGCGATCCCGGCGGATCGCGCGGGCCTGACCATTTGCGACGCGACGAGTGCGGCTTTTGCGCAGGATCTGCCGTGGGACAAGCTCGATGTCACCACCTTCTCCTGGCAGAAGGTGATGGGCGGCGAGGCTGCGCATGGCATGCTGATCCTGAGCCCCCGCGCGGTGGAGCGGCTAGAAAGCTACACCCCCGCATGGCCGATGCCCAAGATTTTCCGCATGACCAAGGGCGGCAAGCTGATCGAGGGGATTTTCGTCGGCGAGACGATCAACACGCCCTCGATGCTCGCGGTCGAGGATTACCTGGTCGCGTTGAACTGGGGCAAATCCATCGGCGGTATGCCGGCGCTGATGGCGCGGGCCGATGCCAATGCGAAGGCGATTTTCGAATTTTGCGCGGCGCGCGACTGGATCGACAACCTGGCCGTTGATCCGGCGACCCGGTCCAACACCAGCGTTTGCCTGAAATTCACCGATCCCCGGATCGCGGACGGCGCGGCATTCGCCAAGGCGGTGGCCAAGCGGCTGGAGGCCGAGGGCGTGGCGCTGGACGTGGGCGCCTATCGCGACGCGCCTCCGGGCCTGCGGATCTGGTGCGGGGCGACGGTCGAAACCTCGGATATCGAGGCGATGCTGCCCTGGCTTGACTGGGCGTTCCAGACCGAGATCGCGGCACTGGCCCAAGCGGCGTGAGCATCGGTGCGCCGTGACGGGCGCATTGTCTCCCTTTTTCCGAAATCGCAGGTGCGCCTGAAGGCGCACCCTACCCGACATCCCCAATCCGTAGGGTGCGCCTTCAGGCGCACCGCGACCCCATCATAAAGGACCAAACCCATGGCCCCCAAGGTTCTCATCTCCGACAGCCTGTCGGATGCAGCCGTCCAGATCTTCAAGGATCGCGGGATCGACGTGACCTTTGACGCGTCGATCGGCAAGGACAAGGACAAGCTCCTGTCGGTCATCCATGAATACGACGGCCTGGCCATCCGGTCGGCCAGCAAGGTCACCGAAAAGATCATCGCCGCGGCCACCAACCTCAAGGTGATCGGCCGCGCGGGCATCGGGGTCGACAATGTCGACATTCCAGAGGCGTCGAAAAAGGGCATCATCGTGATGAACACGCCCTTTGGGAATTCGATCACGACCGCCGAACATGCCATCGCGATGATGTTCGCCGTTGCACGGCAAATCCCCGAGGCCAATGCCTCGACCCATGCGGGCAAGTGGGAAAAGTCGCGCTTCATGGGCGTCGAGCTGACCGGCAAGGTGCTGGGCGTGATCGGTGCGGGCAATATCGGTTCGATCGTCTGCGACCGCGCGCGGGGCCTCAAGATGAAGGTCGTGGCCTATGATCCCTTCCTGTCGGAAGAGCGCGCCAAGCAGATGGGCGTGGCCAAGCTGGAACTGGAGGATCTGCTGGCGCAGGCCGATTTCATCACGCTGCACGTGCCCTATACGGAAAAGACCGCCAACATCCTGTCGGTCGAGAATCTGAAGAAGACGAAAAAGGGCGTGCGGATCATCAACTGCGCGCGCGGCGGCCTGGTGGACGAGGCGGCGCTGGCGGAATTGATCAAATCCGGCCATGTCGCGGGTGCGGCCTTCGACGTGTTCAAGGAAGAACCGGCGACGGAAAACCCGCTGTTCAACCTGCCCAATGTCGTCGTCACCCCGCATCTGGGCGCGGCCACGACCGAGGCGCAGGAAAACGTCGCGCTTCAGGTGGCCGAACAGATGGCCGATTACCTGCTGACCGGCGCGGTGTCGAACGCGCTCAACATGCCGTCGGTCACGGCGCAGGAGGCCGCGATCATGGGGCCGTGGCTGAAGCTTGCCGAACATCTGGGCGCATTCGTCGGCCAGCTGACCGACGAGCCGATCCAGTCCATCGAGGTAGTCTATAACGGCATCGCCAAGGACATGAACCTCAAGGCGCTGAATTGTGCCGCCATCGCGGGCGTGATGAAGGCCACGAACCCCGATGTGAACATGGTGTCTGCCCCGATCATGGCCAAGGAGCGGGGTGTCGAGATTTCGACCACCACGCAGGACAAGACCGGCGTTTTCGACGGCTATATCCGGCTGGTCGTGACCACGCCCACGCGGATGCGGTCCATCGCGGGCACGGTGTTCTCGGACGGCAAGCCGCGCTTCATCCAGATCAAGGGCATCAACATCGATGCCGAGATCGGGCAGCACATGCTTTACACCACCAACAAGGACGTGCCGGGTATCATCGGGACGCTGGGCCAGACCCTGGGCGAGAATGGCGTGAACATCGCCAATTTCACCCTTGGCCGGTCGGTGCGCGAGGGCGAGGCCATCGCGCTGTTGTATCTCGACGAACAGCCGCCCGTCGCGGTTCTGGACAAGCTCAAGGCCACGGGCCTGTTCCAGCAGGTTCGCCCGCTGCAGTTCGACGCGGCCTGATCCGCTGCGACCCCTTGGGCCTGCCGCATGCTTGCGGCGGGCCCTTCTTTTGCGCATGGTTTGGTGCATGTGCAACGATCTGGCGGGGTGAAGATGCCCGATCCCTTCGTTCTGGACGGTTTTTTGCCCTATCGCGTGGCCGTCACTGCCGGGCGGCTCAGCCGCGAATTTTCCCGTGTCTACCAGGAACGCTTTGGCCTGAGCCGGGCGGAATGGCGCGTCATGGCACATCTGAGCCAGGAGGCCGAGGTGTCGGTGCGCGAGATCCATGCCCGCGTCGACATGGACAAGTCCAAGGTCAGCCGCGCCGCCACAAGGCTGGAGGAGGCGGGGATCGTCACCAAGCGCATCAGCGAGCATGACCGGCGGCTGGTGGTTCTGGCCCTGACCGACAAGGGGACCGCGATGATGGCCGAGCTGGCGCAAGCCGCACAGGCCTATCACGCGGAGCTGATCGCGCGGCTGGGGCCGGAGGCGGCGGGGTTCGTCGCGGCGCTCGAGCTTTTGATGGGCGAGGGGGAAACGCAGCGTCACGCTGGCCAATCGGGTGAAAGACAGGGCCAATAGGCCCGAACAAGGGAGGGGAAAGACCATGGACGAGATCGTCATCCTGTCGGGCGCACGCACCGCCATCGGGACATTCGGTGGATCGCTGGCCGCCGTGCCGCCGACCCGGCTGGGCGCCATCGTGGCCAAGGCCGCGCTGGAGCGGGCCGGCGTCGAGGGTGGGCAGATCGGCCATGTCGTCTATGGCCATGTGATCAACACAGAACCCCGCGACATGTATCTGTCGCGGATCGCTGCGATGGAGGCGTGCATTCCCGACACCACGCCTGCGATGAACGTGAACCGGCTGTGCGGATCGGGCGCGCAGGCCATCGTTTCGGTCATCCAGTCGCTTGCCATGGGCGATGCGGCATTCGGCCTCGCGGGCGGTGCTGAAAGCATGTCGAACGGTCCCCATATCCTGCCCGCCGCGCGGTTCGGGCAAAAGATGGGCGATGTGCGCGCGCTCGACATGATGATCGGGGCGCTGCATTGCCCCTTTGGCACCGGGCATATGGGCGTGACGGCGGAAAACGTCGCGGCCGAACACGGGATCAGCCGCGCAGATCAGGATGGTTTCGCGCTGGAAAGCCAGACCCGTGCGGCCCGCGCGATTGCCGAGGGGCGCTTTGCGTCGCAGATCGTGCCGGTCGAGGTGCAGGTCAAGCGCGAGACGGTTGCCTTTGCCACGGATGAGCATCCCAAGGCCACGAGCCTCGAGGCGTTGGCGGGGCTGCGCCCGGCCTTTCAGAAGGATGGCAGCGTCACGGCGGGCAATGCGAGCGGGATCAACGATGGGGCAGCCGCGCTGGTTCTGGCGCGCGGCGATGCGGCGGAGGCGGCGGGCCTGACCCCGCGCGCCCGCGTGATCGGCTATGCCCATGCGGGTGTCCGGCCCGAGGTGATGGGGATCGGCCCGGTGCCCGCGGTCGAAACCCTGCTCAAGCGGACGGGCCTGAAGATCACGGATTTCGACGTGATCGAATCGAACGAGGCTTTTGCCGCGCAGGCGCTGGCGGTGAACAAGGGTCTTGGGCTTGATCCGGCCCGCGTGAACCCCAATGGCGGGGCCATCGCGCTGGGCCATCCGGTGGGGGCGACCGGCGCGATCATCACGGTCAAGGCGCTGCATGAACTGGAGCGGATCCAGGGCCGTCGGGCGCTGATCACCATGTGCATCGGCGGCGGGCAGGGAATCGCGCTGGCCATCGAACGGATCTGAGGCCGGATTAACCGATCGTTCAGCACTTCCCGCCACCCTGTCTGCAACAGGCAGGGCGGTGCGGGACGGCCATGAGCATCGAGGGATTCGACAGCCGGTTGGCGCGGGAACGGCGGGGGCGGCTTCAGGCCGAGCGCCTGCTCGCGCAACGATCGGAGGAATTGTATTCCGCCCATCGCAAGCTGGCGGAACATGCCCATGCGCTGTCCCATACCGTGATCGAACAGCGCGCCGCGCATGCCGATCTGGTGGGGCGGTCGACGCAGGCGCAGGCGGCGCTGGCTTTGGCCACCGAAAAGGCCGTCGTGGCCGAACGCAGGCTTTGGGATGCGCTGAGCGCGGTCGAGGGCGGCTTTGCCATGTTCGACCGCGATTTGCGGCTGGTCATCGCCAATCCGGCCTGGATGCGCGCCTTTGACGGGGTGGCCGATGTCGCGCCCGGTGCCAGCTACGAGGCGATCTTGCGCGTGTCGGTCGAGGAGGGGCTGGTCGATCTGGGCGATACCACCCCGGAGGAGTGGATCGCCCGCATGATCGCGCGGTGGCAGATGCCGACCATTCCCCCGGTCGATATCCGCCTGTTCAACGGTATCCATATCCGCCTGATCGACAAGCGCACGCCCGAGGGGGATCTGGTCAGCCTTGCCGTCGACATCACCGACACGATCCGGCGCGAACGCGATCTGGAACGCGCGCGCGATGCCGCCGAGGCCGCCGCGCGGGCGAAATCCGCTTTTCTGGCCAATATGAGCCATGAGATCCGAACGCCGATGAACGGCGTCGTGTCCATGGCCGAATTGCTGCGCGACACCGCCCTGACCGAGGAACAGGCGCTTTACGCCGATACGATCCGCAATTCGGGCGAGGCGCTGTTGGTGATCATCAACGACATCCTCGATTATTCCAAGATCGACGCCGGCAAGCTGGTGCTGCACTCCGAAGGGTTCGATCTGCGGCAGACGATCCTCGAGATTTTCCAGCTGATGCGCCCGGGGCTCGAGGGCAAGGCGCTGGAGTTGCGGCTGGACCATGACGGCGATCTGCAAGGTGGCCTGATCGGGGATCGCGGGCGCATCCGGCAGATCCTGACGAACCTGATCGGCAATTCGGTGAAATTCACCGATGCAGGCCATGTCACGGTCCGGGTGCGGGCGGCAAAGGCCCCGCATCCGCAAGGCAAGGTTTCGATCCGCGTCACGGTGGAGGATACGGGGATCGGCATCGCGCCCGAGATGCAGGCCCATATCTTTGGCGAATTCAACCAGGTGGAGACGGATGCCACCCGGCGGTTCGACGGCACGGGGCTGGGTCTTGCCATCACGCAAAGGCTGGTGGCGCTGATGGGGGGCGAGATCTGGCTCACATCCGAGCCGGGCAAAGGGTCCGTCTTTGGCTTTGCGATCCCGCTGGGGATCGACCCGGCGCAGGTGCCGGAGCCGCCCCGCCCGGAGGTGCCGCCGCCCAGACCGGCGCGGCTGCGGGTTCTGGCGGCGGAGGACAACAAGACCAACCAACTGGTCTTTCGCAGCATGCTCAAGGGAATCGATCTGGACCTGGAACTGGTGGAAAACGGCTTTCTCTGTGTCGAGGCCTACAAGCGCAGGGTGCCGGACCTGATCTTTACCGATATCTCCATGCCCGAGATGGACGGGACGGAGGCCGCGCAGGCGATTCGCGCCATCGAGGCCGGGCTTGGCCTGCTGCCCGTGCCGATCATCGCCATGACCGCCCATGCGCTGGAGGGGGACCGCGCGCGCATCCTTGCGGCGGGGATCGATGGCTACATGACCAAGCCGCTCCGGAAATCCGACCTGCACATGATGATCCGCACCCATGCGCCCGAGGCGCTGGGCAAGATCAGGGGGCTTATGGCCGCCAATCCGCCAGCGCCGGGGTAAGCCGGTAGTGCCCGGTTTCCGTGCCGCGCCAGTTGCGGATGGGGCCGTGCCTGTAGGTCAGCGCGACGGGATCCTGCGCATCCAGCACACCCAGCGCCGACAGGATCTGCGTGATCGCCGCCTCGGAGGCGCGGGTGGTGCCATCGCTGATCTTGAGCGCGACGCCGATCCGCCGTTCGGGGATGATGGCGGCGAAGACCGCCTCGGCCCCGGTCTTGATCGCGGCGCGCTGGCCCATGACGCGCATCAGTTTGGTGCAGGCGCGGCCTTCGCCGGCGACAAGTTCGGGATGGGCCATCATCGCCTCGCGCAGGCGGACCATGGCATTCCGGCGGGTATCGGCCCCGTCGCGGGCGGCGGCAAACATCGCAAGGGCGCGGGCAAACCCCTTGAGCGAGCTTGCGAAATTCGGGGCGGAACAGCCGTCGATCCCGTAGCCGGGGGTGGTTTCGTCGGTCACATCCTCCCATGCCGCGCGGACGGCGCGCTGCACCGGGTGATCGGGGTCGATGTATTCCGGCCCGGCGTGCAGGTGCTTGGTCAGGGTCAGAAAGCCCGAATGCTTGCCAGAGCAATTGTTGTGCCGCTGGCCGGGGCCGCATTTCGTGCAGATCAGATCGTCACGGGCCGGTTCATCGCTGGGCCATTGCACGCCGCAGCGCAGATCGGCCTCGGACAGGCCGAGATCGGACAGCCAGCGCGCGACCCGGTCGGTATGGATCGCGGCGCCTTGATGCGAGGCGCAGGCCAGCGCCAGATGCTCGGGTGTCAGCCCATGGGCATCGGCCGCACCGCTTTCGATCAGCGGCAGGGCCTGCACCATCTTGGAGGAGGAGCGCGGCAGGATCGTGCCATCGACATCGCCCAATCCCCAGATCAGGCCGCTGTCGGCATGCCAGACCGCGACATGCCCGTGGTGCACGCTTTCGCAAAAATCCCCCCGCCAAACCTCGACCAGACGCTCTGCCGCTTGGGCCATGATGCCACCCCTTTCACATCCCGGCGATTTTCCGCCGCCGGGGCTTTTGCTGAACGGCAGTTTCCTTTAATCTGACTGTGGATAAGGTTTGCCGCCCCAATCTTATTGAATCAAAAACCGGGTGCAGACCAGAGGCAGACGAGAGCGGAGGCTCTGAACACATGAGACATGGGCTGGTCGGTGTGCTGGCGGGACTGGCGTTGAGCGTCGCCGCAAGCGGTGCCTTGGCGCAGGAGGAATCCACCAATCGCGTGAATGCGGCCACGGATTGGTCGGTATTCGTCGAGGATGATCCGACGCAATGCTGGGTCGTTTCGACCCCGCGCGAAACGGTCAATACCCGCGACGGGCGCGTGGTGTCGGTGAACCGGGGCGAGATCCTGATGTTCGTCAGTTTCTGGCCCGGTCAGGATCGTCTGGGCGAAGTGTCGTTTACCGGCGGTTATCCTTTCGCGGATGGATCGACCGTGACGGTCGAGATCGGGGATGCAAGCTTCGAACTGTTCACCGAGGGCGAAATGGCCTGGGCCGCCTCGCCGCAGGATGATCAGCGGATCATCACCGCGATGAAGCGGGGTGCCGATGCGGTGCTGACGGCGCGATCCTCGCGCGGGACGCAGACGCAGGACACGTTCTCGCTGATGGGCTTTACCGCCGCCGTCGAAGACGCCGAGACGCGCTGCGCGAACTGACCCTTTCGGGCTTCGCGGGCAAAACGCTTTGCCTCTGGCGGGGGATGCCTATATGTGCCCCCAGTTCACGAAGGATTGCCCGATGACCGCGGATACCGCCGCCACTGCGCCTGTCACGCAGGATGTGCTGACCATTCCCCGCAAGCTGCCCGACGGGCCGGTCAACCTGATCGGCCTGACCCGCGAGGGCATGCGCGCGGCCCTGATCGAGGCCGGGACGCCCGAAAAGCAGGCCAAGATGCGGGTCGGTCAGATTTGGCAATGGCTGTATCACTGGGGCGTCCGCGATTTCGACGCGATGACGAACCTGTCCAAGGCCTATCGCGCAGAACTTGCCGAACGATTCGTGATCGAGATGCCCGAGGTGGTGCGGCGCGACATCTCGGCGGACGGGACGCGCAAATACCTTGTGCGGATCGCGGGCGGTCACGAGGTCGAGGTCGTCTATATCCCCGAGGAAGATCGCGGGACGCTGTGCATTTCCAGCCAGGTCGGCTGCACGCTGACCTGTTCCTTTTGCCATACGGGCACCCAGAAGCTGGTGCGCAACCTGACCGCCGGTGAGATCGTGGGGCAGGTGATGATGGCCCGCGACGATATGGGCGAATGGCCGGAACCGGGCGAGGGTATGGGCCTGCGCCCGCGGCTGATTTCCAACATCGTGCTGATGGGCATGGGCGAGCCGCTCTACAATTTCGAGAATGTGCGCGACGCGATGAAGATCGCCATGGATGGCGAGGGGATCGCGCTGAGCCGTCGCCGGATCACGCTGTCGACATCGGGCGTGGTGCCCGAGATCGCCCGCACCGCCGAGGAAATCGGCTGCATGCTGGCTGTGAGCTTTCACGCCACCACCGACGAGGTGCGCGACAGGCTGGTGCCGATCAACAAGCGCTGGAACATCGCCACCCTGCTCGACGCGCTGCGCGCCTATCCCAAGGCCAGCAATTCCGAGCGCATCACCTTTGAATACGTGATGCTGAAGGGCGTGAACGACACGGATGAGGATGCCCGGCGGCTTGTCCGGCTGATCGCGGGGATACCGGCCAAGATCAACCTGATCCCGTTCAACGAATGGCCCGGTGCCCCCTACGAGCGGTCCGATTGGGAGCGAATCGAGCGGTTCGCCGATATCGTCTACAAGGCGGGCTACGCGAGCCCGATCCGCACCCCGCGCGGCGAGGATATCATGGCAGCCTGCGGTCAGCTGAAATCCGCCACCGAGCGCGCGCGCAAGTCGCGGGCACAGATCGCGGCGGAAACCGGCACGGCCGGCTGACCGGTCGTCCCTTCACGCGCGCCACCGCAAGGTGGTGTACGAAATGAAAAAGACGGCCCCAAGGGACCGTCTTTTCCGAAACCAATCGACTTTCGTCGTATCAGTTGTTGGCTGCGACCGCTGCTGCGATCAGGATCAGCGCCAGCACCGGAACCAGGATGCCGCCAGCCGAGGAAGAGGTATCTTCCACGATGACAACGGGTTCGATGACGGGCTGAGCAACGCCGCCTGCGATCGCGCCGGTGGCAACGAGCGACAGAGCAGCTGCGAGAGCGAGTTTCTTCATTGTATCCTCCAAGATACGCCCATTTCACGCACTATGCGCAAGGTCAGGGCACCCAAGACTGTACCTCGTACGATTTCTTTAAGCAGCAATGCAATGCGATTGCAATCCGTCGGAAATCGGCCTGAGCGTAGCATTGCCACCTTGTCGTCAAATTAGCAACACTTGGGTGCCAAGCCGCGCATGGCTGAAAAGTTCAGCAATATGTTCATTGTAGAGACCGACGCAGCCATTGGATGAGCGGCGTCCGATCTTGCGCGTATCATGGGTTCCGTGAATGCGATAAAATTCCCAACTGAGGTACAAGGCATGGGTTCCCAGCGGATTGTCGGGACCTGGCGGCACATATTCGGGCCATTCGGGGTTGCGCGCGCGCATCGCCGGGGTCGGACGCCAGGACGGGCCTTCGACCTTCCGCACCACTTCGGTCCGGCCACGCCGGGTCAGATCCTCGGACATGGGGACGGATGTGGGATACAGGCGGTAAATGCTGCGATCCTCGTTCCAGAAATGCAGCGCCCGCGAGGTCAGATCGACCAGGATCGCGCCATTGCGCGTGTCGTTGAAATAGGGCCGCCAATCCAGCGTCCGAAAGCTGGAAATGTTGCGCCGAACGCCATCGCCCGCAGCTGTTTCGAATTCCGTGCTGTCGGGGGTGTTCTGTGCCAAGGCGGGAGCCGCGATGCCGCTGGCCACGCCACCAAGAACCGTGCGGCGGCTGATGCCGCGCCGATCCGGACCGCTCATGATGCCTGCCTCCTTGTCGCCGGGGGCTGTTTTGATCTGCCTCGGGCGCAAGGATACCACGAAACCCAACGATCCGATCCGGGCCTTGCGTCGATTTGGCAACGCATGTGGTGGATCGGTCGCAATGGCCGCGCGCGCAGTTGTAAACCGAATCGCAAAAGTTTTCCTTCACACCATGGAAACCATGATTGCGCGAAGGTCTCTTTTGTTGTCCGGTGCCGGGTTCGTGGCGCTGTCCGCCTGCGGCGATCCGCTGGCCTCGGTTGCGCTTGGGCCTGATGGCAGCCCCT
Source organism: Roseicyclus marinus (assembly GCF_036322625.1). Taxonomy (NCBI): domain Bacteria; kingdom Pseudomonadati; phylum Pseudomonadota; class Alphaproteobacteria; order Rhodobacterales; family Roseobacteraceae; genus Roseicyclus; species Roseicyclus marinus. Next base: position 3,316,701 of record NZ_AP027266.1, on the reverse strand, counting down.
TGCCGGTGCTCTACCGGATCGATCCGGCGGATACGGCGCGAATCCAGTTCCGGATGCTCGACAGCGTGAATTCGCTGCGCGCGGCTGCCGGGGCCATGCCCTTGCAATTGAATGCCGAATTGACCGCTGCGGCGGCCACCCATGCCCGGGACATGGCGTTGCAGAACCGGCCCTGGCATTTCGGATCCGATGGGTCGTCACCCATCGATCGGGCGCGCACGGCGGGCTACCGTGGCACGGTTCTGGGCGAAAACATCTCCGAAACCTACGAATCGGAGCTTGAGACCATCGCCGCCTGGATGGCGCAGCCCGATACCCGCGATGTCATCACCGATGTGCGCGGGCGCGATCTGGGTGTCGCCTATTTCCAGGAAGACAGCGGCAAGATCTGGTGGGTTCTGGTCGTGGGCGATGGCGGGCTTGGTGGCCCTGCCAATGCGCCCGCCGGGTGACCCGTATCAGGCGTAAAGGTCGATGACCGTGCCGTCGCGCACCATCGCGTAGATGTCGCGCATTTCGCGGTTCGTCACGCTGATGCAGCCCGCCGTCCAATCCTGGGCGCGGCGGAATTCGCGCGGGGTGCCATGGATGAAGATGTCGCCCCCCGGGCTGACGCCGCGGTCGCGGGCCTGCGCGCGATCCTCGGCATTGGGGTAGCTGATGCCGATCGACAGGTAATAGGCGCTGTTGGGATTGCGGCGGTCGATGATGTAGCGCCCTTCGGGGGTGCGGCCGTCGCCCTCGGTCGTCTTGTGGCCGGTGGGCGCGAAACCCAGCCCGATCCGGTAATCGGCCAGAACCGTTTCGTGATGCAGAAGATACATCTGCCGCGCGGCCTTGTGCACCTCGATCCGGGTCACTTCCGGGCCGTCATAGGTGATGAAACGCGACGGTTCGCAGCCCGCGACAACGGCGGAGGCCGCCATCAGGGAAAGCGTGGAACGACGCGTCAGGTAAGCTGCCATGGAACTGCTCGAACAGGGGGTTTTGATCCGGCGCATACACCAGAAACCGCCCCCTGCGTAGTCACGATTTCGCGCGATCGCTCGCCAGCATCGCGGCCAGCCCCGCCCTGTAATCGGGATAGCGCAGGCGCACGCCCAGATCCTCCTTGATGCGGCTGTTATCGACCCGTTTGGATTCGGCGTAAAAGCTTGCGGCCATGGGCGAAAGCGTCGCCGGATCGAAGGGCACGGCAGGCGGCAGCGGCAGGCCCAGCAATTCGGCGGCGTGGCCGATCACATCCTGGGGCGGGGCCGGATCGTCATCGCAGACATTGTAGATCGCGCCGGGATCGGGCCGCGCCATGGAGGCGGCCAGAACCTGCGCGATATCCTCCACATGGATGCGGGAAAACACCTGCCCCTCCTTGATGATGCGTCGCGCGCTGCCGTCACGCACCTTTTCGAAGGGGCCGCGCCCGGGGCCGTAGATGCCCGCAAGCCGAAAGATGTGCAGCGGCAGGCCGTGGTCGCGGTGCAGGTCCTGCCATTCCCCCTCGGCGGCGATGCGTGCCTTGCCCCGCGCGGTCGAGGCGGTCAGGGGCGTCGTCTCATCCACCCAAGCACCCGCATGGTCGCCATAGACGCCGGTGGTGGACAGGTAGCCGACCCACGTCAGCCGCGCGGCCGCAGCGATGAAGGCGTCGCGGGTTTCGGCAAGCACCGGATCGCCCGCATCCTCGGGCCCGGCGGTGACCAGGACATGGGTCGCCCAGTCAAGGTCCTGGGCCATGTCGCTGCCCGGAAAGAGGCGCACAATCAGACCCTGTGCCGCCAGTTTGGCCGCTTTTTCCGCGCTGCGTGTGGTCACGCGCAGATCCCCGGGGGCAAGGGCCAGATGCGCCACCAGGTGACGGGCGCTATAGCCATGGCCAAAGATCAAAAGCTTCATCGCACTCTCTCCACCGCCCAACGCGCGGCATCCGCCACCGCCGCGTCAGGGTCATCCGTAAGGCTCTGCGCGGCGGGTTCGAGCCGTTTTTCCCCCGAATTCCCGATGGCATAAAGCACGTTCCGGACGAACCTGTCGCGCCCGATCCGCTTGATCGGGCTACCCGAGAACATGGTCCGAAAGCCCGCGTCGTCGAGCCGGGCCAGATCCTCCAACGGGGGGGAGGTGAGCTCGGGACGGGCGGCATAGCGGGTTTCCTGCGCGGCTTGGGCGAATTTGTTCCACGGGCAGATCGCCAGACAATCGTCGCAGCCATAGATCCGGTTGCCCATCAGGGGCCGCAATTCGGGGTCCACGGGGCCTTTGTGTTCGATGGTCAGATAGGAAATGCAGCGCCGCGCATCCAGTTGAAAGGGCGCGGGAAAAGCCCGCGTCGGGCAGATGTCCAGACAGGCGGTGCAACTGCCGCAATGTTCGACCTCGGGCGCATCGGGGGGCAGGTCGATGGTGGTGAAGATCGCGCCCAGAAAGAACCAGTTTCCCAGATCGCGGGACAGGAGATTGGTGTGCTTGCCCTGCCAGCCAAGCCCCGCGGCCTGCGCCAGCGGCTTTTCCATCACCGGGGCGGTATCGACGAACACCTTGATCTGGTGGTCGGGCGCCTGATCCAGCAGCCAGCGCCCCACCCGTTTCAGCCGCTTCTTGACCAGGTCGTGATAGTCCCTGTTCTGCGCGTAGACACTGATCGTGGCGCAGTCCCGGCGTTCCAGCGCCTGCAAAGGGTCGGCTTCGGGCGTGTAGAGATCGGCGAGCATGATGACCGACCGCGCCTCGGGCCAGAGCGCTGCGGGATCGCCACGCCAACCCATCCGCTCGGCCATCCAGCCCATCTGCCCATGCCGTCCCTTGCCGACGAATTCGGCCAGACGTGCGGCGGCCTCCGGGATCGCATCGGGGCGACAGATGCCCATCTTGGCGAAGCCCGCCGCGCGGGCCTCGATCGACAGGGCCTGTTTGAGCCCGCTCAAAAGTCCAGGTTCGCGTAATGGGGTGGCTGGATGAAGCCCGGGATCTGGTCGGCCAGGATCGACCGGAAAGCCGGGCGCGATTTCACCTTGGCATACCAATCCTTGACGATGTCCGAGCGGTTCCAATCCACGTCCGAGATGTAATCGAGGCAGGACAGATGCGCGGCGGCGGTGAAATCGGCGAGCGTCATCTTGTCCCCCGCCAGCCAGCGCCGGTGATCCAGAAGCCAGGCCATGTAGTCGAGGTGATACTTGATCTGCTGCGCGCCGGTCTTGACCGCCTTGCCGTCGGGATAGCCGCCGCGCATGATTTTCTTGTTCACCCGTTCATAGACAAGGTTCGCCGTCACCTCGTGATGGAACTTGTCGTCGAACCAATGCACGATTCGGCGGACTTCGGCGCGGGCCTTGGGGTCCGAGGGCATCAGCGGCGGTTCGGGCCGCGTTTCCTCCAGATATTCGCAGATGGCATTCGATTCGGTCAGATGCATCCCGTCGATCTTGAGGACCGGCACCTTGCCCGCCGGATTGCGGCGCAGGAATTCGACCGACGGTTCCCAGTATTTCTCGTCGACCAGTTCCACCTCGATCCGCTTTTCGGCCAGCACGAGGCGGACCTTTCTGCAGAACGGGGAAAGGGCAAAATGATAGAGACGCGCCATGGAATGCTCGATTATGTCGGGTTGCGCCTTCTATGGCGCAAAATATGGGCCGGATTCAATTCGCAAAGCAAGCATCGCGCCCATCGCGGGCAATGGTGGCCGCCCCATCGGCGATGGAGGCCGCCCGCCTGTCGACAAAGGCGGAGGGCTGGCCCGCATCACGCCCCTGCGGATCGGGCAGGACCGCCGCCAGAAGCGCGGCCTGGCGCGGTGTCAGGTCGGCGGCCGCAACGCCAAAGTGGTGGCGGGCCGCCGCCTCCGCGCCAAAGACGCCTTCGTCGAATTCGGCCACGTTCAGATAAACCTCGAGCACGCGGGGCTTTGGCCAGAACAATTCCATCACCGGCGTGATCGCCGCCTCCAGCGCCTTTCGCAGCCAGCTGCGCCCGTGCCAGAGAAAGGCGTTCTTGACCGTCTGCTGGCTGATGGTCGATCCGCCGCGTTGCCCGCCATCCGCGATGGCATTGCGAATCGCGTCCATGTCGAAACCCCAATGGAGACAGAAATTGGCATCTTCGGCCGCGACCACTGCGCGTTGCAGGTGGATCGAGATATCCTCGATCGGCACCCAACCGCGTTCGATACCGCCAAGGCGGCGGCTTTCGCCCATCATGTAAAAGGTGGTCGGCACCGGCACGATTGCATAAAGCGCCGTCCAGCCAAGGATAAAGGCCACGACCGCCATCCCGGCACGCAGCATCCAGCGCCGCAGCCATTGCGCCGCGCGCTGCAAACGCGAGGCCCGCGCCCCGCCCCGGCCTCTTCCGGTGCCACGTCGCGGAGATTTTACCGCGCCTTCGGTGTCGGTCTTGCGCGCCAACCCATGCCTCATTTTCTGCTCGTTTCCTGCCAGCCTAGATCGTCAGGCCTCCCTAGGCCAAGGCTTTGGCGCATCCCGCGTGATGACGGAAAGCTTGGGGCAGGGTCGCCGATGATTATCCGATCTGCATCAACGATCCACCGAAATACCCGGCTTTGGCCTGCGCACTTCCCCAATCGCGCCTCATTTGACCGGCAGAACCGGGGGGCACAGAAAGACCGTACAGGTGAAAGCGATGGACAGACTTACGGAAATGGAGGCCTTTGCCATGGTCGTGGACCAGGGTGGCTTCACGGATGCCGCGAAGAAGATGGGGATTTCCAAATCCGCCGTGTCCAAGCATGTCTCGAGCCTTGAGGCACGGCTGGGAGCCCGGCTTCTGAACCGCACGACCCGCCGCGTCAGCCCGACGGAGATCGGATTGGCCTATTACGACCGGGCCCGCCGGGTTCTGAACGATGCGGGCGAAGCCGATGCGCTGGTCACCGCGATGCAATCCGCCCCGTCAGGCACGTTGCGCGTGTCGGTCGCCACCGATTTCGGGGTCAACCATGTTTCTCCGATCCTCGGCACGTTTCTGCACCAATATCCCGATGTGACCGTGAACATGGTGCTGAACAATCGCTATGTGGAGCTGATCTCGGAAGGGTTCGACATGGCGATCCGGGTGGGCGAGTTGGAGGATTCGAGCCTGCGCGCCCGCAAGATCTGCGAAACCCAGCGCCGCATGATCGCCGCCCCCTCCTATTTCGAGCGCTACGGTCGCCCGGAAAAGATCGACGATCTGAACGAACACAAGCTTTTGCACTATACCAACAGCGCCAATGGCAACGTCTGGAAAATCACCGCGCCCTCGGGGGAACAGCGGCAGGTGCGCACGGGCGGCTGGCTGACGGTCAATGACGGCCAATCCCTGCTGAACGCCGCGATCGGCGGGCTTGGCATCGCCTATCTGCCCAGCTTTCTTTATGCCGATCCCATGCGCGAGGGTCTGGTCGAGGATGTGATCCCCGACCTTCCCGTGGATATCCAGGGCGTCTACGCGATCTATCCGCCCGGCCGCTATACCCAGCCCAAGGTGCGGTCCTTCATCGATTTCCTTGTCGATGCCTTCAAGGATCGCGGGCCGCTGAACTGGTAGAATAGCACCCCATCATCCTTTTGCCGTGCCGGCACCCTGTATCTTGCTCCGGGGTGCCGTGCCTCACTGTGCCCGGGTCGGTTCCGCCGATCCGGGTCTTTTTTCATCCGGCAACCAGCACCGCCTCGACCCTGCGGTTCAGGGCGCGCCCATCGGGCGTGGCATTGGCGGTGCGGGGGGACAGATAGCCTATCCCCTGCGCCTCGACCTGCGCGGGGTTCACGCCCAGCCTGTCGATCAGATAGCTGCGCACGGCTGCGGCGCGGTCGCGGGACAGGGCGATATTGCCCTCGAGCGATCCCTCGGTGTCGGTATGGCCCACCAGAACGATCCGCCGCGCCGGATCCTGGTTCAGAAACCCGGCGAGCGCCTCAAGGCTGTCGAACCCGCTGTCCGACAGCGCCGAGGCACCGGTGGAAAAGCTGACATCCTCCAGCGTGACCGCGCCATGATCGAGCAGGGTGGTGATGACATCGCCATCGACCCTGACCGGCGGTGCAGGGATGCGTTCGACCGGCGTTTCCGCCGCTGCGACGCCTTCGATGACGCGGGCCAGATGCGCATAACCCAGCTGCCCCCCTTGCGAGAGGGTCAGGGCCAGATGCTCGATCCCGCCGTCGGGCCCTTGGCGCATGGCGGACAGATACTGGAACCGGCCAAGGTCGACATGCATCTCGGGGCCTTGGGCAATCGGCAGGGCAAAGCGGAAATCGAAGCCGCCGCATTGGATGTCGGCGCAGGCAAAAAGGATGTCGTAGCCTTGGGCGGTCAAATCGGCGCGGATCCGTTCGGCCAGTTCCGCCGGGTCCGACGCCGCGCGGGGCAGGGTCCAGATCTCATCGACCAAGCTGCCCGAGGCATTGATGACCGGCACGTCCTGACCATCGTGCGGCCCGGTGGCGATGCCATAGCCCGACACGCTCGATTGATCGTGCAAGATCCGCTCTGCGCCCTGTGGCCAAGCCAAGCCCTGCGCATGGGCGCCGGCGGACAGCCCCGCGCACAGCAGGCCAAGCGGCAGGATCAACAGGGTCAGGGGGCGCGGCGCGCGGCCGGGATGGGTCATGGGCCGGTCAGGATCGCTGGGATCGATAATGGTAGTGTCCCACAGCATGGAACCCCAAGGAAGCGTAAAGCCCGAGCGCCGGCTGGTTTTCGCCGGTCACAAGGATCGCCATCGTCACCGCCCCCTCTGTCTGCGCCCAATCGGCGGCGGCGCGCATCATCGTGGCGGCCAACCCCTTGCGCCGATGCGCGGGCGCGATTTCCAGCGCATGGAGCATGGCACATCCCTGGTGGATGGCGACGAAAGCGGTCCCGGCGGGCTTGTCATTCGTCCGCCCGAAAAAGGACATGCGCGGCCCGGTGACGCGCTCCATCACCGCCAGCCGCGCGGGCCCGATGCCGCCCTTGGCCCAGATCTCGGTCTGGATGGCCAGCGGCGGCCATGTGGCGAAACAGGTCACGGGGGGCGGCGCTGCGGCCAGATCGGCACAGGGCATCACCATCGCCTGCGTCGTGTCGCGCAGGATCAGGCCGCGCGCCGCGAGCCGAGCGTCGAGCGCGTCTTGATGATCGAGAACCTGGAACAGGGGCGGTTGGCCGAAGTCTGCCAGCGCGGCGATGGCGGCGTCGATCTCGGCCTCGGTCGCGTCTGTTGCGGCAGGGTCGGTCAGCCGCGCCGCGCTGACGCGCTGGCCACCGCCCGCACCCGATGGCACGGTAAAGGGGCCGACCCGCTGCGTCCGGGCCGGGGGCCAGGTCGCCGCGATGACAGGCACCAGATCGGCGATGCCGCCCATACCCTAGCCTGCCGCCGGAAAGAGCCGGTGCAGCTCGGCCATCACCCGGTCGACCGCCGCGCCATCCTGGCTGCGGACGACGATGTTGGATCCATGCACCCCGTCCCGGTGGAACGGATAGGAGCCGATGGACACTTCGGGATGATCGGCGGCCAAGCGGCCCAGGGGTTCGGCGATATCGCCCTCGCCCCGGACCACGCGCAGGGATTGCGACAGCATCGGCGGCCCGCCCGTCAGCGTCGGCATCACGCTGGCCACCATCGCTTCGAAGATCGTGGGGACGCCTGCCATCACATGCACATTGCCGATGGTGAAACCGGGTGCGGCGGAAATCGGGTTGTCTATCAGCGCAGCGCCCTCGGGGATGCGGGCCATGCGCAGGCGGGCGGCGTTAAGCTCTTGCCCCTGCCGGTCGTAATGCGCCTGAAGGATCGCGCGCGCATCGTCGCGGATGTCGATCGCCGCCCCCATCGCATCGGCCACGGCATCGGCGGTGATGTCATCATGGGTGGGACCGATCCCGCCCGAGGTAAAGACATGGTCATAGGCCGAAGACAGGCTCTGCACGGCCTGTTTGATCCTGTCATGCTCATCCGCCACGACGCGGGCTTCGGCCAGCCTGATGCCGTGGTCGGTCAGCGCGCGGGCCAGGAAATGCATGTTGCTGTCGCGGGTGCGCCCGGACAGGATCTCGTCGCCGATCACCAGCATCGCGGCTGTGGGGGTCTGCATCATCCGGCCTCTGCTTGTTTCTTCCTGCCGGATCGGTATAGGCCCCTGCCGGTGCGCTTTCAAACCCTCCGCGCGACACGGGCGGTCGGGACGGGCGCCTACAGGCATGTCAGGCAGGCCTGACTGGAAATTGTCACGCGATGCGCTTAGTTTAGCGAGTGACAGAGGTTCGGAGGTCCGGAGTTTGGACGATTTCAAGGGCCGTCTGACGAAAGACGGCATTCGCATACACGGATCGGAAGATTTTGCCGGGATGCACCGCGCAGGTGCGCTTGCGGCCCGTATCCTCGACGACATCGCGCCGATGGTCGTTCCCGGCCAGACCACCGAGGCGCTGGACGCCGCCATAGAGGCCATGGTGACCGAGGCCGGGGCGACATCGGCCACCATCGGCTATCGCGGCTACAAGCACGCCTCCTGCATCAGCGTGAACCACGTGGTCTGCCACGGCATTCCCGGCCCCAAGGTGTTGAAAGAGGGCGATATCCTCAACATCGACGTGACCGTCATCGTGGAAGGCTGGTTCGGCGACACCAGTCGGATGTATGTCGCCGGAAAGATGGGTCGAAAGGCCGAGCGCCTGATCCAGGTCACTCATGATGCCCTGATGAAAGGGATCGAGGCGGTCCGCCCCGGCAACACATTCGGCGATATCGGCTACGCGATCCAAAGCTTCGTCGAGGCGCAGCGCATGTCGGTCGTGCGCGATTTCTGCGGCCATGGTCTGGGGCAGGTGTTCCACGCGCCGCCGAACGTGCTGCATTATGGCCGCCCCGGCACGGGCCCGCGTCTCGAGGAAGGGATGTTCTTCACGATCGAGCCGATGGTGAACCTTGGACGGCCCGAGACCAAGGTTCTGGCCGATGACTGGACGGCCGTGACCCGCGACAAGAGCCTGTCCGCGCAGTTCGAGCATTCCATCGGCGTGACCGCCACCGGGGCCGAGATCTTCACCCTTTCGCCCGGCGGCCGGTTCCATCCGACCTGGACCGAATAACGTTTCGTTAATCTTTCTTGGCAAGGATCGGGCGCATGTCCGATCAGCCCTCCTTTTCCTTTGGCGAGCTGTCGCCCCGGTTCGTGCCGGAGGCGACGGTCCCGTCGCCCGCCCTTGGGCGCAAGGCCGCTGGCCCGTCCAAGGGGGCGGAGCTGCATCGCCATGCCCACCGCGACCGGCTGCGCCAGCGTTTCAGCTCGGGTGGGGCGGATGCCGTGCCCGATTACGAATTGCTGGAAATGATCCTCTACCGGGCGCTGCCACGGGGCGACACCAAACCGCTCGCCAAGGCGCTCTTGAAACGTTTTGGCGACATCAACCATGTTCTGGCCGCCCCGCCCGCCCGCCTGAAGGAGGTGGAGGGTGTGGGCGAGCGCGTGGTGTTCGAGCTCAAGCTGATGGAGGCGGTGGGTCATCGCATGGCGCGCGCCCGCGTGCTCAAACGGCCGATCCTGTCGTCCTGGGATGCGCTGCTCGACTATTGCCAGACGGCGATGGCGCATCGCGATCTGGAACAATTCCGGGTGCTCTACCTGGACCGCAAGAACGTGTTGATCGCGGATGAGGCGCAGGCCGACGGCACCGTCGACCATGTCCCCGTCTACCCGCGCGAGGTGGTCAAACGCGCGCTGGAACTGAACGCCTCGGCGTTGATTCTCGTGCACAATCACCCGTCCGGGGACCCTTCGCCCAGCCGGGCCGATATCGACATGACCAATGCGATCCGCGATGCCGCAGAGGTGCTGGGGCTGGTCATCCATGACCACCTGATCATCGGCAAGGCGCGGCAGGTCAGTTTCCGAAGCGAGGGGTATCTGTAACCGCCTTGCAGGCGGCCAGATTGCGGGCTCAGGGCGCGGCGCGATCCACCCAGACCTCGACACGCCGATTCACGGCGCGGCCCCAATCGCTGTCGTCGCAGGCCATCGGCATCGCCTCGCCAAAGGCGTCGACGGCGAATGCGACCCGGTCGGGATCGGCGGCTTCGGCGGCAAGGCGCACGGCCTCCAGCACGCTTTCCGCCCGGCGCAGCGACAGCCGCAGGTTCACGGCAGCCGGTCCTTCGCCATCCGAAAAGCCGACAAAGGTCAGGCGCTGCCCGTCGAAGACGCCCTGTTCGATCGCTGCGGCGAGCCGCGCAACCGCCGCGCGCGACTGCGCATCCAGATCGACCGACCCATCCGCAAAGCGGAAGGTGGCGGACAATCGCTCCGATCCATCTAGCCGCGCCACCAACCGCTGCAGATCGGTCAGCGATACCTCGCCCCCGGCGGCGGCAACGGCATTGGCAAGTCGCCGACCCTGAAGCGATACCGGTGTCCGGGTGAGCGTCTGGTTCACGAAGCCCGCCCGCGCCACGATCCGTTCGGCGGCCGCCGTTTCGGTCCAGTCGAGGAAATCACGCACCAGCTGCGGCAGGCGACGCGGCGCCAGGTAGAGCAGGACCGGGGCGGTCAGGGGATAATCCTCGGCGCGGACGGAATTGGCATCTGCGGATTGCGAAAATCCGCAAGACCCCGCCAACGGAAGGCTGCGCGCTCCGCCCCGGGCGGATTGCGTGGTGATCCCGATGGCATAGGCATCGCGCACCACGGCGGTGGCCAGCGCGCTGGCGCTGTCGTGGCGGATGATCGCCGGGCTGGACACGAAATCGCTTTGTCCTGCGAACATGCGATCCTCGAAGAATTGCGCCAGCCCGAAATCTGCCCGCAGCAGGTGGAGCGAGATCGGGGCATCGGGGCCGCCAAGGTCCCGCCAATTCACGATCTGCCCCGAAAACACATCCGCCAGCTGCGTCAGGGACAGGGCGGACAGCGGGTTTTGCGGGGAGACCACGGGCACCAGCGCATCAAGGCCGATCACCCGCACCCGTCGGATCAGCGCGGGATCATCGGGCGATGCGGCCAGATCGGCGCGGCGCTCGGCCTCCGACGCTTCGCGCAGGCTGATGGCCATGTCCGTTTCGCCATTGAGCAGGGCCAGAAGGCCCGTATCGCTCGTGCCGGGCATGACATGGAAAATCGCCGCGATGCCACCATCGGCCCGTGCCAGCGCATAGCGGATTCCGCCCGGCACCTGTTCGGGCGGTTGCAAACTCATCCCCCGGCCTTGCGCAAAGCCTTGCAGCAATTGGGGCAGCAACCCCTCGGTCACGGTCGCCTCGCCGCGATGCGCGCCTCGGCCACGAAGCCGCCCAGATCGGGGCAACCGGGCCCGGCGCAGCGCACACCTTCGGCGGCGACGGTCAGGGGGCCATAGACCGTTTCCAACCGGTAATAGGCCCCGTCATAGGCGATCAGGTTTCCTTCGAGCGTCACGCTTCCGTCCTGCGAGCGCAGTTCCACATCCTGCGCCCAAAGCGCGGGGGACAGTGTCAGGGACAGGCAGATCAGGACGGCCCGCAGGACCGCCGCAAGGGGAAAGGGCATGGTGGCGGCGCGACTGAGCCTCAATTGGCGGGGAGTCTCGGGGGCTGAAAGAGATTTTGCAACATGAGAAACTCTCCCGTCGCCTCGCAGCCGGGCAGGGTCAGGGCGATGTCGGCCATGGTCACCGGCCCGCCGCCAAGGCTTTGCAGGCTGCGCGCGACGATCGGTCGACCACATGAGGTCGCATCGACCGCGATCTCGGCCCGGATCAGCAGATCGTCTTGCAGCGCTGCCGGTGTGGTCAGCACCTGGGCCAGATGCGGCGCATCGAGCGTGGCATCCCCCAAGCGGCTCAGAAAGCTCTCTGTTTGCGTGGTGCGCGCGGCGATCATCGCGGGATTGTCCCCGGCCTCGCCATGAAGCGTGATGGCATGTGGGCCGGTCCATGCGATGGCGGCGCGCGCGTAATCCCCAAGATCGGGCAAGCCTGTTTCGGCAGTGGCATTGGCACCGCTCTCGAGCGATACGGCAAAGCGGGCGGGGCTTTCAAAGGCCGGCACGTCAAGCGTCAACAGACCCAGCGCATCGGTCCTGGCGCTGATGCGAAGCGCCATATGGGTGATCTCGACCCGCGCATCCGGGCGACAGGGGTCCATCACGTCAAGGGCCACCATCGCCCCCGGCAGCGGCGCCGCCGTGACACTCAGCCCGCAGGGCAGACCCCAGGCGCTTCGGGCGATGCTGGCCACGGGCTGCGGGGCCGGGTCCGGGGTCAGCACCACCATGGCGATCTCGGGTCCGCGTGACGGCTCGATCAGGTCGATATAGGGCATCGCCGCCGTCGCGGCCCCGCCAAGCGCTGCGATGACCGATGATCTGAGCAAGAGCTTTCGCACGGACATGTCCCACCCCCGTTCCGGTGACGGGCCAAGGGTGAAGCGCGAATATGGCAAGATCGCGGTCGAAACCGCGATGCTTCAGGGAAATCCGGTCAAAACCGAACGGGCCGTCCGATCAGGCCAGGCGCCCGTGGCAATGCTTGAACTTCTTGCCCGACCCGCAGGGGCAGACATCGTTCCGGCCCGGGTTGCCCCAAGTCTCGGGGTTGGTTTCGTCGAACCCTTCGCGCGCGGCTTCGGGCGTTTCGGCAGCCGCAGGTTCCAGAGCGCGCTGGGCCGCCTGTTGCTGCGCCTGAAGCTGGCGGATCAATTGTTCCTGCTGCTCGGGGCTGAGCGGCTGGATCCGCGCCAGTTTGGTGGTCACGTCACTGCGCAGCCCGTCCAGCATCGATTCGAACAGCTGGAAACCTTCGGTCTTGTATTCGTTCAGCGGGTCGCGCTGGGCATAGCCGCGGAAGCCCACGACCGAGCGCAGATGTTCCAGCGTCAGCAGGTGATCGCGCCATTTCTGGTCGATGGTCTGCAATAGAACCTGCTTTTCGATGGACCGCATCTGTTCGGGTCCGAATTGCGCTGCTTTCGACGCCATATAGGCATCCGCCGCGTCGCGCAGCCGTTCCTCGACCACGTCCTGATCGACGCCATCCTCGGCGGCCCAATCGGCAAGCGGCACGTCGATGCCCAGCGTCTCGCGGACGGCGCGGGTCATCTCCTCGACCTCCCATTGGTCGGCGTAGGATTTGGGCGGCATGTAGGTGGCGACCATGTCCTCGATCACCTGGTGGCGCATGTCGCGCGCGACCTCGGCGATATCTTCGGCGGCCATGACCTCGCGGCGCTGGCCAAAGATGACCTTGCGCTGGTCGTTCATCACGTCGTCGAATTTCAGCAATTGCTTGCGGATGTCGAAGTTGCGCCCCTCGACCTTGGCCTGCGCACGTTCGAGCGACTTGTTCACCCAGGGGTGAACGATCGCCTCGCCCTCTTTCATGCCGAGCGTCGACAGCATCTTGTCGAGCTTGTCCGAGCCGAAGATGCGCATCAGGTCATCTTCGAGCGACAGGAAGAAGGAGGACCGCCCCGGATCGCCCTGCCGGCCCGAGCGCCCGCGCAGCTGGTTGTCGATACGGCGGCTTTCGTGGCGTTCCGTCGCCAGAACGTAAAGACCGCCCGCATCCTTGACCTTTTGTTCATCGGCGCGGTGTTCTTCCTCGATCCGGGCGCGGATCGCGGCATGATCGCCCGTGGGGTCGGCGGCGATGGCTTCCATCACCTTGAACTCGACATTGCCGCCCAGCTTGATGTCGGTGCCCCGGCCCGCCATGTTCGTGGCGATGGTGATCGCGCCCAGCTTGCCCGCATCGGCGACGATCTGCGCCTCCTGCTCGTGCTGGCGCGCATTGAGGATGTTGTGGGGCAGCTTGGCGGCGGCCAGCATCTTGCCCAGCATCTCGGATTTCTCGATGGAAGTGGTGCCCACCAGAACCGGCTGGCCCTTGGCATGCGCCTCGCGGATGGTTTCGACGATGGCCTCGTATTTCTCGCGCGCGGTGCGGTAGACGGCGTCGTCATCGTCGATGCGCGCGACCGGCACGTTGGTGGGGATCTCGACCACACCCAGCCCGTAGATCGCCATGAATTCCTCGGCCTCGGTCGCGGCGGTGCCGGTCATGCCCGCCAGCTTGCCGTAAAGGCGGAAGTAATTCTGGAAGGTGACGCTGGCGAGCGTCACGTTCTCGGGCTGGATCTGGCAGCCTTCCTTGGCCTCGATGGCCTGATGCAGACCCTCCGACAGGCGGCGGCCCGGCATCATCCGGCCGGTGAATTCGTCGACCAGCACCACTTCGCCGGAGCGGACGATGTATTGCTGATCCTTGTGGAACATCTTGTGGGCGCGCAACGCGTTGGTCAGGTGGTGCACGATGGTCGTCGACTCGGGGTCATAGAGGCTTTGCCCCTCGGGCAAGAGACCGACCTCGTGCAGCTTGTCCTCGAGGAAATCGTTGCCCTCGTCGGTAAAGCTCGCGTTCCGGGCCTTTTCGTCGAGGGTGTAGTGATCCTCGACCAGCTCGGGGATGATCTTGTCGATGGCGATATACAGGTCCGACCGGTCCTGCGTCGGGCCGGAAATGATCAGCGGCGTCCGCGCCTCGTCGATCAGGATGCTGTCCACCTCGTCGACGATGGCGAAGTTGTGATCGCGCTGCGCCATGTCGGACAGGCTCGCGCGCATGTTGTCGCGCAGATAGTCAAAGCCCAGCTCGTTGTTGGTCGCATAGGTGATGTCGGCGGCATAGGCCGCGCGCTTTTCCTCGTCAGGCTGGCGCGGATAGACGACGCCCGTGGTCAGGCCCAGGGCGCCATAGACCTTGCCCATCCATTCGGCGTCGCGCTTGGCGAGATAGTCGTTGACCGTGACGATATGCACGCCCTTGCCGGTCAGCGCGTTCAGATAGGCGGGAAAGGTCGCGACCAGCGTCTTGCCCTCGCCGGTCTTCATCTCGGCGATATTGCCCTGATGCAGGAAGATACCGCCGATCAGCTGCACGTCATGCGCGCGCAGGCCAAGCGCGCGGCGCGCGGCTTCGCGGCAATTGGCAAAGGCTTCGGGCAAAAGATCGTCAAGGCTTTCGCCACCCGTGGCGCGGCTGCGCAATTCCTCGGTCTTGGCGATGATCTCGGCATCGGTCTTGGCCTGATGCTCTGCTTCCAGCGCGTTGATCTGCGCGACCAGCGGGCGGACGGACTTGACCTTGCGGTCGTTCGGGCTGCCGAAAACCTTTTTCGCCAGCGAACCCAATCCAAGCATATGACGCGCCTTCTACCGGGGCCCATGTCGCGATTAGCCGCGCGGGCCGGAATATCTCAAACGATCGTGTGGGGCATCCGGGTTGTTCGGCCCATCGCGGCGGTCTATCAACGGCGACAACAGGTCAGGGCCCCGATGCGATCCGTCAAGCGACATAAGGGTCCACCACAAGGGTGTCAACGCGGGCTGGCCTGCCCACGACCAAGCAAAAGGACGCGTTCCATGAAGAAGTTTCTCGCCACCGCCGCCCTGTCGGCCCTCGTCGCGCTGCCGGTCGGCGCACAGGATGCCCCGACGGCCGATACGGTTCTGGCGACCGTGAACGGCACCGACATCACGCTGGGCCACCTGATTGCGATGCAGCAGATGCTGCCGCCGCAATACCAGGAACTGCCGGACAACGTGCTGTTCGACGGTCTTCTGGAACAGCTTGTCCAGCAGCAGATCCTTGCCGATGTCGCCGATGACGAGATGACCGCCCGGATGGAACTGGGCCTTGCCAATGAACGCCGCGCCTTCCTTGCCGCGATGCTTCTGGACCAGATCGGCATGGCCGACCTGCCCGAGGAAGAGGTTCAGGCCGAATATGACGCGCAATACGGCAGCGCCGGTTCCGTCACCGAATTCAACGCCAGCCATATCCTCGTCGAAACCGAGGAAGAGGCGCAGGCGCTCATCGCCGAACTGGGCGAAGGCGCCGATTTCGCCGAACTGGCGCAGGAACGCTCCATCGGGCCGTCGGGTCCGAACGGCGGGCAATTGGGCTGGTTCACCGCCGGCATGATGGTCCCCACCTTCGAAGAGGCGGTTTTCGCCCTGTCCGTGGGCGAGGTCTCGGCCCCTGTCGAAACGCAATTCGGCTGGCATGTGATCTTGCTCAACGACACCCGCGATCAGGCCCCCCCGGCCCTCGAAGAGGTCCGCGCCGAGCTTGAGGACGGTCTGCGCCGCGCCCGCGTCGATGCGGCCATCACCGAGCTTTCGGAGGCCGCAGCGGTCGAGCGCCCGGAACTGGACATCGATCCGTCGGTCATCCGCAACCTCGATCTGATCACGAACTGACAGCAGCCTTTTTGGGGAAAACCGCCATGGCGAAGGCAAAGGACGACAAGAAGAAAAAGGCCAAGTCCAAGGACAAGGCCGAAAAAGGGACCGCCAAGAAGACCAAGACGGCAAAGCCTGCGGGCAAGGCCCCGCTCAAGGTCTCGCCGCTGGCCCCTGCGTCCTTCCCCGATCTGCCCGTCATCGACGGTGTCCGCTTCGCCGCTGGCGAGGCGGGCGTCCGCTACCAGAACCGCACCGATGTGATGCTGGCAGACATCGCGGCGGGATCGACCATCGCGGGCGTCTTTACCCGGTCGGCCACGCGGTCGGCCGCCGTGCTGGACGGTCAGGCGAAACTTGCCGCCCTGCCCGGCCGGTCCAAGAAAGGCTTCGCCATCGTCGTCAATTCGGGCAATGCCAACACCTTCACCGGTGAACGCGGCGCCAGCGACGTGGCCCTGATCTGCGAGGCGGCGGCGGCCGCGCTCAAGATCCCGGCGGCGCATGTCTTTACCTCGTCGACGGGCGTCATCGGTGAACCGCTGCCCGCCGAGAAGATCACCACGATCCTCCCCGTTCTGGCCGACGGGCTGGACGAAGGGAAAGCCGCCGTTGCCGCCCGCGCCATCATGACCACCGACACGTTCCCCAAGGGGGCCGTGGCCGAGGTCGAGATCGCGGGCAAGCCGGTGAAAATCGCCGGTTTCGCCAAGGGGTCCGGCATGATCGCGCCCGATATGGCGACCATGCTGGGCTACATCTTTACCGATGCCGCGATCACGCAGGATGCGCTGCAGGCGATGCTGTCGGCCACCACCAAGACGAGCTTCAACGCGGTGACGGTGGACAGCGACACCTCGACCTCCGACACGGTGCTGATGGCCGCGACGGGCCGCGCCAATCACCCGCCCATCACCTCGGCCAAGTCGAAAGAGGGGCGCGCCTTTGCCGCAGCCCTTGGTGCCGTGATGCGGGATCTGGCGCTTCAGATCGTGCGCGATGGCGAAGGGGCCACCAAGCTTGTCGAGGTGCAGGTCACCGGCGCGAAATCGGCGCGTGACGCCGACCGCGTGGCCCGCGCCATCGCCAATTCGCCCTTGGTCAAGACCGCCATCGCGGGCGAAGATCCCAATTGGGGCCGCATCGTCATGGCGGTGGGCAAATCCGGGGCCATGGCCGACCGCGACCTGTTGACCATCCGATTCGGCGATCTGGTCGTGGCCGAAAAGGGCTGGCGGTCCGAAAGCTATTCCGAGGCCGATTGCGCCGCCTACATGAAGGGCCAGGAACTGGTGATCGGCGTCGACATGGGGCTGGGCCGGGGGGCGGCGACCGTCTGGACCTGCGATCTGACCCACGCCTATATCGACATCAACGCCGATTACCGGTCGTGACGGTCGGAACGGGGCGCAGCCGATGAAGATCATTCTCGTTGCGGCGGTGGCCCTGATCGACCGCGATGGCCGCGTGTTGCTGGCCCAGCGCCCGCCGGGGAAATCCATGGCGGGCCTGTGGGAATTTCCGGGGGGCAAGGTCGAGCAGGGCGAAACCCCCGAACAGGCCCTGATTCGCGAATTGCGCGAGGAATTGGGCATCGACACATGGGCGTCCTGCCTTGCGCCGCTGACCTTTGCCAGCCACGCCTACGCGGATTTCCACCTGCTCATGCCGCTCTTTGCCTGCCGCAAATGGGAAGGGATACCCCAGGCGCGCGAGGGTCAGACCCTGGCTTGGGTGGATAAATCGCACCTCCGCGACTACCCGATGCCGCCGGCCGATATTCCGCTGATCCCGATCCTGCGCGATTGGCTCTGATCCGGTCGGGCAAACCGGACAGCTCTTATCGGGGTGGCCGCCTGACGCGTCAGGCCAGCCAGCCCTTCAGGTTCTCTTCCACGACAGCAGCCAGCGCATCGATATGCGCCGCATCGTCGTTGAGGCAGGGGATATAGGTGAATTCCTCACCGCCCGCGTGCTCGAAGCTTTCCTTGATCTCTTCGTTGATCTCTTCCAGCGTTTCGATGCAATCGGCGCTGAAGGCCGGGGCCACGACCGCGATCCGCTTCTTGCCTGCCTCGGCCAGCCGCGCGACTTCCTCGACGGTATAGGGCTTCAGCCATTCCTCGGGCCCGAACCGGCTCTGGAAGGTGGTGACGATCTCGGTCTTGTCCCAGCCCAGACGCTCTTGCAGCAGGCGCGAGGTTTTCTGGCACTGGCAATGGTAGGGGTCGCCCTCCATCAGGTAGCGCTTGGGCACGCCGTGATAGCTGGCCACCAGCACATCGGGCCGGTTTTCCAGGCCCGCATAGGCACGTTCGACCGATTGGGCCAGCGCCTCGATGTAAAGCGGGTTCTCATAATAGGGTTCGACCGTGCGCACGATCGGCTGCCACTTGATGTTCTCGAGGCTGCGGAAAAACTCGTCGCAGGCCGTGGCCGAGGTCGCGCCGGCATATTGCGGATAAAGCGGGAAGAACAGGATCTTGGTGCAGCCCTGGGCCACCAGCGCATCGACCTTGGACTTGGTCGAGGGGTTGCCATAGCGCATGCAGTAATCGACGACCACGTCATCGCCGTAACGCGCCTTCATCTTCTCGGTCATCAGGCGCGTCTGCGCCTTGGTGATCGTCATGAGGGGGCTTTCGTTCAGCTCCTCGTTCCAGATCGACTTGTAATTCGCGCCCGACGAAAACGGTCGCTTGGTCAGGATCACAAGCTGCAACAGCGGCTGCCAGATCCACGGGCTGTAGTCGATGACGCGCCGATCCGACAGGAATTCGTTCAGATACCGCCGCATCGGCCAATAGCTGTAGTGATCCGGCGTTCCCAGATTGGCCAGCAGCACGCCCACCTTGCCGAATTTCACCCGCGGGTGATCGGAAGGGGCGTGGGGCAGATCGGTCGCGGGCTGTTGGGCTTGCGTCTCGGACATCATGTTCATCTGTGGCGGCCTCAATCGTCGGTCGGGTGTAGGACCGGCAATGCGGTCTCGTCAAACTCCGATGTCCCCAATGCGGCGGCAAGGCGCGCCTTGGCGCTGCCGGGGCGGAGCGGTTTTTGCTGGCTCTCGTGCGGGGACCACCCCGAGAGAAAGATCAACTCGAAAGTAGCGCGAATGCGGCCTTGGCCACCCTTGGCCGGGAACCGCGCGGCATAAATCTCGGCCATTCGGTGAAACAGGGCCCTGCGCGCAGGCACCCGGTGCCGGTCGGCCAGGGCGTTCGTCTCGCCCATGGCGCGCAGATCGGCCATCAGGGCAAAGGCATCGGCATAGGTCACGGTCCTGGGCAGGCGGTCGGCCACCGGCAGCGACAATCCCGCCCGCTGCAACAGCGCGCCCATGTCCCGGATTTCCGCCATCGGCGCCACGCGCGGGCTCAGACCGCCCAGGACCTCCGTTTCGGCCAAGGCGAGCGCCTGCCGCAGCTCCACCAGCGTTTCGCCACCAAAGGCCACCGACAGGAACAATCCGTCGGGCCGCAGCGCGCGGCGGCATTGCACGATCTGCCCCACCGGGTCATCGGCCCAATGCAGCGCCATCGCATGGATCACCAGGTCATGCGCGCCCGGCTCCAGGTCCAGCACCTCGTCCGGCGCGACCAGACGCGCCTCGGGCAGCAATGCCTTCCAGACGCCTGGAAAAGCGGTCACGATCGCAGGCGACGTAAACCTTCTGTTAACGTCGATGAGCCTTTCCTGAAGCTCGGCCATGGCCTCGTCATGCAGGAAGCCCGCGACATCCAGACGGGCACGCGCCCGCGCCCGCTCAAGGCGGGGCCGGTCCACAAGGCGGTTGTGGTTGGGCATGTCTGGCACGATCGGCTGCGTCCTGGTCGTCTGTGCTGCGCTACTTAGGGGGGTAGGATGAGATTGCAAACGCTGTTGCATGCGGTCTTTCCGCCCGCCTGCCTGTGCTGCGAGGGGCGGGTCGAAACCGATTTCGCGCTTTGTGGTGCCTGCTGGGCCGATACGCCCTTCGTGCTGGGGGCGGCTTGCGATCTGTGCGGTGTCGGTTTGCCGGGGCAAAGCAGCCTGTCCGGGCCGCTCATCTGCGAGGAATGTCACCGCATCGCCCGACCCTGGTCGCGGGGCCGCGCCGTGCTGCATTACGCGGGAAACGGGCGCAAGCTGGTCCTTGGCCTCAAACATGCCGACCGGGCCGAGGTGGCGCGCGCCGCAGGACCATGGATGGCGCGGGCGGCGGCGGATCTCTTGGCCGATGCGCCCCTGATCCTGCCCATCCCCCTGCATTGGCGGCGTCTGGCGCAGCGCCGGTTCAACCAATCCGCCCTGCTGGCGGCCGCATTGGCGCGGGCCAGCGGATGCGACTGGCTGCCCGATGCGCTTTTGCGGGCGCGCCACACGCCGTCGCAGGACGGGCGCGACCGGGACGGCCGCTTTGCCAATCTCGATGCCGCCATCCGGGTTGCCCCGCGCCGTGCCGCTGCTGTCGTCGGTCGGAACATCCTGCTTGTCGATGATGTGATGACCTCGGGCGCGACCTTTTCCGCGGCGGCCCAGGCTTGCCATGCAGCGGGCGCCGGACAGGTTTGCGTGATGGCACTGGCGCGCGTCGCCCGGGATGCCTAGATCATGTCCACCGCGACGACTTCAGAGGATGGCCACCCGATGCCCCGGATCGAAATCTACACCTCGCCGCTTTGCGGCTATTGCCACGCGGCCAAGCGGCTTCTGGCCGACAAGGGCGTCACCTATACCGAGATCGATGTCGCCCGCGACCCCGCCAAGCGGCAAGAAATGATGGGCCGCGCCAAGGGACGGCACACCGTGCCCCAGATCTTCATCGGCGATACCCATGTCGGTGGCTATGACGACATGGCCGCGCTGGATCGCAACGGCAAGCTCGATCCGCTTTTGTCCGCATCCTGAACCACTTGCGACCCTTCGCCCCTTGCCAGAGGGGCAAGGGCGATGGCCTACTGCCCGCATGGCATCCCCCGATGATCCCCTGTCCGTCGCGTTGTTCAGCGAAATGTTCATGGCCGACCAGCTCGCCCGGAACAGGCTCAGCCGTGCCTTGCCCAAGGGAATGGAACTCAGCCATTTCTCGGTGCTGAACCACCTGATGGCCTCGACCGGGGAAAAGACGCCGGCGCAGCTCGCGCGGGTGTTTCACGTCACGCGCGGAGCGATGACGAACACGCTCAACCGGCTGGAATGGGCGGGCTACATCCACATCCGCCCCGATTGGGACGACGCGCGCCGCAAGATGGTATCGATCAGCCCCGCAGGTCGCCGCGCGCGTGATGCCGCGCTTTCGGCCATCGCGCCCATCCTGTCGGACACCGTGCGCGAGATCGGGGCCGACCGCGTCCGGCAGGCTATCCCCGTGATCCGCGAAATGCGCCTGCGGCTGGAAAACGACAGCTGACGCGGCCTTGGCCCGAAACGCGCCGACCGGGGTCTAGCCCCGCTTCAACGACGCCGTGACATAGTTCACGCTCAGATCGCGGTCGGAAATCGACCAGCTCCACAACAGCTTGTTGAAAACGAAACCCTTGCGGTCCACCGGGTCCAGCCCCGCCTGCCGGATCAGGTCGTACAATTCGTCGGGCGTGATGAATTTCTGCCATTCATGCGTGCCCTTGGGCAGCCAGCGCATGACATATTCCGCCCCGATGATCGCCATCAGAAAGCTTTTGGGGTTCCGGTTGATCGTGGAACAGATCATCAAACCGCCCGGTTTCAGCAATTGCTGGCAGGCCGTGAGGTAGGCGAGCGGGTCGGCCACATGCTCGACCACCTCCATGTTCAGCACCACGTCGAATTCTTCGCCCGCGGCGGCCAGCGCCTCGGCGGTCGTCACGCGGTAATCGATGGTCAGCCCCGATTGCTCGGCATGGATCTGCGCCACCGGGATGTTGCGCGGCGCGGCATCCGCGCCCACCACCGTCGCCCCCAGCCGCGCCATCGGTTCCGACAGCAAGCCCCCGCCGCAACCGATATCGAGGATGCGCAGCCCCGCGAACGGCATTTGCCCTTTCAGGTCGCGCCCGAATTCCGCCGCGATCTGGCGCGTGATGTAATCCAGCCGCGTGGGGTTGAGCATGTGCAACGGCTTGAACTTGCCGTTCGGATCCCACCATTCGGCTGCCATCGCCTCGAACTTGGCGATTTCGCCGCTGTCCACGGTTTGATTGACCTCTGCCATGGCAAATCCCTTCACATTCTGTCACTTTGGCCCCGACGGACCGTCCCTAGCGGTCTATATAGGAGCGGCATGGACAAGTTCTCCGGCCAAAAGCGCGCAGCCGCGCATCTCTTTCCGCCGATCGACCCGTTCGATCAGCGCATGATGGATGTGGGCGATGGGCATCACATCTATGTCGAACAATGCGGCAATCCCGATGGTGCGCCTGTCGTGGTCCTGCATGGCGGTCCCGGCGGCGGATGCAGCCCGGCGATGCGTCGCTATTTCGACCCCGCGCTCTGGCGGATCGTGCTCTTCGACCAGCGCGGCTGTGGCCGGTCCCGGCCCCATGCCAGCGTGCGGGCCAATACGACATGGCATCTGGTCGCCGATATCGAGCGTATCCGGACGGCGCTGGGCATCGACCGCTGGGCGGTGTTCGGCGGCAGCTGGGGCGCGACGCTTGGCCTTGTCTATGCCGAAACCCATCCCGACCGGGTCGCCTATCTCGCGCTGCGCGGGGTCTTCTTGTCGATGCAGCGCGAGCTTGACTGGTTCTACGGCGGTGGCGCGGGGCAATTCTGGCCCGAGCAATGGGCGCGGTTCTGCGCCCTTATCCCCGAGGAAGAACGCGGCGACCTGATCGCCGCCTACAATCGCCGCCTGTTTTCGGGCGACCTGATGGTCGAAACCCGCCACGCCCGCGCCTGGGCCTCGTGGGAAAACGCGCTCGCCTCGATGGAAAGCGACGGGGGTGGCGGCGAAAGCCCTGCGGAATATGCCCGCGCCTTTGCGCGCCTCGAAAACCATTACTTCGTGAACAAGGGCTTCCTCGAGGAGGATGGCCAGATCCTGCGCGATCTCTACCGCATCGCGCAGGTGCCCGGCACGGTGGTGCAGGGCCGCTACGACATGATCTGCCCGCCCTTGTCGGCCCACAAGCTCGTCGCGGGCTGGCCCGCCGGCAGGCTCCACATGATAAAGGCCGCAGGACACGCCCTGTCCGAACCCGGCATCAGCCAGGAACTGGTGCGCCTGATGAGCCAGGTGGGCGAAAAGCGGGATCGCTACGGGATGTAGTTCCATGGACCATTTGTATGGCGCGTAGTGGTGCTTCCGAAAGCAGCAGGCTTCTTTTGATAAATTTTCCTTGGCCTAGTTGGGTTTATGGGAAGTATGAGTTGAGTTTTGCATTTAATGAAGCGGTGCAAGCGGTAGATCGTCAGTCTCAGTACCTTGAGGTTCATCCGCTTTTTCAGGAACGGCCGCGCTTGATTGGCCTTTCCAGAACTGAAAAGCGCTCAGTGGTTGTTTTGGATGATGGTGAAAGAACTCTTGGTGAGGCTCGGCTGAGAGCTGGATTGCTTGCGAAAGGTGGCAATTGTCTTTTTTCTTGGATCTGTGAAACGTATCGATATCGTCGAGCGTGGCGTGATGAACTGACGGCCGAGATGGACGGGGAGCGCGCTGGCGCCTTTGTTTTACCTACGCGGGAAAAGGACCTGATTTGTAGGTTTCGCAGGCATGATCAGGTGTTGATGCTGTTTTCAGGAAACTTCGTTGCCCGGTTATCTCGGTGCTCTTGAAATGAATTTGACCTTGCCAGCAACCGCCGGTCGATCCCCGGGCTGAGCCGGTCGCGGATCAGCGCCACCGGGTGTGACCGGAGCGTCAGGCGCATCGCCACGTAATCCTCCACCACCTCTTCGCCCTCGGTCATCCTGGGCAGGTGAACGGCGGGTTCCACGATCCCCTCTCCGTCCAGATCGCCCGAAAACAGCGGCAATTTCCGCTTCGGCACCAGCGCGCGGGCCGCCCAAAGCGCATCGCGCCGCGAAATCCCCAAGGTGGCAAAGGCATCGGCCTCCGCCAATATCGTCAGCGTCCTGGCCGCCAGGCCTGCGCGCCGCCATACATCCTCGACCGCCGTGTAGCCATTGCCGCGCGCCGCCGTCAGCCAATCGGCCTCGTCCTCGCGCATCGCCTTGATCTGCCGGAACCCCAGCCTCAGCGCCAGCGCGCCGGTTTCCGTCCGTTCCATCACGTTGTCCCACCGCGACCGGTTGATGCAGACGGGCCGCACCTCCACCCCGTGCTGCCGGGCATCGCGCACGATCTGGGCCGGGGCGTAAAAGCCCATCGGCTGGGAATTCAGCAGCGCGCAGGCGAAGATGCCGGGATGGTGCCGTTTGAGCCAGCTCGAGGCATAGACCAAAAGTGCGAAACTCGCCGCATGGCTTTCGGGGAATCCGTAACTGCCAAAGCCCTCGATCTGGGAAAAGCAGCGTTCCGCGAAATCCGCGTCATAGCCATTGGCGCGCATGCCCCGCAAAAACCGGGTGCGAAACTCCGACACGCTCCCATGCTTCTTGAAGGTGGCCAGCGACCGGCGCAGCCTGTCCGCCTCGTCGGGCGAAAAGCCTGCGCCGGTGATGGCGATCTGCATCGCCTGTTCCTGGAACAGCGGCACGCCCAGCGTCTTGCCCAGCACGCGGCCCAATTCGTCCGAGGGGAAACTGACCTCCTCCTCCCCGTTCCGGCGTCTTATGAACGGATGCACCATGTCGCCCTGGATCGGCCCGGGGCGGATGATCGCCACCTGGATCACCAGGTCGTAGAAACAGCGCGGGCGCATCCGGGGCAGGAAATTCATCTGCGCCCGGCTTTCCACCTGGAACACGCCCAACGTGTCGGCCCGGCACAGCATGTCGTAGACGGCCGGGTCCTCGGGCGGCAGGGTGGCCAGCGTGTAATCGGCCTGATGGTGCTGGCGGAGCAGGCCAAACGCCTTGCGAATGCACGACAGCATCCCCAGCGCCAGGATATCGACCTTGAGGATTCCCAGCGCGTCGATGTCATCCTTGTCCCAGCAGATGACGGTCCGATCCTCCATCGTGGCATTCTCGATCGGGACCAGCTCGTCCAGCCGCCCTTCGGTGATGACAAAGCCGCCCACATGCTGGCTCAGATGCCGGGGAAAGCCGATGATCTCCTCGATCAGCTGGATCGTCTGCTTCAGGCGCGGGCTGTCGGGGTCCAGCCCGATCTCGCGCATCCGGGCGATCTCGGGCCCGTGTTTCGACCATGATCCCCAGATCTGGGACGACAGCGCCGACAGCACATCCTCCGACAGGCCCATGGCGCGGCCCACCTCGCGCACCGCGCGCTTGCCGCGATAATGGATCACCGTGGCGCAGAGCCCCGCGCGGTGGCGACCGTAGCGCGCATAGATGTGCTGGATCACCTCTTCGCGGCGCTCATGCTCGAAATCCACGTCGATATCGGGCGGCTCGTTGCGCGCCTCGCTCACGAACCGTTCGAACACCATGGTGCCGATCTCGGGGCTGACGGATGTCACCCCCAGCGCATAGCAGGTGATCGAATTGGCCGCCGATCCGCGCCCCTGGCACAGGATGCCGCGCGACCGGGCAAAGGCGACGATATCATGGACGGTCAGGAAATAGGGCTCGTAGCCCAGTTTCCCGATCAGGCGCAGCTCATGCTCCAGCTGCTTTTGCGCCCGCTCGGGGATGCCCTGCGGATAGCGCCAGTTCAGCCCCGCCTGCGCCAGCCGCTGCAACCGTTCGGCGGCGGTTTCCCCATCCGCGATTTCCGACGGGTATTCGTAGCGCAGGCTGGCGATGTCGAACCGCAGCCTTTCGGCCAGTGTCGCGGCGTGGTCCACCGCCCCCTCATGCCCCTTGAAGATGCGCCGCATCTCCGCCTCCGACCGCAGGCGCTGTTCGGCATTGGCCTGCGCGGCGGTGCCCAGATCCTCGATCCGCAATCCCTCGCGGATACAGGTCAGGATATCGGTCAGCCGCCGCCGCGCCCCGTGGTGCATGATCGGCCGGGCCGAGGCGAGCGTGGGCAGACCCAAGGCTTCGGCCAGCCGCGCGCCGCGATCCAGCCGTGCCGCATCCTGCCCGTCATAGGCGGGCGCGATCAGCAGGTGCAGCCGCCCCTCCATCCCGTCGATCAACCGCGCCGCCGCCTGCCGCCAGTCGGCGCCGGGCCGGTCGGGCGCATGCAGCAACAGCTCAAGCCCCTCGGGAAATCTCAGGATATCGTCCAGATCCAGCAGGCAATCGCCCTTGTCCGCCCTCAACCGCCCCGCCGACAGGATGCGGCACAGGCTCGCCCAACCTGCCCGGTCGCGCGGCAGGGCGGTCAACCTCATCCCGTCTTCCAGCACCAGGCAGGCGGCGGGCAACAGGCGCGGCACATGGTCGATGGGCGCGCGCGGGGGATCGGGCAGATGCGCGGGCTTGGGCGGGCCTACGGGATCGGCGCGCGCCGCCTCGGCCTCCGCGATCTCCTCGCGGATCTTCTTCAGCTCCGACCAGGCCCGCACCACGCCCGCCACCGAATTCACATCGGCGATGGCAATCGCCTCCAACCCCAGAAGCGCTGCCCTGCGCGCATATTCCTCGGGATGCGACCCCCCGGTCAGGAACGTGAAGTTCGAGGTGATGGACAGTTCGGCGAATCCCATGACCCGCAGTATATTCACGTTTTGTTCTAATTTGGAGTCGCGTCTCACCGCTACATTCGGGCAATCTGGGGTCGCCCTAGCTTACCCCGAACTCCGCCAGCACCGCCTCGTAGATCGGGCGCTTGAACGGCACGATCAGCGACAACAGCTCCGCCCCCCGCATCCAGCGCCAGTCGGAAAATTCCACATCCTCGTGGCTCAGGTCGATCACCTCGTCGCCCGCCTCCAGCCGCATCAGCACCCATTTCTGGGTCTGGCCGCGATACTTGCCGCGATAGGGCAGAACCTCGGCGGGCAGGTCATAGGGAAGCCACTCCGCCGTCTCGGCCAGAACGGTGACATGCTCGGCGCCCACCCCCGTCTCCTCGCGCAACTCGCGCAGGGCGGCGGCGATGGGCGTCTCGCCCTTGTCGATCCCGCCTTGCGGCATCTGCCACGCGGGCTCGGCCATGTCCGACCGCTGCCCGGCAAAGACCCTGCCATCGGCATGGATCAGCACCACCCCCACGCAGGGGCGATAGGGCAAGCGGGCGATCTCCTCGGGCGTCACGGGATCAGTTGCCGCGCGGGCCCAGAGCGTTCAGGCCGGTCAGGATGTCGATGGCATAGGCCAGCTGGTAATCCTCGTTGCGCAGCGTGGCCGTGGCCTCGGCGATGGCCTGCTCCTCTTCCAGCTGGCGGCGCTCGTCCTCGGTCAGGGTGGAATTCTGGATCGCCCCGCGCAGGCTGGCTTCGTTGCGGCGCGCCGGGCCGGCTTCGGCCTCTTCGTCTACCTCGACCGGATCGCGCTGTTCGACCAGGATGTCGGGCGCGATGCCCAAGGCCTGGATCGAACGCCCCGACGGCGTGTAGTAAAGCGAGGTGGTCAGCCGCATCGCGCCATCCCCCGCCAGCGGCATGATCGATTGCACCGATCCCTTGCCGAAGGTGTTGGTGCCCACGACCACGGCCCGGCGGTGATCCTGCAACGCGCCCGCCACGATTTCCGAGGCCGAAGCCGAACCGCCATTCACCAGCACGACCAGCGGCAGCCCCTCGATCAGGTCACCGGGCGTCGCATTGTAACGATCGCCATCGGCCGGGTCGCGGCCCCGCGTCGACACGATCTCGCCCTGGTCGAGGAACGCATCCGACACCCGGATCGCCTGGTTCAGCAAACCACCCGGATTGTTGCGCAGGTCCAGAACCACGCCGTTCAGGTTGTCGAGCCCCCCGACCTCTTCGATCATCTCGGCCAGCCCCTCCTGCAGGTTGGGGAAGGTCTGGTCGTTGAAGGTGGAAATGCGCAGGACGGCAGTATTGCCTTCCAGCCGGTAGCGCACGGCGGTGAGCCGGATCCGGTCGCGCACGATGGTGATGTCAAAGGGTTGGTCGACCCCTTCGCGCACGATGGTGATGACGATCTCGGACCCCACCGGCCCGCGCATCATGTCCACCGCCTGTTCCAGCGTCAGACCCAAGAGCGCCTCGCCATCGACATGGGTGATGAAATCGCCCGCCTCGACACCGGCGGCCATGGCGGGCGTGTCGTCCATCGGCGTGATGACGCGCACGAATCCGTCCTCTTGCGTCACCTCGATGCCCAGACCGCCGAATTCGCCGCGCGTCTGCACCTGCATGTCGTCGAAATCGCTGGGCGGCAGATAGCTCGAATGCGGGTCGAGCGAGGTGAGCATCCCGTTGATCGCCGCTTCGATCAGGGCGGCCTCGTCGACCTCTTCGACGTAATTGGCGCGGATGCGTTCGAAGATGTCGCCGAACAGGTCGAGCTGTTCATAGACCGAGGCATTGGCCCGGTCCTCCTGCGCGATCAGCGGCCCGGCCACCTGCGTGCTCAGCAAGACGCCGCCCGCAATGCCCCCGATGGCCGCAATGATCAGCTTGTTCATGGTCGTCATCCTTCGTTTCAGTCGCGCCCGGTGGCCGCGAACCACGGTGCCGGATCAATCGGCGCACCGTCCTCCCGCACCTCGATATAAAGCGTTTCCGTCAGCTCCGCGCCACCACCTTGCGCGGATGACAGGATCAATTCTTCGCTCTCCGGCCCCGGATCGCCGGGCATCAGGCCCAGCGCACCGCCCGAAGCTACGATGTCGCCGGGGACAACGTAAAGGGTCCCGATCCCCGCCAGGATGATCAGATAGTCGGCCTGTGGTTCAAGGATAATGACATTTCCGTAATCGGGCAGCGGTCCCGCATAGCGGACCGAGGCCGCCCAAGGTGCCGTGACCAGCGCCCGTGGGCGCGTGGCCTGAACCAGACCGGGCCGCGTGACGCCCGCGCCATCCGCCTCGCCGTAGCTCCGCAGCACCGTGCCCAAGACCGGCATGGCCAGCGTGCCGCGCGCCGCCACGAAATCGGGCAGCTCGATGCCCCCGTCCGCCCCGTCGCGCGACAGGACGGCGGCCAAGGCATCGAGCGAATCGACACTGTCCAGCAATTCGGTCATCGCGGTTTCGTCGCGGATGATGTTGTCGGGCAGCATCCGACGGTCCGCGATGGCCTGGCTCAACTGGGTGCGCGCGGCCTGCATCCGGTCCAGCGCCAGCGTCAACTGGTCCACCGCCTCGTCCTGCAACCGCCGCAG
Source organism: Roseicyclus marinus (assembly GCF_036322625.1). Classification (NCBI taxonomy): domain Bacteria; kingdom Pseudomonadati; phylum Pseudomonadota; class Alphaproteobacteria; order Rhodobacterales; family Roseobacteraceae; genus Roseicyclus; species Roseicyclus marinus. The sequence goes on along the minus strand of NZ_AP027266.1, from coordinate 3,287,272 downwards.
CGTGGCCAGGTCTTCCAGCTGCATCCGCAGCGCGCGAGCTTCCTCGGCCACGGCGGGCGTGACCTCCGACAGGATCATCCCCGACCGCGCCGTGCCCAGCGCGCCGGCCGGATGCATCAGCAACAGCGGCGCGGGCGCGCCCTCGATGCCCTGCAACACGCCCAGAAGCCGCGACAGTCGGTCCCGCTCCGCCTCGAAGACGGTCAGGATCGTCTGTTCCCTCAGCGCAGCCTGCCGCATCCCCTCGCGCAGCGCCAAAAGCCCCTCCTCGTAGGCGCGCACCGTCTGGGTCAGCGCCTCGACCCGGTCACGGGCACCTTCGGCCTCCAGCAGGGCGAAAGCCGCCTGTTCCAGCATCTCGGCCGCGCGCTCGGCGCTGGCCACGACATCGGGTTCGGCCCGCGCCGGTGCGGCAAGCAGCACAAGGGCGACACAGACAGCGCGCAGCATCATGCGATCAGCGTCCGCCCCGTCATCTCCGACGGTTGCGGCACGCCCATCAGGTGCAACAGCGTCGGCGCCAGATCGGCCAAGATGCCGTCGCGCAGGCCCGCGCCCGCAGGCCCACCGACAAGGATCACGGGCACCGGGTTCAGCGTATGCGCCGTATGCGGCCCGCCCGTCTCGGGGTCGATCATCGTTTCGCAATTGCCGTGATCGGCGGTCAGGATCATCGCGCCTCCCGCCGCCTCCAGCGCCGCCAGCGCGCGGCCCAGCCCCGTATCCACCGCCTCGCAGGCGCGCATCGCGGCCCCCAGATCGCCGGTATGGCCGACCATGTCGGGATTGGCGTAATTCACCACGATCAGATCGTAGCCCGCGCCGATGGCCTCCACCAGGTGATCGGTCACTTCGCCCGCCGACATCTCGGGTTGCAGATCATAGGTCGCCACCTTGGGCGAGGCCGCCATGTAGCGATCTTCGCCCGGAACGGGGGGCTCCTTTCCCCCGTTCAGGAAAAAGGTGACATGGGGGTATTTCTCGGTCTCGGCGATGTGGAATTGCCGTAGCCCCTGCTTGGCCACCCATTCAGCCAGCGTGTTCACGATCTCCTGCTTGGGAAACATCGTGATCATGTAGGCATCATGCGCCTTGGAATAATCGACCATCCCCAGCCGTGCGGCCAGTGCCGGGCGCGGGCCGCGCTCGAACCCGTCGAAATCCGGGTCCCCGATGGCGGCCAGGATCTCGCGCGCCCGGTCGGCCCGGAAATTGACGAAAAACAGCCCATCCCCCTCGGCCATCCCGGCATAGTCACCGATCACGGCGGGTTCGATGAATTCATCGCTCTGCCCCGTCGCATGCGCGGCCCCGATCGCGCCCTGTGCCTCCTTGGCCGCAACGCCCTTGCCCTCGGCCATGGCGCGATAGGCGCGTTCCACCCTGTCCCAACGGTTGTCGCGGTCCATGGCGAAATAGCGCCCGATCACGGTCACGATCCGCGCGCCTTGGGGCAATTCCGCCTCCAGCCGCGCGATCTGCTCGGGGGCCGATGAGGGGGCCACGTCGCGGCCATCGGTGATGGCATGGACCAAGACCTCCAGCCCCGCCTCGGTCAGGGCGCGCGCGGCGGCGATGATATGGCTCTGGTGCGAATGCACCCCCCCGGGCGAGGCAAGGCCCGCCAGATGCGCCCGCCCCCCGCTCGCCTTCAGCGCCGCGATGAACTCGGCCAGCGCGGGCTTGGCCCGGAAACTGCCATCCTCGATCGCCAGATCGATCATCCCCAGATCCATCGCCACGACCCGGCCCGCGCCGATATTGGTATGCCCGACCTCGGAATTGCCCATCTGCCCCTCGGGCAGGCCCGCGGCCCGGCCATGGGTGATCAGCGTCGCATGGGGGCAGGTCGCCATCAGCCGGTCCATATGCGGCGTGGCCGCCAGACGGGGGGCATTGCCCGCCTCGGTCGGACCGATCCCCCATCCGTCGAGAATGCACAGGACAACGGGTTTCGGCACGGTTTGCTCGGGCATGGCGGGCTCCTTCGCTTGCGGGTTGTAGGCACCCGCCCCCCCGCTTGCAAGGCGGCAGGGGCGGGGTGCGTGACAGGCCGCGCGGCTTTGGCTATGCAGGTCGCGTAACGATTTCCACGGTACCGAATGCGATGATCTCCCGCGAAACCTCCAGGGTTCTGCGCCGGCTTGGTGGCCGTGTTGCCCGACTGACCGGGGGCGATGCCGCCTTCGATTGGCAGGCGTGGTATCGGCGCGCCCTGCGCAAGGGCAGCACCGCTGACCTGTTTGCCCGTCATGATAACACCGCCCTTCTGGCACGCGGCTTCTGCGTCGGGGCATATCTCGCCCGCAATCCCGATGTGGCCGATGCCGTCGCCAGCCCCGGAGAGGCAGTGTTCCACTACCTCGAATTCGGCCATGCCGAAGGCCGCAAGGCAGATCCCGACACATGGGATGCGGGTTTTGTCCGTCGCTGGCATGGTCTTGACCTGCCCCCCGATCTTCCCGTCGCCAATGTCGTTGCCCGACTGGCCGCAAAAGGTGTCCCGCCCGACGCCCTTCACCTGTCCGAATCCCATCTCTGGCTGGCGCGGGGGCTGCATGGCCCCGTGCTGTCACGCATATTCGAGCACGAAGTCTATCGCGCCTTGGCCGAGGCTGCTGGGCATTCCCTGCCCAGCGCCGACCGGTTCGATGCCATCGCGCATTTCTGCAACACGGGTCTTTCAGCGGGTATCCCACCCCATCCCGACCACGTGCTGGACGCCGAATTCTACCGTGCGGCCCTCGCCTTAGCCGATATCGACCTGCCAGGGGCCACGGACCTGCCAAGCCTCCGCCGCCACTGGGCCCGGATCGGGATGCGCGCAGGCGCCCATGCCAATGCCCGCGCATGGTTCAGGATGCGCACGGATCTCGACCTGCCGCCCGCGATCCTTGACCGCATCGCCGATTTCCGCGCCGCATCCGCCGATCTGTCCCCGGTTGCCAGCTTGCCCGAAACACTTGCCCATCTCGACACGGTCCCGATCCCCGGTGCGGCTGTTTTCGATGCGGCTGATCCCGAAACGCGTGGCTTCTTGATCGACCTTGCCCGGCGCAAACGTCACACCGGCGATACTGCCACCGCCGAATGGCTTTTGGCCCGCGTGATCAACGCAAATCCCGGCGATCCGCGCGCCTGTCTCGATCTGGCCGACATGATCTACGCGCAGAACCGGATCCCGACGGAAATCCAGCTACGCCGCGCCGTGCCGTCCGATTTCGACATCGGCTCGAATGCCGTCACGCTTGCCGAACGTCTCGCCGGCGAAGGCCGGCTCGAGGAAGCGCTCGATCTCTGCGACCGCCTGCCCGACACGCTCTTTTCCGACGTGGCCCTGCGCCGCCGCCGCCGGGCGCTTGGGGCCGCGATTTTCGACCGGATCTGGTCCGACCTTTTCGGACAGCTGCTACGGCGATCCGTGCCCGATGTGCAGAATCTGCTCGCCCGTGCGCTCACCCTGCGCACGCCGCCCTATACGTCACCCCGGCGCAGCGCGCCGATCCGCCGTGTCGCCCTCCTTGCCAATGACGATCTCTATCAATGCAAGCTCTACCGCGCGGACCAGAAAATCGACCAATTGCGCGCAGCGGGTTTCACCGCCGATCTCTACCTGCAAAGCCTCGACATCGACCGCCTGCATCAAAGGCTCGAGGCGTATGACGCGGTCATCTTCATGCGCGGCCCGGCCTTTCCCCCGATCATCGACCTGATCGCGGATGCCGCCCAGCAGGGGCTTGCCACCTTCTATGATTGCGATGACCTGATCTTTGACGCGGGTCAGTTCCCGCCACCGCTATCGACCTATGCCGGTCAGATCACAGCCCATGATCACGCGGCCATAGCTTGCGGCGTGCCCCTGTTCCGCCACGCCATGGCGATGTGCGATCATGGCATCGCCTCCACCCCGACCCTGCAACAGGCCATGTCCCCCATCGTGCGGAGCGGGCAGGTTTTCCTGCACTCCAATGCCATCGGCCTGCCGCATCTCTCCGCCATGGCCGCCGCCACGCCGCACGGTCGACGCGACAAGCTGGTGATCTTCTACGGATCGGGCACCAAGGCGCACAAGGCCGAGTTCGCCGAGGTTCTGGAACCCGCCTTGGCCGAGGTTCTGGCGCAGCGTCCCGGCATGGTGGAATGCCGTCTCATCGGTGATTTTCCGGAATTCCGACATCTCGATCCCCGCCATCCCGATATCCGCCTGATCCCGCCAATCTGGGATTTCGAAGCTTTCTGCGCCGAGCTGTCCCAAGCCGACATCAACCTGTCCGTGCTGTTTCCTTCGCCCCTGACCGACGCGAAAAGCGAGATAAAATGGATGGAAGCCGCGCTTTTCGGCATTCCGTCGGTCGTCAGCCCCACCGCCACGCATCGCGCTGTGATCGAGGAGGGGCAAACCGCCCTTTTTGCCGCCGACAAGGCCGGATTTGTCTCCGCGATCCTGCGCTTTGTCGATGATGCCGACCTGCGCCACCGCATCGGCCAGACCGCGCGCGATCACGTTCTGCGAGACTACGCGCTCGATGCGATGGGTGCGCGCCTTGGCGCGATGTTCGAGACAGTGCGCCCACCCTTGCCTGCGCCAAAGATCCGGCTCCTTATCGTCAATGTCTTCTATCCGCCGCAGGACATCGGGGGCGCAACACGGGTTGTGCAAAACAGTGTCGCGGGTTTGTTGCACCTTTACGGGACCCGCTATGAGATCGACGTGATCACCACGCTCGAAGGTGGCGAAACACCCCATGAAATCCGCTGCTTCGCCCGCGATGGCGCGCGCATCTGGACGGTTACGGCCCGCTCCGGCATCCGCACGATGGATGTGACCGATCACAAGATGGGCGATGTCTTCGATCGGCTTCTCGACCGTATCCGCCCTGATCTGGTGCATCTGCATTGCATTCAGCGCCTGACCGCCTCGGTGGCAGATCGCCTCAGGCATCGAAACCTGCCCTATGTCATCACGCTCCATGACGGGTGGTGGCTGTCGCCCAACCAATTCGTTGTGTCCGATGATGGCCGGCCCGAGCTCTACGACCTCGCCGCGCCTGACGGCGACCTGCCCGACCGTGCGCGGATCACAAGACGGGGCTTGCGTGGGGCATCGGGACTTCTGGCTGTCTCAGATAGTTTCGCGGAGCTTCACCGCAAAGCGGGAGTGGAGCGGGTGGAAACTCTCGAAAATCCCGTTTCTCCCCTTCCCGAACCAATTCGACAGCCCGGCCCACCGGGGCGTCTGCGCCTTGGGATGATCGGCGGTGCCTCCCGGCACAAGGGATATGCCCTTCTCCGTGCCGCGATCCATGCGCGGCGTTTCGCGAACCTCGATCTCGTCGTGGTCGATCATGCCCTGCCTGTCGGTCAGATGCGGCAGCGGATCTGGAACGGCACGCCCGTCACCTTTCTGCCGCGCACGCCGCTTGACCGCGTGGGCGAGATATACGGGCGGCTGGATGTCCTTCTGGCCCAGTCGATCTGGTCCGAAAGCTACGGGCTGGTCACGCGGGAGGCGCTGGCGCTTGGTCTCTGGGTCATCGCTTCGGATCGCGGGGCCATCGGTCAGGATGTCAACCACGGCGAAAACGGCTTCGTGATCGATGTCGGCGATCACCGGGCACTGGCCGACTGTCTCGGCCTGCTCGATGCCGATCCCGACCGTTTCCGCAGGCCGCCAGCGACCCGGCCCGCCCTACCAAGCCCCGAGGACCATGCAAAAGCGCTTGACGGGATCTACCGCCGCATCCTCAAAAGATGAAATCCCCATCATCCAGATCGGCAAGTGCCACCCGCGCCAGCCAGATGGAATTGCCCCCGCCCGTATCTATCAGAACGCCGCCCGCTGCGGCCGTAACCGCGCCCGCAGCCTGCAGCGCGCCGTAGCTCGCGCCTGACAGCGCCGTGATGCCCGACAGGTCTATCCGTTCGACACGGCCTATCGCATCGAAATCCTCGATCGTGTCGCGCCCGTGCCCATCGGCAAAGACAAAGATGTCGGCATTGAAATTGCCCCACAGACGATCGTTGCCCGCCCGGCCCTCGATCCGGTCAAAGCCACTGCCTCCGAACAGCCGCTGGTCGCCGTCCCCGCCGATCAAGGTGTCGTTCCCAGACCCACCCCAGAGCACGTCATTGCCCTGATCCCCTTGCACCACGTCGTTTCCGCTGCCACCCCAGAGCCGGTCACTGCCGTCGCCGCCGACAAGCCTGTCATCGCCTGCATCGCCGTACAGCCGGTCGGCCAAAGACCCGCCGTAAAGCAGATCGTTTCCGCCGCCTCCTCGCAAAAGATCAAACCCTGTCCCGCCGAACAGCGTGTCATCTCCGTCGTCGCCGAAAAGTATGTCCCGGTCGCCCTGCCCATCCAGCATGTCGTCACCGGCGCCACCCCACAGGCGATCGCTTCCGCTGCCCCCCCAAAGCCGGTCATCGCCTGTTTCCCCCAGCAGGGCATCTGCCCCGCTGTCACCGCGCAATGCGTCGTTGCCGTCCCCCCCGATCAGAGAATCGTGTCCGGTCCCCCCGAAAAGCCAGTCATTCCCTATGCCGCCGTCCAGCGTGTCGTTGCCCACATCGCCGTAGAGTTGATCGGCCAGTGCATCCCCGAACAGCAGGTCATTGCCACTCCCGCCATAAAGGCGATCAAACCCCGCCCCCCCCTCCAGCCGGTCATTGCCCACCCCGCCGTACAGACTGTCATTGCCCGCGCCCCCCAGCAGCACATCCTCTCCCCCTCGCCAAACAGCGTGTCGCCGCCCCCCGCGCCCTCCAGCACATCCGCCACAGCCGTTCCGACAAGATACCGGTCGCTGTCCGGATCGGCCTCGGTCAGGACCGGTCGCCGCTGCGGCCCGGCCAGGACCGCCGCCCGCACGTCATGGTCCGACAGGCTGCGCCGGTTCATCGTCTCGATCACCAGCGTCTCGTTGCGCCATGTCACCAGGGCCCCCAGCGCCGTGGACTGGATGCTCAACCCCGCCGGATCGTAAAGGAACGGCCAATCCGACAGGTCCAGCCGGTCGGTCCCCCGCTCGAAGCTCACGATCGTGTCGACCTGCCCATCCGCCCTGAGCACGAAAATGTCGCGCCCGCCGCCGCCCGACAGCGTGTCGCGTCCGTCCCCATCCTCCAGGATGTCGGCGCCATTGCCTCCCGCAAGACTGTCATCCCCCGCGTCCCCGATCAGGATGTCGTCCTGCGTCGTCCCCACCAGCGTGCCGCCCTGCGCGGCTGCCTCCGCCACCATCCCGTTGCCGCGCGTATCGACCGAGACCTCGGTCACGCCGGCACGCATCTCCGAGGCGACGAAGACCCGCAGCCCTGCCTGATCGGTGGTGGCGCGGATCGCCGCGACATTCTCCAGCCCCGCTGCCGCCCCCGCCGTGACCTGGTCGACCAGCACAAGCCGCCCACTGGGCAGCATCACGAACAGCGACAGCCCGTCATCCCCACCGGCCGCCAGCACATAGGTGACACCATGCGCGGTCTGCACCTCCAGGCTCTGGATCATGCCAAAGCGCGTGTCCTGCGTGTCCAGCAGGTGATCGACCGCGACAAGGCTGCCATTGGCGCGCAACTCCATCACCGTGATCGCGCCCGATTGCCCGATCCCGTCCGACGGGGCCGACCCCAGCAGCACGAAATGCCGCCCCCCGATCTCGGCCGTGGCAAGAGCGCTCGGCGTCATGATGCCGATGCCTTCCTCCACCCCGAGACTGCCTGTCGCGACCAGCCCCTCGGCCCCGATCCGGAAGGCGCTGACGCCGCGCGCCGTCAGGCTCGCACCCAGCAGGAAATCCTGTCCCGCCACCCGGACCGTTTCCATGGCAAAGACCGAACTGGCATAGGCGGCCTGCGCGGCCCCGACCGCGAATCGCGCGCTCAGCTCAAGCCCCCCCGACAGGCTGTAGCCCCTGAGCGCCTCCTGCCCCTGGTTGGCCAGCACCAGCATGGACCCGCCCAATTGATCAACGCTGAGCAGCGCACCATTCGACGCACCGATCCCGCCGATGCTGACCAGCCCGCCGATCCCGCCATCCCCCGCCAGCGCATAGGCCGCAAGGCTTCGGGATTGCGCAGTCTCGGCCACCACCACATGCGGCCCGCCCGGCGTCTCCAGCAGCGTCATGCCGCCCAGCACACCGGGTGCAAGATCGGTGGGGAAATAGGCGAAATCCAATAGCTCCAGCGCCCCGCCGTCACCCAGCCGATAGGCGGTCAACCCTCCGCTCGGCCCCGACAAGGCGTACAGCACCTGCCCCCCGGCCGTGTCGCGGATCAACAGATCGCTGATTCCCTGGTCCAGCCTCGGCAGGTTCGTGAGGGTGCTGCCCCCCGGAACGAGTATCGGCATCCGGCGCTCCGTCGCGGTTCTGACGGGCAGAGCCTCGCGCGCAGACGGGATCGCGGCGCGGTGGGATTATGGTGCAATCGGGGAAAACCCCGCGCATTCTTCGCAAGGCATTTACCCTGTCTGCGCGGCCGGACGGGGCAGGGTTCAGTCCATGTTGCGCTTGTGCAGCGCGATTGCCTCGTCGAGATCGTCGAAAACCTGCAATTTTCCCCGCTCCAGCACGATGGCCGCGTTGCAGTATTCCTTCAGCTCGCCGAGGTTGTGGTTCACCATGATCGCGTCCGAATTCTGCATCCGGTCCTGAAACAAGGCCGCGCTGCGCGACCGGAACGCGGCATCGCCCGCGCCCGTCACCTCGTCGATCAGATAGGTGTCGAACTTGATTCCCATCGACAGCCCGAAATTCAGCCGCGACCGCATCCCCGACGAATAGGTCCGCACCTCCATGTGGAAATGCGCGCCCAGCTGGGCGAAATCCTGCACGAAATCGACCAGTTCCCCGGTGTCCACACCATAGACCCGCGCGATGAACCGCACGTTCTGCGCCCCGGTCAGGTTCGGATGCACCGCGCCCGCCAGCCCCACGGGCCAGGATATCGTGCCATCGGTGACAACCCGGCCCCGGTCGGGCCGCATGTTGCCCGCGATGATCTGCATCAGCGTCGACTTGCCTGCCCCGTTGCGCCCCAACAGCGCCAGCGACCGCCCCCGCTCCAGCGTCAGGTTCAGGTCGTCGATCACCAGCTTGCGCTGGCCGTTCACGTCGAATCCCTTGGTCAGGTGCTCGAAGCGGATCATCGCGGGGCAGCCTATTGCCGGTCGCGGATGCTGTAATAGACCAGCGCCATGATCGCCCATCCCAGCACAAGGAACATCAGCGACAGGCCCAGGATCGCCTCGCGGCGCGGAAATCCCGCGCTTTCCGGCAGGCTCGGGCGGATATAGACGGCCAGGTATCGGCTCTGGCGCGCGCTGTTGGTGCGCGCCACGTCCAGCGCGGTCAGGGCCGCGCGATAGGCCTGTTCCGCGAATTCGCGATCCACCGTCAGACCCTCGAATTGCGCCATCAGCGTCGGGTAATCCTCGCCGTCGATGCCCACCTCGTCGGTGACGAAATTCGCGCGCTCCTGCCTTATGCGCGCGTCGATCACCTCGATCCGGCGCATCGCCTGCACCAACCTCGGGTCGCTGGGATTGGTCGTGTTCTCCGACAACAGGTCGAAATCGATCAGCGCCTCGGCCAATTGCTGCTGAAGGTTGTTCAGCACCCCGCTCCGGCCCTGGATGTCGCTTTGCGGATCGACGATCTGGGTCCGGGTTCGGAAGGCCGTCAGCGCCTCCCGCGCCATGCGCAGCCGCGCGATGGCAGCTTCCAGGTCCGCTTCGGCAAAGCGCATCGCATCCGCCCGCGCCTGATCATTCAACTCGTTGATCAGGCGTTGGCTTTCCTCGACGATGGCCTGCGCGATGGTATGGGCCGTCACCGGGTCGAAGGCCAGGACCTCGACATCGATCAAGCCGCTGCTGCGGGTATAGGATACCCGGACAACCCTTTGCCAATGATTGACCAGCGCCTCGATCGGGGCGTCCGGCTCCAGCGCGAAAACCGGGTCGCGCCGGTATGGGGCGGCGTAATGCCCGACAAGGTCCATGCGGTCGTTCAGCCGCTGCACCAATTCCCGACTGGTGATGAATTCATACAGGATATCGCCATCTGACGTGGCGCTCGCCGCGCCGCCGAACCCGGCCAGCCCCCCCAGAAGATCGGTCGCGGCCCCGGCCTCCTCGGCGCGCACCGTGAACCCGGCGGTCGAGGCGAACTGATCCTGCGCAAAGGTGTAAAGATAGACCGCGATCACGAAAAGCGGGACGGTCACCACGACCAGAAAGGACAGCATCAACCCGAAATGCCGCCGCCTCAGCCGCGCGGGCCCCGCATTGGGCCGAAACATCGGCCTGCGGGGCAGGGCAGCCGGTGCCGCATCGGGATTTTGCTGCCGTGCCGCCCCCGCGCCGCCATGGCCCGGGCGGACGACGGGGCCAGCCTGCGCGGCTTGCGGCGGTCCTGCTGTTTCGGCCAATACTCCGGCCCCACTGATCCTGTTTGAACTTAAGTTGAAGCTCATACATATTTCGAGAGGACAAGACCAGAAGATAGGACCGCACGCTGCCTTCCTCCACCCCGCTCCCGCCCCGCGCTCCCGTGGGTGTGGCCTCTTCGGCGAACCGCTCCTTTGCAAGTGGTCGGGCCGTGGTCGCGCTCATGCTGCGCGAGATGTCGACGCGCTACGGGCGCTCGCCGGGCGGCTATGTCTGGGCCGTGGCCGAACCCGTGGGCGCCTTGATCGTGCTCTCGGTGGTCTTCGCGCTGATGCTGCGCTCGCCGCCCTTGGGCAATTCCTTCCTGCTCTTCTATGCCTCGGGCTATCTGCCCTTCACCGTCTATGCGACGATTGCCGCCAGCGTGCAGGTCTCGATCAACTTTTCCCGCCCGCTCCTGATGTATCCCGCCGTGTCATGGATCGACGCGATCCTCGCCCGTTTCGCGCTCAACCTGCTGACCAGCGTCACCATCATGGTGATCGTGCTCTTCGGCGTGCTGGAATTCACCTCGGCCTCCGCCAACCTCGTCTTCGGCCCGATGATCCTCGCCACGCTGCTGGCGGCGCTTCTGGGCCTTGGCATCGGGTCGCTGAACTGCCTTCTGACGGGGCTCTTCTCGGCATGGGGCAGCATCTGGGGCATCATCACCCGCCCGCTCTTCCTCGTCGCGGGGGTGATCTTCATCTACGAAAACATGCCCGAGTCTGTGCAATCGGTGCTGTGGTATTTCCCGTGGATCCACGTCACGGGCCTGTTTCGCACCGGCGTCTATCCCACCTATGCGCCCGATTACATCTCGATCCCCGTGGTGATGACCTGGATCATGATCCCGCTCGCGCTGGGCCTTCTGCTCCTGCGCCGCTACCACCAGGACATCCTGAACCGCTAGGCCCTTTCGCTAGGCCCTGTGATACGGCCCGCCCGACAGGATCGAGGCGGCGCGGTACATCTGTTCGGCCAGCATCACCCGCACCAGCATATGCGGCCAGACCATCCGCCCCAGCGAGATCGAAAGCCCCGCCTCCGCCACCAGGTCGCGCGCCAATCCATCCGCGCCCCCGATGCAGATCGCCAGATCGCCCTGCCCGCCATCGCGCAGGCCCGCCATCCTTTCCGCGAAACCGGGCGAGCTCAACAGCTCCCCCCGCTCGTCCATCACCCACAGGACCGCGCCCTTGGGCAGCGCCCGGCGCAGCAGCTCGGCCTCCGCCGCCATGCCGCCGCCCTTGCGGTACTCAACCTCGATCACCCCCCCAAGGCTCAGGCCAAGCGCCCGGCCCGTGCGGTCGAACCGTGTCAGGTAATCGTCGATCAACGCGCGTTCCGGCCCGCCGCGCAGGCGTCCGACGGCGCAAAGATGCACGCGCAAGACCCGTCCGCCGCTATTGCGCGGCGCCGGTCGGCATCCACATCTTCTCGAGCTGGTAGAACTCGCGCACCTCGGGGCGGAAGACATGGACGATCACGTCGCCCGCGTCGATCAGCACCCAATCGCCGATGTCCTTGCCCTCGATCTTGCAATGCAGGCCGAACTCTTCCTTCAGCCGCTCGACCAGCTTCTCGGAAATGGCCGCCACCTGCCGCGACGACCGACCCGAGGCGATCACCATGAAATCGGCGATCGAGGATTTGCCGCGCAGGCTGATCTGCACGACCTCTTCGGCCTTGTCGTCGTCAAGAGAAGCAAGGATTCGCGCCAGCAGCGCTTCGCTGGTGGGCGCATCGGATCGGGCCTCGGGTGCGGGCCCTCGGGGCGCGGTCTGGGCAACCGCATGGGTTTGTCCGGTCAGGACGGTATCCTCCATCTGGCTGCGCCTGTGAAATCCCGGCGCCGGATGGGGCAAAAATAGCATCGCCCGCATGAATTCTCAACGCCGCCGCATCGCAAGATGGGCGGGCGTGACATCCGCGCTGCCTTGCACCCATCCCGATGCCGCGTCCAGACACGAGATATGCGTGGCTCCGCCCAAATCCCGCTCAATACTGGGCAGAACGCATATATCTTGGGGATAATCCGCCCATTTCATCCACATCCTGTGTTGTTTCGTTGACTCACGCCCCGGACCGCAGGCTAGGATGCGGGTCCAAGCGACGCCCGACGGCAAGGATTCTGCCCATGCGCTTCACCCGGCTACGGCTCAACGGCTTCAAAAGCTTCGTGGATCCCACCGATCTCGTGATCCGGGACGGCCTGACCGGCGTCGTCGGTCCCAATGGCTGCGGCAAATCCAACCTGCTCGAGGCGTTGCGCTGGGTCATGGGCGAAAACCGCCCCTCTGCCATGCGCGGCGACGGGATGGAGGATGTGATCTTCAACGGTGCCGCCACGCGCGGTGCCCGCAATTTCGCCGAAGTCGTCCTGCAGATCGACAATACCGAACGCCTCGCGCCTGCGGGTTTCAACGACAGCGACACGCTCGACATCACCCGCCGCATCACCCGCGATGCGGGCTCGGCCTACAAGCTGAACGGCAAGGATGTGCGCGCCCGCGACGTGCAGATGCTCTTTGCCGATGCCTCCACCGGCGCGCATTCCCCCGCGCTCGTGCGGCAGGGCCAGATCTCCGAATTGATCAACGCCCGCCCCAAGGCCCGCCGCCGCATCCTCGAAGAGGCCGCGGGCATCTCCGGCCTCTACCAGCGCCGCCACGAGGCCGAATTGAAACTCAAGGGCGCGGAAACCAACCTCGCCCGCGTCGATGACGTGCTCGAACAGCTCGCCGGTCAACTCGCCACGCTCGCCCGTCAGGCGAAACAGGCGCAGCGCTACCGCGAAATCGGGGCCGATCTGCGTCAGGCCGAGGGGCTGCTTCTCTGGCTGCGCTGGCGCGATGCCCAGGATGGCGTCGAACGCGCCGAAGCCGTCCTGCGCGAGGCTTTGGGCAATGCCGCAAGGTCCGAGGCCGCAGCTCTCCAAGCCGCCGCCGCCCGCGAGAAAGCCGAGGCCAAGCTTCCCCCCCTGCGCGAGGAAGAGGCGATCGCGGGCGCGATCCTGCAACGCCTGCTCCTTGAGCGGGACAATCTCGACGGCGAAATCGCAAGGGCCGAAGAGATGATCCGCACCCTCGACGCCCGCCTCGACCAGATCACCCGCGACATCGACCGCGAAGGGGCGCTCAATGCCGATGCCGGCGACAGCATCGCCCGGCTGGAGGAGGAACGCCAAACCCTCCTCGCCGAACAAGATGGCCATGACGACCGTCTTGCCACCGCCCTTGCCGCCGCTGACGAGGGCGCGACCGTGCTCCGTGCCCGCGAGCAGGACCTTGCCGACGCGACCGAGGAAGCGGCCCGCCTCTCCGCCCGCCACCAATCCGCCGAACGCCGCGTGACCGAGGCCGAGAAAGCCCGCGCGCGCCACGCGGCCGAGGCGGAAACCGCCACGAAAAACGCGGCCGAGGCCGAAACCCGCCTCTCCGCCATCACCCGCGATGTGACCGCGGCCCAAGATGCGCTGGCCGCCGCCCGCGATCTGGCCACCCGCGCCGAAGAGACCCTGACCGAAACCGAAGCCGCCCGCAGCGATGCCCAGACCGCCGAGGCCGAAGCCCGCGCCGCCCGCGCCGAGGCCGAGGGCCGCGCCGGAACGCTCGACAGCGAAGTGACTGCGCTCACCCGCCTTCTCGACCGCGAACGCGGGCAGGGCGACCAGATCCTCGACCGCATCACCGTCGCCAAAGGTTTCGAAGCGGCGCTGGGTGCCGCCCTCTCCGATGATCTGAAGGCTGGCGAGGCCACCGCCCCCGGCGCGACCGGCTGGACCGGCCTTGCCGCCTATGAGGCGCCCGCCCCCCTCCCGTCCGGCGCACGGCCTATAACCGAGGTGGCGAACGGCCCCGCCGTTCTGGCCCGCCGCCTGTCTCAGATCGGCCTTGTCGACCGGGCCGAGGGCGCGCGCCTGCAACCGCTCCTGCAGCCCGGCCAACGCCTCGTCAGCCGCGAGGGGGATCTGTGGCGCTGGGATGGCTATTCGGTCGCCGCCGCCGATGCGGTCTCCACCGCCGCGCGGCGTCTGGAACAGGTCAACCGCCTGACCGAGCTTCGCGCCGAAGCGGTCGAGGCCGCCAATATCGCCGCAGGCACCCGCGCCGCCCATGACCTGCTGGCAAAACGCCTCGCCGACCTGACCGAGGCCGACCGCGCCGCCCGCGCCGCCCGCCGCGATGCCGATACGCGGCTCGCCGATGCCTCCCGCGCGCTCAGCCGCGCCGAGGCGGATCGCAGCGTCCTTCAGGGCAAGCTCGAAACCCTGCAAGCCGCCGCCGCCCGCCACACGGACGAGGCGCGCGCCGCCGAAACCGAGCTGTCCCGCGCCGAAGGCGCCCGCGCCGAGCTGGAGGATCTGGGCGCGGCCCGTGCCCGGCTCGAGGATATCCGCACCACCGTCGAAGCCGCGCGGATGACCATGCTCGCCCGCCGCACCGCCCATGACGAGTTGAAGCGCGAGGGCGAACGCCGCAAGGCCCGCATCGTCCGCATCATCGAGGATGTTGCGAGCTGGCAAAAGCGTCTGGACAGCGCCGCGGGCCGTCTGGCCGATCTCAACCGCCGCCGGTCGGAAACCGAGGCCGCTCTGGTCGAGGCGCGCGTCAAACCCGGCCAGCTCGCCGCCACCCGTGACACGCTCGCCGAAAAGATCACCCAGGCCGAAGCGCGCAAGGCCGCCTCCGCCGATGCGCTCTCCGTGGCCGAAGGGGTGGTCCGCGACGCCATCGCCGCCGAACGCGATGCCGAGCGCACGGCGTCAGAGGCCCGCGAGGCCCGCGCCGCCGCCGAGGCCCGCCGCGATGCCGCGCGCGAAGCCGCCGAAGCCGCCGCCCACCGCATCGGGGAAGAGCTTGAAACCACGCCCACGGGCCTGCGCGAAAGCCTGGGCGACCTGCCCGAACCCATGCCCCCCTCCGAGCAGATCGAGACCGAGGTGCAGCGCCTGCGCCGGGGTCGCGACGCGCTGGGCGCCGTCAACCTCCGCGCCGAGGAAGACGCCGCCGAGGTTCAGGCCGAACATGACACGCTCGCCACCGAAAAGACCGACCTGGAACAGGCCATCGCCAAGCTGCGCTCGGGCATCGCCAGCCTGAACCGCGAGGGGCGCGAGCGTCTCCTGAAAGCCTTCGACGAGGTGAACACCAGTTTCGCCCGCCTCTTCACCCATCTTTTCGGCGGCGGCGAGGCGCGTCTGGTTCTGGTCGAAAGCGACGATCCGCTCGAGGCCGGTCTCGAAATCCTCTGCCAGCCGCCGGGCAAAAAGCTCTCGACCCTCTCGCTCCTGTCGGGCGGCGAACAGACCCTGACCGCACTCGCGCTCATCTTCGCCGTCTTCCTTGCCAACCCCGCCCCCATCTGCGTGCTGGACGAGGTCGACGCACCGCTCGACGACGCCAACGTGACCCGCTTCTGCGACCTGCTCGACGAAATGACCCGCCAGACCGCGACCCGCTTCCTCGTCATCACCCACCACGCGGTGACCATGGCGCGGATGGATCGCCTGTTTGGCGTCACCATGGGCGAACAGGGCGTGTCGCAACTGGTCTCGGTGGACCTGAAAAAGGCCGAACAGCTGGTCGCCTGACGGGTTTTCCCCGGTGGACACCGCGCGCAGAGACGCTAGAACGCGCTCAACCCCGCGACGGAGCCCAAGCCGATGAAATTCACCCTCTCCTGGCTCAAGGACCACCTCGAGACGGACGCGACCGTTGACCAGATCGCCGAGGCCCTGACCGATCTCGGCCTCGAAGTCGAAGGCGTCGAAGATCGCGCAGCCCGGCTTTCCCCCTTTACCATCGCCAAGGTGGTCAGCGCCGAACAGCACCCCGATGCCGACCGCCTGCGCGTCTGCATGGTCGAAACCGACGAGGGCGTGAAGCAGATCGTCTGCGGCGCGCCCAATGCGCGGGCGGGCATCACGGTCGTCCTCGCCAAACCCGGCGATTACGTCCCCGGCATCGACACCACGCTGGGTGTGGGCAAGATCCGGGGCGTCGAAAGCCATGGCATGATGGCCTCCGAACGCGAACTGGAACTGTCGGACGAACATTCCGGCATCATCGAATTGCCCAGCGGTGAGGTCGGCCAGAAATTCACCGATTGGCTGGCCGCAAACGACCCGGCCAAGGTCGATCCCGTGATCGAGATCGCCATCACCCCCAACCGTCAGGACGCGCTGGGCATCCACGGCATCGCCCGCGACCTCGCCGCGCGCGGCCTTGGCCGGCTCAAACCGCATGATCCCCAGCCAGTCCCCGGCAGCTTTCCCTGCCCGGTCGCGGTCACAATCGATGCCGACACGCTCGATGTCGCCCCCCATTTCGCGGGCCGCGTGATCCGGGGCGTGAAAAACGGCCCCAGCCCGAAATGGCTGCAGGACCGGCTCCGCGCCATCGGCCTGCGCCCGATTTCCGCGCTGGTCGATGTGACCAATTTCTTCACCTATGACATGAACCGCCCGCTGCACGTCTTCGACGTGGACAAGATGCAGGGCGGCTTGCGCGTGCATCGCGCCACGGGCGGCGAAACGCTCCTCGCGCTCGATGGCAAGACCTACACGATGCGCGCGGGCCATACGCTCATTTCCGACGCTCGCGGCCCCGAAAGCCTTGCGGGCATCATGGGCGGCGAGGAAACCGGCTGCACCGAGGAAACGGTTACCGTCTTCCTCGAAAGCGCCTGGTGGGACCCGATCCATGTCGCCCTGACCGGCCGCGACCTGAAAATCCATTCCGACGCCCGCTACCGCTTCGAACGCGGCGTCGATCCCGATTACACCCTGCCGGGGCTCGAGGCCGCGACGCGGATGATCCTCGATCTGTGCGGCGGCGAGGCGTCGGACGTGGTCGAAGCGGGCGCGCCCGTGAAAACCGCGCGCAGCTATCCGCTCGATACCGCCCGCGTCATCTCGCTCGTCGGCATGGACATCCCCAAGGCGGAACAGGTCCGCATCCTGACCGCGCTCGGCTTCTCCGCCACCGGCGCGGGCGATGTGCTCGAGGTCTGGGTGCCGTCCTGGCGCCGCGATGTGCAGGGCGAGGCAGATCTTGTAGAAGAAGTCGCGCGCGTCGCCTCCCTGACCAAGCTCGAACCCAAACCCATGGCGCGCGCCCGCGCGGGCGTGCCGAAACCCGTCCTGACGCCCGGCCAGCTCCGCGAACGCGCCGCCCGGCGCACGGCGGCGGCGCTGGGCTACAACGAATGCGTTACCTATTCCTTCATCGATCAGGCCTCTGCCGCGCTGTTCGGCGGCGGCACCGATGACGTGATGCTGGAAAACCCGATCTCCGCCGATCTCAGCCACATGCGCCCGCAGCTCTTGCCGGGTCTGTTGCAGGCCGCCGCCCGCAACCAGGCGCGCGGGATGCAGGACCTGGCGCTGTTCGAGGTCGGCCATGCCTTCCACGGCGGCGAACCGGGCGAACAGCACCTTCAGGTCGCGGGCCTTCTGGTGGGTCAGACCGGCCCGCGCGACCCGCATGGGGCCCGGCGCGGCGTCGATGTCTTCGACGTGAAAGCCGATGCCGAGGCCGTGCTGGCCGCCATCGGCGCCCCCGCCAAGGTCCAGATCCTGCGCGGCGGCCCCGATTGGTTCCATCCCGGCCGCCATGGCGTCATCTGCCTTGGCCCGAAAAAGGTGCTGGGCATCTTTGGCGAATTGCACCCCCGCATCCTCAAGGCGATGGATGTGAAAGGGCCTGCCATGGCCTTCACCCTCTTCCCTGCCGAGGTGCCCTTGCCCAAGACCACCAGCGCCAGCCGTGGCGCGGTCGAGATGTCGGGCTTCCAGGCCGTCGAACGCGATTTCGCCTTCGTCGTCGATGGGGCGGTCGAGGCGTCCGTGCTCGTCAATGCAGCCGCCGGGGCCGACAAGGCCCTGATCGAGGATGTGCGCGTCTTCGACGAATTCATCGGTGGCAGCTTGGGCGAGGGGCGGAAATCCATCGCCCTGACCGTGCGCCTGCAACCGCGTGACAAGACCCTGACCGAGGACGAGATCGAAGCGGTCGCCGCCAGGATCGTGGACAAGGTCACCAAGGCTTCGGGCGGCACGCTGCGCGGATAAGGCGATTATTCGTACGAATAATCGCAGGACCCGAATTTTCGTACGAAAATTCGGCACAACGCGACTTGGAAAGGAAACATCATGCTGACCGTTTATCTCTCGGGGGAAATCCACACCGACTGGCGCGACGAGATCGCAGAGGCCGCCCATGGCCTCGATGTCACCTTCACCGCCCCCGTCACCGATCACGAGGCCAGCGATGATTGCGGCGTGGCGATCCTCGGCGCGGAACCGAACAAGTTCTGGCATGATCACAAGGGCGCGAAACTCAACGCGATCCGCACCCGCCACGCGATCGAGACCGCCGATGTCGTCGTTGTCCGCTTCGGCGAGAAATACCGCCAGTGGAACGCCGCCTTCGACGCGGGCTATGCCGCGGCGCTCGGCAAACCCCTGATCGTCGTCAGCCTGCCCGACCAGCAGCACGCGCTGAAGGAAGTCCATGCCGCAGCGCTCGCCGTCTGCGACCAGCCCGTGCAGGTCGCCCGGATCCTGCGCTACGTCATGACGGGCAAATTGCCCGGCTGACCCACTGTTGCCGGCGCGACTCGCCTGCCCGGTCTCCTTCGGGCCGCCCTGCATCGTTTCTTGCGGTTGCAAGGGCTTTGGTTTTCCCTGTCACCGGGCGCAGGCGGCATCACGATCCAGGCGGCGCCCGTGTGAACGCAACAGGTGGGACGACCAAATGATCAACGAGTTCAAGGATTTCATCGCGCGCGGCAATGTCGTCGACATGGCCGTGGGTATCATCATCGGCGCGGCTTTCACCGCGATCGTGTCGTCGTTGGTGGGCGATCTGATCAATCCGATCATCGCGCTTCTGACGGGCGGCATCGACTTTTCCGGGTGGTTCTACGCGCTGAACGGCGAAAGCTATCCCTCGCTCACCGCCGCGACCGAAGCCGGCGCGCCGGTCTTCGCCATCGGGAAATTCGTCATGGCCGTGATCAATTTCCTGATCATCGCCTTCGTCGTCTTCATGCTGGTCAAGATGGTCAACCGCATCAAGGATGCCGCCATCAAGAAGGAAGAAGCCAAGGCCGAAGCCGCGCCCGCCGGTCCGACCGAGCTCGAGGTGCTGCTCGAAATCCGCGACGCGCTCAAGAAATCCTGAGCCAAGGCTCAGCCGGGACCAGGAAAGGGCCCGCCGCCGTGGCAGGCCCTTTTGCAAGGTTCAGCCCTTCACCACCAGCGCGGGCGCGATCACGTCGATCTCCAGCGCGCGGCCCACGGCGGCATTGGTCAGCTGCCCCTCATGGGTGTTCAGCCCCGCCAACAGCCCCGCATCCTCGCGGCAGGCCTGTTTCCAGCCCTTGTCGGCCAGCGCGATCATGTAGGGCATGGTCGCATTCCCCAGCGCGATGGTCGAACTGCGCGCCACGGCCCCCGGCATGTTGGCCACGCAGTAATGCACGATCCCATCCACCTCGTAGATCGGGTCCTGATGGGTCGTTGCGCGCGAAGTTTCGAAACATCCGCCCTGGTCGATGGCCACATCCACGATCACCGCGCCCGGTTTCATCGTCGCAAGCTGCGCGCGCGTCACCAGCTTGGGCGCCGCCGCACCGGGGATCAGCACCGCGCCGATCACCATATCGGCCCGCGTGATCAGCTCGGCGGTCGCCTCCGCGCTGGCATAGCGCGTCTTGAACGTGCCGCGATAGACATCGTCCAGGTAGCGCATCCGGGGCAGGGACCGGTCCAGCACGGTCACATCCGCGCCCATCCCCGCAGCGACCCGCGCGGCCTGCGTGCCGACCACGCCGCCGCCGATCACCACGACCTCGGCCGGGCCGACGCCGGGCACACCGCCCATCAGCACGCCGCGCCCGCCATTGGCCTTTTGCAGCGCCCAGGCGCCCACTTGCGGCGCAAGCCGTCCCGCGACCTCCGACATCGGCGCCAGAAGCGGCAAGGTTCCCGCCGCATCCGTCACCGTTTCATAGGCGATGGCCGTGACGCCCGAGGCCAGCAGGTCCCGCGTCTGGTCCGGGTCGGGCGCAAGATGCAGGTAGGTGAACAGGATCTGCCCCCGCCGCAGCTGCGCGCGTTCGACGGCCTGCGGTTCCTTGACCTTCACCACCATATCGGCACGGGCAAAGACCTCGGACGCGCTTGCCACGATCTGGGCACCCGCCGCGCGATAGGCGCCATCGTCGAACCCCGCGCCAAGCCCCGCGCCGGTTTCCACGATCACCGCGTGACCATGACCTGTCGCCTCGCGCGCGGCGGCGGGCGTCAGGCCGACGCGAAATTCCTGCGGTTTGATTTCCTTGGGGCAGCCGATCAGCATGGGATTTCCTCCGGGTCTCCTGTGACGCCATGATGCGCCCGGCCCGGTGAAATTGCTTTGAAGTTTTGCCCGAATTCCTTAACCTTTTCGCAAGAAACTCCGCCGGAAATTAAGAATGACGCAAGACTTTCGCGCCGCTGTAGAGCTTGACGACATGGACCGCGCCATCCTGCGGGTGTTGCAACGGCATGGGCGGATGACCCATTCCGACCTGTCCGAACGGGTCCATCTTTCGCCGTCGGCCTGTCACCGCCGGGTGCAGCGGCTGGAACAGGCGGGCGTGATCGCGGATTACGTCGCGCTGCTCAATCCGCGCGCGGTCGCGCGGGTGACCACTGTTTTCGTTGAGATAAAGCTGCAAGGCCAATCGGACGAGATCCTCGACGCTTTTGAGAAGGCCGTCGCGCGCGTGCCCGATGTGCTGGAATGTCACCTGATGGCCGGCTCGGCCGATTACCTGCTCAAGGTCGCCGCACGAGACAGCGAGGATTTCGCCCGCATCCACCGCCAGCATCTCGCCCGCCTGCCCGGTGTGGCGCAGATGCAATCGAGCTTCGCGCTGAAAACCGTGTTCAAGACGACGGCATTGCCCGTGTGATGGTGCGTCTGAAGGCGCACCCTACCGCAGACGCAAGCCATTCTCAGCATTGAAGAAAAACGCCTTTGCCGGATCAATGCGCAGGCCCGTGCGGCTGCCCGGTTTCGGCGCGGATTGGTCATGCGCCTCCACGATCAGCTTCGTTCCGTCGGATGCCTTGAGGTAGTGGTAGCTCACGCCGCCCAGCTGCTCGCTCAATTCCACGACATGGCTGTCGCCCTCGGCCAGGAACAGGTGATTGGGCCGCAGCCCCACGGTCACGGCACCCGCCGCATTGCGCGGCGCGGCCATCGTCACATCGCCAAGACCCGGCACCCGCAACCCGCCCTTGTGCAGCGTTCCGTCAAAGAAATTCATCGCCGGGCTGCCGATGAACCCCGCGACAAACCGGTTGTCGGGATCGTTGTAGAGATCGAGCGGCGCGCCCACCTGTTCCACCCGGCCCGCGCGCAACACCACGATCTTGTCGGCGAGTGTCATGGCCTCCACCTGATCATGTGTCACGTAGATCATCGTCGCGCCGATTTCCTGATGCAGGCGGGCGATCTCCACCCGCATCTCCACCCGCAATTCGGCGTCGAGATTGGACAGCGGCTCGTCGAACAGGAACACTTCGGGTCCGCGCACGATGGCCCGCCCGATGGCCACGCGCTGACGTTGCCCGCCCGACAGCGCCTTGGGCTTGCGGTCGAGATAGTCGCCCAGCTTCAGGACGCGGGCGGCCTCGTCGACCTTGGCCTTGACCTCCGCCTTGGGATGGCCCGTCATCTTGAGGCCAAAGCCCATGTTTTCGGCCACGGTCATGTGGGGATAAAGCGCATAGGTCTGGAACACCATGGCCACGCCCCGCTCGGCGGGGTCCAGCCGCGTGACATCGCGCCCGCCGATGGAAATCTTGCCGTCGCTTGTGTCCTCCAACCCCGCAACCATGCGCAAAAGCGTGGATTTTCCGCATCCCGAGGGGCCGACGAAGACGCAGAACTCGCCGTCTTCGATCGTCAGGTCGACGCCATGGATCACCTGCGTCGCGCCGTAGCGTTTCACCACCTGTTCCAGTTTCAGACCTGACATGGCCCCGTTCCCCCCTGTTATTCCGCCGCGTCCGGAAAGCGCCAATCCTGTGCTTCCGCCGCGATCGCCTCTGCCGCGGCGCGGATGCGGGGCAGATGTGTTTCCAAAGCATCCAGCGTCGTGCGCGCGGTCGAGGACGTGACCGACATCGCCCCCAGAACCCGGCCGCCACGCGTCAGGATCGGATGGGCGATGCAGATGATTCCCGGTTCATGTTCCTCGCGGTCATAGGCATAGCCCCGCGCCCGGATCGCGGCCAATTCGGCGCGCAACGCCGCCTCGGTCGTGTAGGTGTGATCGGTGAAGCGGTGAAAGCTTTGCTGGGCGATCACCTGTTTCAGCTGATCCTCGGGCAGAAAGGCGATCATCGCCTTGCCGACGCCGGTGCAATAGGCTGGCCCGACCTTGCCGGCGGCCGAATACATCTCGATCGGTTGGCGGGCGTTGCGCTTGTCGACGTAAAGCACCTGCGCCCCGTCAAGCTGCGCCAGATGGACGGTTTCGCCCACCGCATCGGACAGCGCATCGACATGGACCCGCGCGATCGGCGCGAGCGAAAAGGTCTGCCAGGCCGCATGGGCCAAGCGCACCAGCCGCAGACCCGGCGCATAGGTTTGGCGGTCAGGGTCGAAATGCAGCATGCCCTGCTTGGTCAGCACCTGCACGAAACGATAGAGCGTCGCCTTTGGATAGGGGGACCGGTCGAGCAATTCGGCAAAGCGCACGGGCCGACCGAAAGCGGCGATTTCATCCATGACGGCCAATGCCTTGGCGACCGTGCCATCCCCCTGGCCGCGTTCCGTCATGATCTTTCCCCTCCGGTGGTCCCGCTCTGTCCGGCGGGTTTGCTGTTGACAAGCCTAGGCCGACTTGGCGTAGGATTTCAACATAAGAAACTAGGTTTCAAATAATGAAACCAAATTGACCAGTCAAGGATCACCAGGGAGGATATCATGCGATCCATCTTCAAGACCGGCGCGGCCGCGCTTGCGGTCACCACCATGCTTGCCGGAACGGCTTTCGCGCAGGAGCTTTCGGGCGTTCTGCGCATTTCCTCGGACATGTCGAACCCCGGTCCGCGCGCCGTGATGGAGCAGCTGGCCGCCGAATTCGACGAGATGCACCCCAACCTGACCGTGGATCTGACCATCGTGGACCGCGAGGCGTGGAAGACGCAGATCCGCAACGCCCTGTCGGCCGATCCGCCGGATGTGGTGAACTGGTATGCCGCGAACCGGATGGGGCCCTTTGTCGATGCGGGCCTGTTCATGGACATCACCGATTGGTGGGATGCGGGCGATTTCGCCGGGCTGGAATCGGTACGGGGCGCGCTGACGCAGGACGGGCGCGTCTGGGGCATTCCCTACACCTATTACCAGTGGGGCGTTTACTATCGCGAAGACATCTTCAACGAACTGGGCCTGTCCGAACCCGCGACCTGGGAAGAGGAACTGGCCAATTGCCAGGTGATCGTCGCTTCGGGCCGTGCCTGCTACACGATCGGCACCCGCTTCCTTTGGACGGCGGGCGGTTGGTTCGATTACCTCAACATGCGCACCAACGGGTTCGATTTCCACATGGCGCTGGCGCGCGGTGAAGTGCCGTGGACCGATGACCGCGTGCGGGCGACCTTCGCCAACTGGCGGCAGCTGATCGACATGGGCGGCTTCATCGCCGACCACCAGAACTACAGCTGGCAAGAGGCGTTACCCTTCATGATCAACGGCGAGGCCACGGCCTATCTGATGGGCAATTTCGCGGTCGACCAGCTGCGCAACGGCGGGCTGACCGATGACCAGCTCGACTTCTACCAGTTCCCGATCATCACCGAGGGCCTGCCGCAGGGTGAGGATGCGCCGACCGATACGTTCCACGTCGCTGCCGGTGCGCAAAACGTGGAGGCCGCCCGCGCCTTCTTGCAATATGTAGCCTCGGCCGAGGTGCAGACGCGGATCAACGGGCCCGAAGGGCTGGGCCAATTGCCGGTCAACGCCAATGCCAGCGTTGCGGATGACGAATTCATCCAGCAGGGCTTCACCATGTTGAGCCAGAACGCCCAAGGCGGGATCGCGCAGTTCTTTGACCGCGACTGGCCGGCGGAAATGGCGTCGATCGGGATGGAAGGCCTGCAGGAATTCATGGTCTTCCCCGACAACCTCGACGATATCCTCGACCGGCTCGAAGCGGCGCGCCAGCGGGTTTATTGATCTGAGGGATGGGTGGGTTTCACCCACCCTACGCTGCGGATTGCCTGATGGTGGGTTTCACCCACCCTACGTTGCACCCTCTCCGTAGGGTGGGTGCAACCCACCAATCAACCAAACCACCAACCCACCAACCCCATCCGACCGGAGCGCCGGACATGACCGACACCAGCCGCGACACGGCGACATGGATGCAGCGCAACCGCATGACGGTGACGCCGATCCTGTTCCTGTTGCCGGGGCTGTTGTTCTTTGCCGTCTATGTCATCATCCCGATCTTCCAGAGCTTTCAGATCTCGCTCTACGATTGGGACGGTTTGGGCGCGGCCACCTATGTTGGCCTCGAGAATTACCGCGAGCTTGGCACCGACCGGAATTTCGAGATTTCGCTCTGGAACAACGTGAAATGGCTGGCGCTGTACCTGCTGGCCATCCCCTTGGGCCTGTTCATCGCGCTGTTCCTGAACCAGACGGTCGTGGGCATCCGTCTTTACAAATCGCTGTTCTTTTTCCCCTTCGTGCTCAGCCAGGTCGTCGTGGGCCTCGTGTTCAGCTGGTTCTACCTGCCGCGCGAGGGGCTCTTGAACGCGGCGCTGCAATTCTTCGGGCTTGGCACGGTCAACATCCTGGGCGACCCGGATCTTGCCACCTATGGCATCATCGCTGCGGGGCTTTGGCCGCAGACGGCCTATTGCATGATCCTGTATCTCACCGGCCTGAACGCCGTGGACCCCGAACAGGTGGAGGCCGGGCGGCTGGATGGCGCCAAGGGCTGGAAGATGCTGTGGTATGTCATCCTGCCCCAACTCAAGCCTGCGACCTTCATCGCCTTTGTCGTGACGATCATCGGGGCGCTGCGCAGTTTCGACCTGATCTCGGTCATGACGAATGGCGGGCCGTTCGGGTCCACGCGCGTCCTGTCCTTCTACATGTTCGAACAGGCGCTGGGCGAATACGGGTTCCGCATGGGCTATGGATCGGCCATCGCGGTGGTCTTGTTCCTGATCATGCTCGTCTTCATCGGCTATTTCCTGTGGCAGATGTGGCGCGACGAACGCGCCGCGCGGCACGGGTAAGGGGGCAGGGCGATGTTTCCCACACCGATCGAAAAACGCTCGCGCGCGGCGCAGATCACCTACCAGTCGCTGTTGCCGCTGGCGCTGATCCTGTGGCTCTTGCCGCTCATCGCCGTGATGCTGTTCTCGATCCGCCCGTTTTCGGATTTCGGCGCGGGCAATTACTGGGGCATGCCGTCGAGCTTCGAGTTCTTCACCAATTACGGGCGGGTGTTCTTTGAAAGCGACATGCCGCGCTACCTGATGAATTCGGTGCTGATCACGGTGCCGACGGTGGTGGGGGCGGTGGCGCTGTCCTGCATGACGGGCTTTGCGCTGGGCATTTACCGGTTCCGGGGCAACCTGTTGATCTTCTTCATGTTCATCGCGGGCAATTTCGTGCCCTTCCAGATCCTGATGGTGCCGGTGCGTGACCTGACGGTGAACATGGGGCTTTATGACACCAAGCTGGGGCTTGTCCTGTTCCACATCGCGTTCCAGACGGGGTTCTGCACGCTCTTCATGCGCAATTTCATCCGCGCGCTGCCCTATGAGCTGATCGAGGCCGCGCGGGTCGAAGGCGTGGCGGAATGGCGGATCTTCTGGTTCGTGGTCCTGCCCTTGATGCGACCCGCCATCGCGGCGCTGGCGGTCCTGGTCTTCACCTTCATCTGGAACGATTATTTCTGGGCGCTGGTGCTGACGCAGGGGCCGGGGGCGCAACCCGTGACGGCGGGCATCACATCCTTCAATTCGCAATACGTGGCCCAATACCACCTGATGAGCGCGGGCAGCATCGTGGCGGCGATCCCGCCTGTGGCGATCTTTTTCCTGATGCAGAAGCATTTCATCGCGGGCCTGACACTCGGAGCGGTCAAATGACGAAACTCGCCTTCATAGGCGCGGGGTCCACGATCTTCATGAAGAATATCGTGGGGGACATGCTGCATGTCCCGGCCCTCAGGGATGCGCGGATCGCCTTGATGGACATCGACCCGCAGCGGCTGGATGAATCCCGGATGGTGGCGGAAAAGATGATCGCGACCATGGGCACGGGCGCCGTGGTCGAGGCGACGACGGATCGTGCCCGCGCGCTGGATGGGGCCGATTTCGTCGTCACGGCCTTCCAGATCGGGGGCTATCGCCCCTCCACCGTGATCGATTTCGACATCCCCAAGGCTTACGGGTTGCGCCAGACCATTGCCGATACGCTGGGCGTGGGCGGCATCATGCGGGGCCTTCGGACCGTGCCGCATCTTTGGGCCGTGGCCGAGGATATGGCGCGGCTTTGCCCCGATGCGACGCTGTTGCAATACGTCAACCCGATGGCAATCAACACCATGGCGCTGGCCGAACGCTTTCCGCGGCTGAAACAGGCGGGGCTTTGCCATTCGGTGCAGAACACGGTCGAGGAATTGGCTTACGATCTGGACCTGCCCGCCCACGACATCCGCTACCGGGTGGCGGGGGTGAACCATGTCGCCTTTTTCCTGCGGCTGGAACATCAGGGCCGCGATCTCTATCCCGCGCTGCGGGATGGATACCGCACTGGCCGCCTGCCCAAGACGCCGATCCAGCGCCCGCATTGCACCAACAAGGTGCGCTACGAAGTGATGGAGCATCTGGGCTATTTCTGCACCGAAAGCTCGGAACATCTGGCCGAATACGTGCCGTGGTTCATCAAGGACGGGCGCGAGGACATCATCGCCGACATGGGCATCCCGCTGGATGAATACCCCGCGCGTTGCGAAATCCAGATGGCGGAATGGGCCGCGCAGGCCAAGGCGCTCAAGGCCGCGGCCGGGATCGAGGTCAGGAAATCCCACGAATTCGCCGCCGAGATGATGAATGCCATCGTGACCGACACGCCCTATGTCGCCTATGCGAACCTGCCAAATCGGGGCCAGATCCCGCAATTGCCGTTGGGGGCGGCGGTGGAAACGCCCGCGCTGGTCGATGGCAACGGGGTTCAGCCTTCGGTCGTCACCGATATCCCGCCGCAACTGGTCGCGCTGATGCGCAGCCAGATCAACGTGCAGGAACTGGTCGTGCGCGCGCTGATGGAGGAGAACATCGAACACGTCTACCACGCCGCCTACATGGACCCGCATACAGCGGCCGAACTGGACCTGCGCCAGATCCGCAGCCTGATCACGGATCTTCTGGCGGCGCATGGCGACATGCTGCCGGAATTCGCGCGGACGCGGAGGGCGGCATGACCGCGATCTACCCCGATCTTGACGGGCAATCCGTCTTCATCACCGGCGGCGGCTCGGGCATCGGTGCCGCCCTGACCGAAGGTTTCTTGCGGCAGGGGTGTCGCGTCGCCTTTGTCCAGCGCTCGGATGCCACGCCCTTTTGCGATGCGATGGAGGCGGCGACGGGCCGCCGTCCGCATGCGATGCGCTGCGACATCACCGATATCCCCGCGCTGCAAGCCGCCATCGCCGAGGCCTCTGCCGTCAACGGGCCGGTCACGGTCCTGGTGAACAATGCCGCCAATGACCAGCGCCACACCACCGCCGAAGTGACCGAAGATTTCTGGGACTGGTCGCAGGCGATCAACCTGAAATGCTATTTCTTCGCGGCCCAAGCCGTCATCGACGGCATGCGCGCTGCGGGCGGCGGGGCCATCATCAACGTCTCGTCGATTTCCTACATGATGGGGAATGCGGGCTATCCGGCCTATACAACGGCCAATGGCGGGATCACGGCGATGACCCGCAGCCTTGCCCGCGAATTCGGGCCCGATCGCATCCGGGTGAATGCGCTGATGCCGGGTTGGGTGCTCACGCAAAAGCAGCTCGACAAATGGGCCAAGCCCGAGGATCTGGCCGCGCATATGGAAAGGATGTGCCTCAAGGAACATCTGGTTCCCGAGGATATCGTGGGGGGCATGTTGTTTCTTGCCTCCGATGCCTCGCGGGCGATGACGGGACAGGCGCTGGTGATCGACGGCGGCGTGGTGACGACAGGATGAGCGGAAGCGCGACATATGCCGACTGGATCGCGGTCGATTGGGGCACCACCCATCTGCGCGCCTGGGCCATCGGGGCCGATGGCAGCATCCGGGCCGAGGCGGTGTCGTCCAAGGGGATGGGCGCGCTTGCGCGGGACGGGTTCGAGCCGGCGCTACTTGATCTTGTAGAAGATTGGCTTGGAGGTGGAAAAACCCCGGTTCTCGCCTGCGGCATGGTCGGCGCGAAACAGGGCTGGGAAGAGGCGCCCTATGTCCCGATCCCGGCAAAACCCGCCGAGCTGGTGCCGATGCGCGCCACCGCCCCCCGCGACCCAAGGCTGTCGCTTGCCATCGTGCCCGGTCTGAAACAGGCAAACCCGCCCGACGTGATGCGCGGCGAGGAAACGCAGATTGCCGGGTTTCTTGCCCGTGAGCCCGGGTTCGACGGCATCCTGTGCCTGCCCGGAACCCATACCAAATGGGTGCATCTGAGCGCGGGCGAGGTCGTCAGTTTCCAGACCTGCATGACAGGCGAGATGTTCGACCTGCTCGCCCGCCAAAGCGTCCTGCGCCATTCCGTGGCGGGGGAGGCGCTGGACCCGGAAACCTTTGCCGGGGCTGTGTCCGACACGCTGTCGCGGCCCGAACGGCTGGCGCAGCGGCTGTTCACGATCCGGGCCGATGCCACGCTGAATGGCACGGGTGCCACCGTGTCGCGCGCGCGCCTGTCCGGCGCCTTGATCGGTGCGGAACTGGCGGCCACCCGGCCCTATTGGCTGGGCCAGCAGGTCGTGGTTGCGGGGGCACCGGCACTGGCCGATCTTTATGCCCGCGCGCTTGCCACGCAGGGGGCGTCGGCCCGCGCGCTCGATGCCGCGCCGCTGACCTTGGCCGGGCTTGCCCGCATCCGCGCCACCCAGAAGGAAGCAAGCCTCGCATGACACCCGACCGCAACCTGATCGCCATCCTGCGCGGCCTCACCCCGGAGGAGGCCCTGCCCGTCGGCGAGGCCTTGCTTGACGCCGGCATCACCCGGATCGAGGTGCCGCTGAATTCGCCGCGCCCGCTCGACAGCATCCGCCGCCTTGCCGATCATCTGGGCCAGCATGCCTTGATCGGGGCGGGCACCGTTCTGGCCCCCGACGAGGTGCGCGAGGTCGCGGATGCAGGCGGCCGGCTGATCGTGTCGCCGAATTTCGACACCGACGTGGTGGCCGAAACCAAGCGTCTCGGCCTGTTGAGCTTTCCCGGCGTTCTGACCCCGTCCGAATGTTTCGCGGCGCTCAAGGCGCGTGCCGATGGGCTCAAGATCTTTCCCGCCTTCCAGATGGGGATCGACGGCTTGGTGGCGATCCGCGCTGTTCTGCCCAAGGGTGCGCAGCTCTACATGGTGGGTGGCATCGGCCCCGAGGCGTTTGCCGATTGGCTGGGCGCGGGGGCGAATGGCTTTGGCCTCGGATCGTCGCTCTACAAACCGGGGCTTTCGGCGTCAGAGGTGGGCGCGCGCGCCCGCCGCATGGTCGCCGCATGGGACGATGCGACCAGGGGTGTCGCGGTATGAGCCTGGCCGTCTTCGACGACCGTCCCTGCATCCTTGGCGAAGGGCCGCTATGGCATCCCGGGCGCGGGCAAGTGTTCTGGTTCGACATCATGGGCAAATGCCTGATGACCCGCGATGCCTCGGGTCCGCGCGATTGGCTGTTCGACCGCCACGCTTCGGCCGCCGGATGGGTCGATGACGACACGCTCCTGATCGCGACCGAAACCGACCTGTGCCGCTTTTCCCTGTCGACCGGTCAGGCCGCGCCCCTTGTGGCGCTGGAGGCCGACAATCCCCGCACCCGGTCGAATGACGGACGCGCCGATCCGATGGGTGGCTTCTGGATCGGCACGATGGGCAAGGCGGCCGAGGCGGGCGCGGGGACGCTCTACCGCTATTGTCGGGGTGAGCTGCGCTGCCTGCGCAAGGGCATCACCATCCCCAATGCCACCTGTTTCGCCCCCGATGGCCGCACCGCCTATTTCGCGGATACGGCAGACCATATCGTCTGGCGCATCACGCTGGATGCCGAGGGCTGGCCCATGGGGGATTGGCAGGTCTTTCTCGATCACCGGGACAGCGGCCTCAACCCCGATGGCGCGGTGGTGGATGCCGATGGGCACCTGATCGTCGCAGAATGGGGCGCATCCCGCGTCGCGCGCTATGCGCCGGATGGAAATCTTGTAGAAGAAATTGCCCTGCCCGTGCCGCAACCCTCCTGTCCGGCCTTGGGCGGCGGCGATCTTTCCACGCTCTACGTCACAACCGCCCGCCAGGGGCTCTCTGCCGCAGCGCTCCATGCCGCGCCGCTTTCGGGGCAGACCTTTGCCATCGCCACGGGCTGGCGCGGACAGGCGGAACACCGGGTGATCCTGTGAGCCTGAAACGCACCCTTGGAACCTGTTACTATCCCGAACACTGGCCCGAGGAGATCTGGGCCGAAGATGCCGCCCGCATGGCCGATCTGGGCCTGACATGGGTCCGGATCGGGGAATTCGCCTGGTCGCGGCTCGAACCCGCCCATGGCGATCTGCGGCTCGACTGGCTGGAACGCGCCATCGACACGCTGCACCGCGCAGGGCTCAAGGTGGTCTTGGGCACGCCCACCGCCACGCCGCCGCGCTGGATGCTGGACCGCCACCCCGACATGCTGGCCGTCGACGCCGATGGCCGCCCGCGCGGCTTCGGGTCCCGGCGGCATTACTGCTTTTCCCACGACGGCTACCGGGCCGAGGCGCTGCGGATCACCGCGATCCTCGCCAAACGCTTCGGGCCCAAGGTCGAGGCCTGGCAGACCGACAACGAATACGGCTGCCACGATACGATCCTGAGCTATTCGGATGCCGCGCGTCACGCTTTCCGCGACTGGCTCGCGCAGAAATACCAATCGCCCGAGGCATTGAACCGCGCATGGGGCAATGTGTTCTGGTCGATGGACTATGACAGCTTCGACCAGATCGACCTGCCCAACCTGACCGTGACGGAACCGAACCCGGCCCATACGCTCGATTTCCGGCGCTTTTCCTCGGACCAGGTGGCGCGGTTCAACGCCGGTCAGGTGGCCGCGATCCGCGCCCATTCCACCGCACCGATCAGCCACAATTACATGGGCCGCATCGTCGAATTCGACCATTTCACGCTGGGTCGCCAGATGGAAATCGCCACGTGGGACAGTTATCCCTTGGGCTTTCTCGAAGACCGGCTCGAAGAACCACCCGAGGTCAAGCGCCACTACGCCCGTCAGGGCGACCCGGATTTCCAGGCCTTTCACCATGACCTCTACCGCGCCGTCGCTGCGCAATTCCCCTCGGGCGACCTGCCGCGCTGGTGGGTGATGGAACAACAGCCGGGCCCGGTGAACTGGGCCCCGCACAACCCCGCGCCCGCACCCGGCATGGTGCGGCTCTGGACGTGGGAGGCCTTTGCCCATGGCGCGGAATGCGTCAGCTATTTCCGCTGGCGGCAGGCCCCGTTCGGTCAGGAACAATATCACGCAGGCCTCCTGCGCCCCGACAGCGTGCCCGCTCCCGGCTACCACGAGGCGGCCGAGGTCGCGCGCGAACTGGCCACAGCCCCGATGGTCGAGATGGCGCAGGCCCCCGTCGCGCTGGTCTTCGATTATGCCTCCGCCTGGGCCTGGGCGGTGCAGCCGCAGGGGCAGGGCTGCGATTATTTCCGGCTGGTATTCGAGATCTATCGCGGCCTGCGGAAACTGGGCCTTTCGATCGACATCCTGCCGCCCGATACCGCCCGCCTCAACGGCTACAGGCTGGTGCTGGTGCCCGCCGTCGTGACCCTGTCCGAGCCCTTGAAACGGGCCCTGGCCATGACCGGGGCGCAGGTCCTGATCGGGCCCCGCAGCAATGCCAAGACCGCCGCGCTGTCCATTCCCTTGCCCTTGCCGCCCGCTCTCCCCGGCCTCGATGTCACCGTATCGCGGGTCGAGACGTTGCGGCCCGACATGCCCCTACCGATGGCAGGCGCGGGTCACGTCACGCTCTGGCGCGAAGAGCTGGAGGGCGGGGCCGAGGTGCTCGACCGCGACGCCGACGGGCGCCCGGTCACCATGCGCGCCGGAAACCTCACCTATCTGGGCGGTTGGCCCGATCCGGCCTTCCTGCGGCACCTTGTGATCCGGGCTTGCGATGCGGCGGGGGTCGCAACGCTCGACCTGCCGCCGGACATAAGGGTGCGGCAGGCCGGCAAAACGCGCTTTGTCTTCAACCACGGCCCCGGCCCCGTGACCTTCGACGGTGTCACCCTGCCGCCCGCAGGCGTGCTGCGCCAAGGACCAGCCTAGCCGCCCACTGTCTCGGTATAGGTCGCATCGAGCCGCGATTGCAGGTAATCGGCTGCGCGGATCGGCGCGTATTTCGGCGCGCCCGTTCCGGGCAGGGCCGCGACGATCACATCGGGGTTCGCTTCGACGAACATCGCGACCGACCGGCGTTGGCGCTTGGGCCGCAGCACCCGATGCGGTGTCGAGACATAGATGTCGTTGGTCCACCGCATAAGGCAATCGCCGATATTGACCACATAGGCGCCTTGCACATGGGGCACGTCGATCCAGTCCCCCCCGCGCGGTTGCACCTGCAGCCCCGGTTCCCCGTCGGTCAAAAGCAGCGTCACCACCCCGTAATCCGAATGCGCGCCCGCCCCGATTTCGCCCGCAGCCCCGGTTGCGGGCGGGTAATGCAGCACCCGCAGCGCGGCCAGCGGTTCGTGGAACATCGTGTCGAAATGATCCTCGGGCAGCGACAGGTCCAGCGCGATGGCCCGGCACAACCGCACCCCAAGCGCCAGCGCCGCATCGTAATAGGCGAGCATCGTGTCGCGGAACCCCGGCAGCTCGGGCCATTGGTTCACGCCGCGAAACGGCTCGCCCGCCAGAACGCGCGGATCGACCGGGTCCATGTCATAGCCGATATTGAAGCTTTCCTTGCGATCCTTCTGGCCGCTCGTCTCATCGAGGCTTTCCAGCCCGTCATGCGCCCAACCGCGATAATGCGGCGTCTTCAGGATCGAGACCTTCTCCTTCTCCGCCAGCGGCAGGCCGAAAAAGGCATCGGCCTGCGCCAGAACGCCCGCCTGCAAGGCAGGATCGATCCCGTGCCCCGTGAGCAGGAAAAACCCCGGCCCCCGCGCCGCCGCCCCCAGATCGGCAACGAACCCGTCGCGGTCCGTCCCGCTCGAAAAGCGGTTGAAATCCAGAACGGGGATCATGCTGCGGCCTCCGTCATCCTGGCGCTTCCCCCAAGGAACCGATCCATCTTTGTCGCGACCCGATCCAGATGCCGCTTCCGGCTCTCGGGGGTCGAACTGTCCATCAGGTAATGCGCGGCGAAAACGGTCTTGCACCCTTTCGCGCACAAAAGCCGCACACCGCGCAGCAGGGTCCGCCGCCCCGGCGCGCCGATGAGCCGCGTCAGCCACCAGCTTGCGCCACAGGTCGTGAACACGCCCAGCCGCGTCACCTGCGTCAGGCCGGGGCGGATGTTGGCATTGGCCGCATCGGGCATCAGAAAGGCAACGCCGGGCAGCATCACGCGGTCCAGCCAACCCTTGATCATCGCGGGCAGGCCATACCACCAGGTCGGATAGACAAAGATCAGCGTGTCGCACCATTGCAGATCGGCGACATGGCTCTCGACGGGGGCCCGGTTCTCGGGCTCGGCTTCATAGCCCGCGTGTTCGCCCGGCGACAGAACCGGGTCGAACCCTTCGGCATAAAGATCCCGCAGCCGGATCTCCGCCCCTGCCGCAGCCAGCCGGGCCAGAACGACATCGCGGACCGCTTCGGTAAAGCTTGCCCGTCTCGGGTGGCAATAGATCACCAGCGCCCGCATCAGA
This sequence comes from Roseicyclus marinus, assembly GCF_036322625.1. Lineage (NCBI taxonomy): Bacteria > Pseudomonadati > Pseudomonadota > Alphaproteobacteria > Rhodobacterales > Roseobacteraceae > Roseicyclus > Roseicyclus marinus. The sequence continues at coordinate 3,252,696 of NZ_AP027266.1, read as the reverse complement.
AGGTCTCCATCTCCCGGCCCACGCGCGCCAGGAACGCGGCCCGCGCGCCATCGCTCGCCCGGTTCATGTCATACAGCGCCAGATAGCGCAGCTTGTCGGGGCGGCAGACATGCCAGACCGCCCGCGTCACCGATTTGCGCGGCGGATCGCCCACCAGCATCGCCCGCATCCGCGTGCCGCCATAGGTGGTGACGGCGGCCAGCTTGCGGATATGCGTCAGGTTCGGTTTCACGCGGCCCCCCTCCAGCCGAAAGGAAACACCGGGCAGGAACACCCTGTCCAGAAATCCCTTCAGGATCGCAGGATAGCCGAAATTCCACACCGGAAAGACCATGACCAAGGCATCGGCTGCGCGCAGACGTTCGACATAATCGGCCACCGGCGCGATATTCGCGCCGACCTCGTGATAGCCGCGCCGCTCCGCTTCGGTCAGGACGGGGAAAAACCCTTCCCGGTTCAGATCGCAGTCATCCACGTCCCAGCCCGCCCGCGTCAGCCGCTCCACCACGCAGTCATGCAGCGCCGCCGAAAAACTCTCGGGGCAGGGATGCGCGAACAACACCAATGCACGGGCCACGGGTCGCCCCCTTTCATCTTGGCAGGAAAACTCTGGGGGGTCCGGGGGGCAAAGCCCCCCGGCGGGTCGGCTCGCGCAGCGAGACGAACCCCTTGGGTTCCGCCCGTTCCCGGCTCGACAGGTCCGGACCATCCGTCAGCTGCGCCGAACCGCTTCTCACTCCGCCGCCTCGGGCTTGGGCGTCATCGCGGGATAATGATACATCCCGGCATAGTCGAAATCGGGATTGTCCCAGGTGACCATCTTGCCGGGGTTCAAAAGCCCCTTGGGATCGGCCTCGCGCTTGAAATCGAGCTGGCGCTGATCGGCCGATTGCCGCCCGCCTTCCTCCAGCGTGTAGCGATGCGGGTTGAAGATCAGCGCGCCCGCCTCCTCGTGCATCCGGACGATCTCGTCCAGCCGCTCCTTCGTGGTGAATTTCACAAGGCTCAGGCCCGCAAAGGCGATCTTGCCCTCCATCCGGATCGCTTCCAGGTGCTGCAACACCTCGGGGCTCAAGGCATCGCGCATCTTCTCGATCAGGCCCAGATGCTCGGGGAACCCGTAGCGCACCTGCAGATAGGTGATGGACGGGTCCACCTTCAGCGCCCTCAGCGTCGTGTGGTTCCAGCCGTATTCGAAAACCGGGCCGGGCGTTTTCGGCCAATCATGCGCATCCGACCGGTAGATCATCCGCGCCTCGGGGTGCCGTCCCAGAAAGGTCAGGAACCCGTCCATCGACTGGGGGGCGACCATCAGGCCGATCAGCGTGTCATCCGCCTCGATATGCGGCTTGACCCTGCTGAAATAATCATGGGGTGCAGGGGCTTCGTAGACGCTGGCCAGTTTCAGCAAGATCCCGTCCTGGTTGGCCAGCTTGTCGGTAAACCGCGCGGCCTCCATGAAATCCTTGGTCGCGACGAACACATCGATCCAGTCATAGGCGGGGGCCAGCGGCAGCTCCAACTCGGTGATGATCCCGTTCGTGCCATAGGCATGGCTGACGCGGGCCAGCTCCTCGCCCCGGAATTCGAGGATGCGGGGCTCTTCCTCCATCGTCACGACGCGCAGGCGGATGATGTTGCCCAGATCGCGCAAGGACCCCCAATGGACCGATCCCACGCCGCCCGACCCGCCCGCGATGAAGCCGCCGATCGTCGCCGTCGCCCATGTGGACGAGAACATCCGGATCTCCTGCCCCGAATGCTCCTTGCAATGGGCATCCAGATCTTTCAGCAAGATCCCCGGCTCGCAGATCACGCGGCCCGGATGAACCTCCTTGACCTTGTCCAGATGGCGCAGATGCATGACGCAGCCGCCGCGCATCGGCATGGCCTGTCCGTAATTGCCCGTGCCGGCACCCCGCGTGGTGACGGGCACGTCATGGGCGTAGCAGACGCGCAGCACCTCGATCACCTCGGCCTCGGATTTCGGGTTCACCACGAAATCGGCTTCCAGATGATCCATCGCCTCTTTCAGGACCGGCGAATACCAAAAGAAATCGCGGCTTTTCGCGCGGATCGTGGCCGGGTTTTCATCCTGCTCGATATGGGCGAGGGCGGCCTTCGCGGCGGCGACATTGGGGTGCATTCAGGTCCTCATCAATTCGTCGAGTTCGGAATAATCGGGCAGGGTCCGGTCGATCTGGCGCCCGGCGCGCAGGACGATCCGGTCCGATTGCGGGCGCGCGAACAGCTCGGTCCAGCTGCGCGCCTTGACGATCACCAGGTCGGCGGGCGCGCCGATCGCAAGGGAGGGCGCCTCGAACCCGCAGGTGGCGGCCGGATCGGTCACGAAACTGGTGGTCCAATCGTCGCGCGAATGATCCAGATGGCCGATCCGCGTCGCCTCGCGCATCACTTCCAGCATGTCCATGTCGCCATAGGCGTAGAACGGATCGCGCGTGTTGTCCGAGGCAAAGCTGACCCTGATGCCCCGCGCCCGCATCTCGTGAACCAGCGTGATCCCCCGCCGACGGGGCGTGCGGATCGCCCCCTGCGGCGTGCGGTCCTGAAGGTAGAGATTGCACATCGGCAGGCTGACCACGTCGATACCGGCCCGCGCCACCAGGTCGAGCGTGTCCATCGCGCGGCCCTCGTCCTGAACCGACAGCGAACAGCAATGCCCGACGACGACACGCCCCGAAAATCCTGTCTCGATCTTCAGCTCGGCGATATCGCGCAGCGTCTCGACACCGGCGTCCATCGTTTCGTCGACATGGAAATCCGCGTTCAGGCCGCGCGCCTCGGCCTGCGTGAAAAATCCCCGGATGCGGTCGCGCAGATCGGGCACCGGATAGGTGACCATGCCCAGAACGCCACCCTGCGTCGCCGCCACCAGGTCGGCGGTATGGCCAAAGGGGCCGCTGTCATCCGTCCACTTGTCGCAGCCGATCAGGCAGGCGGCCTGCAGCGCGATCCGCCCCGCCCATTCGGCCTGCATCTCTCGGAAAACGGGCCAAGTGATGTCGTCTTGCGGCGCGGCGCTGTCCAGATGGGTGCGGATCGCGCCCGTGCCATGGGCATAGGCACAGCGCAGCGAAAATCCCATGCGCGCGCGCAGGTCGGAGGCAGTCCAGCGCGCGGCGCTGTCGGCGCGCACGGTCGTCAGCGCCCCCATGAAACTGCCGTCGGGGTTGGGGCTGCGGGGCCAGATATGGCCCTTGTCCAGATGCGTGTGCATGTCGACAAAGGCGGGAAAGACCATCGCGCCCTGCATGTCGACGGCAATGGCCTGCGGCTCTCCGATCCGCCCGCCCGAAATCGAGATATCGGTGCGCACCAGATCGCCCGTCTGTCCGATCAGACAGGCCGGGACCGTGACATTGGCCAGCGTCACGTCGCCATGCGGCAGATGCGTGAAATCCATCATCCCTCCTTGCGCAAGGCGCTTTCGTGCCATTTGCGCAGCAACAGGTGGGACAGGACGCTGAGTGCGGCAAAGATGAAGACACCCATCGCCGCGACCAGGGCCAGCGCCGCGAACATCCGCGCGATGTTCAGGCGGTAACCCGCCTCCTGGATGCGAAAGGCTAGCCCCGATCCGATCCCGCCCGTGCCAGCGACCAGTTCGGCCACCACCGCCCCGATCAGCGACAGGCCGCCCGCGATCTTCAGGCCGCCAAGAAAATAGGGCAGGGCCGAGGGCAATTGCAGGTAGCGCAGCCTCTGCCACCGGTTCGCGCCATAGATGCGGAACAGGTCGCGCAGGTTGTGGTCCACGCTGTTCAGCCCCAGCGTCGTGGAACTGAGCACCGGAAAGAACGCCACCAGCCACGCGCACAGCAGCATCCCCGCGATCTTGCTGTCGACATAGATGAAGATCAGCGGCGCGATCGACACCACGGGCGTCACCTGCAAGATCACCGCATAGGGATAGAATGACAGCTCCAGCATCTTGGACTGGTTGAACAGGATGGCGAGCCCCGCACCCCCCACCACGGCCATGACAAGGGCCGCCAGCGTGATCCAGCCGGTCAGATAGGCCGCTTCGATCAGCATCCCCCAATCGGTGACAAGGCTTTCCCAAACCCGATCCGGCCCCGGCAGGATGTAATGCGGGATCTCGTTCGCGGTCACGATCCAGCCCCATCCAAGGATGGCAAGGCACATGATCACCACGGGCAGCGCCCATTTCGCCAGCCGCTCGATGCGGGCGGCGCGGGCGCGGCGGATTTCGTCTTCGTCCCGCGTTCCGGCAAGGGCAAGACTGCGGTCATCGGCAAGGCTCATACGGGTTCCCCCATCGCTTCGCGCAACGCGTCCGAGGCGCGGCGGGCATGGCCCGCATATTCGGCCGAGGTGCGGAACGCCTCGTCGCGCGGATAGGGCGCATCGACCGTCACCTCGCTCAAGACGCGGCCGGGCCGTGCGGCCATCACCACGATCCTGTCCGACAGGAACACGGATTCAAAGACCGAATGGGTCACGAAAATCACCGTGCACCCGATCTTGGACCGCAATGTGAGCAGATCGTTGTTCAGCTTGTGGCGCGTGATCTCGTCCAGCGCGGCAAAGGGTTCGTCCATCAGGATCAGCCGCGGGTTGGTGACGATGGCGCGCGCGATGGACACGCGCATCTTCATGCCGCCCGACAATTCGCGCGGATAGGCGTTCAGGAATTTCTCAAGGCCCACCAGCCGCAGCACCTCCAGCACGTCATCCTTGACTTCGCCGTAGGATTTGCCCTGCAAGCGGAACGGCAGCCAGACATTCTGCGCCACCGTGGCCCAGGGCATCAGGGTCGGTTCCTGGAACACGACGCCCAGATCGCCCTGACCCTGCCCGCCTTCCCAGTCTACCTTGCCGCGCGTCGGGTGCATCAGGTCGGAAATGATCCTGAGCGCCGTGGATTTGCCGCAGCCCGATGGCCCGAGCAGCGAGATGAAATCGCCCTGGTTCACCTCGAGGTTCATGTCGCGCAACGCGATCACGTCGCCATTGAACACCTTGTCCACATGGCTGAGCCGCAACAGCGGCGGGCGCTGCCCGAGCGGCAGGATATCGTGGTGGCGGACGGCCATGATGCCTCGGCTGGCTAATCGTCGAAAACGGGGCGGCCCGTGGATCGGACCGCCCGATGTCCCTGTCGGCTCACTGCGGGCGCAGGTCGAGCCCCAGACCCTGGTTCACGAATTGCGTGGTATAGGCCGATTGCCAATCCAGCCCCGCCTCGACCACGCCCGCCTCGACCATCGCTTCGTAGAAGCCGCCGATCGTCTCGTCCGTCATCGCCCCGATGCCCAGCGTCAGCGCATCGCCCGAATCCACGATGCCGTATTCCAGCATCTTGCCGATGGCGTAGTCGATCTTGTCCTGCGTCATGTCGGGATTGGCGGCGAGGATCATCTCGTTGGCGGCTGCATTGTCGCCATAGAGGTAATTGTACCAGCCCAGGATCGAGCCTTCGACGAAGCATTCCACCACTTCGTGGCTGTTCTCGATCGTGCTCGCCATGGTCTCGATCGTGGTGGCATAGGTCGCGTAACCCGCATCCGCGATCAGGAACACGTTGGGGGTAAAGCCGCCCTCGCGTTCCACCAGGTAGGGTTCGGACGACAAGAAGCCCTGCATCCCCAGCTGCGTATCGGCAAGGAAGGGCGCGGGATTGAACGTGTAGGGCTGGCGCTGCTCCACGGTGAACCCATGGGCCGCGATCATCCACTGGTAATACGAGGTGAACCCGTTGTCCCCGATCAGCAGCGTGAGGTCGCGCAGCTCTTCCCAGCTGTCCGCGACACCGGGATGGGCCAGGATCACTTGCGGGTGTTTCTGGAACGTGGCGGCGACGGCCACCACCGGCACGCCTTCTGCCACCGCGTTGAACGCCTGCAGCAGGTCGCCGCCCATGTGGAACTGGATCCGGTCGGCCATCAAGAGCGCGCGGTTGTTCACCTGCGGGCCGCCCGACACGATGGTCACGTCCAGCCCGCATTCGGCATAGGTGCCATCCGCGACCGATTGGTAGAACCCGCCATGCTCGGCCTGCGCCAGCCAGTTGGTGCCGAAGGTGACCGGCGTAAGGTCTTGCGCGCTGGCCGTCCCTGCGGCCGCAAGGCCCGCGATCAGCGCAAGTGTCGAAGTGCGGAACATCCCTGTTATCTCCCCGGTGAGGTGGCTTTTGACTGTCCTCACCGTAGAAGCCGCCCTTGCCCGGTGAAGGAGAAGCGCAGGCTCTTGCTGCACCGCCGCGTGATTGCGCCTGTTTTTCCGCCATTCCGGTCGATCCTGCCCAAGTCTTGCGCAGCCGCGATACGGGCACCCCTCGTGGACACTGGACAGCCGGCCTGTCGGCGCGTTGGGTGACTCGGGTCAGCTTCCCCTCGCGCCCCGGATATCGTGATGACAGACCGCCCGCAGCCCTCCGCGCTTCTGCCCAGCTCCATCCGCCCCCCTTTCGCAGCCTATGCGCATGGCACCCATGTGCCTGCCGGGGCCGAATGGGTCCTGACCTCGGGGCAGCTCGGCATCGCGCCCGATGATACGATCCCCGCCGATGTCCGGGCGCAGGCCGAATTGTGCTTTGCCGCCTGCGAGGCGATCCTTGCCGCAGCCGGGTTCACCCGCGCCGATACCGTGCGGATCAACGCCTTCGTCACCGACCGCGCGCATATGGCGGGCTACATGGCGGCGCGCGATGCGTGGTGCGCGGGCTTGCCGCGGCTGCCGGCCTCGACACTGGTCATCGTCTCGGGCTTCACCCGCCCCGAATTCCTCGTCGAGGTCGAGGTGACGGCCGCGCGCCTCACATCCGCATGACCCCCGCTTTTTGAGGTTGACGGAGGCAGGCTCCTGTCATACCTCCCGCCACGGTTTGGCGGAGTAGCTCAGTTGGTTAGAGCAGCGGAATCATAATCCGCGTGTCGGGGGTTCGAGTCCCTCCTCCGCTACCAAGATCACCCCGAGATAAGCATGCAAATCCAAAAGGTGGCGCCTCGGCACGGTCGCTCGGCCCCTATGCGGGCAGGCATGGTCGCCGCCCGTATCGCAATCGGCGCGGCTTCGGGTCGAAACGCCATACTTCACACGCGGACCCCGCCGCCAAACGGCGCGCCCACCTGCGGGCGCTGGGTGCGCTTGGTTCCTGATCTCTCGAAATTGACCTTGCAATGCAAGTCGCGTCTAATTAGACCGCACGACAAATAATGTCTCTTTGATTTCATACTATTATTTCGACTCGTAAAAGTCTCTATGACTGAATTGGAAATAATTTTCGGAGGGTATTTTTAAAAATGATGTTGTGTCCAATTTTTTCAATAAGCCTCGACAAGGCTCACTTGATGCATGAGGGGTTTCAAAAAGACTATTATTTCTGGGTCCTGGTCGTCGGATGACCTATTGAGGAGAATGGCTTGGTGGATGTCTCGATCGTGATCCCCTTCAAGTTCGGGGCAAAATACGCCTTCTCATCGCTCTTGAGTTGCCGGCTCGCGATGCGCGGAAAAAATGCCGAAATCGTCCTGTGTCTGGACAGCCCGAGTGATGATGAGCGTGATCTCCTGCAGCGCCAGATCCGCAAGGCAGCCGCCCCCGTCAAGCTTGTCGAAAACACCGGTTCCGGCATTTCAGCGGCCATCAATTCGGGGATCGACGCCGCAAGCTCCGAATTCATACTCCGCCATGATATCGACGATTTGATGCTGCCCAAGCGCCTTGATTATTGCAAGGAGGGCTTCGATCGTGGCTTTGATTTCATCTTCGGGTCCGCCCTTCGTTTTCCCAAACCCAAGCGCCTCACCGTTCCCGCGAACCTGGCCGAGGCGCGCTTGCGGTGCCTTTACGAAAATCCCTTCATGCATCCTGCTTCCGCCTATACGAAGAAAGCGATCGGTGACATCGGTGGCTATGATCCCTATTTCGACGGGATCGAGGATTTCGAGCTGTGGAGCAGGGTGCTCTGGTCATCTTGCAATATCGTGACCGATCAAAGACTTCATGTCCTGTATCGCAAGCATAAAAAGCAATATTCGAAATCCAGGAATGCCAAGGTCACCAACCTGAAACGCATCGAGGTTTTCGAAAAGAACCGGATCAGAACAATCGCCTCCGACACCTGACATCGGAAGATCCAGTCTCGGGCCATGTCCCGGTTTCGGAACTCATGCTTGCCCCGCGCTTGACCAAGACTTTCCGGTTCGGAAATGGCGCGCATTGGGCAGTGGGGGCAATCCCGCCCTCAGGCGCGGCGCAGCCCGGAATCGCGGTAGCTGGCCATCAGGTCGTTGAACCGCTCGCCCTGCACGGCGACATGGCCGCGCAGCGTCTCGCCCGCCGTCTGGCTGTCGCCCGTGCGCAGCGCCTCCAGGATGCGGCGGTGCTCGTCCAGCGATTGCCGCAGCCGCCCGCGCGAATGCAGCTGCATCCGCCGGAAGGGTTGCAGGCGGCGGTGCAGCCGCTCGGCCTCGGCGGCCAGGAACCCGTTGCCGCTGGCCTCGTAGATCAGGTGGTGGAACCGCTCGTTCTCTCGGTAATAGGCATCCGCATCGCCCGCGGCGACCGACGCCTCGCAGGCCGTCACCGTCTGTTCGATCCGCTCCAGCATCCGGTCGCTCAACCGCCGCGCCGCCAGCCGCCCGCACAGCGCCTCCAGCTCGGCCATCACCTCGAACATCTCGACCATCTCGTCAAAGGCCGGATGCCGCACAAAGGCGCCGCGATGCGGGATCAGCTCGACCAGCCCCGATGCCGCCAGCCGCTGGAACGCTTCGCGGATCGGGGTGCGCGACACCGCGAAACGGTCGCAAAGCCGCGCTTCGTCCAGCCGTTCGCCGTCGCGAAATTCCCCGGTCAGGATCGCCTGTTCCAGCTGTTCGCGTAGCGTGTCTGCGATGCGTTCGGACATGGCACCGACCTTATCCAACAGGTCGAATGCAAGCAATGCCCATTTCGTATACGAAAGCCTTGACATCGCACACGTCTATGCTACCTCTGTCGCAGGTTTCGGCAAAACGGAGGTTGCCGCGGCCATGTTCAAAGGGGGGTTTTCCATGAAGCTCAAGGCAAGCGCCGCACTCGCGGCCGCAATGATGTTTGCAGCAGCCGCTGCCAATGCACAGACCGAACTGCGCCTGTCGCACCAGTGGTCGACCGGCGATGTCCGTCACCAGGTCGCGCAGATGATCGCCGACGAAGTCGCCGCCGCCAATGTCGGCCTCGAAATCACGATCTACCCGTCGGAATCGCTCTTCCGCGCCCGCGAACAGTACAATCCGCTGTCGCGCGGACAGGTCGACATGATCGTCTACCCGCTCTCCTATTCCGGCGGCCAGCGTCCCGAATACAACCTGACCCTGATGCCCGGCCTCGTGCGCAACCACGACCACGCCGCACGCCTCAACGAAAGCCCCTTCATGGAGCGGATCGAGGCGCTGATGGCCGAGGATGACGTGATGGTCCTCGTGCACGGCTACCTTGCGGGCGGCTTCGCTTCGACCGGCGACTGCATCACCCGGCCCGAGCATGTGAGCGGCCTGACCACCCGCGCCGCAGGCCGCGCCTTCGAGGAAATGCTGGCCGCCGCAGGTGCCTCGATCAGCTCGATGGCCTCGTCCGAAATCTACAACGCGATGCAGACCGGCGTTCTTCAGGCGGTCAACACCTCGTCCTCGTCCTTCGCGTCCTTCCGCCTTCAGGAACAGGTCGCCTGCTACACGCCCGCAGGCGATTACGCGCTGTGGTTCATGTATCAGCCCGTGCTGATGAACCTCTCGACCTTCGAGGGCCTGACCGAGGAACAGCAGGCCGCCCTGACCGCTGCCGCCGCCAATGCCGAAGCCTGGTATCTCGAACAGGCCAAGGCCGAGGATGCGGCCTCTGTCGCGGTCTTCCGCGAAGCCGGCGTCCAGATCGCCGAAATGACCGAGGATGATTTCAACGCCTGGCTCGCCCTGGCGCAGGAAAGCTCCTACCCGTCCTTCGTGGCAACGGTCCCGAACGGCCAGGAACTGCTCGATCTCGCCCTGTCGGTCGAGTGATCGCATCGGGGCGGCGCATCGGCGCCGCCCCAATTCCTTGTCCAGCGGGCCCGCGTCACCGCCGCCCGCACATCCCACCCAGCACGCGCCGGAGGTCCTCGATGGCGACCCTTCCTTCAGCCGGGGCCGCGCGCACCGGAAACAACCTGTTCCTGCGCATCGTGGCCGGCCTGTCGACGCTCTGCGGCTGGATCGCCGCCGCCATGATCCTCAGCGCGGTCCTGATCACCTGCCAGATGATCTTCATCCGCTTCGTGCTCGGCCAGTCGACGATCTGGCAGACCGAGGCGGTGATCTACCTCGTGCTTGCCTCGACGCTTCTCGGCCTGCCCTATGTGCAGCTGATGCGCGGCCATGTGAACGTCGACCTGATGCCGCTCTGGACCAAGGGTCCGATGCGCAAGGCGCTGGCCTTCCTGGTGCTGGGGTCCTCCATCGTGATCATCGGCGTGATGGCCTTCTACGCCTACGAGATGTGGCATTTCGCCTGGGCGCGCGGCTGGCGGTCCGAAACCGTATGGGCCGTCCGTCTGTGGATTCCCTATCTCGCCATGCCTGTCGGCTTCGGCCTCTACCTGCTGCAACTGGGGGCAGACATGTACGCGCTCGCCTTCGGGATCGAGAAACCCTTCGGGCTGGAGGATAACTGATGGATCCGCTCACTCTTGGCCTGCTGGTCGCGGCCGTCACCATCCTCGTGCTCTTTTCGGGCGTGTCCGTCGCCGCCGGTCTCCTGATCGTGGCGGGGGGGTTCCTGCTCGTCTTCGACGGGATGCGCTCGCTCGAACTCATGCCCGAGATCTTCTTCGGCAAGCTCAATTCCTTCGCCCTGCTCGCCATCCCGATGTTCATCATCATGGGGGCGGCCATCGCCTCGACACGGGCAGGCGCCGACCTTTACGAGGCGCTTGAACGCTGGCTCACCCGCGTTCCGGGCGGTCTTGTCATGTCGAACCTCGGGGCTTGCGCGCTCTTTTCGGCCATGTCGGGCTCCAGCCCCGCAACCTGCGCCGCCATCGGCAAGATGGGCATCCCCGAGATGCGCAAGCGCGGCTATTCCGACGAAGTGGCAGCAGGCTCCATCGCGGCGGGCGGCACGCTCGGCATCCTCATTCCGCCCTCGGTCACGATGATCGTCTATGGCATCGCGACCGAAACCTCGATCGGGCGGCTGTTTCTCGCGGGCGTCATGCCGGGGCTTTTGCTGGTCGGCCTCTTCATGGCCTGGTCCGTGTTCCACACCTGGCGCTACGGCAATGCCTCGGTGCTGGCGACCCGCGTCTACAGCATGCGTGAGCGGCTCGAGATCCTGCCCCGCGTCATCCCCTTCATCGTGATCATCGTCGGCGTGCTCTACGCCATGTATGGCGGCATCGCGACGCCCTCCGAAACGGCGGCGGTGGGCGCGCTGTTGTGCCTTCTGATCGCGATGATCATCTACCGGCTTTGGTCGCCCGCCAAGCTTTGGGGCATCCTGCGCGACAGCACGCGGGAGTCGGTGATGATCCTCTTCATCATCGGGGCGGCGGGCGTGTTCAGCTACATGCTCTCGTCGCTCTACATCACCCAATCCATCGCGGAATGGATCTCGGCGCTCGACGTGAACCGCTGGGTTCTTCTGGGCGTGGTGAACGTGTTCCTCCTGATCGCGGGCTTCTTCCTGCCGCCCGTCGCCGTGATCCTGATGGCCGCGCCGATCCTGATGCCGATCATCCTCGCCGCCGATTTCGACCCCTACTGGTTCGCGGTGATCCTGACGATCAACATGGAAATCGGCCTTATCTCGCCGCCCGTGGGTCTCAACCTCTACGTGATCAACTCCATCGCGCCCGATATCCCGCTGAAAAAGATCCTCGTGGGCTCGCTGCCCTATGTCGGCTGCATGGTGCTGGCCATCGTCATCCTGTGCATCTTCCCCGGCATCGCGACCTGGCTGCCCGATCTGGTGATGGGGCCGATCTGATGGGACGCAGCTGGGCGCTCGGCGATCTGCTCTCGACGCTGTTCGAGCGTCGCGCGCCCACGGGGGCCGCCTCGGGCGATGCCCCCCTGCCGGACCTGTGCCGCGCCCTGATGTCGGGGCGGGGCGAAGTGTCGGGGATGAAGCTTGCCGCCGCCGCCCTCTCCCGCTGGCGCGCGGCGGATGCGGCGGAACGGCTGGCCTTCTTCCGCTTTCTCGCCGACGAGATGGACGTTGACCCAGTCGCCCTGGGCGAGGCCGCCCGCGCCTATGAGGGCAGCCGCGACACCGCCCATCTCACGGCACTCCTGACGGCCGCCGAACCCCCGCGACAGGAATTGCTCCGCCGCCTCAACCAGGCGCCGGGCGGCACCGCCGATCTGGTGGCGATGCGTGTCGCCCTGATGAAGGCCGCCGAGGAGGAACCCGGCCTTGGCCGCGTCGACCTCGATTTCCGGCATCTCTTCGCCAGCTGGTTCAACCGTGGCTTTCTCGTCCTGCGCCGGATCGACTGGGACAGCCCCGCCGCCCTGCTGGAACGCCTCATCGCCTATGAAGCCGTCCACGAAATCCAGAGCTGGGATGACCTGCGCCGCCGCGTCGCCCCCAAGGATCGGCGCTGTTTCGCCTTTTTCCACCCGGCCCTTCCCGATGATCCCCTGATCTTCGTGCAGGTGGCGCTCACCCGTGGCATCCCCGGCGCCATCGGGCCGATCCTGTCCAAGGACCGCGAACCCCTCCCGCCAGCCGAGGCCGATACCGCGATCTTCTATTCCATCTCCAATTGCCAGGCGGGCCTGCGCGGCATCTCCTTCGGCAATTCGCTGATCAAGCAGGTGGTCGAGGTTCTGGGCGCCGAACTCCCCCAGCTGTCGACCTTTGCCACGCTCTCGCCCATTCCGGGCCTCGTGCGCTGGCTCGACGACACCGGCATCGCCCATCCCGTGGGTCCCGCAGAGGTCCGCGCGCTTGCCGCCCGCTACCTGCTCGAGGCCAAGGCCCGCGATGGCCAGCCCCGCGATCCCGTCGCGCGCTTCCACCTCGACAACGGGGCCGAGGTTCACGCCATCCACGCCGATGCCGACCTCTCGCCGCGCGGCCAATCCCAAAGCCTTGGCGCGATGGTCAATTACCGCTACGACCCCGCCCGGGTCGAAGACAATCACGAAACCTATGCCACCGCCTACCACGTCGTCGCCACGCGCGAGGTCAAGGCGCTGGTCACGCCCGGTGCGGATCGCGCCCGTGGCACACGCGACTGAAACCGGAGGCGCAGGGCACCCCATGCCAAACCCGCTGTTCGACACGCTTTTCGCACCGCTTGCCACGCGCGAGGGCGCATTCCTTCTGACCGGCGACGGGTCCACGATCACCGGCCCCGATTTCCTCGCCACCATCGCGCGGCTGGCCCATGTCCTGCGGGAAACGGGCGTCGCCCCCGGCGACCGCGTCGCGGCCCAGGTGCCCAAAACGCCCGAGGCGCTCGCGCTCTATGGCGCGGCCGTGGCCGTGGGCGCGGTCTTCTTGCCGCTCAACACCTCCTACACCGGGGCCGAGATCGACTATTTCATCTCCGATGCCCGGCCCACGCTCTTCGTCTGCGATCCGAATGCCGAAGCCGCTCTTGCCCCCATCGCCGCCCGGCATGGCGCGGCGCTCCTGACGCTCGGGGCCGATGGCCGGGGCACCCTGACCGACCGCGCCGCCGCCGCGACCGCTGATCTGGTCCCCACCGACCGCGCGCCCGATGATCTGGCCGCGATCCTCTACACCTCCGGCACCACGGGCCGGTCCAAGGGCGCGATGCTGACGCAGGACAACCTCCTGTCCAACGCCAGCGCGCTGGCCGCCGAATGGCGGTTCACGGGCCGCGACGTGCTGCTCCATGCGCTGCCGATCTTCCACACCCACGGGCTCTTCGTGGCCACCCATGTCTGCCTTGCCAGCGGGGCCTCGATGATCTTCCTGCCCGGCTTCGACGCGGACGAGGTGTTCCGCCTCCTGCCGCAGGCGACGACGCTGATGGGGGTGCCGACCTTCTACACCCGCCTTCTCGACGATCCCCGCCTCACGCGCGAGGCGGTGGCGCATATGCGCCTCTTCGTGTCGGGCTCCGCGCCGCTTCTGGCCGAAACCCACGCAGGCTTTGCCGCGCGCACGGGGCACGCGATCCTCGAACGCTACGGCATGACCGAAACCAACATGAACACCTCCAACCCCTATGACGGCGCGCGCCGCCCCGGCACCGTGGGCCGTCCCCTTCCGGGGGTGGAGGTCATCGTGACCGACCCCGCCACCGGCGCGCCCCTGCCCCAGGGCGAAATCGGCATGATCGAGGTGCGCGGCCCCAATGTCTTCAAGGGCTATTGGCAGATGCCCGAGAAAACCCGCGAGGAATTGCGCGAGAACGGCTTTTTCATCACCGGCGATCTCGGCCGCTACGATGAAGACGGCTACCTGTCGATCGTGGGCCGCCAAAAGGACCTGATCATCACCGGCGGCTACAATGTCTACCCCAAGGAGGTGGAGCTGATCCTCGATGATCAACCCGGCGTTCTGGAAAGCGCCGTGATCGGCGTCCCCCATCCCGATTTCGGGGAGGCGGTTCTGGCCGTTCTCGTCCCGGCCAAGGATGCGATCCCCGATCTGGCCGCCATCGACACGGCGCTGCGTGCGAGCCTTGCCCGCTTCAAACAGCCCAAGGCGCTGGAAATTCTCGACAGCCTGCCGCGCAACAAGATGGGCAAGGTGCAAAAGGCCGAATTGCGCGCGCGCTTCGCGGATCGCTTCGCCCTGACCGCCAAACGCGCCGAGGGTTAAGCCGCGCTCCCCGCCGGGCGCTCGATCACCTCCAGCGCCCGGATGGCAAAGCGTTCGGCCAGGGGGCCAAGCCGGGCTGCATCCTCGCCCGCCGCCGATCCCGCCCGCGCCCTGTCCGCGATGCCCACGAAAATCACGGCAAAGCGAAACAGCGCAAAGGCGATGTGAAACGGCAAAAGCGGCCCGGTCCCCGGCGCATGGGCCTGGTATTCCGCCACGAATGCGTCGCGCTCGGGGATGCCGCCCGCGCGCCACCCCGTGCCCAACAGACCGCGATATTCATCGGGTCCGCTGTGCCACGGGATCACGCAAAACCCCAGATCGGCCAAGGGATGGCCCAGCGTCGACAATTCCCAATCCAGAACCGCGATCACGCGCGGCTCTGTCGGATGCCACATCAGGTTGCCGACCCGGAAATCCCCATGCGCGATGGCAACCGCCCCGTCATCCTCGGGCATGTTCTCGGGCAGCCATGTGACCAGCCGGTCCAGCGCCGCGATCCTCGGCCCGGGGGAGGCGGCATATTGCCCGCTCCACCGCGCGATCTGGCGGGCGAAATAATTCCCCGGCTTGCCGTAATCACCCAGTCCCACCGCCTCGGGCCGGACCGCATGCAACCGCGCCAGCGTGTGCGCCATGTCCAGGTACATCGCCCGCCTGTCCGCAGGGTTCACGCCGGGCAGATTCGTATCCTCGAACACCCGCCCCTCCAGCCGCTCCATCACGTAGAAGGGCGTGCCAAGGATGCTTGCATCCTCCTCCAGCCACAGGGCGCGGGGCACCGGCACTTCCGTCCCTTCCAGCGCGCGCAGCACGCGAAATTCCCGCTCGATGGCATGGGCCCCGGGCAGGATCGGCCCCTCGGGCTTCTTGCGCAGCACGAACCGCGCCCCGCCCCAATCGACAAAGAATGTGGGGTTCGACTGCCCGCCGCCGATCCGCTGCAGCGCGGGCAATCCCGCACCCGGCAGCCGCTTGCCCAGCCAATCGGCCAGCGCGCCCGTGTCGAGCCCTGCGTCGATCCCCGTGGCCCCGCTCACGACCCGGTCACATCCCATGACCAGAACCCGCGCCCCTCGTCGCCCAGATGCCGGTTCAGCACCATCTGGTGGACCTCGTCCGCGCCATCGACCAGCCGCGCCTGCCTTGCGTAGCGATAGATCCATTCCAGCACGGTATCTTGCGAATAGCCCCGCGCCCCGTTGATCTGGATCGCCACATCCGCCGCCTTGTGCAGCAGGTTCGCGACATGGATCTTGGCCATCGAAACCTCTTTCCTCGCGAACCCGCCCCGATCCAGCTCCCAGGCCGCCTTCATCACCAAAAGCCGCCCGACCTCGATCCCCATGGCCAGATCGCCCAGCTTGATCTGGATGCTCTCCCGATCCGCCAGCCTGATGCCGAACCCCTGCCGCGTCTCGGCATAGTCGCGCGCGATCTCGACGCAGCGCTTCGCCAGCCCCAGCCAGCGCATGCAATGCGTCAGCCGCGCAGGCCCCAGCCGCATCTGCGTCAGCTTCAGCCCCAGACCCTCGCCCAGCAGCACGCGGTCCTCGGGCAGCACCAGCTCCTCGTAGACCAGCTCGCAATGCCCGCCATGCTCCTCCGGTCCCATGATCGGAATGCGCCGTTCTATCCGCCAACCCGGATCGTCCCGATGATGCAGGAACGCCGTCAGCCCCCGCCGGGGATCATCCGACGTGCGCGCCATCAAGATGAAATGCTCCGCCTCCGCCGCGCCGGTGATGAACCACTTGTGCCCCCGGATGACGTAATCCCCGCCCCGCTTTTCCGCCCGCGTCAGCATCATGCCGGGGTCCGACCCGCCCCCCGGATGCGGCTCGGTCATGGCGAATGCCGACCGCACCCGCCCCTCGACGATCGGTGTGAGCCACCGCGCCTTCTGCGCCTCGGTCGCGGCCTGTTCCAGCACCATCATGTTGCCATCGTCGGGCGCCGCAGAATTGAACACCACCGGCCCGAAGATCGAGCGGTTCATCTCCTCGTAGCAGACCGCCATCCCCATCCGGCCCAGCCCCTGCCCACCGCTCTCGGGGCGCAGCTGCAGGCACCACAACCCCTCGGCCTTCGCCTTGGCGCGCAGCGGCTCCAGCCAGTCATGGGCGATGTTGCCATGCGCGTCCCAGGCCTCGGCCCGCGCCTCGACCGGCAGGATCTCCGCTTCGACGAATTCCGCGATCCTCGCGCGGAACTCCTCGACCCTTGGTGAAATGGTGAAATCCATGGCGCGTCCCTCCCCGACCCGTCAGCTCTCAACCGCTACCACCGCCCCCGCGCGCTGGACAAGCCCCGCCCCCCTTGCTCTAACCTGCCGCGACCAAGCGACCGGAGGCCGACATGGTGGACATCGCCACCCGCGTCTACAACCACAAGTGGAAGATCGACCCGATCGTCCGCTCCCTCATCGACACCGATTTCTACAAGCTCCTGATGTGCCAGTCGGTGTTCCGCAACAAACCCGACACGACCGTCACCTTTTCCCTCATCAACCGCACCACGCGCATTCCGCTCGCCAACCTGATCGACGAAGGCGAACTTCGCGAACAGCTCGACCATATCCGCACCCTCCGCCTGACGCGCGGCGAAAGCACCTGGCTGCGCGGCAACACCTTCTACGGCAAGCGCCAGATGTTCCGCCCCGATTTCATGGAATGGTTCGAGGCGCTCCAGCTCCCCCCCTACCACCTCGAACGCGTCGGCGATCAATACGAGCTCACCTTCGAAGGCAAATGGCCCGAGGTCATGCTGTGGGAAATTCCCGCCCTCGCCGTCCTGATGGAGCTCCGCTCCCGCGCGACCCTCGCGCATATGGGCCGCTTCGAGCTGCAGGTGCTCTATGCCCGCGCCATGACCAAGCTCTGGGAAAAGGTCGAGCGCCTGCAAAGGATCGACGGCCTGCGCATCGCCGATTTCGGCACCCGCCGCCGCCATTCCTTCCTCTGGCAGGATTGGTGCGTGCAGGCGATGAACGAGGGTCTGGGCAATGCCTTCGCCGGCACCTCCAACTGCCTCATCGCGAAAAACCTTGATCTCGAGGCGATCGGCACCAACGCCCACGAACTCCCCATGGTCTATGCCGCTTTGGCCGAAACCGACGAGGCCCTCTCCCGCGCCCCCTATGACGTGCTGTCCGATTGGCACGAGGAGCATTCCGGCAACCTCCGCATCATCCTGCCCGACACCTACGGGACCGAGGGTTTCCTGTCCCGCGCCCCCGATTGGCTGACCCAATGGACCGGCATCCGCATCGACAGCGGCGACCCCGCCCGCGGGGCAGAGGTCGCCATCCGCTGGTGGCAATCCCGCGGCGAGGATCCTCGCGAGAAACTGGTGATCTTCTCCGACGGTCTCGACGTGGACAAGATGGCCGCGCTCCACGCCCAATTCTCCGGTCGCGTCCGGGTGTCCTTCGGCTGGGGGACGCTGCTCACCAACGACTTCCGCGGTCTCGTCGCCGACGACGCGCTTGCCCCGTTCAGCCTCGTCTGCAAGGCTGTCGCGGCGAACGGCCGTCCCACGGTCAAGCTGTCGGACAACCCCGAAAAGGCGATGGGGCCGGAGGCGGAGATCGCCCGGTACAAGCGGGTGTTCGGCGTGGGCGAGCAGGAGCGGGTTGAGGTGGTGGTTTAGTTAGAGCAAGCTGCCTTGATCATGGAAGCCAGATTGAGAGCGTCTATTTTCTACAAACTCACCAAGTTCTGTCGGGCTTAGCTCTTTCGATATGGGTTTGTCGTTGAATCGAATGACCTTCAAAACATACCTTTCTCCCTTTCTTCCGTCAGTTACCTTGATTGCAACTTGCGCAACGAGCTCATCAATGACGTTTGAATCAAGACCCCCACTGTTTGCGAGCTCCCAAAAAGCGTCGTCAATGATGACAAAGTAAACTACTCCACCCTCTCGATCTCTGCCCTTCCACTTTCTACGGCTGTCGTAGCGGTCCCAATTCGGAGAGCTTACGCGGTAGGTTACAGTTTCGAGAATCCATTCATCTGGCTCATCTTCGCGCTTGGTATGGATTTGATATTTGCCGAAGTCTTCCCTTCTTATTGGCGCCTCTCGTTCGTGCCCAAATCCAATGCCATTAATTTGAATATCGACCTCTACATGCTGAAACAACTTGGTTTTTGCATTGAAAGCATCCGCATACTGCTCCGGGTTAATCCCTGCAGATACCAAATCGCGCGTGGTATTTGAGGCAAAATGTTGACCAACCTCCACGACCGCAGAGGTTAATTCAACGACTTGTTGCAGCTCAAAATCTGGTCCTTCCTGCTGAAGGGTGGGTGCTGATTCATCCGCTTCGGAAGAAAGCATTTCTCGCAGCTCTTCCCCAAGTTGCTGAGACCATTCTTCAGGGGATTGTCCTGTTAGTCCGTTTATGAAGCCTCTTCCAATCTCCCATCCGCCAGTGCCCAATATGCCACCCATGCCGGCAACAACTACAACACCGAGAACCTGGCGCAAGGATCCTTCTTCCGGTGGAAGGACATATACTTGAATAACTATTTGCTGACCGAATATCTCCTCAGCAAGTATGTGAATTAAAATCTCGTATTGTTTGGCGACGCCGATGAAAGTATCAAGTCGAACTCTACTTTCTTGTACATCGTAGTATATTGGAAGGGAAAGTACTGGCCTTCCGGCGGGATCAAAGCCAACTAAACGCATACTGCTCACCAGTGAGAAAGTTCGTCCTGATTATGATGAAACGTATATAAATGAAAGTTCAAGCAAATACTTACCTAACTTTAAGGAGCAAGCGTAGGGTGGGGTTCCACCCCACCATTGTGAGCCTCTACACCACACCCCGTAGGCCGGGCTTCAGCCCGGCACCGTAGGGTGGGCAATCCTGCCCACCAAACCGGCCCCACCACCCGCGCTGCGTGGTGGGTGCAACCCACCATTCCCGCCAACCACCCGCGCGCATGGTGGGCAAATTGCCCACCCTACACCGCCGCATCCACGCCCCGATACATCCCCCCCCCCACCACCGTCACCGCCGCCGCATCCTCGCTTGAGCCCACCACATGGCTCCCCGCCAAGGCCCGCCGCAACCCCGGCCCACCTCGCGGCGTAGGGTGGGCAATCCTGCCCACCAAACCCCCGCCACCAAACCGCCGCCACCAAACCGTCGCCCACAAAACCGTCCACCACCCGCGCGCGTGGTGGGCAAATTGCCCACCCTACTCCTCCACCTTCCCCCGCCCCGCCTTCACCTCGCCGCGCACCTTTTTCGCCTTGATCCGCCG
This sequence comes from Roseicyclus marinus, assembly GCF_036322625.1. Taxonomy (NCBI): domain Bacteria; kingdom Pseudomonadati; phylum Pseudomonadota; class Alphaproteobacteria; order Rhodobacterales; family Roseobacteraceae; genus Roseicyclus; species Roseicyclus marinus. The sequence continues at coordinate 3,232,615 of NZ_AP027266.1, read as the reverse complement.
TTCCACCGACCCCTTGGTCGGCCGCGTCGCCCGCCGCACCTTGGGCGCGACCAGCGCCGCGCGCACCAGCTCGGCCAACCGCTCCCGCGCGATCTCCCGGTTGCGGGCCTGGGACCGGGTCTCCTCCACCTGGATCACCACCGCCCCCTCCTTGGTCCAGCGCCGCCCGGCCAGCCGCCTGAGCCGCCGTTTGACCGGATCGGGCAGATGCGGGGACCGTTCCGCCTCGAACCGCAATTCGACCGCTGTCGACACCTTGTTCACGTTCTGCCCACCGGGCCCGGAGGAGCGGGTAAAGCTCTCCGTCATCTCCCAATCGGCCAGCGTGATCGTGTCTGTGATGCTCAGCGGCATGTCGGGCGCCTGTAGCTACGGATGCCCTACACAATCACTACCGTGTCACGACGGAAACCCTATGCAGGGCTCCGGCCAACGAAAAAGGGCCACCCCAAGGGGCGGCCCTTTCGAAAGATCAGGAGGCGGTCCGGTTAGGACTTAACCAACCTTGCAAGGGCGAATTCACCCGAGGATTGCCTCAGGCGCGCACCTCCCAAGCTGTCCCGACACCGTTCTCCAATACCCTTCTAGACACTGGATCACCTCCTTTCGCTTGGTTGCTGTTACGTCCAGCCTGCCACAGATTTTGCGGTTGTCAAAACAATTCACGCAACCTGTGCCACGAATTTCCGCGTGAGCAACCGGAACGGGATCAGCGCGACCATGGCGATGGCCAGCTTGACGCCCCAATCCGCCACCGCCAGCGACACCCACAAGGGCGCGACAGGACCCCAGCCCAACAGCGGCACCATCTCCCCCGCCCAGGACACATCGTTACCGGGCTCGAGCCACGTTAACGTTCCGCTAAAGGCGATGGAGAAAAACAGCGCCGTATCGATGGACGAGCCGATTATGCTCGAAAAAACAGGCGCTTGCCACCAGGCCCCGTTCCTGAGCCGGTCGAAGATCGCCACGTCCAGGAGCTGCGCGGTCAAAAACGCGATCCCCGATCCCACGGCGATGCGCAACGTGACCAGCGGCCCGAACTCGCCCATGATCTGCGTGCCGATCAGCGAGCATCCGACGCCGACCAAAAACCCAACAAAAACAACGCGCCGCGCGGCCTGCACGCCGTAAACCCGGTTCATCACATCGGTGACGAGAAAGGCCAAAGGATAGGTGAACGCGCCCCATGTCAGCCAATTCCCGAACAGGAATTGAACGAGGATATTCGAGGCCAGGACAACGGCAGCCATCGCCAGGATGCCCGGCAAGTACTTGGTATTCATGATGTATTTCCGTTTTTACAAGGTGGTCGGAGACTTGGCCCCAAAAGGGCAGAGCCGCCCCCTACACCCCAAACCGGATTTACGCAAGCACCTCGGCCAGCGCCGCCGCAACCCGCGGGATCGCCGCCGCCGTCAGCCCCGCGACATTCATCCGCCCGTCCCCGACCAGGTAAATGCCGTGCTTTTCCCTCAGGATATCAACCTGTTCCGGGCTCGCCCCGATCAGCGAAAACATCCCCCGATGCGCCGCCAGGAACCCGAACCGGTCCGATCCTGTCGCCCCCCGCAGCGCCTGCGCCAAGGCCCGCCGGTTGCCGGCCATGACCTCGCGCATCCCCTCCAGCTCCGCCCGCCACGCATCGCCAAGGGTTTGATCCGACAAGATATCTTGCACCACCCGCGCGCCATGATCCGGCGGAAAGGCAAAATTCTGCCGGTTCATCCCCGCCAGAACCCCCTCCGCCGCCGCCTTGGCCTCCGTCACGATCAGGACAACGCCGACACGTTCCCGGTACAGCCCGAAATTCTTGGAACAACTCGCCGCGACAAACACCTCCGGCAGCGCTTCGGCCAATAGCCGAACCCCCGCCGCATCCGCCTCCAACCCGTCGCCAAACCCTTGGTACGCCATATCGACAAAGGGAATGGCCCCCGTCCTCGCACAAAGATCGGCCAAGGCGCGCCAATCCGCCAAAGCCGGATCGACGCCCGTCGGATTGTGGCAACAGCCATGCAGCAAGATCAGATCGCCGCGCCGCGCCTCCGCCAGATCGGCAAGCATCCCCTCCCGGTCCAGCGACCCGCTGGCCGCATCGTAATAGCGATAGCTCCGCCGCTTCTGGCCCAGGTGATCGATGATCGCGGGATGATTGGGCCATGTCGGATCGCTGATCCACACCGTCGCCCCGGGCTGCAAACGGTGCACGCTCTCCAGCACCTGCCGCACCGCAGCCGTGCCGCCCGGCGTGCCCGCGCCCGCGACCCGCGCCTCCGGCACCGCATCGCCAAGGATCAGGCGCCGCATCGCCTCGATGAAGCCCGGATCGCCGCGCAGGCCGACATAGCCCTTGCTCTCCTGCCGCTCCCAGATCGCGCGCTCGGCCGCCTTCACCGCCGCCATCACGGGCGTTTTCCCCTCGGGCGAGCGATAGACGCCCACACCCAGATCCACCTTGTCGACCCTCGGGTCGGCGGCGAACATCCCCATCAGCCGGATGATCTTGTCGGGTTCGGGGGGCGTCACGGTTTCGAACATGGAAGGCTCTTTCAGGAAAACAGCGACGGATCGCGATCATGCACCAGAACGCGCCGCCGCTCCTCGCGCGCCACGGGTCGAAAGCCCAGCTTCTGGTACATGGTCAGCGCGCGCGGATGGTCCAGCGTGCAGGTGTTCACCGTCATGCGCGCAACACCCTCCCGCGCCCAACCCGTCGTGATCGCGGTTTGCAGCAGTGCCTTGCCCCAGCCCTGTCCGACCGCCTGCGGCACCAACCCGAAATAGGCCAGATCGCAGACGCCTTCCTGCCGCCAATCCAGCATGAAGAACCCCTGCGGCCATCCATGGCCCATCGCGGTCCAGATCACGACCTCCGGATCGCGGACAAAGGCCTGCAGGGCCGCCGGGTCCGTCTCGGCCTCGTCGAACCGATCCTGCCATTCGTAATCGCGGCCCACCGCGTCATAGAGCGTCAGGAAATACCAGACCGGCGGATCGATGGCGCGTTCCAACCGGATATGCTCGGGCAGACGCGGCGCGCTCCAGTCGGGCCGCGCATCCATCTGCAGATAGGTGATCGTGTAGGAAACCTCGGTTCCCGCCGGGATCAGGCTCATCCGGTCTCGACCTGAAGCTGCTCGAACTGGCCCCATTCCGACCACGACCCGTCATAGAGCGAGACATCGGCATTCCCCAACCGATGCAGCGCCAGCATGACGATGGCCGCCGTCACGCCCGACCCGCAGGTGGTGATCGTCCGCTTGCCCACATCGACACCCGCGGCCTCGAAAATCGCGCGCAGCTCGTCATTGCCCTTCATCGTGCCATCGGCGTTGAGCAGGCTCGCGTAATGCACGTTCTTCGACCGCGGGATATGGCCCGACCGCATCCCCGGGCGCGGCTCCGGCTCTTCGCCCCGGAACCGTCCGGGGGACCGCGCATCGACGATCTGCCAATCCCCCAGCTTCGAGGCGGCGGCGACCTGCGTCACATCCTTCACCAGATGCGCCTGCCGCTGCACCGTGATGTGGCGGTCGCGCAGGATCGGGGGCATGTCCTCCAGCGGGCGGCCCTCGGCCTTCCACTTGGGCAGGCCGCCATCCAGAACCGCGATATCGGTCTTGCCCATCAGGCGGAAATTCCACCACACGCGTGCCGCCGAAAACAGGCCCATCGCGTCATAGACCACCACCTGGTGTCCATCGCCCACGCCCATGGCGCGCATCCGGCTCACGAATTTCTCGACCGGTGCCGCCATATGGGGCAGGGCGCTGCGCGCATCGGCGATCTCGTTGATGTCGAAATAGCGGGCGCCGGGAATATGGCCTGCGGCGTATTCCGCCTTGGGGTCACGATCGACGCCCGGCAGGAAATAGGTGGCATCGAGGATCCGCAGATCCGGGTCTTCCAGATGCGCCTCCAGCCATTCGGTCGAGACAAGCGTCTTTGGGTCGTCAGCGGCCATGACAGGGCCCTCCGCGCAAAAGGCATCGTTCCGACGCCTAGCCCTACTTGCCCCGCGCCCGCCGCGCAAGCGCCGGGGCATCGCGGACCCTCCCCTTCATCTTGGCAAAAAACTCTCGCCGGAGGCGTTCATGACCCCGCCGATGCGGGCCAAAGGCCCAAAGAGGCGCCCGCCTCAATTCTGCTTCAACAGACGCGCCTTCTGCCGCTGCCAGTCGCGCTTGGCGCTCGTCTCGCGCTTGTCGGCCAGCTTCTTGCCCTTGGCGATGCCGAGCTTCAGCTTCACCAGGCCCTTGTGGTTGAAATACATGACGATGGGCACCAGCGTCATGCCCTCGCGCTGGGTCGCGCTCCACATCCGCGCCAATTCGCGGCGGCTGGCCAACAGCTTGCGCCGCCGCCGTTCCTCGTGGCCCCAGGTCTTGGCCTGCGCATAGGGCGCGATATAGCCGTTCACCAGCCACAATTCCCCGCCCTCCACCGCCGCGTAGCTTTCGGCGATATTGGCGCTGTTCACCCGCAGGCTCTTCACCTCCGACCCGGTCAGCACGATCCCGACTTCCAGATCTTCCTCGATCGCGTAATCGAACCGCGCCCGCCGGTTCTCGGCGATCACCTTGTAGTTCTTGTTGTCGCTGTCCTTGGCCATTGCGCCGATATAGGCGGTCAGCGCTCCGGGTGCCAGCCCGGCGGCACATCCACGCTGTCGAACCACGGCTTGATGTCCAGCACCGGCGTCCCGTCCCAGGCATCCGTCGCATCGATGCCCAAAACCCCCGCTTCCATGTCGATCGAGGTGATCACGACAGTTCCCAACGCAATGGGATTGGGCCTGACGGGGCTGCGCAGCGCAAAGGTTCCCTTGATCCCCCGGTCATGGTGGGGGTTCTGGATCAACAGGTCGCGCTCGCCCCGGTCCACCCAATACAAGAGCTGGATCGCCTGTCCCACCCGCAACCCGGTCAGCGCGGGCGCATAGACGGGGTCCAGCTCCACCCGCGCGCCCTGTCCCGTCTCTCGCGCCAGCCGCAGGTTCTTGGGCGCGGTGCCCTTGCCCCAGGGCGACCGGATGCGCCCGACAAAGGTGATCCCCGCCTCGGCGCGCGTGGCGGGGTCGAAGGGCAGGGCGATCTCGCCCTCCCGCCTCACAAGATGCCCGCGTGCCGCATCGCCGCCGCCATCTGCGCCTTGGTCGCCTCCGACAGGCCGGTCAGCGGCAGCCGCACCTCTTCCGAACAGCGCCCCAAAAGCGACAGGCCGTATTTCGCCCCGCAGACGCCCGGTTCGGTGAAAATCGCCTCGTGGAGCGGCATCAGCTTGTCCTGATAGGCCAGGGCCGCCGCGTAATCGCCGGCCAGCGTCGCCGCCTGCATCTCGGCGCAAAGCCTTGGCGCCACATTCGCCGTCACGCTGATGCAGCCGACGCCGCCCTGCGCGTTGAAGCCCACGGCCGTCGCATCCTCGCCCGACAGCTGCACGAAATCCGTCCCACAGGTCATGCGCTGCTTGGGCACGCGGCTCAGATCGCCGGTCGCATCCTTCACGCCCACGATATTGGGCAGCTTGGCCAATTCGCCCATCGTCGCGGGCAGCATGTCCACGACCGACCGGGGCGGGATGTTGTAGATGATGATCGGCATCCCGATCTCGTTCAGCGCCGAGAAATGCGCGATCAGCCCCTTTTGCGTGGGCTTGTTGTAATAGGGCGTCACGACCAGCGCTGCATCCGCGCCCACCGCCTTGGCATGTTCGACGAACCGGATCGCCTCGACCGTGTTGTTGCTGCCCGCCCCCGCGATCACCGGCACGCGGCCCGCCGCGGTCTGCACGACCGCCTCGATCACCTGCTCATGCTCGGCATGGGTCAGCGTCGGGCTTTCCCCGGTCGTGCCCACCGGCACCAGCCCGGTCGATCCTTCGGCGATCTGCCACTCCACCAGCCGTTTCAGCGCGTCGAAATCCACCGCGCCGTCCTTGAACGGCGTGACCAGCGCAGGCATCGAGCCCTGGAACATGACACGCATCCTTTCGTCGAGAGAAACCGCCGGCATCCCCGGTCGGCAAATTCGCGCGGACACTAGCGATGGCGCGCGGGAATGCCAAGTTCGTGTGTTGCACCCTCGGCGGCTGGCCCTATCCTCGGGGCCGACACGCGATAGGATACCGAATGATGCGACATCTCCTGCTTTGCCTTGTTCTCGTGCTCGCGCCGCTCCCGGCCCGTGCCGACCAGCAGGCAGAGGCGTTGGGCCTTGCCCTTGCCGCCTTGTCGCGCGGTGATCTCGACCTTGCCGCACAGGCCGCAGCCCCGATCACCGATCCCGTCGCGCGCGACATCGTCGAATGGACCCGCCTGCGCCGGGGCGGGGCCGATTGGGCCGATCACATCGCCTTTCTCGACCGCAATCCCGATTGGCCGGGCCTCGATTACCTCCGCTCGCAGGGTGAGCCGTCGATCCCCGAAAACGCCGATCCCGCCCGCGTGCGCGCCTATTTCGCCACCACCCCGCCCACCACCGGCGCGGGCGCGCTGGCGCTGGCCCGCGCGCATCTGGCCACCGGCGACCAAGCCGCCGCCGAGGCCGAGGCGATCCGCGCCTGGACCACCATCACCATGTCGGGGGATGAGGCTGCGGCGCTCCGGGCGGCCTTTGGCCCGGTCCTGAACGCGGGCAGCCACCACATCGACCGGCTCGACCATCTCCTGTGGGAAGGGGCGGCCGAACGCGCCCGCGCCATGTTCCCCCTGGTCCCCCAAGGCTGGCAGGCGCTGGCCGAGGCGCGTCTGGCGCTGCGCGCGCGCCAACCCGGTGTCGATGCCCTGATCGAAGCGGTTCCCGCCGATCTCGCCGATGATCCGGGTCTTGCCTATGAGCGCTTTCTGTGGCGCATCGGCGCGGGTTTCTGGGACACGGCGGGCGACTTGATGGCCGAGCGGTCTGGCTCCGCCGCAGCCTTGGGCCGCCCGCGTGCCTGGGCCGACCGCCGCGCCGATCTGGCGCGCGACGTGATGCGCGAGGGGGCATTCGAAACCTGCTACGCCTATGCCGCCAACCATCATCTCGACCGGGCCGAGGATTACGTCGATTTCTCCGAACTCGAATGGCTCGCGGGCTATTGCGCCTACCGTCTGGGCCGCAATGACACCGCCATCACCCATTTCACCGCCTTCCGCGATGCCGTCTTTTCCCCCATCTCGATGGGGCGCGCGGGCTATTGGCTGGGCCGCGCCCACGAGGCCGCAGGCAATGCCGCGCAAGCCGCCGAAGCCTATGCGCTGGGCGCGCGCTACCAATCGAGCTTTTACGGACAATTGGCGCAGGATCGCGCCGAATTGCCCGTCGATCCCGCCTTTCTCGGGACCGAGACCTACGGCGATTGGCGGCAGGCGCCCTTCACCGGCTCCGAGGTCTTTCACGCCGGTCTCCTGCTCTACGAAGCGGGCGAACGGACGCTCGCCGCGCGCTTCCTCACCCATCTGACCGAAAGTCTCCCGCGCGATCAGGCGGGGATGCTGGGCGATTTCGCTCTCGACCTGGGCGATGCCTATCTGGCGGTCCTGATCGGCAAACGCGCCGCACAGGCGGGCGATGAAATCATGCGCCCCTATTACCCGGTCGTCCCCGCGCTGGCCGAGGCCGATCTGCCCGCGCCCGCGCCTTTCATCCTCGCCATCGCGCGGCGCGAATCGGAATTCAACCCGGCGGTGGTCAGCCCTGCGGGGGCGCTGGGCCTGATGCAGGTCATGCCCGGCACCGCGCGCGATACGGCCCGCGATCTGGGCCTCGACTATTCGCAGAACCGCCTGCTCGACGATCCCGCGCACAATGCGCTGATCGGCTCGACCTTTCTGGCCGGTCTTATCGAACGCTACGACGGCAACCCCGTGCTCGTCTCAGCCGCCTATAACGCGGGGCCAGCGCGGGCGGCGGAATGGATCGAGCGGTTCGGCGATCCGCGCCAGGCCCAGGACGTGGTGTTCTGGATCGAGGCGATCCCCTTCACCGAAACCCGCAACTACATCATGCGCGTGACCGAAAGCCTCGCGATCTACGAGGCGCAGCTGACCGGGCGCTTGCCCGAACTGGGGCTGGCCGAACGGCTGTCACGCTAGCGCATGTTGCGCAAAAGTGGGCACCGGTTTTGTGCATCCAGAACATGCGACAGAAAACGCATGTTGCGCAAAACTGGGCACCGGGCCTGAACCTTGGCCGAACATGCAATATCAAGGGTTGCCGCAGGTCACCTGACAAAGCCTGCGCGCGACCCGCGCCACGGCGTCAGGATGCCGGGCCGAAGGTTTCGCAGGGTATCCCGCGCGCGGTCAGCCGTGCACAGGCGCGCGCGGCCTGATCCTCGGTCATGCCCTGGAACCGGGGCTCGTAGCCGCCGTTGCGTTGCACCACGCGGCGCAGGGATTGCTCGAAACTCGTGACCTCGCTGAGCGCGGTCCGCAACAAGAGCCTTTCGGCGGCATGATGCGAGGGTTGCGGCCCCAGCGACACGCCGAACAACCGCTCCCCCGAGGAAGACGCCCGCGTGACGATCTCGGGCCCGGTCGGCTGCGCGGGGCCTGTCGGTACCTGCGCCGGACGCGGCGGCACGGCAAGGCTCGCAACCTGCGTGACCGGCTGGTCGGACGGGGCGGGGGCAGGGGCGGGTGCCTCTGCGACCTCGATCACCGGGCCGCTGTCTTCGGGCCGGGGTTCGGGGGCGCTTTCCGCCAATTCCGGTTCTTCGCTTGTCTCAAGCGCGGCCTCGGCCAGTTGCGCTGCCGCTCCGGCCCCTTCGACCGGCGGCGCGCTCTCCTCGGGCAAGGCTTCGGCCTGCGGCTCGACCTCCGGCACGGCGGCAAGGATCGTATCCGGGCGCGGCGCAGGCGTCATGCCGGTCGGGACATCGCTCTCGCCGTCGGGCTCGGCCGCCATCGCCTCGCCCACCGCCTGTTCGATCGCCTGCAACAATTCCGGTGCCGGGGGGGCGCTTGCCACCAATGCGGGCACCGCGCCCGGCCGTTGCAGGGGCCGGATCGAGCGTGACACAAGCCCGCTGGGCCGCGTGACCTGACCAATGGGCCCATCGGGGTCCCCGTCATTGTCATAGACCGGCAGCGACGGGCGGCGCTCGGTCGCCCGTGCCGGGGCCTGCGCAAAGCCAAGGTCCAGCAATTCCATGATCCGCTGGTTGCGCCAGGCTGCCGATTGCCCGCCGAAAACCGTGGCGATGATCCGCACGTTGCCCCGTTCCGCCGAGGCGACAAGGTTGAACCCCGCCGCGCGGGTGTAGCCCGTCTTGATCCCGTCCGCGCCGCGATAGGCGTCCAGCACCGCGCGGTTCGTGTTGCGGATGCGCGCGATCCCGGCATCCTCCTCCCGGCGGGAGAAGATGTTGTAATATTCCGGGTAATCGTAGAACAACCGCCGCCCCAGGATCGTCATGTCATGCGCGGTCGACAGGTGGCCCTCTTCGGTCAGGCCATGGGCATTGCGGAACGTGGTCCGCGCCATGCCGAGCGCGCGGGCGGTGCGGTTCATCCGCCGCGCAAAAGCCGCCTCGGACCCCGCGATCGCCTCTCCGATGGCCGTCGCCGCATCATTGCCCGACCGGATCGCGGCGGCGCGGATCAGGTAGCGGAAGCGGATCGTCGATCCGGCCCGCAAGCCCAACCGCGACGGCGGCTCCGACGCGGCGTGCTGCGAAATGCGCACCTGCGTATCCAGCGTGATCTCGCCCAGCCGGATCGCCTCGAAGGCGATATAGAGCGTCATCATCTTGGTGAGGGATGCCGGGTGCAGACGCGTGTCGGCATTGCGCGAATGCAGCACCTCGCCCGTGCGCGCATCCATCACCATCGCCGCATAGGGCGCGGCGCGCAGCGGCAGGGCCGTCAGCGTCACGACGCACAACGCGATCAGCCCCAAAAGGGCCGCAAGGGTCGGTCTATGGTGCACGGAGCCTGCTCGCTCTGCCTCGGGGTGCCGTCTGTTGCGGCGGTTAACGGAAGATTATGCCATTTTCTTGTTGAAATCCATCGGATGCGCCGAAAAAAAGCCGAATCTATCGAAAGATGTGAGACCCGCTCGATATAGTGTCCCGGTCGCGGCGTCCCACATCATCCATGCCCCCCTGCGGCAATACACGCAAAAGGCGAAACGGCGCGTGGCATCGGCGCTCCGCCTCTGGTAGAACCGGCCCGAGACGAGAGAGGACCGCCCCCGTGAAGGACAATTACGACGACCGCAAAACCCGCGCCTCCGCGTGGTTCCGCAGCCTCCGCGACGATATCGTCGCCGCCTTCGAGGCGCTCGAGGACAGCCACGGCGGCGACCAGCCCGCAGGCCGGTTCGAGGTGACCGAAACCAAGCGCCATTCCGACGACGGCTCCGATGCCGGCGGCGGCCTGATGAGCGTGATGCGCGGCGGCCGCGTCTTCGAAAAGGTCGGCGTGAACGTTTCGACCGTCTATGGCCAGCTGGGCGATCGCGCCGTCGCCGCCATGTCCGCCCGCAAGAACATGGACGGGCTGCGCGCCGATCCCACCTTCTGGGCCTCGGGCATCAGCCTTGTCGCCCACATGCAAAACCCCCACGCGCCCGCCGTCCACATGAACACCCGCATGTTCTGGACACCCGTGGCCCATTGGTTCGGCGGCGGCTCCGACCTGAACCCCGCCATCGAATATGCCGAGGATACCGCCCATTTCCACGGCGTCCTCAAGGATCATTGCGACCGCCACAGCGCCGATGCCTATGACCGCTACAAGGCCTGGGCCGACGACTATTTCTACGTCCCCCACCGCCACCGCGCGCGGGGCGTGGGCGGCATCTTCTACGACGATCTCAACACCGGCGACTGGGAGGCCGATTTCGCCTTCACCCAGGATGTGGGCCGCGCCTTCCTTCCGGCCTTCGTGCCTTGCGTCGAACGCCGCCGCCACCTGCCCTGGTCCGATGCCGACCGCGAGGCGCAGCTGGTCCACCGCGGCCTCTATGCCGAATACAACCTCGTCTATGACCGCGGCACCAAGTTCGGGCTGGAAACCGGCCATGACGCCAATGCCGTCCTGATGAGCTTGCCGCCCATCGCGAAATGGACCTGACAGCGACCTGACGACGACCTCAGCGGGCGGGCCTAACCCGCCAACAGCTTGCGGTAGATCGCGGTGATCGCCGCGGCCTCGCCCGCGATGTCGAACCGCGCGACCGCATGGGCCCGCGCATCCTCGCCCTGGAGCAGCATCTCGGCCGGGTTCTCCAGGTATCCGCGCACGGCCCCGGCCATTGCGCCGACATCCTGCGGCGCGATCAGCGCCCCGGTCCGTCCCGGCACCACCAGTTCCTCGAAGGCGCCGACCCGTGTCGCCACCACCGGCACGCCGCAGGCCATCGCCTCCAACGGCGTCAGCCCGAACCCCTCCCAGCGTTGCGGCGCGACGAACAGGTCCAGCGCCCGGTACCAATCCGCGATCTCGTGGACCGGCACCTCGGGCTTGAACAAGATGCGATCCTCCAGCCCCGCGGCCAGAACCTGTTCCCGCAACCCCCGCTCATAGGCGCGATGCTTTTCGGTCGCGCGCCCCATCACGATGGCACAAGCGCCCGGGAATTCCGGCAGCACCTCGATCATCGCCTTGACGAAATCGCCCGTGCCCTTCTGCGCCCGGATGCGCCCGAAACAGCCGATCAGCGGCCCGGCAGGCAGGCCCATCCGCGCGCGCAGCCCCGCGCGATCCCCGGCCGGGGCGAATCCCGTCAGGTCGATCCCGTGCAAGATCACGTCCGAGGGCCGTTCAAGATATTCCGCCGTCCGCCGCGAGGTGGAAATCACATGATCCATCTGCCCGATCAGCCACTTGCTGTAGCGCGTGTGACGCCGCTGCGAGGCCGAGGTGAACAACAGCTTCAGCCGCTTGCCCAACACCCGCTTGAGCAAGATGCCCGCCAGCATCTCGGAATTGCGCCGCGCATGCCAGACCCGCGCCCCCGACGGCCCCTCCCGCGACATGGTCAAGAGCGCCCGCATCGGCACCTGCGGCACATGCGGCGGCAGGGCAGGGGCCACGGCGGCAATCGCGATATCGCGCGCCTGCAACGGCACCAGCCGCACGACCGTCGCCGTCACGCCCGACAGGCGTTTCTTGAAATTGGGGGCCAGCACGTCGATCGTGGAAAGGTCGGGATGATCCATGGAGGCTAGGCCTAGCCCGCGCCGACCCCGCGAACAAGCGGGGACCTGCCGACACCACGCATCGGCCATCGGCGGATTGCAGCGCTTCACGCGCCCCTCCCGGTTTCGTGTCCGCCGCGCCGGTTGAACACCACCCCACGCTTCATAGCCTGAAAGACAACCGCCTGCGTGCCGGGTGGTCCCAACGACAATGAAACCACAAGGAGTGCAGATATCATGTCCCGTTCAACCCTGCTCGCCGCTGGCCTTTCGAGCTTTGCCGCCCTGCCTGCCTTTGCCGGCGGCCTTGCCGAACCCGCGCTCGCCCCCGTCGCCGTCGCACCGGTGCCCGTCGTCTCGACGATGGACTGGACCGGCCCCTCGGTCGGTGTGCAGCTTGGCTATGGCGATGTCTCCACCTCGGGGGCCGCGGCCCTCGACGGCGATGATGTCCTCTATGGCCTGCGCGCCTATTACGACTTCGACTTCGGCGACTACATCCTCGGCGGTGGCCTGCAATACGACAGCACCGACATCGCGCTGGGCAGTGTCACCACCGTCGATTCGGTCACCCGTCTGGGGGCCCGGGCCGGTATCGACCTTGGCCAGAACTGGGCCTACGGCACCGCCGGTTGGGCACGCGCCGAAACCTCCGCCGCCACGGTGGGCGACAGCAACGGCTGGTTCGCGGGTCTGGGCTACGAGGTCTTCGTCGCCGACAACGTGACGCTCGGTGCCGAACTGCTCTACCACGACTTCAGCGATTTCACCCTCGCAGGCCTCGAAGCCGATGCAACGACCGCAGCGCTTTCGGTCAATTTCCGCTTCTGATCCTCACGCGAAAACCGGCGCGAAATCCGTGCCAAGACCCTCGGCGGCCACGTTGCCGCCGAGGGCCGCCACAGCCCCCAGCCGCCCCAGCTCATCGGCGCATTTCGCCGCCGCGCCATTGCCCCCGGTGAGCAACGTCGCCCGGTCATCGATCCGCGCGACATAGGGATATCCCGTCTTGGTGAAGGTGACGGCACAGGGCAGGGTCAGCACCCGTTCGATCCGCATGTCGGGCATGACCCTGACCAGATCGGCCAAAAGCGATTGCCCGGCTTCTGCGCCGCCATTCGTCTTGAACCACGCGTTCAGCCCATCGCCGCTATGTGCCTCGGGGCTCGTCCATTCGCCCCCGATCTTCACGTAGATGCGCCCGTTCGGGTAGCGGATCGGCGGCAACAGGTAGCGGTCGGTCGGGTCGTTCTCCGGCACCCAGATCAGGCTCGGCGTATCCTTGAGCCTTTCCGCCTCGGTTTCCGAAATCTCGGCCAGCACCACGGTGCGCTGGAACACCCGCATCGCGGGCCGCGCCATGCCGAGCGGCGCGGCCGTGGCCCAACCGCCTGTCGCCACCACCACATGCTCCGCACTCAGGGCCCGCCCATCGGCAAGCGTGACCGTGCCGCCCTCGCGGTCGACCACATGGCGTGTCACGACCTCCGCCCCCGCCTCCAGCGCCAGCGCCTCATGGGCGCGGCGCATCGCACGCGGGTCGACATGGCCGCCCAGCGGGTCGAACACACCCCGGCTGCCGTCGGGCAGGGCGAACATGGGAAAGCGCTTGGACAGCGCCGCGCCGTCGAGCGGTTCATGCACCAAACCCAGCGCCCGGGGCGTCTCGTGGAACCCGGCGGTGAAACCCGCCATCGCGCCGTGGTCCAACCCCGCCATCACCCCGCCGCATTCCGTGTAAAAGCCGATGCCCGTCCGCGCCTCGATCTCGCGGTAGCGCGCCAGCGACCGGCTCGACAGCCGCGCCCAGACCGGATCATGGGCGATGGTGCGCGTGATCCGTCCCGCATCGTGGAAACTGCCAAAGGGTCCGTCATGCCGCGCCGGGTCGCTCGGCTCGTCCGGTCCGACCAGCGTCACGCGGCACCCCGCCTCGGCCAGATACCGGGCACAGGCGGTGCCCATCAGGCCCCGACCGATCACCACGAAGTCCACGCGCATCCCCTGCCTCCGTCCCACTCCGACGATCGGCTCCGAGACTGACGTGAAAACATCGTGAAAGGCGAGGGGGGCCGTTCACCTTTCGGCAGGAAAGACGCCGCGATCTCAACCTTTCGGTAGGGATTGCGCGGCGATCTTTACCGCCCGTTTACCTCCCCGTCGCCCGATCACCCCCGGATCGTCTCCAGCAGCAGGTGCACGTTCTCCGGATCGGCATCCGGCGTGATCCCATGGCCAAGGTTGAAGATATGCGGCCCGCCCTTCAACGCATCCACGATCCGGCGCGTTTCCGCGACCAGCGCCTCGCCGCCCGTGACCATGTGCTTGGGGTCCAGATTGCCCTGGACGCAGCCATCGGGTTGCAGGTTCTCGGCCGCCCAAACCGGATCGATCTTGGTGTCGATCGCCAGCCCGTCGGCGCCTACAGCCTTGGCAAAGCCCACATATTTCTCGCCCGCCTCGCGCGGGAAGGCGATGACCGGCAGATCCTTGTGCCGCCGCTTCAACTCCGCCGTGATCCGTTTCGCAGGCTCCAGCGCATAGCGGTCAAAGGCCTCGCCCTTCAGCGATCCGGCCCAGCTGTCGAAGATTTTCACCACTTCCGCCCCGGCCTGCACCTGCATGTCGAGGTATTCGATCGTCGCTTCCGTCAGCAGGTCGATCAGCGCCTCGAAGGTCGCCTTGTCCCCCTCGCGCAGCGCGTGCGCCGGTGCCTGGTCGGGCGTTCCGCGCCCCGCGATCATGTAGGTCGCCACCGTCCAGGGCGCGCCGGCAAAGCCGATCAGCGTCGTTTCCTGCGGCAATTCGCGCGACAGGATACGCACCGTCTCATAGACCGGCGCCAGATGCTCGTGGATATCGTCCTTGCCTTTCAAGGGCTTGAGCCCTTCGGGTCCGGTGATCGTGGACAGGCGCGGGCCTTCGCCCGTCTCGAACCACAGATCGGCCCCCAGGGCCTGCGGGATCAGCAGGATATCGGCGAACAGGATCGCCGCGTCGAAGCCGTAGCGCCGGATCGGCTGCAGCGTCACCTCGGCGGCAAGCTCGGGATTGTAGCACAGGGACAGGAAATCGCCGGCCTGTGCGCGGGTCGCGCGATATTCCGGCAGGTAGCGCCCGGCCTGCCGCATCAGCCAGACGGGCGGCACATCCATCGCCTCGCCCGCCAGCGAACGCAGGAGTTTCTTCCGGGCCGTCTGGGGCGCGTCAAACATGGGGATTGTCCTTCGGTCGGTCTTTGGACAGGAATTGTCCGCGCCCGTCAGTCTGTCAACCCGAGGGTGATTGTCAAGCAAAGTTGACAGGTGTAGAAGGATCGACATGACGACCAACCTGCCGACCCCCGCCCAACCGCTGCGTATCGGAACCCGTGGCTCGCCCCTCGCCCTGGCGCAGGCGCATGAAACGCGGTCGCGTCTCATGGCCGCCTTCGACCTGCCCGAGGGCGCCTTCGAGATCGTGGTGATCAAGACGACAGGCGACGACCGCACCCTGATCGACGCCGACATCGCGCTCAAGACCTTGGGCGGAAAGGGACTTTTCACCAAGGAAATCGAAGAGGCGATGCTGGACGGCTCCATCGACATCGCCGTCCATTCGATGAAGGACATGCCGGTCCTGCAGCCGCCCGGCCTGCTGCTCGATTGCTATCTCCCGCGCGAAGATGTGCGCGATGCTTTCGTGTCACTTTCCCATGACAGCCTGGCCGATCTGCCCCAGGGCGCCCGCGTCGGATCGTCCTCCCTGCGGCGACGTGCCCAGCTTGGGGCGCGCCGTCCCGACCTTCAGGTTGTGGAGTTCCGCGGCAACGTGCAGACCCGGATGAAGAAACTGGGCGATGGGGTGGCCGATGCGACCTTCCTCGCCATGGCGGGCCTGCGCCGTCTGGGCCTGACCGATGTGGTGAAATCCGCGATTGCCGTCGAAGACATGCTGCCCGCCGTGGCCCAGGGTGCCATCGGCATCGAACGCCGCGCCGACGATCTGCGCGCTGCCGCGATGCTGGAGGCCATCCACCACGGTCCCACGGGCCAGCGGCTTGCCGCCGAACGCGCCTTTCTCGCCGGTCTCGACGGGTCTTGCGAAACCCCCATCGCGGGCCTGGCCGAGCTGGATGGCGGCACGCTGCGCCTGCGTGGCGAGATCTTGCGCCCCGACGGGTCCGAGGTTCTGACCGATGACCGCAGCGCCCCGATCGAGGATGGCGCAGCCCTTGGTGCGGCCATGGCCCGCGATCTGAGGGCGCGCGCGGGCGAGGGATTCTTCGACTGGATCGCCGCCTGACCCAAAGGGGTGGCGTTCCGAACAAACTGCTCTTAATTGTGTTACCGAGCGAAATCTTCGTGATTTCGTCTTTAGTTGTGTGCCATTGGGCGGTATGTTCATGTCCAAGATATCCAGGCCCTGCGCAGATGCAGGTTGAGACCACGCCCCTCCCCGGCCTTCTGGTGATCACGCCGGCGCGGTTTGGCGACCATCGCGGGTTTTTCGCCGAGACCTGGAGCCGGGAAAAACTTGGCGCCCATGGCGTCACCACCGATTTCGTTCAGGACAACCATTCGCTGTCCGCGCAGGTGGGCACGCTGCGGGGCTTGCATTTCCAGCGCCCGCCCCGCGCGCAGGCCAAGCTGGTGCGCTGCGGGCGGGGGGTGCTTTTCGACGTGGCCGTCGATATCCGGCGCGGCTCGCCCAGCTACGGCCAGTGGTTCGGGATCGAGCTGAGCTTCGAGAACGGCAGGCAATTGTTCATCCCTGCGGGCTTTGCCCATGGTTTCGTCACCCGCACCCCGGATACCGAGATCATCTACAAATGCTCCGACAGCTACGCCCCCGAGACGGAGGGCGCGCTGGCCTGGAACGACCCGGACATCGGCATCGACTGGGGCCTTGGCGAGACCGCGCCGATCCTGTCGGCCAAGGATGCGGCGGCGGGGGCTTTCGCCGCCTTCGACAGCCCCTTCACCCATGACGGTGCGGCATCATGAAGCTGATGGTGACGGGCGGCGCGGGGTTCATCGGTTCGGCCGTGGTGCGGCTTGCCGTGGCGCGCGGGCATGCGGTCGTGAATGTCGACAAGCTGACCTATGCCGCCTGTCTCGACAATGTCGCCCCCGTTGCCGCCTCCAACCTCTACAGCTTCGAACAGGCCGATATCTGCGACCGCGCCGCGATGGACCGGATCCTGGCCGATCATCGCCCCGATGCCATCCTGCATCTGGCGGCTGAAAGCCATGTGGACCGCTCCATCGACGGGCCGGGCAGCTTCATCGACACGAACATCACCGGCACCTACAGTCTGCTCGAGGCCGCGCGCAGCCATTGGACCCGTCAGGGCAAGCCCGATGGCTTCCGCTTCCACCACATCTCGACCGACGAGGTTTACGGCACCTTGGGCGAAACGGGCCTCTTCACCGAAGACAGCCCCTATGCCCCGAACAGCCCCTATTCCGCGTCAAAGGCCGCCTCCGACCATCTCGTCCGCGCTTGGCACGAGACCTATGGCCTGCCGGTCGTGATGACGAATTGCTCGAACAATTACGGGCCCTACCACTTCCCCGAGAAACTGATCCCGGTCGTGATCCTGAACGCGCTGGCGGGCAAACCCATCCCGGTCTACGGGCGGGGCCTGAACGTGCGCGACTGGCTTTTTGTAGAAGATCACGCCGATGCGCTGCTTCTGGTCTGCGAAAAGGGCAGGGTGGGCCGCAGCTACAACATCGGCGGCAGCAACGAACGGCGCAACATCGATCTGGTCCGCACGATCTGCGCGCTCCTTGATGACCGCCGCCCGACCCATGCGCCGCATGACCGGCTCATCACCTTCGTCGAGGATCGGCCCGGCCACGACCTGCGCTACGCCATCGACGCCACTCGCATCCGCGACGAACTGGGCTGGCAGCCGTCGGTCACGGTGGAGGAGGGGCTGGCGCGGACGGTCGACTGGTATCTCGCCAACGAAGACTGGTGGCGCGCGTTGCAAGCCCGCGATGGCGTGGGGCAGAGGTTGGGGAAGGTGGGCTAGGTCATGCCGCTTGCCTTCGTTCAGGGTAAACTTCTGCATTTCGCGCATGTGCCCCGCTGCGCCGGGACAGCGGTCGAGAATTACCTTCATGCGCGTTTCGGTCGGCTGGCCTTTCTGGATCGGCAATTCAATGCGCTATCACCGGCTGAACGCTGGTCCCAGACATCGCCGCAGCATGTCGAGAGCGCGGCCTTCGACCGGATCATTCCCCGGCCTTGGATCGCGCATCGCTTTGCCGTCGTGCGTCACCCGCAGGCGCGCATTCTGTCGGTATTCCGCTTTCAGCGCGATATCGAACGTCGGATTCCGCCGCGCCTCGGTTTCGTGGATTGGATCACGCGGATCGCGGCCTCTTTGGCAGAGCGCCCCTTCCAATTCGACAATCATGCAAGGCCCGCAACCGATCTTGTGCCGACCGATGCCGTGGTGTTCCGGCTCGAGGATGGGCTGACCCCGGTCATCGATTGGCTGGATCAGATCGAAGGCGCAAAACGCGGCCCGCGCGACATCGCGCCCGCCAATGTCCTTGAGAAAGTGCGCGATCATTTGGGCCGCAAGGCGCTGCCCGAGCCGCAGATTTGCGAGGAGTCGCAAGAGGCCATCGCCCGGATCTATGCGGCGGATTTCGAAAGGTTCGGGTATCTTCCCGCTGCCCCCGGTGCCGCGGCACCCATCCCGGAGGATCGCCCATGATCCTCGTCTTCGGCACCACGGGTCAAGTCGCCACAGAACTGCGCGCGCTGGCCCCCGTCTTGGCCCTTGGCCGCGACGCCGCCGACCTGACCGATCCCGCCGCCTGCGCCGCCGCGATCGAGGCGCACCGCCCTAGCGCGGTGATCAATGCCGCCGCCTATACCGCCGTCGACCGCGCCGAGAGCGAGGAGGATCTCGCCACCACGATCAACGGCGATGCCCCCGGTGCCATGGCGCGGGCCTGTGCCGATCTTGGCATCCCCTTCGTCCATATCTCCACCGATTACGTCTTTGCGGGCGATGGCCAAAACCCGTGGCAGCCAGAGGATCCCACCGGGCCGCTCGGGGCCTATGGCCGCTCCAAGCTTGCCGGCGAAACAGCCGTGCGCGCGGCGGGCGGTGCCCATGCGATCTTGCGCACATCCTGGGTCTTTTCCGAACACGGCTCCAACTTCCTCAAAACCATGCTGCGGCTCGGGGCCGAGCGCCAGGTGCTGAACGTCGTGGCCGACCAGATCGGCGGGCCCACACCCGCCCGCGCCATCGCCGCCGCTTGTCTCTCCATCGCCGATCAACTGGCCGAGACCCCCACCAAGACCGGCACCTACCATTTCGCAGGCGCGCCCGACACGTCCTGGGCCAGTTTCGCCCGCGCCATCATGGCGGTGGCCGAACTCCCCTGCCGGATCGTGGATATCCCCTCCAGCGCCTATCCGACGCCTGCGACACGCCCCGCCAATTCCCGCCTCGATTGCAGCGCCACAACCGTCGTCTTCGGCATCGACCGGCCCGATTGGCAGGATGCGACGCGCGCGATCGTCACCTCCCTGACCCAGCGCAAAGGCACAGCCTAGATGACACGCAAGGGCATCATCCTCGCCGGCGGGTCCGGCACGCGGCTTTACCCGATCACCATGGGCCTGTCGAAACAGCTTTTGCCGATCTACGACAAGCCGATGATCTATTATCCGCTCAGCGTCCTGATGCTGGCGGGCATCCGCGAGATCGCGATCATCACCACCCCGCAGGACCAGGACCAGTTCCGCCGCACGCTGGGCGATGGCAGCCAATGGGGCCTGTCGCTGACCTATGTCCCGCAACCAAGCCCCGATGGGTTGGCGCAGGCCTATATCCTCGCCCGCGATTTCCTGAACGGCGCGCCTTCGGCCATGGTTCTGGGCGACAACATCTTTTTTGGCCATGGCCTGCCCGAGATCCTGGCCGAGGCCGATGCGCGGACCCATGGCGGCACGGTCTTCGGCTATCGCGTGGCCGATCCCGAACGCTACGGCGTGGTGGATTTCGCCCCCGACGGATCGGTGCGCGCCCTGATCGAGAAACCGGCCGATCCGCCATCCCCCTTTGCAGTGACGGGTCTCTACTTTCTCGACGGCACGGCCCCCGACCGCGCGGCACAGGTAACGCCCTCGGCGCGGGGCGAGCTGGAGATCACCAGCCTTCTGGAAAGCTACCTCCACGATGGCACATTGCGCGTGACCAAGATGGGGCGCGGCTTTGCCTGGCTCGACACGGGCACCCATGCAAGCCTGCTTGATGCGGGCAATTTCGTGCGCACGCTGGAACAACGCCAAGGCATGCAGACCGGCAGCCCCGACGAGATCGCCTTTGCCCAAGGCTGGATCACCGCCCAAGACCTCGCCACCCGCGCCGCCCTGTTTGGCAAGACCGATTACGGACGCTATCTCGTGTCCCTGCTGTAACTGTAACCCGCGTAACGATCACACCAGTCCGAAGGAGCCGGTTCCCGGTGTTCTTCCGCCTCCACGCCCTGTTCCTCAGATATGTCGCCCACCATGCCGACCGGCTTGGGGGCTTCAGCCTGTCGCGGCACGGGGGCAAACCGCTTGGCCATGTCGAACAGATCCGCCGCATGCCCGGTGCGATCTGCCTGATCGGCTGGACGGCCGCGCCCTACCTGCGCGTGAGCTGGCCGGGGGGCGAGATCACCGCGATCCCGTCCATCCAGCGCGCCGACGTGATGCGACGCTGGGGCTATCCGCTTGAAACCGGCTTCCAGATCGAGGTGCCCGAGGGCCAGCGCCCGCTGACGCTGCATGTCCCAAGATCATCGGGGGACGAGATCGCCTTGCCGGTGCCCCATCCCTCCGATCCGCCCACGCCTGCCGCCCTGCGCCGGTTGCGCCGGGCCTTTCTCCTGGGATTGCTGCGCGCCACCCCGGCGCTCTTCACCTGGATGGCCACCCATAACCCGGCCGCGCGCATCCGCATCAAGCAGGTTCTGGGTCTGGAAACGGTGGCCGAGGGTCTGCCGCTCGATCCGCGCTATTTCGCCCCCGCAACCCCACCCCGCGCGCTCGATCCGGTCACGATCATCCTGCCGGTGCACAATGCCTTCGAGGTGCTGCGCGAAACGCTGCGCCGGGTCGCGGACCATACCGATGTGCCCTGGCATCTCGTCTTGATCGACGATGCGTCGACCGACCCCCGCGTGCGCCCCTTCCTGCGGGCTTGGGTCGATGACCACAGGGGACAGGTGACGCTGATCGAACTGGACCGGAACCTTGGCTTCGTGGGCGCGGTCAACCGCGGCTTCGAAGAGGCCGAAGATCACAGCGGCCATGTCGTCTTGCTCAATTCCGACGCCCATGTCCCCGAAGGCTGGGCCTCGCGGCTGATCGCGCCCTTCCAGCAGGACAGCACCATCGCCTCGGTCACGCCGATGTCCAACGATGCCGAGATCTTCTCGGCCCCCGTGATCTGCGAGGCGACGCCCCTGCCCGAGGGCATGATCGACCGCATCGATGCCGTGGCCCAAAGCCTGTCCGTGCCGGGCCGCCTGCCCTCGACACCCACCGGCGTGGGGTTCTGCATGGCGATCAGCAGCCGCTGGTTCAGCCGCCTGCCGCGCTTCGATCCCGAATTCGGGCGCGGCTACGGCGAAGAGGTGGATTGGTGCCAGAAGCTGCGCGAACGCGGCGCGCGCCATGTCTGTCTTCCGACGCTTTTCGTCGAACATCGCGGCGGCCAGAGCTTCGGGATCGAGGCGAAGAAATCCATGGTCCCGCGCGCCAATGCCCTGATCGCCCGCCGGTATCCCGCCTATGACACCGAGGTGCAGGCCTTCATCGGCAGCGATCCCTTGCGCACGCCGCGACTGGCGCTTGCCATCGCCGTGGCCGGGGAGCTTGGCCTCGACGCCCTGCCTTTGTTCATGGCCCATTCGCTGGGCGGGGGCGCCGAACATGCGCTGGCCGCCGAAATCGACGCCCGGACCGCCCAAGGACATCATGCCTTGGTCCTGCGGGTGGGCGGCTCGACGCGCTGGCAGCTGGAATTGCATGGGCCATCCGGCATCCTGTCGGCGGCAACCAGCGATCTTGGCCATATCCGCCGCCTGCTCGACCCTGTTCCCGCCCTCAGGATCATCTATTCCTGCGGTGTCGGGGATCGTGATCCGGTCAGCCTGCCCGATGCGCTCCTGTCGCTGCGCCGCCCCGGACATCCCGACACGCTCGAGGCGCGCGTGCATGATTACTTCATGATCAGCCCCTCCTATTGCCTGCTCAATGCCGACGGCAGCTATCGCGGCCCGGTGCGGGGCGATTGCAGCGACCCCGCCCACCGGGCGCGCCGCCCCGACGGGACCCACGTGACCCTGTCGCACTGGCAGGGGAAATGGCACCATCTTCTCCGGGCCTGCGTCGAGGTGACGGTGTTCTCGGATTCCAGCCGCCAGCATCTCTTGCAGGTCTATCCCGATCTTGCCGAAAGGATCGTCTACCGACCCCATGCGGCCGTGGTCCGGATCGAGCGGATGCTGCCGCCGACCGCCACGGGGCCGGGAACACTGGGCGTGCTGGGCAATCTCAATCGCCAGAAAGGGGCCGCTGTCCTGTGCGCGCTGTCGGCGCGTCTGGCGCGGCAGGGTGGGCCACGGACCGTTCTGATCGGCAACATGGACCCGGCCTTTTCCCGCCCGCCCAGCCTGAAACTGCACGGAACCTATGACCGCGCCGACATCCGCCACCTGGCCGAACGCTACGGTGTGACGGCATGGCTGGTCCCCTCGATCTGGCCCGAGACCTTTTCCTTCGTCACCCACGAGATGCTGGCCACGGGCCTTCCGGTCTATGGCTTCGACATCGGCGCGCAGGGCGAGGCGCTGCGCCGCGCCCCGAACGGCATCGCGGTGCCCTTCGACCCGGACGGCGACCATGTCGCGACGCTTTTGGGGGTGATCACAGGCCCCGGTGCCCGTCAGGGCATCCCGATCAACGCAGACACAAGAGAAGCAGCTGAATGACCGACCCTCACCTTGTCTCCGACACGTTCCCCGCCGATGATCGTCCGCTTTTCATCGTGGGCTCTGTGCGGTCGGGCACCACCCTGTTGCGCAACCTCCTGCGCCGGGTGCCGGGCTTCATCTGCCCCGAGGAAACGCATTTCTTCCGCTGGTCCGAACCGTTCCGCACACCGCACAGCTACCAACCGCATCGCAACAGCGCCCTGCTGCGCAAGCACCGCGAGATGGATGGCGTCCCCGAAGAGGTGTTTCAGGCGCTCCTGGTCGACAGCCGCGACAAGGTCGAATTGCAGCGCGGCTACATCACCGCCTTCGCCCGGGCAAAGGGTCTGACCGGTCCCTACCGCTGGTTCGACAAGACACCGCAGAATTTCTTCGGGGCGCCCCTGATCGCCCAACTGATGCCCAAGGCCCGGTTCCTCCACCTCGTGCGAAATCCGCTGAATGTCGTGGCCAGCCTCGTTCTGGGGCGTCAGGTCAAGGTCACAGACATCCACGGCGCCTGCAATTACTGGATCGAGGCGGTGCAGTTCATGACCACGGTCGAGGCCGCCTATCCCGCGCGCGTGCTGACCGTCCGCTACGAAGATCTGGTCACCGATGTGCCGGGCGTCTTGGCGCGTATTCTTGACCATGCCGATGTCTCGGCCCCTGCGGGTCTTTATTCCGCGGCTGACGTGCATGGCGAACGAAACCTCTGGCGTCGGGCGCTGGTCGACGGTCTGGCCGAAGTGGTGCTGGAACGCTGCGGGGATTTGGCCAAGCGCCATGGCTATGACCTCTCCGCCGATCTTGCATTCGGCAGCAGGCTTCGCTGAGCCCAACACCGCCTGCGTCATTCATTCCGCATCCCCTCCTTGACCTTCCAGCAACGGGAACCCCTATCTGTCCCCGTGGAAGGACAGCCCATGCCCAAAGACACGACCGCCCCCGCCCTCCGCCGCTACAGCGTCGACAACCTGACCTGCGGCAGCTGCGTCGCGCGTGCCGAAACCGCCCTTGCCGCCGTTCCGGGCGTCGAAAGCGCCGTGGTCAACCTTGCCACGCGGCGGGCCGACCTGCGCATCGGGGCGGGCTTTGATCCTGCCGCCCTTGCAACCGCCATGACCTCTGCGGGCTATCCGGTGCATCCCGTCGATGGCGTCGCCCTGCGTGCCAGCGTCGGCAACCTGAATTGCGGCGGCTGCGCCTCGCGCGCGGAAAAGGCGCTCAACGCCCTGCCCGAGGTGCTGGAGGCGCAGGTGAACCTCGCCCTCAAGCGCGCCGATATCCGCCTGACCGATGCCGGGGATTGGCCCGTCGTTCAGGCCGCGATGGACAAGGCGGGCTATCCCGTCGCCGATCTCGACCCGCCCCGAACCGACAGCCCCGATCCCGAGCCCGAAGCTGTGGACGAGGCAGCCCCGATGCGCCGCGCCTTCGGGATCGCCGCCGCCCTGACGCTCCCTGTCTTCGTGATGGAAATGGGCGGCCACCTGGTCCCCGCCTTCCACCATTGGCAGATGGCGACCTTCGGCACCTTCCCGCTGCACCTCGTGCAGTTCCTGCTCACGACCGCCGTTCTGGCCGGTCCGGGCCGCGTCTTCTTCCGGCTCGGCGTTCCGGCGCTTTTCAAGGGCGCGCCCGAGATGAACAGCCTCGTGGTGCTCGGCACCTCTGCCGCCTGGGCCTGGTCGGTGCTCGTCACCTTCGCCCCCGGCATCATCCCCGAAACCGGCCGTTTCGTCTATTTCGAGGCGGCGGCCGTCATCGTCACCCTGATCCTGCTTGGCCGCTGGCTCGAGGCGCGCGCCCGGGGTCAGGCCGGGGCGGCGATCCGGGGCCTGATGGCGCTCCGCCCCGACACCGCGCATCGCATCACCGATGGCACCGAGACCGAGGTGCCGCTCGCCGATCTCGGCCGGGGTGACCTGATCCGCCTGAAACCCGGCGAACGCGTGGCCGTCGACGGCACCGTGACCGAGGGCGAAACCCATATCGACGAGGCGATGCTGACCGGCGAACCCCTGCCTGTCGCCAAGCGCGCGGGCGATCCGGTGACAGCGGGCACCGTGAACGGCACCGGCACGATCGTCTACCGCGCCACCGCCGTGGGCACCGATACCGTGCTGGCCCGCATCGTCGCCATGGTCGAGGATGCGCAGGCCACCCGCCTTCCCGTGCAATCGCTGATCAACCGCGTCACCGCCGTCTTCGTGCCGGTCGTTCTGGTCATCGCGGCGCTTGCCGCGCTTGGCTGGCTGATCTGGGGCCCCGATCCGGCCAAGGCGCTGGTGATCGGCGTCTCCGTCCTGATCATCGCCTGCCCCTGCGCCATGGGTCTGGCCACGCCCGTCTCCATCCTGGCCGGCACGGGCCGCGCCGCCGAACTGGGCGTGCTCTTCCGCAAGGGGGACGCCCTGCAGAACCTGTCGCGCGTCGATCTTGTCGCCTTCGACAAGACCGGCACCCTGACCGAGGGGCGGCCCAGTGTCACCGCCATCCTGCCCACGCGCGATTGCGATGCCGACACGCTCCTGACGCTGGCCGCCGGGGCCGAAACCGCCTCCGAACATCCCCTGGCCCGCGCCATCCTGGCCGAGGCAAAGGCCCGTGGCCTGACCCCCGCCCCCGTCGACAGGTTCGAGGCCGTGACCGGCGGCGGCGTCACCGCGACCCTTGAGGGCGAAACCCTCCGCGTCGGCTCCCGCGCCTTCCTGCAACAGACCGGTGTCGCCGTCCCCCCCACAGATCCCACCCCCGTGACCGAGGTTCATGTCGCGCGCGGCGCGCTCTATCTGGGGCATCTCGCCCTGTCCGATGCCGTCAAACCCGATGCCGCCCGCGCCATCGCGGCCCTGACCGCGCGCGGCACGCGTGTCGCGCTCCTGTCCGGCGATGCCGAGGGGCCGGTGAATGCGCTTGCCCGTGATCTCGCCATCCCCGAGGCGCATGCCCGCCTGTCGCCCGCCGACAAACGCGCGCAGGTCGCCGCATGGCGCGCTGCAGGCCACCGCGTCGCCTTCGTCGGGGACGGTCTCAACGATGCCGCCGTTCTGGCCGAGGCCGATGTCGGCATCGCGCTGGGCACCGGCACCGATGTGGCGATCGAGGCGGGCGATGTCGTGCTCGTCTCGGGCGCGCCCACCGGCGTGCTCACCGCGATCGAGGTCTCGCGCCGCACCCTGCGCAACATCGCGCAGAACCTTGTCTGGGCCTTTGGCTACAATGTCGCGCTGATCCCCGTCGCCGCCGGTCTTCTGGCGCTTGCGGGCGGTCCCTTCCTCAACCCCATGCTCGCGGCGGGGGCCATGGCCGCCAGTTCCGTCCTCGTGGTTCTGAACGCCCTGCGCCTGCGCCGGATGGAGGCCGCATGAACATCGGAGAAGTCGCCGAAGCCGCGGGCCTGCCCGCCAAGACCATCCGCTATTACGAGGATATCGGCCTGATCACCCCGCATCGGGCCGAAAACGGCTATCGCCGCTTCACCCAGACACATCTGCACAAGCTCGCCTTCATCGCCCGGGCGCGGGGTCTGGGCTTTTCCATCGACCAATGCCGCACGCTTCTGGCGCTCTACGAGGATCGCGAGCGGGCCAGCGCCGATGTCAAGCATCTGGCCGAAACCCACCTGTCCGAGATCGACGCCAAGATGGCCGAACTGGCCGAAATGCGCCGCACGCTTGCCCAGCTGATCCATGCCTGCGCGGGCGATCACCGCCCCGATTGCCCGATCCTGTCGGGTCTGGCCGCCCCCCTCGACAGCGATTGAACCCCGCCGGGGGCGCGCGTAGGGTCGGGGCAGAACCCCATCCGGTGCGCCATGTCCCCGCTACGCGGCATCCTCCTGAAAATCCTGTCGGTCTGCGTTTTCGTGGCCATGGCCTCGATCATCAAGGCGACCTCCGACACGGTGCCGCCGGGGCAGGCGGTGTTCTTCCGCTCGCTCTTTGCCCTTCCCGTGATCGGCATCTGGCTGGCGATGCGGGGGGAATTGCACACCGGCCTGCGCACGACAAACCCCATGGGCCATGTCTGGCGCGGTCTGGTCGGCACGACCTCCATGGGTCTGGGCTTTGCGGGTCTGGGTCTTCTGCCGCTCCCCGAGGTGACGGCCATCGGCTATGCCGCGCCGATCCTCGTCGTGATCTTCGCCGCCATGTTCCTTGGCGAAGAGGTGCGGCTGTTCCGCCTGTCCATGGTCGCCCTGGGGCTGATCGGCGTTCTCGTCGTCCTCAGCCCGCGCCTGCAGGTCGATCCCGCCACCGTCACCACGCGCGAAACGCTGGGGGCCGTTGTCGTGCTTCTGTCCGCTGTCTGCGCGGCGTTGGCGCAGGTTTTCGTGCGCAAACTGGTGCAGACCGAAACCGTCTCGGCCATCGTCTTCTATTTCTCGGTCACAGCGACCCTTCTGGCGCTTCTGACCCTGCCTTGGGGTTGGGTGCTGCCCCCGCCCGATGTCGCGATGCTTCTGGTTCTGGCGGGGCTTCTGGGCGGGGTGGGGCAGATCCTTCTGACGACCAGCTACCGCCATGCCGATGCCTCGCTGATCGCGCCCTTCGAATATACCTCGATGATCCTGGCGGTGGTGGTGGGCTACACGGTCTTTGGCGAGGTGCCGGGCGCTGCCACGCTTGCGGGCGGCGGCATGATCGTGGTGGCCGGTATCCTCATCATCCTGCGCGAACGGCAGTTGGGCCTCGAACGCGCCCGCCAGCGCAAGGCCGGTCCGACCCAGCCGTGATCTTGGCGCCTGTCGCGCAAAACCGGTTCCGACTTTTGCGCGACAGGCCCTAATCCCGCTTGGCCTTGCGATACTCCGCCTCGACCGCGTTGCCCTGCCGCGCGATGATCCCCTGAAGCCGCTGCATCACCCGCCCCCGCGCCAGCTTCATCGTCTGCAGGATCAACCGCGCCGTCAGCGTCTGTGCCGACAGGTCCAGCACCGTGGCCACGCGCGTCGTCTCGGGCGTGAGCGCGACAAAGCTCATCTCGTGTAGGCAGGCCATGCCGCCGATCCGGCTTTCGATCAGGCAGATCTCCTCGGGCACGAACCGCGTGATCCGCGCGCTCAGGGGGCGGACCTTGCCGCGCACCTTGACCTCGCCGCGCCATTCCGCGCCTTCGCAGGGCTCCGTCCAGTTGCCCACGCGGGTCACCGTGGCACCGCGCCCACGTGCATCCGCCTCCAGCCCGGAAAAATCCGTCATCCTGACCCAGACCAGCGGTCGGGGGGCGTCGACATCCTCGGAAACCTTGAACTTCATCGCCTGCGATCCGCTGTCTTACTTCGCGCCAATGGCCTGCCGTTCCGGCATGTCCTTGCCCCGCACCGCCCCGCTGTCGCGCTCCAGCAGATGCGCATAGGGGGCCCAATAGTCGGGCATCAACTGAAAGGCGATGTCGTGGCGGCAGATCTCCAGGATCTCGATCTGCAGATCTTCGCTCAACCCCTGGAAATCGAGCTTTGGCCCGCCCGTCTGCAAGCGCGGCATCACGGCCTGCGTGCCGCATTCGGCATTCACGAAATCGACCAGCTCGCCCACCTTCTCCAGCCGGAAGATCCGCTCGAAATAGCCCGGATCATTGCCGATGAACTTCTGCTGTTTCAGGAAATGCCGTGCCAGCGGTTTCGAACAGCGCAGGTAGCCGATGTAATTCTCGACAAAGGTCTCGATGTCGGGATCGGGCGGCAATCCCTCGCGCAGCAGGTCGCGGCCGGCCGCCTCGATGCTCAATTCGCGGTAATGCAGCACCCGGTTGGAATAGCCCGACAGGAACCGCCGGACCGGGTCACGCACCAGCGCAAAGCGCCGATACCCCTCCAGCTCGGAATGATCGATCCGGTTGAACCGGTAATTCGCGGCCAGCATGTTGGCATCCACCCGCGCGCCCTGCACCGAGTAATCCCTGAAGGCAAAGCCGTTTTCGGCATGGAACAGAAAGGCCCTCAGCGACGTTCCCCCCGATTTGGGCGAAAAGAAAAAGGCCATCCGCTGCGCGGGCATGGTGTATGGCATATCCTGACCTCTGCTCGATCATTATTTTTAGTTCGTGTTTTGTCTTAAGATAGCAGAGACATGCCGCAGCGGGCAACCGTGACGGCAGGATGGTCCCGGATTTTTGCCGCGCAGCCCTAGTCGAGCCGGTCGGCCAGCCAGTTTTCCAACAGGAAATGCGCGATCGCGCCGCGCCGCGCCGGCCGGATCTCGGGATGCTCGCCCGCAAAGACCTGCAACAATTCGCTCCGCGTCACCCAGCGCGCGGCCTCGATCTCGGCGGGGTCGATGGCGATCTCCTCGCTGATCGCCTCGCCCCGGCAGCCGATCATCAGCGATGCCGGAAAGGGCCAGGGTTGGTTGGCCAGGTAGTCCACCCGCCCCACGCGCACCGCGGTTTCCTCGAACACCTCGCGGCGCACCGCGGCCTCGATCGTCTCGCCCGGTTCCACGAACCCCGCCAGAAGCGAGAACATCCCCTCCGGCCATCCCGGCGACCGTCCCAGCAACACCCGCTCGCCCCGCGTGATCAGCATGATCACCACCGGGTCCGTGCGCGGGAAATGATGCGCGCCGCAATCGGGGCACAGCCGTTGCCATCCGCCCTCGGTCATCGCGCTGGCCACACCGCAGCGCGAACAGAACCCATGCGACAGGTGCCAGTTCCCCAGCGCCCGCGCCGTCGCGGCCAGTTCCGCGTCGCGCGCTGTCAATGTCGTCATGATCGCCCGCAATTCCCGGAATGCGCTGCCCTCTGGCGCTCCCGGGTGCAGCTGGACCGTCGGGTCCAGAAAGGCGCCGATCTGCGCCTCGTCCACCGGTTCGGGCGGCGTCCAGCCCGAGATGTCCATCGCGAAAATGGCCTGCCCCTCGATCCGCCCGAGAAAGATCGCCCCCTCCTCGGCATCCCGCAGGATCGGGTCTTCGGCCCCAAGCCGCACCAGCCTGCAGGCCCCCTTCGCCGGGTCGCCCGCCACCAGCGGCTTGCCGCGCCACAGCACGATGACCTGTCCGCCCTCGGCCAGATTGCGCGCCAGCGTGGCCGCATCCTTGCGCTCCGCCGCGCAACGGTCGAGGTCCGAGCCACCGAAGGTCACCGTTTCCGCCAATCGCATCTGCCCGTCCTTTCGGCACCAATCTCGCCATGTCTATGGCCTGTCCGCCACAACCAACGCAATGACCTGTGGAAAACCGCACGATCATCGGCTAGGGCCTTCGCCGCGTGGCCAGTCTGCGCAATCCTTGCCGGGGACACGCAGAATTGGAAACGGGATGACCGTCATCGGGACACGGTCGGACAGGCGTGAGACCACGGCGGCGGGCCGTCGCGGTCTGCGCCTTCGCATTCTCGCGACCTCCGATCTCCACGCGCATCTCTTGCCGTTCAACTATTTCGCCGACCGTCCCGATCACGGGGTCGGCCTGTCGGGTCTGGCCGGGCTGATCCAGCGTGCCCGCGCCGCCTGTCCCAACACGCTGCTCTTCGACAATGGCGACACGCTGCAGGGCGCGCCGCTTGCCGATGCCGCCCTGGCCGACCTGATGCCGCGCGGACAGGACCATCCGATGATCGCCGTGATGAACGCGCTGGGCTATGACGCCGCGACGCTCGGCAACCATGATTTCGATTTCGGCCTGGGTGCCCTGCAACAGGCGCTCTCGGTGGCGCGCTATCCGGTCGTTCTGGCCAATGTCGACTGGCTCGACGCCGATCCCGGCCCGGTGCAACGGCGCAAGATGCTCGAGCGGACCGTGACCGATGCCGCAGGCAATGGCCACCCGTTGCGGATCGGCGTGACCGGGGCCGTGCCGCCGCAGGTCATGCGCTGGGCCCGCGCCCACCTCGAGGGGCGCATCGCCGTCCACGACATCCTGCCCGCCGTCCGGCGCGAGGTCGCGGCCCTGCGCGCCGAAGGGGCCGATCTCGTGATCGTTCTGGCCCATTCCGGCATGGGCCATGACACCGACCCCGCCGATGGCGAGAACGTGGGCCGCCTCCTGTCCCGGATCGACGGGGTGGATGCGGTGATCGCGGGGCATACGCATCGCGCCTTTCCGCGTCCCGGTGACGCGACCGGACCGCTCGGCGGCACGCCCTTGGTCCAGCCCGGGTGCTGGGGGTCCCACCTTGGGCAGATCGATCTCGATCTTGGCCCCGCCACCGCCGGATCGACCGCGCGCTGGCGCGTATTGGGGTCCGAAGCCGCCCTGATCCCGCTGGCCGGGATCGGGGCCGAAGATCGCGCCGACCTCTGGCAACGGCTCAAACCCATGCCCGGCCTGCAACGGCAGATCCTGCGCAGCCACCGCGCCACCCGCGTCTATGCCGCGCGGACCCTTGGCCGGACGGCGGTGCCACTCGAAACCTATTTCAGCCTGATTGCGCCTTGCGCCGCGACACAGGTGATCGCCGATGCGCAGCGCGCCGCCATCGCGCCGGTCCTGCGCGACCGCCCCGACCTGGCCCATCTGCCCCTGGTTTCCGCGACCACGCCATTCAAGGCCGGCGGGCGGGGCGGGCCCGCGCATTACACCGATGTGCCGGCGGGTCGGGTCCTGTTGCGCCATGCCGCCGATCTTTACGGCTTTTCCAACGGCCTGATCCTGCTCAAGGCCACCGGGGCGCAGCTGCGCGAATGGCTCGAACGCAGCGCTTCGGCCTTTTTCCGCGTGGTGCCGGGTCCTGCCGATCTGCCCCGGCCGCTGATCGACCCGGCCTTTGCCAGCTACAATTTCGACCGGCTCGACGGCCTGCGCTACGAGATCGACCTCAGCCAGCCCGCCCGCACCAGCGCCGAGGGCGATGTCACCCATGCCGGTCCCGGCCGCATCCGCAACCTGCGCCTCTCCGATGGCAGGCCCCTTTGCGACACGCAGACCTGTCTGGTCGCGACCAGCGCCTATCGGGCGGCGGGGGGTGGCCGCTTTTCCGCCGCGCAAGCCTGCGAAACCATCCATGAAAGCACCGATCCGGTCCGCAACGCGCTGATGGCCCATTTCGCGGCCCATCAAGATGGGCTCGATCCCGTGGTCGAACCCAGTTTCACCTTCACGCCGCTCGGCGGTGCGCCCGTGATCCTCCACACCGGGCCCGGCGCCGCCGCCTATCCCCAGCGCATCCGGGATCTTGGCCTCGTGCCCGATGGCGTCGAAGACGACGGTTTTGCCCGCTACCTGATGAAGATTTAATCAGATCAGGGCACTTCGCAAAAAAATCGTGCAAGCAAGGGTCGGTTTGTGCATTCATTCCGCAGGTGCCTGTTTGTCGGGCACTTTGCCGTCGACGCGCTCATGACCAGTCGCTGAGGTGCCGGACGCCGAAACGACCGAGCTGCCAAGCCGAAGGAGATATCGCTTGCTCACCCGTGCCATTCCCACCCTCGCCGCTGCCCTTGTCGCGGCCACCCCGCTCGCCGCACAGGATACGACCATCAACTTCGCCCTCGACTGGCGGTTCGAAGGTCCCTCCGCGCCCTATTTCCTCGCCATCGACAACGGCCATTTCGCCGCCGAAGGGCTCGAGGTGAACGTGACCGCGGGCGAAGGGTCGCTCGACGCGATCCCCAAGGTCGCCTCGGGCGCCTTCCCGATGGGCTTTGCCGATATCAACAGCCTTGTCCGCTTCCTCGACCAGAACCCCGGCGCGCCCGTGATCGGCGCGATGATGGTCTATGACAGCCCGCCCTTCTCCATCGTGGGCCGCGTCAGCCAGGGCATCAGCGGGATCGAGGATCTCGAAGGCTCCACGCTCGGTGCACCGCCGCCCGATGGCGCATGGGCGCAATTCCCCATCCTCGCCGCCGTGAACGGTATCGATGTGTCCACCATCACCGTGGAACCGGTGGGCTTCCCCACCCGCGAACCGATGCTGGCCGAAGGCAATGTCGATGCCGTGACCGGTTTCAACTTCTCCTCCTACCTGTCGCTCGCGCGTCTGGGCATTCCCGAGGATGACATCACGACGATCCTCTTCGCCGATCACGGGGTGGAGCTTTACGGCAACGCGGTCATCGTCAACACCGACTTCGCCGCCGCCAACCCCGAGATCGTGACCGGCGCGCTGCGCGCCATCGCGCGCGGTGTGGCCGATGCCGCCGCCGATCCGGCTGCCGGTGCCGCCGCCGTCATCGCCCGCAACCCGGCCGGTGACGTGGACCTGGAAACCCGCCGTCTGCAACTGGCGCTCGACGCCAACATCCTGACGCCCTGGGTGATGGAAAACGGTCTGGGCGGCATCGATGCCGACCGCATGGCAACCGCCATCGAACAGCTGCGCCTGACCTACGAGTTCCAGAACGAGCCCGACGCCAGCCTCTACTTCACCGACGCCTACCTGCCCGAGGCCGAGGTGCGGATGATCTCGCGCTGATCGTCTGATCCCGAAACGCCCGCCGGGCCGGTTTTTCGACCGGTCCGGCGGGTTGCGCTTGTAGTTACGGATGCACGACGCGATCCCTACGCGACCACGACAAGATCACGACAGGCTTTCCGCCCCGCCGTTCATCATGCAAAGGCCCGCCTGATGCAGACTCCCCCCTCCGCCAACATGATCGAATTGCGCGGCGTCAGCCACGCCTACAAGACCAAGGCAGGCCCGCTTCCGGTTCTCGACAACCTGAACATGGCGGTTCCCGAAAACAGCTTCTGCGCCGTCGTCGGCCCGTCGGGTTGCGGTAAATCCACGCTGACGCGGCTCGTGTCCGGCCTCATGAAACCCAATACGGGCGAGGTCTGGCTGCACGGCAAAAAGGTCACCAGCCCCCGCCCGACCGTCGGCATGGCCTTCCAGAATCCCGTGCTTCTGGAATGGCGCACGATCTTGCAAAACATTCTTTTGCCAATGGAAATCGTGAAATCGCCCATGTCCAAGGCCGAGGCCGTGGACCGCGCCCATCACCTGCTGGACCTCGTCGGCCTGACCGGTTTCGCGGAAAAACGCCCCTCGGAATTGTCCGGCGGCATGCGCCAGCGCGCCAGCCTCTGCCGGTCGATCATCCACAAGCCCGATGTGCTGATCCTCGACGAACCCTTCGGCGCGCTCGACGCCTTCACGCGTGAGGATCTGTGGTGCACCATGCACGACCTGCGCCGCGAGGAACCCTTTACCTGCCTCTTGATCACCCATGACCTGCGCGAAAGCGTTTTCCTTGCAGATCAAGTGGTTGTCATGTCCGGCCGCCCCGCCCACGCGCAATTCGTGCTCGATGTCGACATACCGGGACCGCGCAGTCTCGATGATCTCTACGGTCCCAAGGCGGTCTCGATGCTCGCCACTTTGCGCCACCAGATCCAGGTCGCCCAAGGCCGCGCGACCGAGGCAGACGCCCCGCAGGAGGCACAGGCATGAACGATACCTTGCGCAAGATCCTGGCCCCCACGGTCTTCATCATCGGCATCCTCGCCGTTTGGGAATGGGCGGTCTGGTACAACAACCTGCCCGATTTCCGCATGGCCAGCCCCTCGGACCTGATCCCGCGCTACATCCGGTTCTGGGACCTGTTCCTGATCAAGTCATGGGAAACGCTGTGGCGCACCGTGGCGGGCTTGGGCCTTGCCGTCGTCTTCGGCACGCTGATCGGCATGATCATGGGCTTTTCGCGCTTCGCCCGCGAAGGGCTCTACCCGATCCTCGTTGGGTTCAACGCGATTCCCAAGGCGACCGTGGTGCCCATCGTGGCGCTGATGTTCGTCGGTCAGCACGATTTCAACACGGTTCTCATT
Organism: Roseicyclus marinus; assembly: GCF_036322625.1. NCBI lineage: Bacteria > Pseudomonadati > Pseudomonadota > Alphaproteobacteria > Rhodobacterales > Roseobacteraceae > Roseicyclus > Roseicyclus marinus. Next base: position 3,197,784 of record NZ_AP027266.1, on the reverse strand, counting down.
GCCTTCCTGATCTCGTTCTTCCCCATCGCGGTCTCCGTTTCCATCGGCCTGTCGACGCTCGAACCCGAATACCGCGACATCCTGCGCAGCCTTGGCGCGTCGAATGTCACGATCTTCTGGAAGATCGCGCTGCCCAAGACGCTGCCGGAATTCTTCGGCGCGCTGAAGGTGGCGGTGACGCTGGCCTTCATCGGCACGAACCTGATGGAAATCGTCTCGCCGCATGGCCGGGGCTTGGGCGATCTGTTCGATTCGGGCCGGATCAGCGCGGATTATCCGCTGATGTTCGCCGTCCTGTTTGCACTGGCGGCTTTGGGTATCTTGTTGTTCTACTTCGTGGTTTTCCTCGAGCGGATCTTTGCGGGCTGGGCCGAACGCAGCCCCGGCTAAGGCCTGCCCTTGCACCATGGCGTGGATTTTCCTACATCCCTGATCGAGAGGTTGGCGCGGGCAGGCGCCTCGCCAACCTGGTCAGGTCCGGAAGGAAGCAGCCACAACGAGCCCCGCTTGGGTCGATGTCCAGCCTCTCACCCAGCCACCTGCCGATGGGCAGGTCGCTTTACATGCGGCTTGGCATGGCCGGGGCAAGCGATGACCCCATGGTCGAGACCAGCAGGTAATTCAGGAATATTCCCAACAACACCGCGAGCACGAAATAAAGCGTCGCCCCCTCCAGCAGCACGCGTTTGCGTGCCGTCATCTCGTGCCTACGCCATTGCCACAGCAAGATGCCGCAGATCGCCGCAAGGATGTGAAAGGTGCCGAAACTGGCCACGATGGAGGGCCCGAGGCTGGCCATCAGCCCGCGCAGACCGCCGGGCCAAACCACGCCCCCGACCCAGAACGCCAGCGCGCAACCGGCCATGACCCAGAAAAACAAGGCCATCGCATTCACAAGGATGCCGGGGGGTTTGTGTTCTGCCATTCTCGTCTCTGTCGTTGGCCTCAAACGGGCGTGCGCTTTGCGCTTCACCATGGACCTTGCCGCGCCGCTTCACTAGGGTTTCTTGCGATCCGAACCGCACCGAGGCTCCATGACCGACACACCCGACACCGGCTACCAGGTTCTGGCGCGGAAATACCGCCCGGCGACCTTTGCCGACCTGATCGGGCAGGAGGCGATGGTCCGCACGCTGAAGAATGCCTTCGAGGCGGACAGGATCGCGCAGGCCTTCATGCTGACGGGTATCCGCGGCACCGGCAAGACGACCACCGCACGCATCATCGCCAAGGGCCTGAACTGCGTCGGGCCGGACGGGTCCGGCGGGCCCACGACCGATCCCTGCGGTGTCTGCGACAATTGCCGCGCCATCGCCGAGGGCCGCCATGTCGACGTGATGGAGATGGACGCCGCATCGAACACCGGCGTGCAGAACATCCGTGACGCGATCATCGAGACGGTGAGCTACCGGGCGGCACAGGCGCGCTACAAGATCTTCATCATCGACGAGGTTCACATGCTCTCGACCAGCGCCTTCAACGCGCTGCTCAAGACGCTCGAGGAACCGCCACCGCATGTGAAATTTCTCTTTGCGACCACGGAAATCCGCAAGGTTCCGGTGACGGTCCTGTCGCGGTGCCAGCGCTTTGACCTGCGCCGGATCGAGCCCGAGGTGATGATCGCCCATCTGAAAAAGGTCGCCGCCAAGGAAAACGCGCAGATCGCCGAAGATGCGCTGGCGCTGATCACCCGCGCCGCCGAAGGGTCGGTGCGCGACGCGATGAGCCTCCTTGATCAGGCGATCGCCCATGGCGCGGGGGAAACCACCGCCGATCAGGTGCGCGCGATGCTGGGTCTGGCCGACCGGGGCCGCGTGCTCGATCTGTTCGAGGCGATCATGCGCGGCGATGCGGCGGGGGCCTTGGACGAATTGGGCGCGCAATATGCCGACGGGGCCGACCCGGTCGCGGTCCTGCGCGATCTGGCCGAGATCACGCATTGGCTGAGCGTCATCAAGATCTCGCCCGAAGCGGCCGAGGATCCGACGATTTCGCCCGAGGAACGGATGCGCGGCCGGTCGCTGGCCGACCGCCTGCCGATGCGGGTTCTGACGCGGATGTGGCAGATGCTGCTGAAAGCGCTGGAAGAGGTCAGCCTGTCTCCCAATGCGATGATGGCCGCCGAAATGGCCGTGATCCGCATGACCCATGTGGCCGATCTGCCCACGCCCGGCGATCTGGTGAAAAAGCTGCAATCGACGCCCGCGCCTGCCGGGGGCAGCGGCCCCGCCCGCCCCATGGGCAATGGCGGCCCGGTTCATGCGCCGCGCGCACAGGCGACACCCGTGCCGCGCGGCGGTGGCGGTGGGGCGCAAGCCGCGCTTCAGCCCGAGCCGGGGCCGGACCTGTCGCTGTACCCGACCTTTTCCAGTGTCGTCGCCCTGATCGAAGAGGCGCGCGACATCAAGCTTCTGGTCGAGCTCAAGACCTGCCTCCGCTTGGTGAGCTATGCGCCGGGCCGGATCGAGTTCCAGCCGACCGAGAACGCTCCGCCGGACCTGTCACAGCGGTTGGGGCGGGCATTGACGCTGGCGACCGGGGCGCGCTGGGTCATCTCGCTTGCCAATGAGGGCGGCGGCCCGACCATCGCCGAGGCGGAACAGGCCCAGCGACATGCGCTGGAGGCGGAGCTGGAGCAGCACCCGCTCTTGCAGGCGGTCAAGGCGGCCTTTCCCGAGGCCAAGATCGCCGCCATCCGCACCCGCGCCGAACTGCAGGCGCAGGCGCAGGCCGAGGCGCTGCCGGAATTGCCCGACCCCGACGATCTGCCCGAGGATTGGGACCCGTTCGACGATGAATGATTTTTGGAGACATAGGACATGCTGAAAGGTTTGGGCGGTCTGGGTGGTCTTGGCGACATGGCCAAGATCATGAAACAGGCGCAGGAAATGCAGACCAAGATGGCTGAAATGCAGGAGAATCTCTCCTCCATGACGGTCGAGGGCGTCTCGGGCGCGGGGCTGGTCAAGGCAACCGCCACCGCCAAGGGCGAGCTGGTCGGGCTTGATATCGACCCGTCGATCTTCAACCAGGACGACAAGGAAGTGGTCGAGGATCTGATCCTTGCCGCGATCAAGGATGCCCAGACCCGCGCGCAGGAAAAGAGCCAGGAGGAACTGGCGAAGCTGACCGAGGGCATGGGCCTGCCGCCGGGCATGAAGCTGCCGTTCTGAGCCATGCCCGACGCGCCCAGGGACATCGAGGCCCTGATCGAGATCATGGCCCGCCTGCCGGGGCTTGGCCCCCGGTCGGCGCGGCGTGCGGTCTTGCACCTGATCAAGAAACGGGGACCGTTGATGCGCCCCTTGGCCGAGGTCATGACCCGCGTGGCCGATACCGCGCGGGAATGCCTGAATTGCGGCAATATCGGCACCGGTGATCTGTGCCCGGTCTGCACCGACGACAAACGCGTCAATGGCCAGATCTGCGTGGTCGAGGATGTGGCCGATCTTTGGGCGATGGAACGCGGGCAGGCCTTTGGCGGGCGCTATCACGTGCTGGGCGGCACGCTGTCCGCGCTTGACGATATCGGGCCCGAGGATCTGCGCATCCCGCGTCTTGTCGACCGCGTGACCTCTGAGGCCGTGACCGAGGTGATCCTTGCGCTCAACGCCACGGTCGATGGCGTCACCACGGCCCATTACATCGCCGATGCGCTGTCGGGGTCGGGGGTTTCCGTCACCTCGTTGGCCCAGGGCGTGCCCATCGGGGGCGAGCTTGACTATCTCGATGACGGGACGATTTCGGCGGCCCTTCGCGCGCGCAAGGCGGTGTGACACGGCGTAACGCTTGCTTTCCGGCGGAATCGGTTCAGCCTGTCGGCCATGAGCCATATCGCCGGAAACCGCCCCTATAGCCGGGCCGAATACATTTCGGATGCCATCGTCCATGCCTCGGGTATTGGTGCGGCCCTGATCGGGGGGCCGTTCCTGATCGCCTTGGCGGTGCTGTGGATCGGCGATGCGGGGATCGTCACCGCCGTCGCGGTCTATGTGCTGACGGGCCTTGCGATGTGGAGCGCATCGGCGGCCTACAACCTGTTGCAGCATCCGGCCTGGGTCGAGCGGCTGCGCCGGATGGATCAATCGGCCATCTATCTCAAGATCGCGGGCACCTACACGCCCTTTGCCGCCCTGGCCGCGGGACAGGCCGGGTTTTTGGCGGGCATCTGGACGGTCGCGGGCATCGGCGCGGCGCTCATCCTGTTTTCAAGCCAGCTGAAATGGCTGGCCATTCCCCTTTACCTCGGGATGGGCTGGGCGGGTGCATTCTGGGGCGGGCCGCTGGTTGCGGGCCTCAGCCCCCTCGGCTTTTGGCTCTTGGTTGCGGGCGGCGTCACCTATTCCTCGGGGATCGCCTTTCTGCTGTGGGAAAGGCTGCCGTTTCACAACACGATCTGGCATGTCTTCGTCTTTCTGGGCTCTCTGGCCTGCTATGCCGCCATCGCCGCAGAGCTCTGGCAAAGGGCCGTTCCGATCTGACGCGGCGTCTCTGGTTGCCACCGCGTCGATTTTGACCTGTCTTTGCCCGGCCTAAGGCTCTAATTCCTGTCTCAAGGTTCGTGAGGCGCGTCCGCGCCCGAAAGAGGAGAGAACGCGATGAAGGTACTCGTACCGGTCAAACGCGTGATCGATTACAACGTGAAGGTCCGCGTCAAGGCGGATGGGTCCGGTGTCGATCTCGCCAACGTCAAGATGTCGATGAACCCGTTCGACGAGATCGCGGTCGAGGAAGCGATCCGCCTGAAGGAAGCCGGGAAGGCCGAGGAAGTCATCGCCGTGTCGATCGGCGTCAAGCAGGCGCAGGAAACGCTGCGCACCGCATTGGCCATGGGGGCGGATCGCGCGATCCTCGTCGTCGCCGCCGATGACGTGCATCAGGATATCGAGCCGCTGGCCGTCGCCAAGATCCTTGCCAAGGTCGTGGCCGAGGAAAACCCCGGCCTCGTGATCTGCGGCAAGCAGGCCATCGACAACGACATGAACGCCACCGGACAGATGCTGTCGGCGCTTCTGGGTTGGTCGCAGGCGACATTCGCCAGCGAATTGGCGGTCGACGGCGACAGCGCTGTCGTGACGCGCGAGGTCGATGGCGGTTTGCAGACGATCAAGGTCAAGATGCCCGCCATCGTGACCGTCGACCTGCGCCTGAACGAGCCGCGCTATGCCTCGCTGCCCAACATCATGAAGGCAAAGAAAAAGCCGCTCGATGAAAAAACCGCCGCCGATTACGGCGTCGATGTCACGCCGCGCCTGAGCGTCGTCAAGACGACCGAGCCGGGCACGCGCAAGGCGGGCGTCAAGGTGGGCTCGGTCGACGAGCTGATCACGAAACTCAAGGACGAAGCGGGGGTGATCTGATGGCTGTTCTTCTGCTGGCCGAGGTGACCTCGGGCGAATTGAACATGGACGCGACCGCCAAGGCGGTGACGGCTGCCGCGAAACTGGGGGATGTGACGGTGCTGTGCGCCGGGGCATCGGCCAAGGCGTCGGCGGATCAGGCGGCGACCATCGCGGGCGTGGCCAAGGTGCTCTGCGCCGAGGGTGACAGCCTTGGCCATCGTCTGGCCGAGGCGACCGCCGATCTGATCGTCAGCATCGCGGGCGACTACAGCCACATCTGCGCGCCCGCCACCACCGATGCCAAGAACATCATGCCGCGTGTCGCGGCGATGCTCGATGTCATGGTGATCTCGGATGCGATGGGGATCGTCGATGTCGACACGTTCGAGCGCCCGATCTATGCCGGCAACGCGATCCAGACGGTGAAATCGACCGATGCGAAAAAGGTCATCACCTTCCGCACCACCGGTTTCGAGCTTGCCGCTACGGGCAATTCCGCGCCGGTGGCGATGGTCGATGCGCCTGCGTCGACGGGCCTGTCGGCTTGGGTCGAGGACAAGGTTGCGGCCTCTGACCGGCCGGAACTGACCAGCGCGGGCATCGTCGTTTCGGGCGGTCGCGGCGTCGGGTCCGAGGAACAATTCGCCCTGATCGAAGGTCTGGCCGACAAGCTGGGCGCGGCGGTCGGCGCATCGCGCGCGGCGGTCGATTCGGGCTATGCCCCGAACGATTGGCAGGTGGGCCAGACCGGCAAGGTGGTCGCGCCCGAGCTGTACATCGCCGTCGGCATTTCCGGCGCGATCCAGCACCTGGCCGGGATGAAGGACAGCAAGGTCATCGTGGCGATCAACAAGGATGAAGAGGCCCCGATTTTCCAGGTGGCCGATTACGGTCTTGTCGCCGACCTGTTCGAGGCGGTGCCGGAGCTGACCTCCAAGCTCTGACAAGCTGTTGATTCAAAAGCAAAAGCCGCCCCTGTCACGGGGGCGGCTTTTTTCATGGGCGAAGCAGCGGGGCCAGCAGGCTTGCGGCCATCTCATGCGCTTCGGGTCCGGGAAGGAGCCGCGCGACGCTTTCCTCTCCCCCCGCAAAGAACATGCCCCGGGTTCGTTGACCCGGCGGGCAGGGCGGGGCGGTGGCGACGCTGACCGAGGCGGCGTGGGCCGCCACCGCCTGTATCATCGCGGGCGTTACGAAAAGCGGATCGGGCCCCAGATGCAGGCCGTCATCCGGCGTTTCGGGGGCGCGGCGCGACAGCCAGAGCAGGTGAACAGGCGCAGGCGCGCGGGCCAGAAACCCCAGCATCCGCGCAACCCATGCCTCGCGCAATTCCGCCTCGACCACGCCGAAACGGTCGCGCGACAGGCCGCGCAGATGGGTCAGAAGATGGCGGGTGAAGTGGAAATCGGTGAAATCCACGTCGCGGTAGAGCGTGCGCAGCATGGTTGTCGCGCGGATGAAGCGGTCGTTGCGGCGCGGATGGACGGCATAGAAGCGGTTGCTCATGTTCTGCGCCCCGGTGATCTGCAAGACGATCGCGCGGGCCTTGCGGGTCGCGGCGCGGATGGCGGGATCGGTCAGGATCACGTCGAGACCCGCGTTCGGAACACCCATGTTCACGACCGGGCCGGGCAGCGTTTCGGCAAGGCGCGTGGCATAGGGCGCGTGGATGAAGCGCCCGAAGGTTTCGGCCCCGCCCAGACACAGGACAAAAGGTGTATCCAGATCCTGCGCAGGCCCGCGAAAGCGCAGGACCGATCCCGGATAGGCCACGGCGGCATAATCGAGGGGAAGGTTTCCCCTGTGTGCGTAACTCATTCCCCGTCTCTCCCGAAGTCCAGACGACTCACCCGGGGATGACTTTGGCCGCTGGCTCTTGCCAAAGTCCTAAACCCCTTATTCGAATATATTTTTCCGAAAATGCGAGGCTCGGCAGCGCGCTTGCGTCGCGGTGGGGCAGGCTTGTCTCGGGCCACCAGTCGCGCCTATGCTGCGCGCGAGAAGCGGGCGGTCATCCGCCGTGCAGGGCAGGGAAAGCGCATGGAAATCAGGTCGATCGGGGTTGTTGGCGCGGGGCAGATGGGCAACGGCATTGCCCATGTCTGTGCGCTGGCGGGCTATGACGTGGTCATGACCGATATCAGCGCCGAAGCGTTGAACAAGGCTATCGCCTTGATCGAGCGCAATATTTCCCGGCAGGTGGGGCGCGGAAAGGTGACCGAGGCCGAGATGGCCGAGGCCATGGCGCGCATCCGCACCACGACGGTTCTGGCCGAGGTGGGGCCGAGCGATCTGATCATCGAGGCCGCGACCGAGCGGGAGACGGTGAAACAGGCGATCTTCGAGGATCTGCTGCCGCATCTCAGCCCCAAGACGATCCTGACCTCGAACACCTCGTCGATCTCGATCACGCGGCTGGCAAGCCGCACGGACCGGCCCGAAAAGTTCATGGGGTTCCATTTCATGAACCCGGTGCCGGTCATGCAACTGGTTGAACTCATTCGCGGAATCGCCACGGATGAGGAAACGTTCGCGGCCTGCAAGGCGGTTGTGGACCGGTTGGGAAAAACGGCTGCGACGGCCGAGGATTTCCCCGCTTTCATCGTCAACCGCATCCTGATGCCGATGATCAACGAGGCGGTCTATACGCTTTATGAGGGCGTGGGGAATGTCACCTCGATCGACATGGCGATGAAGCTGGGCACCAATCACCCGATGGGGCCGCTGGAATTGGCCGATTTCATAGGGTTGGACACCTGTCTGGCGATCATGAACGTGCTGCATGACGGCTTGGCGGATACGAAATACCGGCCCTGCCCGCTCTTGACGAAATACGTCGAGGCCGGGTGGCTGGGCCGCAAGACGCAGCGCGGCTTCTACGATTACCGGGGCGAGGTGCCCGTGCCGACCCGTTGACGGGCGGGGCAAAGGGTTAAGGCAGGGTAAAGATTCCGGGGCAGAAGTTACCGGAATCCTGCGAGCCGCAGGGCCGGTTTACCGATTGTCAGGGATTATTGCGCGTCCGGGTCGTCGCGCAGCGACAGGGTGCGTTGGCGCAGCCACGCCATGAACTCGCGCGGCTTGGCGATACGCTCTTCCCATTGGTCGGGCGTGATCGGATGGCCGATCACGGGCGCTTGCGGCTTGTCGAAGCTGTGCACGACCTCGTGGATCAGGAGGCCCTGACGCAGGATCGGAGAAATCCGGTTCGCGACCTGGTACCAGCGCGAATTCGCGCCGGTGAAATAGAGCGGCACGATGGTGGCGCCGGATTTGCGGATCATCTTGGCGGTGAAGACGTTCCATTCCCCCTCGACCGCCGGACCCCACATGCTTTCGGAGGCGGCGACCGCGCCGGACGGGAAAAGCGCGATAAGGCCCTTTTGTTCGAGATGGCCCATCGCTGCGGCGCGCATCTGGAGCATCTTTTCCTGCGCGTCGGGTTCGTGCGGGAAGGGCACGGGGATCATGTAGCTGGCCGCCGATTCGTCGAGACCGGTCAGAAGCGCGCGCGTCAGGATGCGGTAATCGGGTCTGCGCCGCCCGATCAGGTCGGCAAGGATCATCCCGTCCACGAGCCCGTGGGGGTGGTTGGCCACAAGAACCACCGGCCCCTCGGCCGGGATGCGGTCGAGCTGGTGATCCGGGGTCTGCAGGTCGATCCCCATCACCTTCATCGTGGCCGGCCAAAACGCCTGCCCCTTGAATTCGCCCATCTTTTCGAACTGGCGGACGCGGCGGATGATCGTCAGCTTGCCGGTCGCCCATTCGATCGCCTTGATCGTGTGGCGGGTCCAGAAATTGTCGAAGCTGTTGGCATAGGTCAGGCTGCGCCTGTCATAGACACGGTCGGGCCCCGGCCGCAGCGCCGGTCGCGGCGCAGAAATATTTCGGGAACTCGTATCGGTCACGCGCCCTTGTCCCATCCGGTCGGTTGCCGTCGTCTGCCCCGGTGTCAGCTGCCTTCGCCGAAGCGGTCCGCGACAAGAGCCGCAAGCGCATCGGCGAGCTTTTCCGCCTCCGGGCCGGAGGTTTCGACCTCAATAGAGGTTCCCATGGAGGCTGCCAACATCAAAAGCCCCATGATCGAGTCGCCGGCGGCACTCAGCCCATCGCGGCGCACAATGGCCTTTGCGTCATGGGCTTCGACCACTTCGACGAAGCGGGCCGAGGCGCGGGCATGAAGCCCCTTGATGTTGATGATGTCGAGGTGGCGGATCACGTTCTGGTCGGACATGCCTCAGGGTGCTCCGTCGAAACTGTTGATGTAGCGCCGACCGGCTTCGGCGGCGCGGGCCACGGCCTCTTCCACGTCGAGATCGCGGGATTTCGCCAGCTTGATCAGCATCGGCAGGTTCACCCCGGTCAGGATCTTGCGGTTCTGCGGCCGACAGGCCGTGAGCGACAGGTTGGAGGGCGAGCCGCCGAACATGTCGGTGACGACCACCACGCCCGATCCGTCATCGACCGCATCGGCCGCATCGCAGATTTCGCGGGTGCGCGCGGCGCGGTCATCCTCGGGGCCGATGGAAATGGCGATCATCGCGGCCTGTGCGCCCACGACATGTTCCGCCGCCCGCTTGAGTTCGGGTGCCAGCCCGCCATGGGCAACGATCACGATGCCGATCACGTCCTTGTCGCCTCTGGACCTTCTGGCTTCGCACCTGTCCCCGCGGCGCGTCGCTGTTCCACTTCCCTGTGACGTTTAGACACCGGCCACCCCTTTTCCGCAAGGTGCGCCGACAGGATTTCGGTCATTGCCACCGATCGGTGTTGCCCGCCGGTGCACCCGAAGGCGATGGTCAGGTGGCTTTTGCCCTCGGCCTCGAAGGCCGGCAGGAGCAGATCGGCCATGGCGATCACCTGGTTGCGGAAGGCGGTGAAACGGGGATCGGTGGCGATGTAGGCCTGCACCTCGGGGCTGCGGCCATCCTCGGGGCGGAGCGCCGCATCCCAATGCGGATTGCGCAGGAAGCGGCAGTCAAAGACCAGATCCGCGCTCGTGGGCAGGCCGCGCTTGTAGGAAAACGAGGTCAGCGTGATGGCCAGCCGTCCGGCGCCATCGGGGGCGAAGAGGCGCGTGATCTCGGCGCGCAGGTCATGGGGCGTGAGGCCGGAGGTGTCGACCAGAACGCTGGCGGCTTCGCGCACGGGGACGAGGAGCGCCAGTTCGCGGGCGATGCCCTGCGCGGGGTCGGCCTCGGGGGCGAGGGGATGGCGGCGGCGGGTTTCGGAATAGCGGCGCTGGAGCACATCGGCGGCGCAGTCGAGATAGAGGAGATCGGGCGACAGGCCGGGCGTGGCGGTGAGCCGGTCAAAGGCCGCCACCAGCCCCGCGGCGGAATAGTCGCGGTTGCGCGCGTCGATGCCGAGGGCGAGGGGGCGGTCGGGCGGCGGCCCTTCGAGAAGGCGGGGCAGGAGGCCGAGGGGGATGTTGTCGATCGCCTCGAAGCCCAGATCCTCGAGCGCGTTGATCGCGGTGGACCGCCCCGCGCCCGAGGGGCCGGTGACAAAGACCACGCGCGTCGCGGCGGTGTCGGGTCGGGTTGCGGAGGTCATCGGCTGCGCCGTCGGATCAGGGTTCGGCGCGACCAAGCCGCGCCATCAGGAATAGGGCTGGCGCAAGGGTGTGGTTCCCGGCCCCCAGGATCAACGGATAGCGGCCATCGCCCGTCGCGACGTAGCGTCGCGGCGGCAGGCGGTGCGGCTCTGCCCGGTCGAGGTCCACGAGGATCGTGAGGGGGGCTGTTGCCCGTGTCGGGCCCGCGCGCAACAGGCCGATGCCGCGCGCCTCGATCAGGTCTTGCGCCGTGTCGGGGCGGCGGAGGCGGGGCGGGTCGGTGTCGGGGTCGAGCCAGAGGCCGTCATCGGCGATGAGGGTCGCGCCCATGGCGATGAGGGACAGGGCGAGGCTGGATTTCCCGCTGCCGGGTACCCCGAGGATCGCGATGCCCGCATCCCCGATGGCGATGCCTGTGGCGTTGAGCCAGATCGCAGCGCCGTCACGCCCTGCGGCCCATTTCTCCAAAGGCTCGATCTGGTCGGGATGGGTCGGATGCTCGGGCATCGCCGCCGGTCAGATCGGCAGGCCGACGACGAAACGGGCACCCAGCGGTTCGGAGCCGGCATCGGCATCGGCGGCGGTGGGGCGGATATTCTCGGCCCAGATGACGCCGCCATGCGCCTCCACGATCTGTTTGGAGATCGCGAGGCCGAGGCCGGAATGATTGCCGAACTGCTGTTCGGGCCGTTCGGAATAGAACCTGTTGAACACTTTGGTCAGCGCCGATTCGGGGATGCCGGGGCCGGTATCCTCGACCACGATGAGCACCCGGTTTTCGCGGCGTCGCGCCCAGAGCCGCACCGCATCGCCAGTGTCGCAGAAAGAGATGGCGTTGGACAAGAGGTTGACGAAGACCTGGGCCAGCCGCCCCTCGAGGCCGGAGATGCGGATCGGGTCGGGGGGCAGGTCGGTGATGAAATCCACGCCTTTCCGCCCCGCTTCCTCGCCATGGTAATGGGACAGGTTCTGGAGCGTGCGGACGAGGTCGAATTCCTCCTCCTCCTCCTTGACCAGTTCGCTGTCAAGGCGGGAGGCGTTGGAGATGTCGGAGACCAGCCGGTCGAGGCGCTGCACGTCGTGTTCGATCACCTCGAGCAGGCGGTTGCGCTGATCCTCGGTCTTGGCGAGGCGCATGGTGCCGACGGCCGAGCGCAGGCTGGCCAGCGGGTTCTTGATCTCGTGGCTGACATCGGCGGCGAATTGTTCGTTGGCGTCGATCCGGTCGTAGAGCGCGCTGACCATGCCGCGCAGCGCGCCCGACAGGCGGCCGATTTCATCGGGACGGCCGGTCAGGTCGGGGATGCGGACGCGCGTCGGGCTCATCTTGCGGGCGTTCTTGTCGCGGCCCAGTTCGGCGGCGGCGGCCAGATCGGCGAGCGGATGCGCGATGGTGGAGGCGAGAACGAGGCTGAGGACGATGGAGACCAAGAGCGCCACGACGAACATCTGGAGCATCTGTTCGCGTTCGGCGCGGGCGAGGTGGTCGATTTCCCCGGCGGCGGTGGTGATGACGACGATGCCAAGCTGCCCGTCGGGCGCGAACACGGGGGTGGCCGCGGCATAGAGCGTGCCCGAGGCGATGGTGCCGCGGCTGAGCACGGTCGCGCCATCGGCCGTGGCGGGCAGGAGCGAGGCGGCCAATCCTTCGGCGGTCTGAACGGGCTGGGGGGTGCCCGCGCCGGTCAGGAGCCGCGAGAGGCCGGACCAGACGGAATTGAGGAAATCGGTGATCAGGAGCGTATCGGGCTGGCGCGGGTCGAGCCCGCGGACGGGACGCGCGGGGTTGCGCGCGACCATGGCGGTGGAGGTCACGAGCCGGTCGGGCAGGGCATAGACGAAGACATCGATCCCGTCGGACAGGTTCATCGCGCCAAGGATATTCGCCGCGTCGCGCCCGTCATTGGCGGCCAGATCGGTGCCGCCGGTGGCCGTCATCGACGCCTCCAGCACTTCGGCGATCAGCTGCACCTCGACCGCGAGGGCGCGTTCGCGCTGGGCGACCATGCTTTCGCGGAACGGGTTGAGATACATGACCCCGGCCACCAGCACGACCATGGCCAGCACGTTGAAGAGGATGATCTTGCGCGCGAGCGGGGAGCGGTTGAGCGAGATGAGGCCGCGCCGGGCGCGGGCGGCTTTCAGCTCGGTCTCGACCGAGCTGTGGGGACGGTCCCAATCCTCGCCAAGAACGATGTCTGCCCGGGCCTTGGCGCGGCGGTTGGTCATGGAGAGATCGGCGGGCACGGGCCTTGGGCCTTATTCTTCGTTGTAGCGGTAGCCGATGCCGTAAAGCGTCTCGATCGCCGAGAAATCATCGTCGACGGCCCGCATCTTCTTGCGCAGCCGCTTGATGTGGCTGTCGATGGTGCGGTCGTCGACATAGACCTGTTCGTCATAGGCCACATCCATCAGCTGATCGCGGCTTTTGACGAAGCCGGGGCGCTGGGCGAGCGCCTGCAACAGCAGGAATTCGGTGACGGTGAGCGAGACATCCTTGCCCTTCCAGGTGACGGCGTGGCGCAGCGGGTCCATCGTCAGTTCGCCGCGCTGCATCACCGCGCTTTCCTCGGGCGTGCCGGCGGCATCGGAGGCGATGGCGTCCTGCCGGCGGAGGATGGAGCGGATGCGTTCGACCAGAAGGCGCTGGGAAAAGGGTTTCTTGACGTAATCGTCGGCGCCCATGCGCAGGCCCATCAGCTCGTCGATCTCGTCATCCTTGGAGGTGAGGAAGATCACCGGCATCCGGCTTTTCTGGCGGAGGCGCTGAAGCAGGTCCATGCCGTCCATGCGCGGCATCTTGATGTCGAACACACCCAGATCGGGCAGGCGGCGGTTGAAGGCATCCAGCGCGGATTGCCCGTCGTTGTAGGTTTCGACATCGAAACCTTCGGCCTCAAGAGTCATGGAAACGGACGTCAGGATATTCCTGTCGTCATCGACGAGTGCGATCCTCGGCATTGTGGTACCCTTTACTGCTCGACACTTGTTTTTTCGTTATTCTCCCTGTTCGATGGCGGAGAATCAATCTTTAATCTCCGAATCGCGCCCAAAGTTGCCTTGTGAATAGGGGCTGGGTGGTGAAGCAGTGGTTAAACTGCCACAGCAAACACAGGCCTGTGGCGGTTGGCGCTGGCCGGGTCGCGAAAGAAAATTGCCGCTTGGTTGCGCTAACTGTGCGAAACCGTCCTGTTCAGTCTCAAAATCGTCATGTTATAGGCGGCCATGGCGCGGCGGGTCCTGCCGCAGGAAAGCCACGATCGATCCGGGAGCATCGACTATGACCACCGCACGCGTGAATCCTTCGCAGACGCTGGAAGCCCAAGGGATGACCGGGCTGGGCGCCGTGCATTACAACCTGCTGGAGCCTGCGCTGATCGAAGCCGCCATCGCGCGCGGCGAGGGACGGCTGGGCAAGGGCGGCACGCTTCTGGTCACGACCGGAAAGTTCACCGGCCGTTCGCCCAAGGACAAGTTCGTGGTCCGCACCCCCGAGGTCGAAGACAAGATCTGGTGGGAGAACAACAAGGGCATGACGCCCGAGGCCTTTGACCACCTCCATGCCGACATGCTGGAGCACATGAAGGGCCGCGAGTATTACGTGCAGGATCTGTATGGCGGTGCCGACCCGGCGCATCGTCTGGATGTGCGCGTGGTGTCGGAGCTGGCGTGGCACAACCTGTTCATCCGCCACCTGCTGCGCCGTCCCGAAGCCTCGGAGCTGGCGAGCTTCGTTCCCGAATTCACCATCATCAACTGCCCGAGCTTCAAGGCCGATCCCGAGCGGCACGGCTGCCGCACCGATACGGTGATCGCGCTGAATTTCGACAAGAAACTGATCCTGATCGCCAACACCGAATATGCGGGCGAGAACAAGAAATCGGTTTTCACGCTGCTCAACTACATCCTGCCCGGCAAGGGTGTGATGCCGATGCATTGCTCGGCCAACCATGCCACGGACGATCCGGCCGATGCGGCGGTGTTCTTTGGCCTGTCGGGCACCGGCAAGACGACGCTGTCGGCCGATCCGGGCCGGACGCTGATCGGCGATGACGAACATGGCTGGTCGGACAGCGGCATCTTCAACTTCGAAGGCGGCTGCTATGCCAAGACGATCAACCTGCGCGAGGAGGCGGAGCCGCAGATCTATGCGACCACCCGCACCTTTGGCACGGTGATCGAGAACATGGTCTATGACGCCGAGACGCTGGAGCTGGATTTCGACGATGACAGCCTGACGGCGAACACGCGCTGCGCCTATCCGCTGGACCAGATCGCCAATGCCTCGACCACGGGTCTGGCCGGGCATCCCAAGAATATCGTGATGCTGACCTGCGACGCCTTCGGCGTGCTGCCGCCCATCGCGCGGCTGACGCCCGCGCAGGCGATGTATCACTTCCTGTCTGGCTTCACCTCCAAGGTGGCGGGGACCGAGCGCGGCGTGACCGAGCCGGAGCCGACCTTTTCCACCTGTTTCGGCGCCCCCTTCATGCCGCGCCGGCCCGAGGTCTATGGCAAGCTGTTGCAAGACAAGATCGCCGCGCATGGCGCGACCTGCTGGCTGGTGAACACCGGCTGGACCGGCGGGGCCTATGGCACCGGCAGCCGGATGCCGATCCGCGCCACGCGCGCGCTGTTGACCGCCGCGCTGGACGGGTCGCTGAACAAGGTCGAATTCCGCCGCGATCCGAATTTCGGCTTCGAGGTTCCGATGGCCTGCAACGGTGTCGATGCGGCGCTTCTGGACCCGCGCGGGACCTGGGCGGATGCGGCGGCCTATGACCGGCAGGCGCAGAAACTGGTGCAGATGTTCGCCGACAATTTCGCGCAATACGTCCCCTATATCGACGATGACGTTAAGGCTGCCGCGATTTCCTGAGGGATTGCGCCGGGGGCCCGTGACGGGCCCTCGGTTTCTCGGTCTGTCGGTATTGGCGTTCAGCCTTGCCGCAAGTGCGGTGGCCGAGGTGCGCCCAGTTCCGTTCAAATCCTACCTGATCGACCGCTTGAGCTATGGCGTCTATTGCGCCGATCCACCCGTGGCGCTTGAAGAGGCGCCGGGAACGGCGGCGGGTGTGGTGAACGTGGTGCCCGGCCTGCCGGAGTTTCGCGTCGAGACAACCGTCGTTCCCGCCGAGATCGGCATCGCCTTTGGTCTTGTGGTCGAGCCGCGCGCGGGCGTCGTGCTGGACCCGGTGACGGTTACGATCACCCATCCGCCCTATCCTGACAGCGGGGTCGAGGTGGAGCAATGGATCACGGTGATCGAGGGGCCGAGCCTTGTGGGTTTTGCCTTTGAGCTGGAGAGCGAGTTGGTGACGGGACGCTGGAGTTTCGAAGGCGCGCAGGGCGAGGAGCTGTTGTTCGTGATCGAATTCGACGTGGTGCCGCCCGCGATGCTGCCCGACCTGGTGCAGGGCTGCGGCGGGGCGATGCTGTCGTAAGGGATCAGCCCATCAGCCCCCGCCGCACGAGGTTGACACCCGCCACGACCAGAACGACCAGCGTGGCCCGGCGGAACAGGACCGGGTTCATCCGGTCCGACATCCAGAAGCCCAGCCGCATACCCAGGAAAGCGGGGATCAGCAGTGCGGCGGACCAAGGGGCCGTGACGCCGTTCAACACGCCCGATTGCAGGTGCCCCAGGAACAGCGTGACCGAGCCGAGGCCGTAGACCACGCCCTGCACCAGCATCTGTTTCGCCTTGGGCGTATCGAGCGCGATGAGATAGAGCACCGTGGGCGGGCCCCAGGTGCCTGTCAGCCCCCCGATCGTGCCCGAGATCAGGCCCACGATCCATTCCGAGGGCCGCCGCCACGCGGGCGATATGTGGAACCGCACACCGACAAGCTGGATCAGCGACAGGATCACCACCGGCACGCCAAGCACCAGGTAGAAGGTCTGGGTCGGGATCATCGTGACGAATTGCGCCGCGATCAGGATCATCACGCAGATGACCGCGATATAGCGCCAGAATTCGCGCAGGGCGGCGCGCGCCTCGGCCCAAGAAAAGCGCATGACCTGAAGGAGGTTCGACATCACGATGGGCAGGACGATGCCCGCCACCGCCACGAGCGGATCGAGAAAGATCGACAGGCCCGAGATCATCACCAGCGGCATGGCAAAGCCGATGGCACCCTTGACGAAGCCCGCCACGAGGGTCACGCCACAGGCCGCCACGAAGGCCCAGAGCGGCATGAGATTGAAGGTGTCCTGCAGCATGATCGCCCCTTTTCGAGGCTGTCATAGCCTTGTGCCGGGGATGCTGCATCGCAAAAATCACCGCGACATTTTCCTGCGCGACTGCGACAAAGTTGGTATTTTTGTTGCGCTGCATGTGCAAAGGCCCTAGATCGAACCGGGACAAGACAGGCCCGATGACGACGGAAGGAGACGGACCATGCCCCGCGACGGACAGATCACCGACGAGACCCAGACGATCCTTTCCGATCTGCTGGGGCTGACCGCTGCCGCCGTCGCCCCGGCCGAGGCGCTTTTGGCCACGGCGCGGGCCCGCGTTGCGGCGCTGGTCACGGTCGAGGGGCGGGTTTCGGGCAGCGCCATCGAGGAGAACCAGACCGCCGCGCATGGGCTGGCCTGGATGGCCACCTATGTCGAATCGCTGCGGCAGATGCGGGCCTGGGCGGGCCGTCTGGAGGAGCAGGGCAAGTTCGGCGAGGTCGAGCAGCTGATCTTGCAGATCGCGTTCGGCGAATACCTCTGGCAGCTCTATGGCGGCATCCAGATGAACCAGGCCGAGATCGTGCGGCCGCAGGATCTGGGCCTGAGCCAGGAGGATCAGCGCGGGCTGATGACGCCCGAGGTCATGGTGCTGACCCGATCGGGCAACACGCAGGTCGCCCGGATGCGGCTGGTCGCGCTGATGCAGGAGCGCCGGGCCGAGATCACGGTCGGCGCCACGGGGCTTGACGACGAGCTGGAGATGATCCGCGAGCAGTTCCGCCGCTACAGCGTCGACAAGGTGGAGCCCCATGCCCATGAATGGCACCTGAAGGACGAGCTGATCCCGATGGAAGTGATCGGGGAGCTGGCCGAGATGGGGGTTTTCGGCCTGACCATCCCCGAGGAATACGGCGGTTTCGGCCTGTCCAAGGCGTCGATGTGCGTGGTGTCCGAGGAATTGTCGCGCGGCTATATCGGGGTGGGTAGCCTTGGCACCCGGTCCGAGATCGCCGCCGAGCTGATCCTTGCGGGGGGGACCGACGCGCAGAAGGAGAAATGGCTGCCGGGTCTGGCCAGCGGAGAGATCCTGCCCACGGCGGTCTTTACCGAGCCAAATACCGGGTCGGATCTGGGTGCGCTGCGCACACGGGCGGTCAGGGACGAGAGCGGCGATTGGGTGCTCAAGGGCAACAAGACCTGGATCACCCATGCCGCGCGGACCCATGTGATGACGGTTCTGGCGCGCACCATCCCCGATACGACCGACTATCGCGGCCTGTCGATGTTCCTGGCCGAAAAGACGCCGGGCGACGATGCCAACCCTTTCCCCGATGCGGGGATTTCGGGCGGGGAGATCGAGGTTCTGGGCTACCGGGGCATGAAGGAATACACCGTCAATTTCGACGATTTCCGCGTCAAGGGCGAGAACCTGTTGGGCGAGACCGAGGGGCAGGGGTTCAAGCAGCTGATGCAGACCTTTGAATCGGCGCGCATCCAGACGGCGGCCCGCGCCATCGGCGTGGCGCAATCGGCGCTGGACGAGGGGATGCAATATGCCGAGGACCGCAAGCAATTCGGGCGCGCACTGATCGAGTTTCCCCGCGTGGCGAGCAAGCTTGCCATGATGGCGGTCGAGATCATGATCGCGCGGCAGCTGACCTATTTCTCGGCCTGGGAAAAGGACCATGACCGGCGCTGCGACCTGGAGGCCGGGATGGCCAAGCTGCTCGGCGCGCGGGTCGCCTGGGCCTGTGCGGACAATGCGCTGCAGATCCATGGCGGGAACGGGTTCGCGCTGGAATACAAGATCAGCCGCATCCTGTGCGATGCGCGGATCCTGAACATTTTCGAAGGGGCGGCCGAGATCCAGGCGCAGGTGATCGCGCGGCGCCTGTTGGGGTGAGGGTTCGGTGCGCCCGGTCGGCGGGCGCACCATCCCCGAGGCCTTGTGGGCGCAGCTTTCCCGAACCCGGTGACGGAGACCTCATGCGCGCCTTTCTCGCCATCCCGATCCCGGAGGATGTGGCGGGTGATCTGATCCGGCTGCAATCCTCGGTGCCTTTTGGCCGTGCGGTGCCGGAAGAAAACCTGCACCTGACGCTGGACTTTCTGGAAGATGCGCCCGAAGCCGCGCTGGAGGATCTGCACGATCTGATGACGGGTTTGCGCGCGGGCGCGGTCGATATCCGGTTCACGGGGCTCGACAGTTTCACCGAAGGCGCGCGGGGGCTTGTCTTTGCCGCCGTCGAGCGGACCGAGGCGCTGCAGGCCCTTCACGACCGGATCGCCAGCCTGTGCCGGGCGGCGGGGCTGGACCTGCCGCGCCGAAGGTTCCGGCCCCATGTCACGCTAACGCGCGCCAATCACAGGCCCGATGGCACGGCCCGCGACCGGTTGACGGCAAGCCTTGGGCCTGTGCCCGGCCTGCTGGGGTTCACCGCGCGGGCTGTCACGCTCTACCAGTCGAGCCTGACGCCGAGGGGCGCTGTCCATGACCCTTTGGTGGTCTATCCGCTGGGCGGCTGAGTGCGACCTTGATCCCCGCGCGGTTGCGCGCGAAGAGCGATCAGATCGACAAGGCGCTGGCGCGCGGGGGGCAGGGGTTTGTCGCCGAGCGACGGGGCGAGGTGACCTGACAGGAAATGCCCGGTCGTCCGCAGGCCCGCCACCACGCCCAGGGGATCGCCCCCGGCCATTCCCAGAAGCGCTGCGGGCAGCGGCAGGAGGCGGTCGGCCCATTCCCCCGCCCCGGCAGCGGAGACCGCCCGCCCCGTGCGCGGCGAGACATAGGCGAGCCCCTGCGTCGCCCCGGTGACGGCACAGGCCGAGAGGTCGAGGCCGAAGCCCGTTTCCTCCAAAAGCGCCAGTTCCCATGTCAGATAAGCCTCGGGCCAGCGGTCGGCCCCCAGCCCGTCGAGCAGCACGAGGGTGCGGGCGTAAAGGCCGGGATAGGCATGGCGTTCGGGCAGCGCGAAGGACAGGAGCGCGCAGACCGCCGACAGGCCCGCAAGCGACAGGCGGTCCTCCATCGCCTCGGCGGCGCGGCCCCGGACCAGGTCGATGCCATAGGCCCCCAGATGCGTATCGAGCCGCGCCCGCCATGTCGCGTCGAGCTGCGCGCCCGGCTGCAGGAGCGGGGCCATCTTGCGCGAGGCGCCGCCCTTGAGCACGCCCATGTGCCGGCCGCGATCTTCGGTGAACAGGTCGAGGATCGCGGCATGTTCCCCATGCCGCCGCACCCCCAGCAAGATCCCTTCGGCACGCCATTCCATGGCTCTGGCATATGCGCCGGGCAGCACGCTTGTCCATTGCCGGGCAGCATGGCAGGCTTTGCGGCATGTTCCCGGAGCTGTCCCGCACCGCCCGTCGCACGGCCCTGTTGATCGCGCTTGTCTCGGCGGTCTCGCTGGGGATGCAGGCCTTGTACCTGATGGATGCGCTGGAGCTGGGGCTGGCCGCGACGCTGTGGGACATGGCGCGGTATTTCACGATCCTGACGCATGGGCTGGTGGTTGTGACCTTTGCCGTCATCTCGCGCCCGTTGCGGGGCGGGGTGTCGGGGCCGTGGCTTGCGGCGCTGACCCTGTCGGTGGCGATGGTGGGGGCGGTTTATCACCTGCTGTTGTCGGGGCTGGTGGAATTTTCCGGGATCGGATGGTGGGCGGACCACGGTTTGCACAGTGTCGTGCCGGTGGCGCTGTTCCTGTGGTGGCTGGTCCATGCGCCCAAGCGGCGGCTTGTCTATGCGGATCTGCCGATCTTTGTCCTGTGGCCATCGGTCTATGCGACCTATGCGCTGTGGCGCGGGTCATTGGATGGGGTCTATCCCTATCCGTTCATCGACCTGCCCGTGATCGGAGAGGTCGCGGCGGCGGTGAACATGGCGGCGCTTTTGGTTTTGTTCCTGCTGGGCGGCGTGGGGATGATCGCGGTGGGGCGGTACGCGGATCGGTAGGGTTGTGGTGGGTGCCGCATCTTGGTGCGCCTGAAGGCGCACCCTACCCAAGGTGGTGTGTAGGGTGCGCCTGTCACGGCGCACCGTTGAACCCGATCACGCCAAGCCCGGCTCGTCCAGCAGATGACGTCCGGCGCGGTCTTCCACCTCGATCACCCAGAGGTCGGGGTCGAAGCCGCGTTGCCGTGTGATGGCGGCATCCACATCCCCTTCGGGCCCGCGCGCCAGTTCCATCCAGACAGCCTGGCCCGTCATCAGGTCGGTCCGGCGCTGAAACGCCACCGCCTGCCCGTCAAGCGTGCTGCATTTGACTAGCACCGCCCCCGCCGTCGCATCGCCGCGCGCCACGACAAAGGCCGGGATATCGGCCAGCCTGAGCCGCGTCAGATAGGCCTGCACCCAGAATTCGGCGGTCAGCCGCGCCAAGCCTCAGTTCCCGTCGCGGAAATCGAGGCCCATCTCGGTATAGCGTTCCGCCTCTTCGAGCCAGTTGGGGCGCACTTTCACCTGCAAGAACAGGTGGACGCGGCGGCCCATGAATTCCTCCAGCTCTTCGCGGGCGGCCTTGGAGACGGCCTTGATCGTCTCACCGCCCTTGCCCAGAACGATGCCCTTGTGGCCGTCGCGGGCGACATAGACCACCTGGTCGATCCGGGCGGAGCCATCCTTGCGCTCTTCCCAATGTTCGGTCTCGACCGTCAGCTGGTAGGGCAATTCCTCGTGCAGGCGGAGGGTCAGTTTCTCGCGCGTCATTTCGGCGGCGATCATGCGCATCGGCAGATCGGCGATCTGATCCTCGGGGTAGAGCCAGGGGCTTTCGGGCATGGCCGCGGCCAGCCAGTCGCGCAGATCCTCGACCCCGTAACCGCGTTCGGCCGAGATCATGAAGGTCCGTTCGAAGGGGAAGGCCGCGTTCATCTCCTCGGTCAGTTTCAGGAGAACGGGGGCCTCGACCCGGTCGATCTTGTTGATGGCCAGAACCACGCGGCGGCCCGTGGCCTTTTCGGTGAGCGTGGACAGGATCGTCTCGACGCCATCGGTCTTGCCGCGATGCGCCTCGATCAAAAGGACGATGACATCGGCATCCGCCGCCCCGCCCCAGGCGGCGGCGACCATCGCGCGGTCGAGCCTGCGGCGGGGGCGAAACAGGCCCGGCGTGTCGACGAAGACGATCTGGCTGTCGCCCGCCATGGCCACGCCGCGGATGCGGGCGCGGGTGGTCTGCACCTTGTGGGTGACGATCGAGACCTTGGCCCCCACCATGCGGTTCAGGAGCGTCGACTTGCCGGCATTGGGCTCACCGATCAGGGCAACGAAACCGGCGCGGGTGGTCATGGGCATATCCTTGGGGCGGGTGTCTGGGCCGTCGCCTTAGCCGATTGCGGACCATATGGCCATGGTGCAGAGGCGCGCGGGCGGTTTCATCAGCATTCGTGATGGGTACCGTTTCCAATCCGCACTTGCGGCAAGGCCGGGTAACCCGGTATCCGGGCGGCGACCAGCGCAAGGGGCAGGGCCATGGCGGCAAAGGTATTCATCGACGGCGAAGTGGGCACGACGGGGCTTCAGATCCGCGCGCGCCTCGAGACGCGGGATGACATCACGCTCATTTCGCTGTCCGAGGAAAACCGCAAGTCGCGGCTCGCGCGGATCGGGGCCTTTGCCGAGGCCGATGTCGCGATCCTGTGCCTGCCCGATGCGGCGGTCCACGAGATCGCGCCGGATCTGGCGCATCAGCCCTGCCGCGTCATCGACGCCTCGACCGCGCATCGGGTGCATCCCGATTGGGAATACGGATTTGCCGAGCTGGACGCCGGCGCGCGCGACCGGATCGCGGCGGCGAAATACGTGTCGAACCCCGGCTGCTATTCCACCGGGGCCATCGCGCTGCTCAAACCCATGGTTGCCGCCGGCGTCATCGCGTCGGACCATCCGGTCACGATCAACGCGATTTCGGGCTATTCGGGAGGCGGCAAATCCATGATCGCCGAATTCGAGACCGGGGCCATTTCCGGCGGCTTCGTCTATGGCACGGGCCAAAAGCACAAGCATCTGCCCGAGATCGTGGCCCATGCCGGTCTGACCCGGAAACCGATCTTCGTGCCGCAGGTGGGCCAGTTCGCCCAAGGGATGATCGTGCAGGTTCCGCTGCATCTGCCCCCCGGCGGTCCCGCTGCAGCGATGGAGGCCCTGGCGGCCCATTACGCGGGTCAGCGTTTCGTGCGTGTCGTGGCACGTGAAGAGCTGGGCGACAGGATCGATCCGCAGCGGATGAACGACACCAACGTGATGGAGCTGAGCGTCGATGGCGATCCCGAGACCGGGGCGACGGTGCTGATCGCGGTCCTCGACAACCTCGGCAAGGGGGCATCCGGGGCTGCGGTGCAGAACCTCAACATCCTGCTCGGGCTGGACGAAGGGACGGGTCTCTGACCCTAGCCATCGTGCCGGATGAAGGGCCAATGGCTCGGCGCATCGGGCCTTAGCCGTCCGTCGGCATCGAAATCAGCGTCGGCGTTGAAGGGCATCAGGGGGCGTTGCGCAAGATCGGCCAGGATCCGGCCTTGAGCGGCCAGAACCTGCGTCAGCCGGGCCTCGAGCGCCCGCTTGCGCGCGCCCTCGTGATAGCCGTGCACGCCATGGACGATCAGGGGCTCGGCCACCTCCATCCCGCAATAGCGCAGCGTATGGGCCAGCGGCCAGAGCAGGAGCCGGGTTTCGCCCTCCTTGCCGTCGGGGCCTGCCTCGGTCTCGCGCGCGCCGGTGGTGACGCAGAACAGCGCGCGCTTGCCCCGCAGCAGCCCGGTGTCGAAGCGGCGGTCCACGTCATGCAGCAGTCCATGCACCAGCGCCCGGTCGCACCAGCCCTTGAGCATGGCAGGCGGCGCGAACCACCAGATCGGGAAGTGAAAGACGATCCTGTCTGCGGTGCGGATCTTGTCGACCTCCGCCGCGATGTCGGGCGGCAGATCGCCCGCGGCTGCCGCCTGTTCCTGTGCCTTGAGCGCATCGAAAGGCGCAGGCGGCGCAGCGTAGCGGCCCGGCCCCTCGGCAGGATGAAACCCCATGCCGTAGAGATCCGACCATAGAACGCGGTCGCCTTGCGCCGCAGCTGCCGCCGCGCTCGCCTCGGCCCATGCGCCACAGAAGGACCTGCGCTCGGGATGCGCCAGCACGATCAGGGTTGTCCGTTCCACGACCATTTCCCTTCTCTGTTTCAAAAATATCCTCGGGGGGAGCGCGAGAGGGGCAGACAGCCCCCCCCTCGCCTGCCTTTCCATCCCTTCGGGATGCGCGGGGGCAGACAGCCCCCCTCGCACGGGTCGCCGCCCCAAGGCGGCTAGATCCTAACCCCGCTCCAGCCGGTCCAGCAGCGCGCGGGCGGCGGCCTGTTCGGCCTGTCGCTTGACGCGGCCCTCGGCGGTGACGGCGGTGCCGTCCGACAGCCGCGCCTCGACCTGGAAGAGGGGGGCGTGGTCAGGGCCGCTGCGCGAGACCTCGGTATAGACGGGCGGGGTCATGCCGCGGGCCTGTGCCCATTCCTGCAGCGCGGTCTTGGCGTCGCGCGCATCCTCGGCCACGCCGGCCACGCGGGCGCCCCAGAGCCGCAGGATGACGGCGCGGGCCGCGTCGAAGCCGCCATCCATGTAGACGGCGGCGATCACCGCTTCCATCGCATCGCCCAGAAGCGCGGTCTTGCGCCGCCCGCCGGTCGACATCTCGGATTTGCCGAGCCTCAGGACCGCGCCCAGGTCGATCTCGCGGGCGACATCGGCGCAGGTTTCCTTGCGCACCAGCGCGTTGAAGCGGGGGGCGAGTTGGCCTTCGCGGGCCTGGGTGTCATGGGCCAGAACCGCCTCGGCCATGACGAGGCCCAGGACCCGGTCGCCCAGGAATTCCAGGCGCTGGTTGTCGGGGCGGGTGGGCGAGCTGAGCGAGGAATGGGTCAGCGCGCGCGTGATCCATTCCGGGTCGGCGAAGTCATGGCCGAGCCTTGTGCAGAAATCGGTCAGGTCGCGCGACAGTTTCACTCGACCGCCCGGAAGAAGCGGTCCGACCGCCAGGTCCAGAAATAGACCATGCGCTGTCCGGCGGAGGAGAACATGATCCGGTCCGCGCGGCCGAGGATGTTTTCCATCGGCACGAAGCCCACGCCGCCCACCGATTGCGGGAAGCGCGAATCGACCGAATTGTCGCGGTTGTCGCCCATCACGAAGACATGATCCTCGGGGACGGTGAATTCGGGCGTGTTGTCTGCGCGGCCGCCGTCGGCGATGTTCAGGATCGAATGGCTGACCCCGTTCGGGAGCGTTTCGGTGAAGCGTTCCTTGAGGCAGATCGCGCCTTCGCCCACCGGGCCGTTGGAGCAGCGCGGCGGCAATTGCTGCGGGCCCTGGCGTTCGTAGGCTTCCTCGAAGGGCGGTTCGGGGGTCAGTTCGACCGGGGTGCCGTTGATGTGCAAAAGCCCGTCGATCACCTGGATCCGGTCACCGGGCAGGCCGATCACGCGCTTGATGAAATCGCTGCCCTCGGTCGGGTGGCGGAAGACCACGACATCGCCGCGGTCGGGCAGGCTGCCGAAGATGCGCCCCTCGAAGGGGCACATGGAGAAGGGGCAGGAATGGCGCGAATAGCCATAGGCCATCTTGTTGACGAAGAGGAAGTCGCCGATCAGGAGCGTGTCCTTCATCGAGCCCGAGGGAATCCAGAAGGGCTGGAAGAAGAGCGTCCGAAAGACGCCCGCGATCAGGAGCGCGTAGACGATCGTCTTGACCGTTTCCCAGATACCGTCCGATTTGGCCGCTGCCGCCATGATCCGTCCTGCCTGTCCGTTGCCGCGCCTGTCGCCGCTTGCGGCGGGTTTGGGCCAGCCCCCGGCGCAAGTCAAGGAAGCAAGCGGATTTCGGCGGGCGCTTGCCCGGCCTGGGGCGAGTGGCCGCGTCGCGCCGTGCATATTTTTGGAAAGATGAAGCCGGGAAGGGCGCGCGGGGCGTCAGCTGAGCGTGCGGGGCGGCGGCAGGGCCGATCCGGGGCGGAGGCTTTCCTCGGGGCTGGGCAGGGCCTCGATCACCACATGGGCCTGGGCCCAGGGATGGTCGTCGGTCAGGCTGACGTGGATGATGGCGGTGTAGCCCTCGGGCGTCATCTGGTCGAGCCGTTCCTTGGCCCAGCCGGTGACCTGCATCACCGGTTGGCCCGAGGGCAGGTTCGAGACCGCCATGTCGCGCCAGGCGATGCCCATGCGCAGGCCGGTGCCGAGCGCCTTGGAGCAGGCTTCCTTGGCGGCCCAGCGTTTGGCGTAGACGGCGGCGGGATCGCTCATACGTTCGGCGCGGTGGCGCTCGGTGTCGGTGAAGACGCGCGCGCGGAACCGGTCGCCGAAACGGTCGAGCGCGGCCTGGATCCGTTCGATATTGGCGAGGTCGGTTCCGATGCCGAGGATCATCGCGCGCTCACTTGGCCCGTGGCCTGGTTGATGGTGATCTCGACCGCCGGGATCGGCTGGCGGAAATCGGGGAAACTTACGGGCACGCGCAGGGTCAGGCCGCGCGCGGGATCATAGGAGGCCGTCGTCCGGGAGACGAGCGCCTCGGCGAAGAAGGGATTGGCGGGATCGGCGTGAAGGACCGCCGTGCAGACCCGCGTCGGATAGGGATCGCCGGGCAGGGGATGCAGGATGCCGATGACGGCACCCGCCGCCATCGTGGGTGCGACATAGGCCTCGAACAGGCGGATCGCGCCCTCGGCATAGCTGCGGCTGTAGCTGTCCCAGGGCTCGGAGATCATGGTGATGTCGATCAGCCCCTCGCAGGGGCGGATCGCCTGTCCGATGGCCTGCTGCCCGAGGGAGAGCGAGGTCACGAGGCCGAGGGCCAGGGCCGTCAGGAGCGGGGAAATGTGCAAGGGGCCCTCCGGCGGCAGGGAATCCACGTGGCGGGGTTCAGATTTGCGCAACTTTTGGGCAAGAGCAATCGGGGAACGCGCCCCGCCTTGCGCCGCGCGGCATCGGGCGGGCTGTCAGCCGCGCGCCTTGTCCATGGCGGCGCGCATCGTGGCGATGGCCTGGGGCAGGCCGACAAAGACCGCCTCGCCGATCAGGAAATGGCCGATGTTGAGTTCGCGCACCTCGGGGAGGGCGGCGATGGGGGCGACGGTGTCATAGCTCAGACCATGGCCCATGTGGACCTCGAGCCCCAGATCGGCGGCCTGTTTCGCGCCATCGATCAGGCGCGCGAGTTCGGCGTCGCGGGCGGCGAAATCCCCCTCGGCGTGGAAATCGCAATAGGCCCCGGTATGGAGTTCGATGACCGGTGCGCCGATCCGGGCGGCGGCGTCGATCTGGGCGGGATCGGCGGCGATGAAGAGCGAGACGCGGCAGCCCGCATCGCGCAGCGGCGCGATGTAATCGCCCATCCAAGTAGCATTCGCCGCAACCTCGAGCCCGCCTTCGGTGGTGCGTTCCTCGCGGCGTTCGGGGACGATGCAGGCGGCATGGGGGCGGTGCGACAGGGCGATGGCCTGCATTTCGGGGGTGGCGGCCATTTCGAAATTCAAGGGGATGGTGATCGCGCCCATGATCGCGCCGATATCGGCGTCGCGGATGTGGCGGCGGTCTTCGCGCAGGTGGGCGGTGATGCCGTCGGCCCCGGCCTGTTCGGCCATCACGGCGGCGCGCACCGGATCGGGCAGGGCGCCGCCCCGCGCGTTCCTGAGCGTTGCGACGTGGTCGATGTTCACGCCCAAACGGAGACGATCCGCCATGGTCCCGATCCCTTCTTGTTGCGAGATGCAGCCTAGCGCTTTGCGGGGGCCGCGCCAGCCTGTGCGCGCAGCTTTTCCATCTTCTTTCGCAATCTGGCTGTTCGCCGTTTCTGATAGGCGTGGATCACCGGGACGCTGAGGTAGTAGCAGATCACGCCGCAGATCAGGCCGGGGATGATCGCGCCGATCATCCAGGGAAAGAAGACATCGTCATAGAAGCGGTGGAGTTCGTCCCAATGCGCGGTCTCGGGGGTGAAGATCGCGATGACATTGTGCCAGAGATCCCCCGCCGCCGCGCCGAATTTCGAGAAGATCGAATCGTCGAGACTGCCGCGCATGCTGGTGCCGAGCATCCAGTGCCCGGTCTGGAGCGAGATCCAGGCGATGGGGACATAGGTCAGCGGATTGCCCAGGAAGGTGGCCAGGAGGGCTGCGAGGATCGAGCCGCGCATCACCATGGCCAGAAGACCCGCCACGACGAAATGCAGACCGAAGAAGGGGGTAAAGACGGTGAAGGCCCCGGCAAAGACGCCGCGGGCGATCTGTTCGGGGGTGCCGGGCAGGCGGCGCATGCGGTGCTTGACGTATTGCGCGGCGCGGACCCAGCCGCCACGGGGCCAGAACGCCTCTGTGACGATGCGCAGGATCGAGCGGGAATCGCGGCGCTTGAACACCAGCCTCGTCTTTCCTTCCTGACGGGGCCGCGAACGGCACCCGTCCCCTTTCGCTGGACCCGTCGCGCCCCCCCTCGTCTCAAGGGCGGCGTTCGAGGTCCCGGAACCGCTGCAGGCTGGCCACGTCGCTGTCAAGTTCGACCGCCATCATGACCGCATGCAGATGTTCCGCATTGCGCACGTCCACGTCGATCAGAAGCCGGAAGAAATCCGGCTTGCGGTCGATGAAGTGCAGGTCGGAGATATTGGCGTTCTGTTCCCCGATCAATGTGCAGATCCGTCCCAGGGCGCCGTTGGTGTTGGACAGCGTGACATCGATGGTCACGTTGTGGACGGCGGCATGGCGGCCTTCGGACCAGTGCAGGTCGATCCAGCGTTCGGGGGCGGTGTCGAAGGCGGCCAGCGCGCCGCAGTCGATGGCATGCACGATGGGCCCGCGCCCGGCATAGGTGATGCCCACGATCCGTTCGCCCGGAACGGGTTGGCAGCATTGCGCGCGGCGGATCTCGGTGCCCGAGGGCAGGCCGATGACGGCGCGCACGGCTTCGACCTCGCCCTGTTCGGTGCGGCCGGCAAGCTCGGGGTAGATGCGGGCCACGACGCGGCGGGCGGACAATTCGGCCGATCCGATCCGCGCCAGCAATTCGTCGCCATCCTTGAGGCCTATGGCGCGGGCGGCGGTGTCGAGCGCCTTGTCGGTGGCCTTCTTGCCGAATTGCTCGAAGGCGACGCGCGCCAGTTCGCGACCCAGCTTGATGTAGCGTTCGCGGTCTTCCTCGCGCAGCATGCGGCGGATCGCGGCCTTGGCGCGGCCCGTGACCACGATGTCGATCCAGCTGGCTTGCGGGGTCTGGCCCTCGGCGGTGATGATCTCGATCGACTGGCCGTTTTTCAGACGCGTCCAGAGCGGCACGCGCAGGCCGTCGACCTTGGCGCCCACGCAGGAATGGCCGATCCGCGTGTGGATCGAATAGGCGAAATCGATGGGGGTCGCGCCCTTGGGCAGTTTCACCACGTCGCCCTTGGGGGTGAAGCAGAACACCTGGTCGGAATACATCTCGAGCTTGACGTGCTCGAGGAATTCTTCGTTGTCCTCGGCGGTCTCGAAGCGTTCGGTCAGACCTTCGAGCCATTTGGCCGGGTCGACGGCAAAGGGGTTCTGGACCCGGACGCCGTCGCGGTAGGACCAATGCGCGGCCACGCCCGATTCGGCCACGTCATGCATCTGGCGGGTGCGGATCTGCACCTCGACCCGTTTGCCGTCGCGGCCCGACACGGTGGTGTGGATCGAGCGGTAGCCGTTCGATTTGGGCTGGCTGATGTAATCCTTGAACCGCCCCGGAACCGCGCGCCAGCGCTGGTGGATCGCGCCGAGGATGCGGTAGCAATCATCCTCGGTGCCGGTGATGATGCGAAAGCCGTAGATGTCGGAGAGGCGCGAAAAGGCGAGATCCTTTTCCTGCATCTTGCGCCAGATCGAAAAGGGTTTCTTGGCGCGGCCAAAGACATCGGCCTTGAGCCCGTGCTTGTCGAGCACGGCCTCGATATCCTCGGTGATGCGGGGGATGACGTCGCCGGTTTCCTTTTGCAGCGTCACGAAGCGTCGCATGATCGAGGTGCGCGCCTCGGGGTTCAGGACGCGGAAGGACAGGTCCTCCAGCTCCTCGCGCATCCATTGCATGCCCATCCGGCCCGCAAGCGGCGCGTAGATGTCCATCGTCTCATGCGCCTTCTTGGCCTGCTTTTCCGGTTTCATGTGCCGGATCGTGCGCATGTTGTGCAGGCGGTCGGCCAGTTTCACGAGGATCACGCGCAGATCCTTGGACATGGCCATCAGGAGCTTGCGGAAATTCTCGGCCTGTTTCGATTCGCGGCTGGAGAGTTCCAGGTTGGTCAGCTTGGTGACGCCATCGACCAGTTCGGCCACGTCATGGCCGAAGAGCGTCTCGATCTCGGTATAGGTGCCCTTGGTATCCTCGATCGTGTCGTGCAACAGCGCCGTGGCGATCGTGGCATCGTCCAGCCGCTGTTCGGTCAGGATGGCGGCGACGGCGACGGGATGGGTGAAATAGGGCTCGCCCGAATGGCGTGTTTGCCCCTCGTGCATCCGCTGCGCATAGGCATAGGCGCCCCTCAGGAGCGCCTCGTTGGTTTTCGGGTTGTAGTTGCGGACAAGCGAAAGAAGGTCGTCGGCGTCGATCATTCTTGTCCCAGCCCGCCGGTGGCCATGGCGGTCAGCGCTGGCCCTGTGCTTCCATGAGGGCGCGCAGCATCTGCTCTTCGCTCATGTCGTCGCGCGCGGGGCGATCCGCCTCCACACCCTGAAGCAGCGCCATCGCGTCTTCTTCGGGTTCGTCGACCTCGATCTGGGTCTGGTGGCTTTCGATCAGGCGCTCGCGCAGATCGTCGGCGCCTTGCGTTTCCTCGGCAATCTCGCGCAGGGCCACGACGGGGTTCTTGTCGTTGTCGCGGTCGATGGTCAGGGCCGAGCCGGACGCGATCTCACGGGCGCGGTGGGCGGCAAGCATGACAAGCTCGAAGCGGTTGGGAACCTTGTCGACGCAATCTTCAACGGTGACGCGGGCCATGCGAAGGCACCTCCAGAATCTGCTCGGGAGCGGAATAAGCGTCCCTGTTATCCCCGGATGCCCCGGAACACAAGCCCGGAACAGGGGTTCTGAGCACTGGTTGCGGGGGCATCCTGCCCCGCCCAGGGAATGGGGGTGATCTCGGCCCGTTCGGCGGCAGGGCGCGCGGCCAGCATGGTGGCGATGTCCAGACCCGTGGCGGGGTGGTGCCAATCGGGGGCGATATCGGCCAGGGGCACCAAAACGAAGCTGCGCTCGGCCAGCCGGGGATGGGGCAGGATCAGGCGGTCGGGCAATTCCTGCGCCGCGCGCTCGGGCGGGAGAGCCGCCCAATGCGCCTGTGTCTGCGCATCGGGGCGCAGCATGTCGCCAAGCGCCACGAGGTCGAGGTCGATGACCCGCGCCCCCCAGCGTTCGGCGCGCACCCGGCCCAGTTCGGTCTCGACCTCATGCAAAAGGGCCAAGAGCGCCTCGGGGGTGTCGGACCAGCGAAATCCTGCCGCCGCATTCACGTAATCGGGGCCGGAACCCGCAGGAAAGGCGGGCGTGCGAAACAATCGGCTTGTCTTGATGTCGGAAACGCCCTTCTCTGAAAGGTGGAGAAGGCTCTTTTTCAGGGTTTGCGCGGGGCTGTCAGTGTCAGTGTTCAGGTTCGCTCCCAAGGCGATGAGGGCCAAGGCGGGTGGTTGAGTGTTTCTCTTCGGTTGCACGTTTCTTGCCCATCTCTATTTTGGCGCACCTTGGTGCCATGCGTTCGGCAGGTTCACTCCCTGCCAATTTCCGGCGTGGGCACCGACACAGCAAGGAAGTTGCAAATGTTTTATCGTGATGAACGGTTGGCGTTGTTTATTGATGGCTCCAACCTCTATGCTGCCGCCAAGGCCTTGTCTTTTGACATAGATTACAAGCTCTTGCGTCAGGAATTCATGCAGCGTGGCAAATTGTTGCGCGCATTCTACTACACGGCGCTTTTGGAGAACGAGGAATATTCCCCGATCCGCCCCCTCGTGGACTGGTTGCATTACAACGGGTTCACGATGGTGACGAAACCGGCCAAGGAATTCACCGACAGCCAGGGACGCCGCAAGATCAAGGGCAACATGGATATCGAGCTGACGGTCGATGCCATGGAAACGGCCGATCACGTCGACCATATCGTGCTGTTCTCGGGCGATGGCGATTTCCGCCCGCTGGTCGAGGCGTTGCAGCGCAAGGGGTGCCGGGTGTCGGTCGTGTCCACGATCCGCAGCCAGCCGCCGATGATCGCCGATGACCTGCGCCGTCAGGCCGACAATTTCATCGAGCTCGACGAGCTGCGCGAAGTCATCGGCCGCCCCCCGCGCGACGATCGCGCCTCCTCACAGCGGGAAGAGGCCGAGGTCTGAGGCCAAGGCGCCTGTCTTGTGGGCGGGCCCCGATACAGCGGGGCCTGCCCGTCACCGCAGCACGGAGCGTGCGTTGATCTCGTCATGGATGGCGATGACCTCGGGCGGCCATGTCGATTTGATGTAGCTCAGGACGGCGATGATCTCGGCCTCGGTCAGGATGTCGCCATAGCCGATCATGTCGCTTTGGTAGCCGCCCCCGACGATGGCCGCCGTGCCGCGCGTGGTGATGTCGATCAGTTGCGCGTCGGGGTGGTGCCAGGTGTGGCCGGTCGGATCATGCGGCGGGGCGGGCAGGCGGCCATTGGCGCGTCTGACCTGCCAATCGGGTTGCCCCTCCAGCTCTGCGCCATGGCAGGCTGCGCATTGCGCCTCGTAGATCGCGGCCCCTTGGGCAACCACGGCGGCATCCCGCCAGGGCAGGATCTGGCCCGGCTGTTCGGTCGCGCCCGCAGGCCACAAGAATGCTGCGCCCGCCGTCAAACCGCAGATTGTGGCCAGGCCGATGATGGATGCGCGCATGATGTTCCCTCCTGTGTCGGGGCGGGGAATTGCAGCTTCCCCCTGCTGGAAGGCAAGCCCCCGGACTGGACGGGCGGCGCGTTTGGTCTTAGCTGTGGTGTCACGTTGACCTGACACGCAGTTTCCGCCCGAGGCCGCCCATGACCAAGCCGCCGCTGACCATCCACCTTGCCGCGCCGCGCGGGTTTTGCGCAGGCGTGGACCGGGCGATCAAGATCGTCGAGATGGCGATCGAGAAATGGGGCGCGCCGGTCTATGTCCGACACGAGATCGTCCACAACAAGTTCGTCGTCGACGACCTGCGCGAGAAAGGGGCCGTTTTCGTCGAGGAGCTGGAAGATTGCCCGCCCGACCGCCCGGTGATCTTTTCCGCCCATGGCGTGCCGAAATCGGTGCCGCTTGAGGCCGCGCAGCGCAACATGGTCTATGTCGATGCGACCTGTCCGCTGGTCTCCAAGGTCCATATCGAGGCGGCGCGGCACCACGACAACGGCCTGCAGATGATCATGATCGGCCATGCGGGCCATCCCGAGACGATCGGCACCATGGGCCAATTGCCCGAGGGCGAGGTGCTGCTGGTCGAAACGGTCGAGGATGTGGAAAAGGTCACGGTCCGCGATCCCGCGCGGTTGGCCTTCGTCACCCAGACCACGCTGTCGGTCGATGACACGGCGGAAATCGTCGCGGCCCTGCAGGCGCGCTTCCCCGCCATCGTCGGCCCGCACAAGGAAGACATCTGTTACGCCACCACCAATCGGCAGGAAGCGGTCAAGGCCATGGCACCCCTGGCCGATGCGATGCTGGTGGTGGGTGCGCCCAATTCGTCGAATTCCAAACGTCTGGTCGAGGTCGGCGCGCGCGCCGGCTGCCGCTATGCGCAGCTCGTGCAGCGCGCCACCGATATCGACTGGCGCGCGCTGGAGGGGATCGGGTCGCTGGGCATCACCGCCGGGGCCAGCGCGCCCGAGGTGCTGGTGAACGAGGTCATCGACGCCTTCCGCGAGCGGTTCGAGGTGACGGTGAAGCCCGTCGTGACGGCCGAGGAAAACGTGGAGTTCAAGGTGCCGCGCGTGTTGCGCGAACCGGCCTGACGCCCATGCCGCGCCCCAAGGGGCCGTTCATCCCGCCGATGCGAAAGGCGTTCCCATGCTGTCCACCCAGTTCCTGCTGACCGCCTTCGTCGTCGTCCTCGCCCCCGGCACGGGCGTCATCTACACGCTCGCCGTGTGATTGGGGCGCGGGCGGGCGGCATCGGCCTGGGCGGCGTTGGGCTGTACGCTCGGGATCGTGCCGCATCTCCTGGCGGCGACATTGGGATTGGCTGCCGTGCTCCATACCTCCGCCGTGCTCTTCAACGTCGTGAAATTCGCGGGCGTGGCCTATCTTCTCTATCTCGCATGGTCCGCCCTCCGGTCGGGCGGTGCGCTGCGGGTCGAACCGCGGACGCAAGTCGAACCGGGCCTTGCCGTCGCCCGCCGCGGGGCGCTGATCAACGTGCTCAACCCGAAGCTCTCGATCTTCTTCCTGTCGCTCCTGACGCCGTTCCTGTCGGGCAATCCCGACACCGTCACGCACGAAACCCTGATCCTCGGCGGCGTCTTCATGGCGATGACGCTGACGGTCTTTCTTGTCTACGGCGCCTTTGCGGCGGCCGCACGCGACAGGATCCTCGGGTCCGCGCGGGTGATGGCCTGGCTCAACCGGTCCTTTGCCGTGATCTTCGCCGCGCTGGCGGGCCGCCTTGCGCTGGAACGCGCCTGAACCCTTGCCTGGGTCCGCGCGGCAAGGCAGATAGCGGCCATGACGCGCATTCCGACATCCGCCCTGATCCTCGGCCTGTCCGGCCTGATCCCGTTCCTTTACGGGGCGGTCACGGTGCTTTTGCCCGGCACGGCGGAATTGGGCCGGGCCTGGAGCGTCTATCACGCAGGCCCCGCGCTGTTGCAGATCTACGGGATCGTGATCCTGTGCTTCATGGCGGGCGTGATCTGGGGATTCGCCGCGCGGGCCGAGGGGCGGCAGGCGACGCTGTTCTACATCCTCTCCGTCCTGCCCGCGCTGTTCGTCTTTTTCACCGCCTTCGCACCGCCGCGCCAAAGCCTGTGGATGCTGATCCTCGCCTTCGTGGCGCTTCTGGCGATCGATGCCAGCGCCGCGCGGCAGGGTATAGCGCCTGCGTGGTGGATGCGGCTGCGCCTGATGCTGACCGGCGTCGTCGTGATCTGCCTTGCCATCGGGGCGCTGGCATGAGGGGGGCGCATGCCTGATCTGTTCGCCTATACGGATGGGGCCTGTTCCGGCAATCCCGGCCCGGGCGGCTGGGGTGCCCTGTTGCAGGCCAAGGAGGGCGAGAGCGTCCTCAAGGAACGCGAGCTGAACGGCGGCGAGGCCGATACCACGAACAACCGGATGGAGTTGCTCGCCGCCATCGCCGCGCTCGAGGCGCTGGAACGCCCCTCCGCCATCACCATCGTCACCGACAGCGCCTATGTGAAGAATGGCGTGACCGGCTGGATCCATGGCTGGAAGCGCAACGGCTGGAAAACCTCCACCAAAAAGCCCGTCAAGAACGAGGATCTCTGGCGCCGCCTGGACGAGGCGCAGGCGCGCCACCGGGTCACCTGGGAATGGGTCAAGGGCCATGCCGGCCACCCCGAGAACGAACGCGCCGACGAATTGGCGCGGGCGGGGATGAAGCCTTTCAAATGAGCATCCTGACCGCGCTCGATTACGCCTCGGTGCTGGTCTTCGCCCTGACCGGCGCGCTGGTCGCCTCGCGCGCGCAGCTCGACATCGTGGGCTTCGCCTTTCTCGCCAGCCTGACGGCGATGGGCGGCGGCACGGTGCGCGACCTGCTTCTGGACCGCAACCCGGTCTTCTGGATCGCCGATCCGACGCCCCTGGCCATCGCCTGCGCCGCCGCCGTCCTCGTCTTTTTCACCGCCCATCTCCTGGAAAGCCGGATGGCGGTCATCACCTGGCTCGATGCGCTGGCGCTTCCCATCGCCGTCGCAGCCGGGGTGCGGGCGGCGAGCGAAACGGGGCAAAGCGTGCCGATCATCCTGATCATGGGGATTGCCACGGGCTGTTTCGGCGGGCTCTTGCGCGACATCGTCGCCAACGAGGTGCCGCTCCTGATCCGCACCGGGAAACTCTATGTCACGGCTGCTTTCGCGGGGGCGGCGGCCTATCTCGTGTCGGGGATCTTCTGGCCATCCGACATGCTGTCGCTCGCCGCCTGCATCCTCGTCTGTTTCACGCTGCGCGCAGGATCGCTGCTCTTTGGCTGGCAGATGCCGGTCTACAAGCCGCGCCCGCCCCGCACCTGACAGGCTGCGGCTTCATCTTTCCAAAAATATGCAAGCCTTAACGGTGCCGCCCCGCACCGCTGCCCGGGGTCAGCGCCGCTTGCGGCCCTGCCGTTTGCGATTGGCATATTCCGTCGGGATCAGGATCAGCGCTGCCGCCGAGCCAAGGATCGCCGTCACCCCCGGCGAGCCGAGGCTGAAGCCAAAGAGCGCGCGCAGAAAGTAAAGAACCAGAACCGCACCAAAGGCGATCAGGACAGAGGGGATGATGCCGTTATGCGTCCAGCCCCATTTCTCGAAGAGAAAGGCCACGATACCGGCCAGCATGAGCGAGCCGAAAAACGAGAACAGGATCATGGCTCACCTCCCAACACCACACCGGGCGCGATGCGCGCGCCTCTCAAGAACGCCTCTGCCGTCATCCTGGGCTTGCCCTCGGGCTGAACCTCGGTGATCTCGACCGCGTCTGTCCCGCAGGCCACGGTGAGACCCGACAGCACCTGCCCCGGTTTGCCCGCCCCTCGCGCGGGACGGCTGCGCAGGATCTTGACCCGCTTGCCCCCGATCATGGTCCAGGCCCCCGGAAAGGGCGACAGCCCCCGGATCTGACGGTCTATGTGGGGTGCGTCCTGCGTCCAGTCCAGACGCGCCTCGGCCTTGTCGATCTTTTGCGCATAGGTGACGCCCGCGTCCGGTTGCGGCTGTGGGTCCAGATCGTCGAGCCGCGCCAAGGCATCGGTGATCGCCTCTGCCCCGAGCCTCGACAGCCGGTCGTGCAAGTCGCCCGCCGTCTCCTCTGCGCCGATGGGGATGGCGCGGCGCAACAGGACCGGGCCCGTGTCGAGGCCTGCCTCCATCTGCATGATGCAGACGCCCGTTTCCGCATCGCCCGCCATGATCGCCCGCTGGATCGGCGCGGCGCCGCGCCAGCGCGGCAACAAGCTGGCGTGGATGTTGAGGCAGCCGCGCCGGGGCGCATCGAGCACCGCTTGCGGCAGGATCAGGCCATAGGCGACGACCACCGCCACATCGGCCCCGAGCGCCGCGAATTCCGCCTGCGCCTCGGGGCTCCGCAAGCTTTTCGGGTGCCGGATGGGCACCCTCATCGCCTCGGCGCGGGCCTGAACCGGGCTCGGCCGTTCGGCCTGCCCCCGTCCGGCGGGGCGTGGCGGCTGGGTGTAGACGCAGGCGATGTCATGGCCTGCGGCCACCAGCGCGTCGAGCACCGGGACCGAGAAATCGGGCGTTCCCATGAAGACGATCCGCATCACCGCGCCCCTTTTCGTGCCCGTTTCAACAGCATGTCGCGTTTCATCTTCGACAGGCGGTCGAAATACATGCGGCCTGCCAGATGGTCGATCTGGTGCTGCACGCTCGTCGCCCAGAGGCCGGTGAAATCCTGGCGCACGCGGATGCCGTGATGATCGGTGAAGGCCACGCTCACGGTTGCGGGGCGCGTCACCCTGGCCCAGACGCCGGGCAGGTTGGGGCTGGCTTCCTCGTGGTCGTTCATCGCCTCGGATGCCGTGATGACCTCGGGGTTGGCCATGCGGATCGCGCGGCCGCGTTCCTCGCTGGCATCCACCACGGCAAGGCGCAGCATCACGCCGATCTGCGGCGCGGCAAGGCCCACGCCGGGCATCGCCTCCATCGTCTCGATCATGTCGTCCCAGGTCGCGCGGATATCGTCGGTGAGCGCGCCCACATCGGCGGCGGGCGTGGCGAGCCGCTTGTCGGGCCACATGACGAAGGGGCGGCGCTGGCCCGTCACGCCTTTTCCCGCGCGCGGTCCTTCTTCAGCTTGACCATCTTGCGGGTGATCAGCTGGCGCTTGAGCGGCTTGAGGTAATCGATGAAGAGAATGCCGTTCAGGTGGTCGATCTCGTGCTGGACGCAGGTGGCCCAAAGGCCGTCGAAATCCTCCTGCCGTTCCTTGCCGTCGCGGTCGATCCAGCGCACCGTCACCTCGGCGGGGCGTTCGACATCGGCATATTGGTCGGGGATCGACAGGCAGCCTTCCTCGTAGACGTTCAGCGCGTCGGATTCCGCCACGATCTCGGGGTTGAACATCGCGATGGGGCGCGGGGCCTCTCCCTCGCCCTTGACGCAATCCAGAACGATGACGCGGGCGTCCACGCCGATCTGCGGCGCGGCAAGGCCGATGCCGGGCGCGGCATACATGGTTTCGAGCATGTCATCGGCAAGCTGGCGCAGATCGTCCGACAGGTCGGGGATGGCGGGCGCCACCTTTTTCAGCCTTGGGTCGGGATGGATCAGGATCGGGCGTTTCATGGCCGTTCATTTAGGCCAAGCGCGCCCGCCCCGCAATAAGCGCGGTCCAGGGTCGTCACACCCAAGGCGGGCAGGGCTTGCGCCTGCCGCCTCAGGCGGTAGCGTGGCGCGGTTCGCAACCCAGACGGAGCCAAACCCCAATGTCCTTTGACGAGATCATCGACCGCCGTGGCAGCCATTGCGTGAAATGGGACATGATGGAGACGCTCTATGGTGTCTCGCCGCAGGACGGGATCTCGATGTGGGTGGCCGACATGGAATTCCGCCCGCCCGCCTGCGTGCAGGATGCGCTTCAGGCGATGCTCGATCACGGGATCTACGGCTATTTCGGCGATGACAGCGCCTACAAGGGCGCGATCATTTGGTGGATGCAGAACCGGCATGGCTGGACGGTCGAGCCGGAGTGGATCTTTTCGACCCATGGCCTGGTGAACGGGACGGCGATGTGTCTTGACGCCTTCACGAAAGAGGGCGACGGGATCGTGCTGTTCACGCCGATCTATCACGCTTTCGCCAAGGTCATCCGCGCCTCGAACCGCGACCTGGTGCAATGCGAAATGCCCATCGTCGAGGGGCAATACGTGCTCGATTTCGACGCCTGGGATGCGCAGATGCAGGGGCATGAAAAGATGCTGATCCTGTGTTCGCCGCACAATCCCGGCGGGCGGGTCTGGACAAGGCAAGAGCTTGAATCCGTGGCGGAATTTGCCAAGCGGCATGATTTGTTGATCGTGTCGGACGAGATCCATGCCGACCTTTTGATGCCCGGTCTGGCGCATGTTCCCATGGCGCGGATCGAGGGGATCGCGGATCGGCTGATCATGATGACGGCGGGGACCAAGACCTTCAACATCGCGGGCGCGCATGTGGGCAACGTGATCATCGCGGACGAGGGCCTGCGGGCGCGGTTCGGGGCGCGGATGCTGGCCTTGGGCCTGTCGCCCAATTCCTTTGGCCTGCACATGATCACGGCGGCCTATTCGCCCGAGGGGGCGGCATGGGTCGATGATCTTTGTGCCTATCTAGCTGAAAACGCGCGGGTTTTCGATGCGGGGATCAATGCCATTCCGGGGCTGAGGTCGATGCCCCTGCAATCCACCTACCTGGCTTGGGTCGATTTTTCCGGCACCGGCATGACGCGGGAGGAATTCACCGCGCGGGTGGAGCAGGAGGCGAAGATCGCCACGAACCACGGGCCGACATTCGGCAAGGGTGGAGACAGTTTCCTGCGCTTCAACATCGCGGCGCCGCGCAGCGTGGTGGAGGATGCGGTGGCGCGGATGCAGCGGGCGTTCGGGGACCTGCAATAGCCCGGACAGGGTTAGCGGAATGTTGACGAGGCGGGGCGAAGGTTAAGGAAGTCCTGACGAAACCGGGCAGATGTTGACGGGATGTTGACGTTGCCAAGGGGGTGTTGGGGGTTTGGTAACCATCGGTTGTAGCCAGGGGGTGGTGCGCCTGAAGGCGACCCTACGGAATTGGACGGAGGGTGGGGGGCATTACGCCGCAGCGCGGCGCTTGCATGCTGCGGCGCAATATCATATCGATCGGCGCAGCATAAACGAAACTTCCTTGCGCAAGGTGCCTGATCATGAGCTTCCGTCTGCAACCGCCGCCCGTCGCCCGCCCGAACCGCTGCCAGCTCTTCGGGCCCGGCTCGCGCCCGGCGATCTTCGAGAAGATGGCGGCGAGCGCGGCTGATGTGATCAACCTCGACCTCGAGGATTCCGTCGCACCCGATGACAAGGCGGAGGCGCGCAAGAACGTGATCGCGGCCATCGGCGACGTGGATTGGGGCAAGAAGACGCTGAGCGTGCGGATCAACGGGCTCGACAGCCCCTATTGGTACCGCGACGTTGTCGATCTGATGGAACAGGCGAGCGAGCGGCTGGACCAGATCATGATCCCCAAGGTCGGCTGCGCCGCCGATATCTACGCGGTGGATGCGCTGGTCAGTTCGATCGAGGCGGCGACGGGCCGCAAGAAGCGGATCGCCTTCGAGGTCATCATCGAAAGCGCCGCGGGCATCAGCCATGTCGAGGAGATCGCGGCGGCGAGCCCCCGCTTGCAAGCGATGAGCCTTGGCGCGGCCGATTTCGCGGCTTCGATGGGGATGCAGACGACCGGCATCGGCGGCACGCAGGACAATTATTACATGCATCGCGCGGGCCAGAATTACTGGTCCGATCCGTGGCATTGGGCGCAGGCCGCCATTGTCGCAGCCTGCCGCACCCATGGTGTGCTGCCGGTCGACGGACCCTTTGGCGATTTCTCGGATGACGAGGGGTTCCTGGCGCAGGCGCGGCGGTCGGCCACGCTGGGCATGGTGGGCAAATGGGCGATCCATCCCAAGCAGGTGGCGCTGTCCAATTCGGTCTTCACCCCGTCGGAGGCGGCTGTGACGGAAGCGCGCGAGATCCTGGCGGCGATGGAAGAGGCCAAGGCGAGCGGGCAGGGGGCAACCGTCTACAAGGGGCGGCTTGTCGATATCGCCTCGATCAAGCAGGCCGAGGTGATCGTGAAACAGGCCGAGATGATCGCGGCGGGCTGATCCGCCCGTCTTTCGCGGCGGCGTTAGCGTCGCCTTAAACCTTTCGCGCGAGACTGGTCCCGTGATGATCAACGGGGGCCTTCGATGCGGTTCGATCCTGGTCTGGCGCTGGGTTGCCTGGGCGCGGTTGCGCTTATGGCGATTTTGATCGTGGAGATGCCCACGGTTCCTGTCGCGCTTGCCGGGGCCGATTTCGGCTGGCCTGGCCTTGTCGGGTGTCTGGCCGTTGCGCTTGTCATGCGCTGGCAGATCGGCGGCATCGGGCGGATCCCTGATGCGGTGCGTCTGGGGTTGGCGGAGGGCGTTGGCTGGGTCGGGGCGCGGATCGCAAGGGCCGATGGCAGGCGCGGCTTGTGCGCCCGTCCGGCGCTGGCCCGGGCTGATGTCGGGACGCCTTGCATCGGCGGCGCCGCCCCCCGCGCCGCTGGCGGGGTGGAGGCTGATCTGCCGCGCGCCCCTGCTTTCATCGTCTGCCCGGTCGCAGTGTCGCGGCTGGCCCGTTTGCGGGAGGGGGCAGGCCCGGTCCCCGCCTGTCGGGCTTGGTTGCAATGGGCGCGCGGCAAGGTCATATAGGCGCCCAGAGCGACCATATGGGGCGGCCGGATGACCACCTATCTCGACTTCGAGAAACCGCTTGCCGAGATCGAGGGCAAGGCCGAGGAATTGCGCGCGCTGGCACGGCGCAACGCGGAAATGGACGTGGAGGCCGAGGCCGCCGCGCTGGACCGCAAGGCCGCCGACATGCTGCGCGATCTTTACAAGGACCTGTCGCCCTGGCGGAAATGCCAGGTCGCGCGCCACCCTGACCGGCCGCATTGCCGCGATTACATCAAGGCGCTGTTCACCGAATACACGCCGCTGGCCGGTGACCGGAATTTCGCCGATGACCATGCGGTGATGGGCGGGCTGGCGCGGTTCCGCGATACGCCCGTGATGGTGATCGGCCACGAGAAGGGCCATGACACCAAGACGCGGATCGAGCGCAATTTCGGCATGGCGCGGCCCGAGGGCTATCGCAAGGCCGTGCGCCTGATGGAGATGGCCGACCGGTTCGGCCTGCCCGTCGTGACGCTGGTCGACACGCCCGGCGCCTATCCCGGCAAGGGAGCGGAGGAGCGCGGCCAATCCGAGGCAATCGCGCGGTCGACCGAGGCCTGCCTGACCATCGGTGTGCCGCTTGTGTCGGTCATCATCGGCGAGGGCGGATCGGGGGGGGCCGTGGCCTTTGCCACCGCGGATCGGCTCGCGATGCTGGAACATTCGGTCTATTCGGTGATCTCGCCCGAGGGCTGCGCCTCGATCCTGTGGAAGGATGCGGAGAAGATGCGCGAGGCGGCCGAGGCGCTGAGGCTGACCGCGCAGGATCTGCTGAAGCTCGGTGTCTGCGACCGGGTGATCCCCGAGCCCATGGGCGGTGCGCAGCGCGACCCCGGCGCGAGCCTGTCCGCCGTGGGCGATGCCATCGCGGCGATGCTGGGCGAGATCGGCACGCCGGGGCGTGCGGCGCTGGTCAAGGCGCGGCGGCGCAAATACCTGGATATGGGGTCCAAGGGTCTGGCTGCGTGATCGCCCGCCGCGCGGTGATCGCGGCGGCGGCTTGTCTCTTGGCGCGACCTGTTGCGGGGCAAGGGATATTCGTGATGGCCGATGCGTGGATCCCGGCGGATGCTGTCGACTGGCGCTACCTGGGCGACAGCGTGATGGGCGGCGTGTCGCGCGGGCAGGCGCGGCTGGAGGGAACTGTGCTGCGGCTGAGCGGCACTGTCTCGACCGAGAATCGCGGCGGGTTCATCCAGGCGCGCACAGAGCTGCCGGAGGGGTTGCCGGAGGCGGCGAGGGGTCTGCGCCTGCGGGTGCGGGGCAATGGCGAGCGCTATTTCATCCATCTGCGCACGACCCGCACCGCCCTGCCGTGGCAGTATCATCAACAGGGGTTCGAGACCGGGCCGGATTGGGCCGATGTCACCCTGCCGCTTGCGGGTTTCGCGCCCTCGGGGCGGATGATGGCGGGGGGGCTGCGACCTGCAGAGGTGCGGTCGCTGGGGCTGGTCGCCTATGGGCGCGACCATGAGGCGGATGTGTCGTTGGCGGGGTTCGGCGTTTTCTGATCCCCGGTTTCGCCGCGCCTTGCGCGTCGACCGGGGCGAGGGGGCGCTGCCCCCTCGCGCTCCCCCGCGAAGGGGGCTGTCTGCCCCCTTCGATCCCCCGAGAGTTTTTCGGCCAAGATGAAGCTCAGAGCGCGGCGAAGAACGGGGTGAGGCGTGTGGTTTCCTCCGCGAGACCGAAGGGCGGGTTCACCACGAAGAGCCCCGAGCCGGTCATGCCGTGGCCGGGGCGGGCCGGGGGGAAGCGGACCTCGTGCGAGAGCGCTTCGGGGAAGGTTGCGCGCAGGCTGCGGACCATGGGGAGTTGCAGGCCGGAAGTGAGGATCGGATACCAGAGCATGATCACGCCCACGTTCCATTTGCGGTGCAGTTTGGCGACCAGGTCGGGGATGCGGTCGTAATCGGTTTTCACCTCGTAGCTGGGGTCGATCAGCAAGAAGCCCCGGCGCGGGTCGGGCGGGGTGCGCGAGAGGACCATGGCGGCGCCGTCTTCCTGGACGACCTGGGTGTAGCGGTCGGGCAGGGCGGCGCGGAGGGCGGCGTTTTCGGCCGGGTGCAATTCGGCGAGCGTCATGCTGTCGAAGGGGCGGAGGAGGGCCGCGGCGATGAGGGGGGAGCCGGGATAGGCGGTGTCGCCATGGGTCTGCCGGATCTGGGCCAGCGCCCGGGCATAGGGGTGATCGGGGACAAACCACGGGGCGGCGCGCGCGATGCCCTGCGCCGCCTCGCCGGTTTTCAGCGCCTCGGCGCTGTCGAGATGATAGAGGCCCCGGCCCGCATGGGTTTCGAAATAGGAGAGCGGCTTGTCCTTTTGCACCATGCGGTCGAGGGCAATGGCCAGCGCCGCGTGCTTGTGCACATCGGCGAGGTTTCCGGCGTGATAGGCGTGTTGGTAGGAGAGCATCTTACCACATCCGTTTCGGGGCTTCGTCCGGGTAGGTCCGGTCATAGGGGTCTGCGTCGAAGGCCGGGTCCTGTTCGGCGATGAACTGGCCCGCCGTGGGCAGGCCCGCGCTGTCGTCGCGCGACCAGAGGCCCGCGCGCATCACCGCCTTGGCGCATTGGAAATAGACCTCGGTCGCGGTGAGGACGATCACCACCCTGGGGTGTTTGCCGCGCTGTTCGAAGGTTGTCGTCACCTCGGGGTCGGCGGTCAGGACGGCCTGTCCGTTGACGCGGACCACGGTCGTGGAGCCGGGCACAAGGAAGAGGAGCGACACCC
This sequence comes from Roseicyclus marinus, assembly GCF_036322625.1. Classification (NCBI taxonomy): domain Bacteria; kingdom Pseudomonadati; phylum Pseudomonadota; class Alphaproteobacteria; order Rhodobacterales; family Roseobacteraceae; genus Roseicyclus; species Roseicyclus marinus. The sequence continues at coordinate 3,153,335 of NZ_AP027266.1, read as the reverse complement.
GCCCGTCGCGCAGGATGTTGCGCAGGGTATCGAGGCGGTTGTTGCCGCGCCAATCGGGCAGGAGGAGGGTCTTGTCATCCGCGATGCGCACCACCGGGCCGTCATCGCCGCGGGGGCTGGCATCGGTGCCATCCGGGCCGACGCTCGACAGGATGCAGAAGCGGGAGGTTTCGATCCAGCGCCGGTAGAGCGGCGTCAGGCGATCCGTGACCTTTGTGAGCGAGGCGGGCACGGGCGCGTCGTAGAGCGCGTCGAGGGCTGCGATATCCTCAAGGATGCGCATGGAAGCCCGCCTCTGCCATCAGCCGGTCGGAGGCGGTTTCCACCTCGGTCTCGAGCCGGGACATGAAGCTGTCGCGGTCGAGGCCCGGCGGGATCTGTGGCAGGAACTCGACCACGGCCAGGCCCGGTTTGCGCAAGATGCCGTGGCGCGGCCAGAAGACGCCGACATTGGTGGCCACCGGCACGCAGGGCTGGCCCAGTTGTTCGTAGAGGGCGAAGGTGCCCACCTTGTAGGGGGCCTTGACGCCGGGCGCGACGCGGGTGCCCTGCGAATAGATGATCAGCTGGCCGCCCTGTTGCTTGCCGGATTTCACATCGGCCAGCATCTTGGCGATGGCGGCCCCGCGTTTGCCCCGGTTGACCGGCACGGAGCCGATGCGGAGCGCGTATTGGCCCAGAAGGGGGGCGAACATCAGCTCGCGCTTCATGATGAATTTGCCGCGCGGGACGGCGTTGTAGATCATCATGATGTCGAGAAAGCTCTGGTGCTTGGCGGCGATCATCACCTCGCCCGTGGGGGGGGTGCCGCGCACCTCGGTCCGGAGGCCCGTCATCCAGCCCAAGGTCCGGAACACCCAGCGGCTATAGGCATGGCAGGCCGCATGCGCGCCGGCGGGCGAGATCAGCGCCCAGGGGAAGAACAGGAGCGCGAAGACCAGCATCGCGACATACATCTGCCCGATGAAGAGCAGCGATCGAAGCCATTGGATCATCTCAGACCTCCCAGCGTGCGGAACGCGGCGATGCGCGTCGCCCAGAACGCGGTGAACCCCGCCAGAAGCGGGATGAGAAGCGGCAGGAGCCAGCCCGCGCCGCGAAAGCCCAGCCCGGTGAGAAAGGCGCCTTCCTCGGCGGCGCGCGGCAGGAGGGCCACGGCGATCATGCCCAGGAGCGCGCCCACGGCCGCGCCCGTGACCGCATGGCGGGTGAAGCGGCGGACGAAGGCGCGGGCGATATAGGCATCGCGCGCGCCCACAAGGCGCATGACGCGGATCACCTGGCTGTTGGAGGCGAGCGCGGCCTGGGCGGCCAGCGTGATCATCGCCGCCGTGGAGGCAAGGATCAGCCCCATCGACAGCCAGCCCAGAAAGCGCAGGCGATCGGCCGCCTCGACCAGCGGACGACGCCAGCGGGTGTGGTCGTCGAGCACGGCGCCCGGCGCCTCGGCGGCCAGTCTTTGGCGCAGGCCGGTGGAATCGTAGCCTTCGGGGGTTTCGATGATCTCGATCAGGCGCGGGACGGGCAGGTCGGCGATGGGCAGATCGGGGCCGAACCAGGGTTCGAGCAGCGCGCGCTGTTCGTCATCGGACAGGGCGCGGGCGCTGTCGACGCCGGGGGTCTGTTCGAGCACGCTCAGGACGGCCCATGTCTGCACGTCGATCTCGGCGGCGGGGGCGGAGAGGCGGATGGTGGAGCTTTGGGCCAGCGCCTCGGACCAGCGGTCGGCCAGACGCCCGGAGGCGAGCGAGAGGGCCATTGCGAAGACGGCGAGAAAGGCCATCGCGCCGGCGACGGCCAGTGTGAGGCGGGTCGCCTGGCCGGTGCGGGGCACGACGCGGTCGGCCTGCGTTTCCCCGCGCAACAGGTCCAGAAGGTAGAGCGACAGGTTCACAGGTCGGCCCCCGCAGCATTGATGCGACCGCCCGCAAGCCGCAGCACGCGGGCCTGGACCTGTGCCTTGGCGGCGCGGATCAGCGCCATGTCATGGGTGGCGATCAGCACGGTTTTGCCCATCTTGTTCAATTCGCACAACAATTGCAGCAGGCGCAGCGACATGTCCCAATCCACGTTGCCCGTGGGTTCATCGGCAAGGATCAGGTCGGGGTCCATGATGATGGCGCGGGCAAGCGCGGCGCGTTGGCGTTCGCCGCCGGACAATTCGGGGGGGCGCGCATGGGCGCGGGCCGACAGGCCCACCCAGGCGATCAGCTCGTCGAGATTGGCATCCTGCGCCGGGCCGTCGCGCCCCGAGACCGTCAGCGGCAGGGCGATGTTGTCGCGGATCGGCAAATGGTCGAGGAATTCGCAATCCTGATGCACCACGCCGATCCGTTCGCGCATCTGGGCGATCCGGTCGCGGTCGAGCGCGCCTGCATCCTGCCCGAAGATCGCGACCGCGCCCGAGGTGGCCACCAATTCGCCGTAGCACAGTTTGAGAAACGTGGTCTTGCCCGCGCCGGACGGGCCGGTCAGGAAATGGAACGACCCCGGTGCCAACCGGAGGCTGACGGCGGACAGGATCGGGTCGCGTCCGTAGCCGAAGGCTGCGTCCTGCATCTGGATCACGGATGGTACCTCTTCAAGCAACCCGACGCCCTGTCTTGCAACGGATGGGGCGCGGTTGCAATCGGGCCGGTTGAAACCCTTGGAAAGGCCCGAGGCGATTGCTACAACATCTGTGATGAATGCATGGTGGCTTGCCCGTATCTTGGGCTGATCGTGCCGGTTTCTGAGGATGTGACGGTGAACGGATGCGGCTGACCTGTCCCAATTGCAGCGCCCGCTACGAGGTCGCCGACAGCATGATCCCGCCCGAGGGGCGGGATGTGCAATGTTCCAATTGCTCGACCACGTGGTTTCAACCGGGCCGCCGGGTGGAGCCGCCCCCCGTCGCATCGGGGGAGGGGGCAAAGGCCGCCACGGTGCAGCCGCGCAGGCCGCCGGGTGCGGGTGCGCCGCCCCCTGCGCCTTCGGTCGATGCCGCCGCGCCACAAGCGCCGGCGGGCGGGCCGGAGCCGGAGGGGACAGCCGAAGCCGCGCCCGAGTGCGCGCCCGAGGCCGAGGTTGCGCCGGGGATCGAGGCCGGGGCAAATGCGCCGCGCCGCCGGAGCCTTGACCCCGAGTTGCGCAGCATCCTGGAAGCGGAGGCCGAGCGCGAGGCGCGTTTGCGCCGGGCCGAGGCGGACCCGGTGGAAACCCAGTCCGAGATGTCGCTGGAGGAAGGCCCCGAGGATGCGTCGCGCGCAAAACAGCGTGCCGAGCTCGATGCCGCCCCCGATGCGTTCGACATGTCGCCCGCCGTGGCGGGGGCTTCGGCGCCCGTTTCGGCGCGCGACCTGTTCCCGGATATCGAAGAGATCAATTCGACCCTGCGCGATACCGGCGACCGGTCCCGCCATGATGCCGATGCCAGCGATGTCGATACGCTGGACACGCTGCCGCGCCGTCGGCGGGGGACGCGGATCGGGTTCTTGCTGGTCCTGGCCATCGCGGCGGGGGGTGTGGCGGCCTATGTGAATGCCGACAGCTTGGTGGCGACCCTGCCCCAGCTTGCCCCTGCGATGGAGGCCTATGTCGCGGCGGTGGATGGCGCGCGGTTCTGGCTGGACGATCTTGCGCGGGGGCTGGCCGCGGACGGTCCGGGCGGCTGATCCCGGGTCAGAACTGGTCGAGCAGGCGGCGCAGGTAATCGCGTTCGAGTTCGGGGCGTTCCTGTTCGGCGGAGCGGCGGCGCAATTCATCGAGCAATTCGCGCGAGCGGCGGAAGGCTTCTTCGCGGTCGGCCATCGCCTCGTCCGAGCCGAAAGCACCGGAATTGCCGGCCTGACGGCCAAGCGGGTCCTGGAGCGGGCGGTCGGGGGCCATGTTGCCATCGGCCAGGCCCTGGCCCGGGTCCTCGCCGGCCTGGTCCTGCGCCAGCGCGCGGCCCAGTTCGGTCATCCCTTCGCGCAGCGCCTCCAACGCTTCGGATTGGGCGTCGAGCGCGCCGGCCAGATCGTCCTGTTCGAGCAGGCCCTCGGCCTCTTCCATGGCGCGGGCGGCGTCATCGAGACGGCGCAACGCCTCATCGCCCGCTTCGGTGCCCGAGCCGGGAAGGCCGCCCTGCTGCTGTTCGAGCATCCGGCGCAACGCCTCTTGCCGCTCGGCGAGCGTCATGCCCTCGCCGTTTTCGCCGCCCTGTCCTGTGCCCGGCTCCTGCTGGGTGCCGGGTTGCTGGCCGTTTTCCGCCTGCCCCTCGGGGGTTTCCTGACCGGGCTGGCCCTGTCCCTGAGGCTGGCCCTGCTGCGGGCGGCCCGGGTTCAGGCGGTCCTGCAATTCGCGGAAGGCGTCGTCCGACAGCTGCTGCTGGTCGCGCAGCGTGTCCTGCAGCCCTTCCATCGCCTGTTCGCCGGGGGTGCGGGGGCCGTCGCCGCCCTCGCCGCCCTGGACCATTTCCATGTTCTCGAGCATCTGCTGGAGGGCGTTCAGCATCTCTTGGGCTTCGGCCATGCGGCCTTCCTGCATCAATTCCTCGATGCGGCGCATCATCTCTTCGAGGTCGGACATGGACATTTCCATGCGCTCGCCGCCGTCGTCGGGGCGGTCTTCGCCGGGTTGGGCGTTTTCGGCGAGCTGCTGCATGTAATCGTCCATCGCCTGCCGCAACTCGTCCATCAGCTGGGCGATTTCCTCGTCGCTGGCACCCTGGCGCATCGCCTCGGACAGGCGTTCCTGCGCCTGCCGGAGGCGTTCGAGCGCGTCGTCGAGATCGCCCACCTCCAGCTCCATCGCGGCGTTCCACAGGATTTCGGCCACCTGGTCGCGGGTGTCGGTGGAGATCATGTCAGGCGCGGCTTCGAGGCGGCGGATCGCGCTGCGCAATTGCAGGTAGACGCCCTGATCCAGCCCCGGTTCGGGCGATTGCGTCAGCGCGCGCAGGATCTGGGCGGCGCGGGGGGCGTTTTCGCGCGACCACAACAGATCGCGCCGCATCTCGATCACGGCATTGGCGAGAGGGTCGAAAAACCGCCGCCCCGGCAGGCGCGGCACGTCATGGGCGATGGTGCCGATCTGGCCCGCCGCATCGGTGACGGTCAGGGTCATCGTGACGGGCAGGTTGGCGAACGGGTGCTGGGACAGATCCTCGAGCACGACCTCGGTGAATTCGCTGCGGCTGCCGCGGAAGGGCATGGGCAGGTCGAGCACCAGCGCCTCGCGCGGTTCGGGTTCGACGCCGAGGCCAAACCGCCTGTCGGCGGCAGAGGCATCAAGCCGGATCGTCGCGGTGCCGGAGGTGACGCCGTAATCATCGGTCGCGGTGAAGCTGAATTGCATCTGGCCGGGCGGCTCGCCCTCCACCTCGCCGTCAAGTGCCACGGCGGGGGCCTGATCGGGGAGGACGGAGATGGACCAGCTGCGCCCCATCGGGCCGTTCACGGTGAAATCGCCCGAGCGTTCGACGGTCACGGATTGCGCGTAGCTATCGGCGGCATCGCTGGGCAGGGGGCCGACATCGGTGGTGATCGAAACGCTGCCCTCTTCGCCATAGCTGCGGAAGGTGATGCGCGAGCCCACGGGCGTTTCGAAACCCTCGGCAAAGATCTCGTTCAGATAGAGGGAGGGCAGACCGGTATAGACGGGGGGTTCCACCCAGCCTTCCCAGCTGGGGCCCGAGGCGATGGCAGGGCCGGTGCCGAAGCTGACCGCCTCGCCCATCTCGCCCACGCGGTCCATTGTCCCGAACAAAAGCGCCATGGCCAGCGCGGTGGCGGCGACATAGCGCAGGGCAAAGGGGTCCTGCCGCGACAGGCGCAGGTCGGGTTCGGGCGCGCGGGCGGTCGCGGCGCGGTCGGCCATGCGGCGCAGATGCGCGGCCCAGACCGATTGCGTGGCCGGGTCGCCGGCGCCCATGGCGGGGTGGTCCAGGAGGGCGGATAGCGGGCGGCCGGGCAGGGTGCGGTCGAGCCTGTCCATCGCTTCGGCGCGGCTCGGCATGCGAAAGCGCATCACTGCGCGCGCGATCAGCAGGGCCAAGATGAGACCGACAAGACCCAGCCCCGCCCAAAGCGTGGTCTGGCCCATCCGCCCCGCGATCCCGAAGGCAAAGGCCGCGACGGTCACGAACATCACCGACCAGACCGGCCAGAAGGCGCGCGTGACGCGTTCGGCCACCATCCCCGCCCGCGTCAGACGCAGGGGCCAGATCAGGCGCGACAGCACCTTTTCGGTGGCTTGGGGTTCGGTCATGATCCCTTTCGCGGGCGCGGGATGCGCCCCCACGGGCTTACACCCATGAGGGAACTGTATCCCGGTTTATGATCTCGTCAAATGTGGGCCGCGCGCGAATGACGGCCATGTGATCGTCTTTCACCAGAACCTCGGGGATCAGGGGGCGCGTGTTGTATTCGCTGGCCATGACCGCGCCATAGGCCCCCGCGCTGCGAAAGGCGACCAGATCGCCGGGGGATACGGGCGGCATCTGCCGCTGCTTGGCGAAGGTGTCGCCGGTCTCGCAGACGGGGCCGACCACGTCATAGGGGCGCTGGTCCTGCCCCGGCGCGGGTTCGACGACGGGCACGATATCGTGCCAAGCGCCATACATCGCGGGCCGCACCAGATCGTTCATCGCGGCATCGAGGATCAGAAAATCGCGCCCTTCCCCCTCTTTCACGTAGATGACGGAGGAGACGAGCAGCCCGGCATTGCCCGAGATCAGCCGGCCCGGTTCGATTTCGACCTCGACATCCAGGTCCTGGAACACATCGCGGATGAGCGCGCCGTATTCGGTGGGCAGGGGCGGTGCGCTGTTGTTGCGCTCGTAGGGGATGCCAAGGCCCCCGCCCAGATCGAGGCGGCGGATGTCATGCCCTTCGGCCCGGAGGTGCAGGGTCAGGTCGCGGACCTTTTCATAGGCCAGCCGGAAGGGTTCCAGATCGGTCAGCTGGCTGCCGATATGGACATCGATGCCCACGACCTCGATCCCCGGCAGTTTTGCGGCCATGGCATAGACGGCGGGCGCCTTGGCGATCGGGATGCCGAACTTGTTCTCGGATTTGCCGGTGGCGATTTTCTCATGCGTCTTGGCATCGACATCGGGGTTGACCCGGACCGTGATGGGGGCGGTGACGCCAAGGGCGCTTGCAACCTCGGACAGGGCCAGCAATTCGGGTTCGCTTTCGACGTTGAATTGCCGGATGCCGCCCGTCAGCGCCATGTGCATTTCGTCCCGCGTCTTGCCGACGCCGGAAAAGACGATCCGCTCGCCCGGAACGCCCGCCGCCTTGGCGCGCAGGTATTCGCCGCCCGAGACCACGTCCATGCCCGCGCCCAGACCCGCCAGATGGGCGATCACGGCCTGGTTGGAATTCGACTTCATTGCGAAGCAGACAAGGTGGTCGAGGCCCGCCAGCGCCTCTTCGAAGAGGCGGTAGTGGCGCGTCAGGGTCGCGCAGGAATAGACGTAGAAGGGTGTGCCGACCTGCTCTGCGATCTGCGGCAGGGGCACGTCCTCGGCATGGAGGATGCCGTTGCGGTAAAGAAAATGGTCCATTGCACGCGCCCCTTGGCCGGTTCCGCGCGGCAGGTAGCACGGGCCGCGCCGCGATCAAAGAGGCGTGGCGCGCCGCGCGCAGGCCCGCTAGGCTCCGCGCCGGGAAACAGGGGAGATGGCACATGGCCAAGACCGTCATCATCGAAGAACCGGGCGGACCGGACGCCTACAAGATCGTGGACCGCGAGGTGGGCGCGCCCGGACCGGGCGAGATCCGCATCCGTCACCATGCCTGCGGGCTGAATTTCATCGATGTCTACCAGCGCACGGGGCTGTACCCGCTGCAATTCCCCCATGCGATGGGGATGGAGGGCGCGGGCGTCGTCGAAGCCGTGGGCGAGGGTGTGACGCATCTGAAGGTGGGGGATCGGGCCGCCTATGCCTCGGCCCCGCCCGGTGCCTATTGCGAGGCCCGCGTGATGAAGGCCGCGCAGGTCTGCCCGCTGCCCGACGCCATTTCCTTCGAGGAAGGGGCGGCGATGATGCTCAAGGGCATGACGGTGGTCTACCTGTTCCATCGCACCACGCCGCTGGCCAAGGGCGATACGGTCCTGTTCCATGCGGCGGCGGGGGGTGTGGGCCTGATTGCCTGCCAATGGGCGAAATCCATGGGCATCCGGCTGATCGGCACGGCGGGTTCGCCCGAGAAATGCCAGCTGGCGCTCGATCACGGGGCGGATGCCTGCATCAACTACCGCGATGCGGATTGGGTGGCGCAGGTGCGCGACCTGACGGGCGGCAAGGGTGTGGATGTGGTGATGGATGCCGTGGGCAAGGATACGTTCGAGGGGTCGCTGGATTGTCTGAGGCCCCTGGGGATGATGATTTCCTTTGGCAATGCCTCGGGCCCGGTGCCGCCCTTCAACCTAGCCACGCTCGGGGCCAAGGGGTCGCTCAAGATCACGAGGCCGACCTTGTTCACGCATATCGCGGAGCATGACACCTGCCAGGCGATGGCGCGGCAGCTGTTCGACAAGGTCGCGTCGGGGGAGGTGAAGATCACGATCGAGCAGCGCTATCCCTTGGCCGACGTGGCCGAGGCGCATCGCGCGCTCGAAGGGCGCAAGACGACGGGGCAGACGGTCCTGATCCCGTGACGGGGTGGTCTGACCCGTAGGGTGGGCAATCTGCCCACCTTGAGGTTCGGGCATTTACAGGGTGGGCAGATTGCCCACCCTCACCCCTCGCGCCGCGCCTTGAGGAACAGCGCAAGCGGCAGGCCGCAGCTCACCCCGATCCCGAAGGTCGCAGGGATGACGAGCAGGAACCACCGGTCGCCGCGCACCACCTCGACCAGGGCCCAGAGCGTCAGCGCGACGGCGGCGATGGTCAGGTCATAGACGAGCGCGCTGGTGGCGTCGTTCACCCACCAGGCGTCGATCATCGGCCCGAGCGCCCAGCCATGTTCGGAAAACCACGCGTAGAAATACGTCCAGGGCAGGATCGCGCCGACGATGACGAGGATGAGATAGACGTAGCGCATGATGGATCTCCGCAGCGGCTGTGCCTTGTGACCTACCTAGGTCATGCGCCGCCGCGCTGCCACATCTTCCGCTCGGGCAACCGCGGTCAGAGATAGCCTTCGTCGGTCAGCGACATGATATCGGCCGTGGTGCCATCGCGGTAGGCGATGCAGCGCCAGCGGGCCTGCGTCGGGCCGACGCCGATGATCACCTCGGTGCCCGCTTCGGAGAAGCTGGAGCCGAGCACCACGGCCTCGGGGTTGGCGGTCACGGCGCGCACATCCCTGAGGCAGGCCGCGCGCCCCGCCTCTTCAGGGGCGTTGCCAGCAGGGGCCGCGGGCATCCGGGCCGGGCCTGGGGTTTCGACGCAGCCTGCCAGCATCGCCAGCGCCGCCGCCGTGGCGGTGAGGTTCAAAAGCTTCGACATTCCGGCACTCCTTTGTCCAGGGTCGGCGAATGCGAAAGCATCACGCGCATATGGATATCGCGTTTTGCACGATCCCGTCCGGGATCGCGGCGGCCCGGATGCGGGAAAAGCCAAGGCGCGATCCGTCGCCGTTCTGCGGCCTGCGATGATCCGCGATCAGTTTGCATCAGCTGGCGCATCGCGCAAAGGATTTTGCACGGGCGTGATCCCCGTGCCGGGGTGGGGGGCCTGCATCGGGCCTGTCGGGTCCGATCCTCCTGCGACACCGTGATGCCGCGTCACGATTGACCCGCGCCTTGCACTTGCCTACGCAGGCACGAAACAATGTTGCGCGAAAAGCCGCCCAAGCGGTCCGCCGGAAAGCCAGGGGAGCCATCATGTCCGAACCGACCCGTGAAAGCATGGAATATGACGTGGTCATCGTGGGCGCAGGCCCCGCGGGCCTGTCCGCCGCGATCCGCCTCAAGCAGATCGACGCCGATCTCAATGTCGTCGTTCTGGAAAAGGGGTCCGAGGTGGGGGCGCATATCCTGTCGGGGGCGGTGCTCGACCCGGTGGGGTTGAACCGGCTGATCCCCGACTGGAAGAAACGCGGCGCGCCGATCACCGTGCCCGTGCGCGAGGACAAGTTCTACGTGCTGGGCGAGGGGGGCGGCATCCGCCTGCCCAACAAGCTGATGCCGGGGCTGATGAACAACCACGGCAATTACATCGTGTCCATGGGCAATGTCTGCCGCTGGATGGCCCAGCAGGCCGAGGACCTGGGGGTCGAGATCTTCCCCGGCATGTCCTGTTCCCAGATCGTCTATGGCGAGAAGGGCGAGGTTGCGGGCGTGGTCGCGGGCGAGTTCGGCAAGAACCCCGATGGCACGCCGGGCGATGCCTATGAACCGGGGATGGAGCTGCGCGGCAAATACGTGCTGCTGGCCGAAGGCGTGCGCGGCTCGCTGACCAAGGAAGTTCTGGCGAAATACGATCTCCAGAAAGACAGCTGCCCCCAGAAATTCGGCCTCGGCATGAAGGAAATCTGGGAAATCGACCCCGAAAAGCACCGCGAAGGCACGGTGATGCACACGATGGGCTGGCCCCTGGGCAGCAATGCGGGCGGCGGGTCCTTTATCTATCACCTTGAAAACAATCAGGTCTATGTCGGGTTCGTGGTCCATCTGAACTACGAGAACCCGCACCTCTATCCCTACATGGAATTCCAGCGCTTCAAGCATCACCCGATGGTGGCCGAGCTCTTGAAGGGCGGAAAGCGCATCGCCTATGGCGCGCGCGCCATTTCCGAGGGGGGCTGGCAATCGATGCCCAAGGCCGTGGCGCCCGGTGTCGCGGTGCTTGGCTGCGGTGTGGGCCTCGTGAACGTGCCGCGCATCAAGGGCAACCACAACGCCATGCTCTCGGGGATCGAGGCGGCCGAGGCCGCCGCCGCCGCGATCAAGGCGGGGCGTGCCAGCGACGAGCTGACGGCCTATGACGATTTCCTGCGCAAGGACGGCCCGATCGCCCGCGATCTCAAGCCGGTGCGCAACGTCAAGCCGCTCTGGTCGAAATACGGGCTCGTTGGCGGTGTCGTTCTGGGCGGGATGGACATGTGGACGAACAGCCTGTTGGGCCTGTCCGTCTTTGGCACGATGAAACACGGCAAATCCGATGCCGCGGCCACCGGCAAGGCCAAGGACCATGCCCCCATCGACTATCCCAAGCCCGATGGCGTGCTGAGTTTCGACCGTCTGACCAATGTCAGCTATTCGATGACCAATCACGAGGAACACCAGCCGCCGCATCTGCAGCTCAAGGATTCCAGCATCCCGATTTCCGTGAACCTGCCCGAATATGCCGAACCCGCGCAGCGCTATTGCCCCGCTGGCGTCTACGAAGTGGTGGGCGAGGGGGCCGAGGCGCGCTTCGTCGTCAATTTCCAGAACTGCGTCCATTGCAAGACCTGCGACATCAAGGATCCGTCGCAGAACATCCACTGGACCGTGCCGCAGGGGGGCGATGGGCCCAACTACCCGAACATGTGATCGCGAAACCGCGCGGTCGGGCAGGTGCTGCGCATTGCCCTTGGGGTTGCAGCGCCCTAGTCTTTGCCCGAACCGGAGGAGACCAACCATGCGCCGCCCCCTGCTGATCCTGTCCGCCGTGGCGGCCCTCGGCGCGTTTTCCCCCGCCACGGCCCAAGCGCAGGGCCAAGCGCCGGGCCAAGGATTGGCCGGGGCCTACCTGGCCGCGCGGGCCGCTGTCATGGACGGCAATCACCGCGCCGCCGCCGTCTATTTCGAAACCGCGCTGGCCGCTGATCCGGGCAATGCATTCCTGATCGGCAATGCGATTTTCGCCAATGCGGCGCTGGGCCAATGGGGGCGGGCCGAAACCATCGCCGACATGATCGACCCGGCCGAGGAAAGCTCGGACATGGTCAATCTCGTGCGCATGGTGCAGCGCCTGGCCGAGAATGATCTTGTCGCCGCCCGTGCCGCGATCGAGGCCGGACAGGGCGCGGGGCTATTCGTCGACGGGCTGGCGCTGGGCTGGATCGCGCTGGGCGAGGGGGACATGCGCCGCGCCACCGCCGCCTTTCAGGAGATCGCGCGCGATGACGGGCTGGCCGATATCGCCCTGACCCATCTGGCCCTTGCGCGCGCCGCCGTGGGCGATTTCGAAGGGGCGGATGCGATTTTCTCGGGTGATGAATTCGGCGCGCTTTCGGTGACCGAACGCTCGCTGCGGGCGCGGGCCGAGGTTCTGGTGCAGCTTGACCGCGCCGATGATGCGCTGGAATTGCTGGATTTCTTCACCAACAGCGTGCCCGATCCCGGCCTTGTCGCGCTGCGCGAGCGGATCGCGTCGCAGGTCGGCACGCCGCCCTACAGCTTCATCACCACCGCCCGTGAAGGTCTGGCGGAGGTGTTCTATTCCATCGCCCAGGCGATGGGGCGCGATGCCGGGTCCACCACCCTGCCGCTGCTCTATACCCGCGCCGCCCATGGCATCGACCCCGCCCATACCGAGGCGCTGATCCTGGCGGGCCAGCTGTTGAGCGAGGCGCAGCAATACGCGCTGGCCGCCGATGCCTTTGCCGAGGTGCCGGGCGACGACCCGCAATATGTCGAGGCGCAGCTTGGCCGCGCCGATGCCATTTTCGATGATGGCAGGCCCGATGACGCGGTCGAGGTTCTGCGCGCCCTGGCTGCCGATCATGGTGGGCTTGCCTCCGTCCAGGCGGCGCTGGGCGATGCCTATCGCCGCACCGACCGCTGCGCCGACGCGGTCACGGCCTATACGGCGGCGCTCGATTCCGTCGACATCACCCAGCGCCGCAACTGGTTTCTCTATTTTGCGCGCGGCATCTGCCACGAGGCGCTGGATGATTTCGACGCCTCGGAGGCCGATTTCCGGCAGGCCCTTGTCCTGAACCCCGAGCAGCCGCAGGTGCTGAACAACCTGGGCTATTCGCTGGTGGAACAGCGCCGCAACCTGGACGAGGCGCTTTCCATGATCGAACGCGCGGTCGAGGGCGATCCGGATTCGGGCTATATCGTCGACAGCCTGGGCTGGGTGCTGTACCGGCTTGGCCGCTTTGACGAAGCCGTGGCGCCGATGGAACGCGCCGTGGCGCTTTTGCCCAATGATCCGATCATCAATGACCATCTGGGCGATGTCTACTGGATGGTGGGTCGCCGCCGCGAGGCGCGGTTCCAATGGGAACGCGCGCTCAGTTTCGACCCCGAGGACACCGACGCCCTGCGCATCCGCCGCAAGCTCGAGATCGGGCTCGATGCCGTGCTGGTCGAAGAGGGCGGCGTGGGCGAAACGCAGTGAGGTTGCTGGCCCCCGCCAAGGTCAATCTTGCGCTGCATGTCACCGGACGCCGCGACGATGGCTATCACCTGCTCGACAGTATCGTGGTCTTTGCCGATCACGGCGACACGATCACGCTTGCGCCCTCGGCCGATCTGTCGCTGACGGTCACGGGGCCGCGCGCGGGTGGCGTGCCGACCGACCGGCGCAACCTGATCTGGCAGGCGGCCGAATTGTTCCCGCCGGGGCAGGGGGCGGCGATCACGCTCGACAAGCATCTGCCCCATGCGGGCGGGATCGGCGGCGGTTCGTCGGATGCGGCCACGACGCTCAGGGGGCTGGCGGAATTCTGGGCCCAACCGATGCCCGATGCGGCAGCGATCCTGTCGCTGGGGGCGGATGTGCCGGTTTGTGCCTTTGGCGCTCCTGCGCGCATGGCCGGGATCGGGGAAGAGATCACCCCCCTGCCGGATCTGCCGCCGCTCTGGATCGTGCTGGTCAATCCCGGCGTCGAGGTTCCGACCGGATCGGTGTTCAAGGCGCTGGCGCGCGCCGACAACCCGCCCCTGCCGGAGCTGCCTGCAGAAGGCTGGCCCGATGCCGTGGCGCTTGTCGATTGGCTGTGCCGGACGCGGAACGATCTGGAGCCGCCCGCCCGCGCCATCCAGCCCGAGATCGGGCGCGTGATCGACCGGCTGAACGCGCGGCCCGGCTGCCTGTTGGCGCGGATGTCGGGGTCGGGCGCGACCTGTTTCGCGCTATTCGCGGAGGAATTCCCGGCGCGCGATGCCGCCGCCGCCATCGCCGCCGATCAGCCCGATTGGTGGAGCGTGGCCGCGCCGGTTCTGGGCGTCAGGTAAGGCGCGCGACCACGTAATCGGCCAGATCGGCCATCATGTCGCGCAGGGGATGGTCGGGCAGAACCGCCAGCGCATCGCGGGCGCGCGCGGACCAACCCATCGCTTCGGCGCGCGTTTCCTCGAGCGTGCCGTGGCGGCGCAACAAGTCCATCGCCTGTTCCAGATCGCCGTCGCGCTGATCGCCCTTTTCGATCGTCCGTTCCCAGAAGGCGCGTTCGGTCGCATCGGCCCGCGCCACGGCCCGGATTACCGGCAGCGTCAGCTTGCGCTCGCGGAAATCATCGCCGGTGTTCTTGCCGATGGCCCCGCTGCTGCCACCCCAGTCGAGCAGGTCATCGGCCATCTGAAAGGCGATGCCCAGACCGTCGCCATAGGTGGCCAAGCCTTCGATCATCGGCTCGGGCCGTTCGGCGATCACGCCGCCCACCTCGCAGGCGGCGCGGAACAGGGCGGCGGTCTTGCCGCGGATCACCTGCAGGTAGATGTCCTCGGTTGTGGACAGGTTCATCGCCGCCGTCAGCTGCAGCACCTCGCCCTCGGCGATCACCGCTGCCGCGTTGGACAGGATGTTCAGAACCCGGAGGTTCCCGGTTTCGACCATCAACTGGAACGACCGCGCGAAGAGGTAATCGCCCACCAGAACGCTGGATTTGTTGTCCCAGAGCAGGTTGGCCGTGGGCCGCCCGCGCCGTTTCTGGCTCTCGTCGACCACGTCGTCATGCAGAAGCGTCGCGGTATGGATGAATTCCACCGTTGCGGCGAGCTTGCGGTGCGCCTCCCCCTCGTAGCCGCACAGGCGGGCGGCGGCGAGCGTCAGCATCGGGCGCACGCGCTTGCCGCCGGCCTCGACCAGATGGGCGGTCACTTCGGGGATGCGGGGGGCATGTTCCGATGCCATCCGGTCGCGGATCAGCAGGTTGACCGCCTCCAGATCATCGGCCAGCGCGGCCTGCATCCGTTCATGCGGCTGGGTTGCAGCAGTGTCGAGGCTCATGGCCACCCGTCCTTCTCGTGATCCGCCGCAAACCTCCCGCCTCGACAAGCCGGGTGGGCCTGCCTACATCGGGAACATGCTTGAAATCATGCGCAGCACCGACCCGACCGAGATCGCCTTTGCCTCGGCGCTTTTGTCCGGCGAGGGTATAGAGGTGTTCGAACTCGACGTCCATATGAGCGTGCTCGAGGGGTCTATCGGCATTTTGCCGCGCCGCCTGCTGGTGAAACGCACCGATGCCTTTCACGCCCGCACCGTCCTGCGCGACAATGATCTGCCGGTGACCGAGTGATCACGACCCGCGATGCATTCCTGGGGGGGCGGCTGCAG
This sequence comes from Roseicyclus marinus, assembly GCF_036322625.1. Classification (NCBI taxonomy): domain Bacteria; kingdom Pseudomonadati; phylum Pseudomonadota; class Alphaproteobacteria; order Rhodobacterales; family Roseobacteraceae; genus Roseicyclus; species Roseicyclus marinus. Next base: position 3,137,923 of record NZ_AP027266.1, on the reverse strand, counting down.
ATCCTGCAACCGCGCGACGGGTATCGCGCCGCGACCGACCCCGTATTCCTCGCCGCCGCTTGCCCGGCGCAGCCCGGTGAGCGCGTGCTGGAATTGGGCTGCGGGGTGGGCACCGCCGCGCTCTGCCTTGCCGCGCGGGTGGGCGGGCTGCGGCTGGTCGGGGTGGAACGGCAAGAGGCCTATGCCGATCTGGCCCGCAAGAATGCCGAGGCCGCAGGCGTCACGATGGAGGTGGTCACGGCCGATCTGACCGCCCTGCCGCCCGCGCTGCGCCAGCTGTCCTTTGATCATGTTCTGGCCAACCCGCCCTATTTCACCGCCGGCGACGGAACCGGCGCGCAGGATGCCGGGCGCGAGGCCGCGAACCGCGCCGAAACGCCCCTGTCCGACTGGATCGGGGTGGCGCGTGCGCGGCTCAAGCCGCAGGGCTGGCTGACCCTGATCCACCTGGCCGAACGGCTGCCCGACTGCCTGTCGTTGCTGTGCGACGGGTTCGGGGCCGTCACCGTCCTGCCGATCCAGCCCCGACCGGGCCGCGCGGCAAACCGTGTCCTGATCCGGGCGCGCAAGGGGGCGAAAACGCCGTTCCGGCTGCTGCCGCCCCTTCTGGTGCATGACGCGGCCAGCCATCCGGGCGATCACCCCGATTTCACCGCGACGGCAGAGGCGGTTCTGCGCCAGGCCGCCCCGATCCCCTTCGATCTTTCGATACCGGGCATTTGAACTATCCCGTCGGTTGTTTTGCGTGACACGACTCGGCTTCCGTGTTGCACTTGTCATACGACCGTCATCAACGAGAGGAGGATCTCCATGTCGCTTGGGTCTCATCTGCAGGAACTGAAGAAGAAACACGCACACCTCTCCGAGAAAGTGGAACAGGCGCAACGCAGTCCCGGCATCGACGATCTGGCGATCCGCGAGCTGAAAAAGGAAAAGCTCCGCCTCAAGGAAGAAATCGCCCGTCTGGACAGCTGACGGGCAGGACAGGCCGCGCTCGGGGCCTTGGCCCGGGCGGGGCCGCTGCCGACCTCAGCCTTGCATCCGGCGAAACCCGGCCTTGCCGCTTTTGTGGCTACTCGGGTCATCATCGTTGACCTATTTCCGGCTCAAGGGGGAACAGAACCCTGACCGAAAGGATGTCTTCGATGGAAAATTTCGCTCACACTCCGGCAATCCGCGCCCAGATCGTCGCGGCCCGGCAGGAATGCGCCGCCTATTTCTGGCGCGGCGTCTTTGGCCTGTTCGCACGGCGCGCGCACTGACCGTTCCGCCGGATCGGCACGTATGAAAAAGGCCGGGGGAGATCCCCGGCCTTTCGCGTTTTGATGCGGCGCCTCAGACGAAGAACTGCGCCCCGTTGGCCGAAATCGTCGAACCGTTGATGAAGCCCGAATTCTCGGAGGCGAGGAACACCACGCAGCGCGCGATTTCCTCGGGCTCGCCCAGACGACCGGCGGGAATGCCCTTGATGATCTTTTCGCGCACCGATTCGTCGATCGCCATCACCATTTCCGTGGCGATATAGCCGGGGCAGATCGCATTGGCCGTGATGCCGAATTTCGCGCCTTCCTGGGCCAGCGATTTGACGATGCCCAGATCGCCCGCCTTGGTCGCGGCATAGTTCACCTGGCCCGCCTGACCCTTCTGGCCGTTGATCGACGAGATCACGATGACCCGCCCGAACTGACGCTCGCGCATGCCCGGCCAGACGGGGTGAACCGTGTTGAAGACGCCGGTCAGGTTGGTGTCGACGACCTCTTTCCACTGTTCGGGCGTCATGCGGTGGAACATCGCGTCGCGCGTGATGCCCGCATTGGCGACAACCACGTCGATCGGGCCCAGATCGGCCTCGACCTGCGCGATCCCGGCCTTGGAACTGTCGTAATCGGCGACGTTCCACTTGTAGGTCTTGATGCCGGTTTCCTTGGTGAAGGCGGCGGCCTTCTCGTCATTGCCGGCATAGGTGGCGGCGACCTCGTAGCCTTCCGCTTTCAGGGCCTTGGAAATGGCCTCTCCGATGCCGCGGCTGCCGCCGGTGACGAGCGCTACTCTTGCCATGGGTTCCTCCAGTCTGGCGTATCTCTTGGGTAATGGTGTTACGCGCAGCGCGTCTGATGCGCAACAAAGTTACCGATACCATCGTGACGCGCCGCAAAGAAAAAGGGCGCCCGAAGGCGCCCTGTCGCGGGATCTCAGGGGCGCTCGACGCAGAGCGCAACGCCCATGCCGCCGCCGATGCACAGCGTGGCAAGACCCTTTTTCGCGCCGCGGCGCTTCATCTCGAACAAGAGCGTGTTCAGAACGCGGCAGCCCGAGGCGCCGATGGGATGGCCGATGGCGATGGCGCCCCCGTTCACGTTCACGATGGACGGGTCCCAGCCCATGTCCTTGTTCACGGCACAGGCCTGCGCGGCGAAAGCCTCGTTCGCCTCGACAAGGTCGAGGTCCCCGACCGACCAGCCCGCCTTTTCCAGCGCCTTGCGGCTCGCGTAGATCGGGCCGACGCCCATGATCGACGGGTCAAGCCCCGCGGTGGCATAGGAGGCGATACGCGCCAGCGGTTCGATCCCGCGCCGCTCGGCCTCATCCGCCGACATCAGCAGCGTCGCCGCCGCGCCGTCGTTCAACCCGCTCGCGTTGCCCGCCGTGACCGACCCGTCCTTGGTGAAGGCGGGGCGCAGCTTGGCCATGCTGTCGAGCGTCGCGCCGTGGCGGATGTATTCGTCGCTGTCCACGATCAGATCGCCCTTGCGGCTCTTGACGGTGACACCCACGATCTCGTCGGCAAAGCGGCCGGCCTTTTGCGCGGCTTCGGCCTTGTTCTGGCTCGCGACGGCGAATTCATCCTGCATCTCGCGGCTGATCTGCCACTGCTGGGCGACGTTCTCGGCGGTCTGGCCCATGTGGTAGCCGTTGAACGCATCCCACAGCCCGTCGCGGATCATCGTGTCGATATAGGACATGTTGCCCATTTTCTGGCCCTGCCGCAGCGCCGCGGCATGGGGGGACATCGACATGTTTTCCTGCCCGCCCGCGACCACGATGGCCGCATCGCCCAGCATGATGTGCTGCGCGCCCAGCGCCACCGCGCGCAGGCCCGATCCGCAGACCTGGTTGATGCCCCAGGCCGCCGCTTCCTTGGGCAGGCCCGCATTCACATGCGCCTGGCGCGCCGGGTTCTGCCCCTGCGCCGCCGTCAGCACCTGGCCCAGGATCGTTTCCGACACGTCGGCCTTGTCGATGCCCGCGCGTTCCACCACGGCCTCGATCACGACGCGGCCCAGCTCATGGGCGGGCGTTCCGGCGAAGGAGCCTAGAAAACTGCCGACGGGCGTGCGTGCGGCCGAGGCGATGACGACATTGGTCATGGGGTGTCCCTTTCGTGGATGGCACCTTTGCCCCGCATGCCGGGACCGGGCCGGTTCATCTCCGGCTCCGTGGTAACCCCCGCGCGCCCCAAGATACAACGGACATCGTGTCTCAGCGCGCACCGTGCCCTGTGCATGACCCTGCGCCGGGCCCTATGCCGGACCCTGTCCCGATCCTTGCGCGCGCCCGCCCCCGGCCGGTCCCCTGCGCCGCCCCGCCGCTTGCCCCTCCGTCTGCCTCTTGGCCCAGGGCGGATCAAAGATCGGCGCCCCGAAATGGAACCCTTGCAGGCATCCGACCCCCGCCGCCGACAGCCATCGCGCCTCCGCCTCGGTTTCGACCGCTTCGGCGACGGTCACCATGTCGAAATGCCGCGCAAGCCCCACCAGCGCCTCGTACAGCACCTGGTTGTCGGCATCGGCATCGACATTCCGGGTAAAGGCCCCGTCGATCTTGACGATGTCGAAACTGAAATGCCGCAGATGCCGGAACGAGGTCTGCCCCGCCCCGAAATCATCGAGCGCGAACAAAATGCCCTTGTCCCGCATCTCCGCCATGAAGACGGTCACCAGCTCGGGCATCATCATCGCACTGGTTTCGGTGATCTCGAGGATGAGGCGGCGCACCGTCTCGGGCCGGTGGCGGATCGTCCGGCGCAGGATCTGCATCCACTCCGGATAGCCCACCGACCGCGCCGACATGTTCACCGACAGCCGCAGGCCGGGATGCGCATGCAGCGCCTGCAACCCCAGCCGCAGCGCCACGCAATCGATCCGGCGGCCCAGCTCCTGGTCCTCCACCGCGCCGATGAACTCGCGCGCCGGGATCACGCGCCCGGTCTCGTCCAGGATGCGGATCAACCCCTCGTAAAAGGCCACGCCGCCACTTCCGGCCCGCAACACCGGCTGATAGGCCAGCACGACATCGCCGCGCGTCAGCGCCGTGCGCACCATTCCCAGCGTGCCCCGATCCCGTTCCGCGATCGCGGCCTCCAGCGGGCTGCCAAATCCCGCCTCGACCGGTTTTCCCCGCATGTGGCCCATCTTGGCACCTCCGTCCCGCAACTTCCTTGCCTCGATGCCACCCGACCCCTTAACAAACTCCCAAGCTTCGCATTTTCAGCCAATTCTCCGGAGTTCTCGGGATGCAGACCATGGATCGCTGCGGCTGGTGCGGAACCGATCCGCTCTATGTCGCCTATCACGACACCGAATGGGGCGTGCCCGAACGCGATGGCCGCGCGCTTTGGGAAAAGCTCATCCTCGACGGGTTCCAGGCGGGGCTCTCCTGGATCACGATCCTGCGCAAACGCGACGCGTTCCGCACGGCCTTCGCCGGGTTCGACCCGGTGGAAATCGCCCGCTGGGGCGAACCCGAGATTGCCCGCCTGCTCGCCGATCCCGGCATCGTACGCCATCGCGGCAAATGCGAGGCGGCGATCACCAATGCCCGTGCCTTCCTCGATCTCGGCGGCCCCGAGGCTTTCGCCGATTTCATCTGGCGCCATGTCGACGGCACGCCGCTGCAACCCGAACGCCCCGATATAGCCGCCGTGCCCGCCTTCACCCCGCTCAGCGAACGCCTCTCGAAAGAGCTCAAGCACGCAGGTTTCCGCTTCTGCGGCCCCACCATCACCTATGCCTGGATGCAGGCGACGGGTCTCGTCAACGACCATGTCACCACCTGCCATCGGCATGCGGCGCTGCGCTGAGGCCTTGCCCTGGTTAACCCGATATCAAGGTTAACGGCCCCCCTTCATCTTGGCCGAAAAACTCCGGGGGAGACACGGCCAAAGGACGTGGCGGGGGCAGAGCCCCCTCGCACCCTCAACCGCCCGCCAACAGCGCCTCGATCAGCGCGATGGCCTCGGGGCTGTCCCAATGCGCATCGCCCCTCAGCCGTGCGATCTCCTGTCCCTGCGGGTTCAGGATCACGGTGATCGGCAGGCCGAACACCCCCATCTCGCGCGCGATCTGCTGGTTGATGTCGCGGTGCTGGGGCAGGGTCTCCACCCCGATCTCCTCGAAAAAGCGGCGGATCGCCTGCGGCGGATTGCGCCCGGTGGCCAGCGTCACCACGGCGAAATCCTCGCCCCCCAGCGCCGTCTGCAGGTTTTGCAGCGACGGCATCTCCTCGCGGCAGGGCGCGCACCAGGTGGCCCAGAAATTCAGAACGACATGCCGCCCCGCGTAATCGGCAAGCGCGCCTTCGGTCTCGTCCTCGCGCAGATAGGGCAGGCTCGATGCCGCAACCGGCGCCTCGTGCAGCACCAATCCCCGCATCTCGCCCGTCAGATAGCCCGACAGGTCCTGCCCCACGGCAGCATTTGCACAGAGGCCTGCAGCAAGGTAGAGCACCCCAAGACGCAATTTGCGGATCATCCGGGAATTCCTCCAAAGGGCCAGATCTCATGACCGATACCACCGCCAATGCCATGTGGGGCGGGCGCTTCGCCGCCGGGCCGGACGCGATCATGGAGGCGATCAACGCCTCGATCGGGTTCGACAAGCGACTTGCGCGGCAGGATATCGAAGGCTCCCGCGCCCATGCGGCGATGCTGGCGGCCACCGGCATCCTGAGTGATAGCGATGCAGAGGCGATCCGGGAAGGGTTGCTCACGGTCTTGTCAGAGATCGAAAGCGGCAGCTTCGAATTTTCCACGGCCCTTGAAGACATCCACATGAATGTCGAGGCGCGGCTGAAACAGGTCATCGGCGAACCGGCAGGCCGCCTGCATACCGCGCGCTCGCGCAACGACCAGGTGGCGACCGATTTCCGGCTCTGGGTGCGCGACCAATGCGACGCCGCCATTTCGGGGATCGAGGCGCTGATGCGCGCGCTTCTCGCGCAGGCCGAACAGGGCGCCGATTGGGTCATGCCCGGTTTCACCCATCTGCAGACCGCCCAGCCCGTCACATGGGGCCACCACATGATGGCCTATGTCGAGATGTTCGCCCGCGACCGGGGCCGGATGGTCGATGCCCGCGCGCGGATGAACGAATGCCCGCTCGGGGCGGCGGCGCTTGCGGGCACCTCCTTTCCCATCGACCGGCACATGACGGCGGAGGCGCTGGGCTTCGACCGGCCCATGGCCAATTCGCTCGATGCCGTTTCGGCCCGCGATTTCGCGCTCGAATTCCTCTCGGCCGCCTCGATCTGCGCCATGCACCTGTCGCGCTTCGCCGAGGAACTGGTGATCTGGTCCTCAGCGCAATTCCGCTTCGTGCGGCTGTCGGACCGGTTTTCCACCGGCTCCTCGATCATGCCGCAGAAAAAGAACCCCGATGCCGCCGAACTGATCCGGGCCAAGATCGGGCGCATCTTCGGCGCGAATGTCGCGCTGATGATGGTGATGAAGGGGCTGCCGCTCGCCTATTCCAAGGACATGCAGGAAGACAAGGAACAGGTCTTCGATGCCGCCGACAACCTGATGCTGGCGCTCGCCGCGATGGAGGGGATGGTGCGCGACATGTCCGCCAACCGCGAGGCGCTGGAACGCGCGGCCGGGTCCGGCTTTTCCACCGCGACCGATCTGGCCGATTGGCTCGTGCGCGTGCTGGGCCTGCCCTTCCGCGAGGCGCATCACGTCACCGGCACGCTGGTGGCCATGGCCGAGGGCGCGGGCGTCGATCTGCCCGATCTCGATCTGGCGCAGATGCAGACTGTTCATCCCGGCATCACCGCGGCTATCTTCGAGGTGCTGGGCGTCCACAATTCGGTGGCCTCCCGCATGTCCCATGGCGGAACCGCGCCCGCGCAGGTCCGCGCCCAGATCGCGCGCTGGAAGGAGATCTTGCCATGACGCCCCTTGCCGCCGCAGCACCCGTTGCACGGGTCCTTGTGGCCACAGCGCTTCTGGGATGGCTTGCCGCCTGTGGCGTGGATGGGCCGCCCGAACGCCCCGAACCGCGCCCGAGCGCCGGCATCACCGTCACAGGTACCGCCGAGATCGGTGTCACGGGCGGCAGCTGAGCGCTCTCATACCCTGTTGAACATGGGTGGCTTCGTGCCTAACCTCCCATCTTCGAGCAGTTCCTTACCCTTTTGATCCAAGGCCCATCCGATGGAAAAGATCCCGATGACCCCGCCGGGCTACAAGGCCCTGAATGACGAGCTCAAGCAGCTCAAGAGCGTCGAACGTCCGGCGATCATCCAGGCCATTTCCGAGGCGCGCGAACACGGCGACCTGTCGGAGAACGCGGAATACCATTCGGCCAAGGAAAAGCAGTCCTTCATCGAGGGCCGCATCAAGGAACTGGAGGGCATCATCAGCCGCGCCAATGTCATCGACCCCAAGACGCTGTCGGGCCCGATCAAGTTCGGCGCGACCGTCGTCCTGGTCGACGAGGATGACGTGGAAAAGACCTACCAGATCGTGGGCGAGGCCGAGGCCAATATCGAAAAGGGCATGCTCAACATCAATTCGCCGCTGGCCCGCGCCTTGATCGGCAAGGAAGAGGGCGATAGCGTCGAGGTCAAGACGCCCGGTGGTGACAAGGATTACGAGATCTTGGCCGTCACCTACGTCTGATCCCGTTTCGCGTAACCCCAGGTGTGCCCTTTTTATGCCGGACCAAGCCAAGCCCACGCCGCTCGATCTTGGCCTTTATGCAAGGGAGGCACCGGCGCGGCGCATCACCATCATCGAATTGGGGGCTGCGGCGCTCACCTGCCTGTGGCTCGTCGCGGTCATCGTGCTCAATTCCGGGGGCGATGACGGCACGCCCACGCGCTTTGCCGATGGTGTTCTGACGATCCTCGCCATCCTCATGCCCATCGCGCTGATCTGGGTCGCGGCCACCGCGCTGCGCACCGCGCGCGGCCTGCGCGAGGAAGCGGCGCGGCTGCAGGCCTCCATCGACGCGATGCGCGCGGCCTATGTCGACCAGCAGCAGCGCGCCACGATGGACCTGCGCCCCGCCGTCGTCGAAAAGCTGGAGGAACTGGTGGAAAGCACCCGCGCGGCCCAGGCCGCGGGCACGCCGATCTTTTCCTCGCTCCGCGCGCTCGCCCCCCCCGAAGAACGCGCCGCCGTGATCCAGCCCGCGCCCGTCGTGGACCTGCCCCAACCCGGCCTTGCGCTGGCCACGCCCGTGGAACGCGACCCGATCTCGGTCGCCGATTTCATCAAGGCACTGAATTTCCCCGAGAATGAACACGACAAGGAAGGGTTCAGAACGCTGCGCCGCGCGCTGGAGGATCGCGCCACCGAACGCCTGATCCGTGCCAGCCAGGATGTCCTGACGCTCTTGTCGCAAGACGGCATCTACATGGATGACCTGCGCCCCGACCGCGCCCGGCCCGAGATCTGGCGCCGCTTCGCCCAGGGCGAACGCGGTCGCGCCGTGGCGGCGCTGGGCGGCATCCATGACCGCTCCAGCCTCGTGCTGGCGGCGGGGCGGATGAAGAAGGACCCGGTCTTTCGCGATGCGGCGCATCATTTCCTGCGCCATTTCGACAGGACCTTCATGGAATTCGAAAAGAACGCGAGTGATGCCGAGATCGTGGCGCTGGCGGGTACGCGGACCGCGCGCGCCTTCATGCTGATCGGTCGCGTCGCGGGCACCTTCGACTGAGGCAGGCGGTTTCCGCGCGGAAACCGCAGGGAAAACCCGGGTTTTCCCTGCCGGAAAACTCGAGTTTTCCGCCCCGTTTTCCGCCAGGAAAACGCCCCGCTCAGTCCCCCAGCGCCGCGATCAGCTCCGCCTCGTGGCCCAGGCCCGCGATCCAGCCCTCCTCCCGGTCGCCCTCCCGCAGCATCGCGTCCAGCCGCCCCGGCCCCAGCCCCGCGAAAGCCTGCGCCAGCACCCGCACCTGCGCCGCATCGGGGATTTCGCCGGGCCATGCCCGCGCCTTGACCGCCCCGTCGATCAGCGACGGGTAGACCTCCGCCAGCACGATATCCGCCTCCCGATCCTCGAACGGGCGCACGGCCAGCCTTGCGCCGTAGCGCTCCCGCAGCGCCTGCAACCTCGGCAGGCCCAACAGGGTCTGGCTGCCCACCGATCCCGTCGTGAACAGCTTCCAGCAGGGCTGCGCGCGCGGCAACAGGCGCTCGACCCGGCGCCGCTCCTCCATGCCATGCCCGTGGCGCAGACTGCCGCGTGCGGGCAGGGCGGCACTGGCCCGTGCGGCGGGACAGCCCCAGAACGGTCCGACACCTGGAAACCTTGCGTTCATCGCCTCGGCCACATCCCACCGGTTGTTGGCATTCTGCCCGTCATCCGCGATGGCCTCGGCCAACCAGCGCCAGATCGCGAAAGGATCCTCCGTGCCGGTCAGGGCGGCGGCGAACCCCGCCGGATAGGCAAAAGGAAAATCGAACCCCGCGATGACGCGCCCGCCCCGTTCCAGCACCGCGTCGAAGCGCCCAACCAGATGCGCCAGCGCCGCGCCCCGCGTCCGGTGATAGCTCACCGCCTCCGCCTCCGGCCCGTGTTCGGCGACAAAGATCGCATCCTTGACCGGCCGCGCGGGCGAGGGTGCGGAGCGCGCCGACCAATCCACCATGAAGATCGTATCGGTCACACCCGTCCTGCCCATCACATCCCCTGATGCCGCGCCCCACGCGGCCTGAATTGCATCCCCCCGACGCCTCGCCTAGGAAGCGCCAGACCCCCTCGCAAGGCTAGCTCGCCCGATGACCCCATCCAGCCCCCGAACCGCCTTCTCGCGCGGGATTCGCACCGCGTTGCCCTTCGTCATCGTCGTGGGCCCCTTCGGCCTGCTGTTCGGCGTCGTCGGGACCGAGGCGGGGCTGAACATCGCGCAGGTGATGGGCTTCACCATTCTGGTCATCGCGGGCGCATCCCAATTCACCGCCCTGCAACTGATGGCCGATCATGCGCCCACCTTCATCGTCGTCGCCTCGGCGCTGGCGGTGAACCTGCGCATGGCGATGTATTCGGCGTCTTTCGCGCCGCACCTGGGGGCGGCCCCCGTCTGGCAACGCGCGCTCATCGCCTACATGAACGTCGATCAGACCTATGCGCTGGCGCATGCCGATTACGAGGCGCGCCCGCAGCAATCCACCGCCGAAAAGGTCGCCTTCTTCTTCGGCGCCGCCACGCCCATCATCCCGGTCTGGGTCGGGGCGACCGCGCTCGGCATCGTGGTGGGCGAGGCGATCCCGCCCGCGCTGGGCCTCGATTTCGCGGTGCCGATCACCTTCATCGCGCTGATCGCGCCTGCGCTGCGCACCATCGCCCATGTCGCCGCCGCGCTCACCTCGGTCGTCATGGCCATCCTGCTCGCCTTTTTGCCGTGGAACCTCTGGCTTCTGGCCGCGGGCCTTGCCGCCATGATCGTGGGGGCCGAGGTCGAACGCCGGATGGAGGCGCGGCGATGACCTATTCGACCACCGATATCTGGATCATCATCCTCGCGCTGGGCATCGGAACCTTCGTGATCCGGTTTTCCTTCCTCGGCATTCTGGGCGACCGGCAATTGCCGCCATGGCTGTTGCGCCACCTGCGCTACACGGCGGTGGGCATCCTGCCCGCCATGGTCACGCCGCTGATCATTTGGCCGCAGGCCACGGGCGGGCAGCTCGACCCTGTGCGCATCAGCGCCGCCATGCTGGCGCTGGCCGTGGGGCTTTGGACGAAAAACGCCATCTGGGCCATCGTGGTCGGTATGGCGACGCTTTGGGGGCTTGGCTTCATCGTTCATTAAAACAGAACGAAGCGGCCAAAGTCTGTATTTTTCTTTCAGTTACGCCTTCGCCATATCCCCGCCAACCGGAAACCGGACGCAGGGGTGCGCGCCATGGACATGATCTTCGACATCGCCGCGACGCTGGTCGCGCAATTGCAGAAACCGACGCTCGCCTTCCTGATCGGCGGCATGATGCTGGCAGCCCTTGGCAGCAAGCTCGAGGTGCCCGCCCCGGTCTACAAGTTCATCGTGTTGATCTTGCTCCTGAAAGTCGGTCTTGGCGCGGGTATTTCCGTGCGCGAGGCTGATCTGCTGGCGCTGGCCGTCCCCGCTGTCGCCGCGGCTGTCGTGGGGGTTGTCATCGTGCTGCTGGGCGCGCGGACGCTCGCGCGGACGCGGGGTGTCGCGCCAATGGACGGCATGGCCACGGCGGGTCTGTTCGGCGCGGTCTCCGCCTCCACGCTCGCGGCGGGGATGGTCATGCTCGACGCCGAGGGCATCGCCTACGAGGGGTTCATCGGGGCGCTTTATCCCTTCATGGACATCGCGGCGCTGGTCACCGCCATCCTCCTGGCCAAGGTCAGCGCCGCGCGCAGCGCCTCCGTGCAACCTGCCGGCGGCGGCACCGCGACCCTGACCATGGGCGGGGCTGGCGGCAACGGCGATCTGGTGCGCGAAATCCTTGCCGACACGTTCAAAAGCCCCGCGATCTCGGCCCTGCTTCTGGGGCTTGGCATCGGCCTTCTGGGGCGGCCCGAACAGGTCTATTCCGGCTTTTACGAGCCGCTTTTCCGGGGCTTCCTGTCGATCCTGATGCTGATCATGGGGATGGAGGCGTGGCAGCGGCTGGGCGAAATGCGCAAGGTGGCCCATGCCTATGTCGCCTACGGCATCGCCGCGCCTTTCGTGCATGGCGCGCTGGGCTTCGGCGCGGGACTGATCGCCCATCACCTCACCGGGTTTTCGGGTGGCGGCGTGGTGCTTCTGGCGGTCATGGCGGCGTCAAGCTCCGACATCTCGGGTCCGCCCACGCTGCGGGGCGCGCTGCCCGAGGCGAACCCAAGCGCCTATGTCGGCACCTCGACCGGCATCGGCACGCCCGTGGCCATCCTCTCCATCCCGGTCTGGATCGCGCTGGCCGACTGGCTGGTCGGGTTCTGAGCATGCCGCGCAAAAGCGGACACCGGTTTTGCGCGCCCCGACCATGGGTCCTGAAAGGCCCTAGAAACCCGTAGCAAACCGGGGTTTTCGTTCTACAAAGGTGAACATGGACCGGCTCAACTATCACCACCTGCGGTATTTCCGCGAAGTCGCGCACGAGGGGCACCTGACCCGCGCGGCCGAGCGGTTGAACCTGTCGCAATCCGCGCTCTCGACCCAGATCCGCCAGCTGGAGGAGCGGCTGGGTCACGCGCTGTTCGAGCGGCGCGGGCGACAGCTGATCCTGACCGAGGCCGGTCGGATCGCGCTCGATCACGCCGAACGCATCTTCGGCACGGGCGAGGATCTTCTGGCGGCGCTCGGTGACGGGGTGGGCCATGACCGCCCGCTGCGAGTGGGGGCATTGTCGACCCTGTCGCGCAATTTCCAGATGCGCTTCCTGTCGCCGGTTCTGGGAAAGGTGCCGCTCGCGCTCGTGTCGGGCTCGGGTCCCGTGCTGTTACCCCGGCTGGCGGGCCTGTCGCTTGACGTGGTGCTCTCGACCGAACCGCATGACGCCGCCGCCTATCCCGACCTGACGGCCCATCGCATCGCGGCCCAGCCCGTGGCGCTGATCGGCACGCCCGCCCGCATGGGGCAGGCCGATGCCACCGCCATCCTGGCCGAACAGCCGCTGATCGTGCCCACCGAAAGCTCGATCCGCACCGGGCTTGATGCGCTGTGCGCGCGTCTGGGCATCGTCCCCCGCATCGCGGCCGAGGTCGACGACATGGCCATGGTCCGCCTTCTGGCGCGGCAGGATACGGGCATCGCGCTGGCCCCGCCGGTCGTCATGGCCGACGAGATCGGCGCAGGCCTCCTGACCCGCCATCCCGGCGATCTGGGCATTGTCGAAAGCTTCTACGCCATCACCGCGCGGCGCAATTTCCCCCATCCCGCGCTGACACGCCTGCCGCCCGCCACCCGCTTCGACCCCTGATCGGGGGCCTTGATGCACCCGCAGGCCGGGCGGGATCGCCCCGGCCGCCCAATCCCGCCGAACCGGCTTCCCAACCTCGCGCGCCCGTGAGCATCCGTGATGCAAGGGCTTGATTTCGTGATTTTTTCACCAAGGGAGGCGCCATGCCGGCCCTGCTGTGCGGCAGAAAACCAATATGTGCACCAATGCACCGATATCACGCAAATATCCCGCTTGTGTGAATTGAATAACGCAAGCCACATCCCGATGTCTTGGTCATCGACGGCACCACGCCGTGACACGCAAAACCCGAAAGGACCAAGAGATGAAAACCGCATTTCTCGCCACCGCCGCAGCCCTCGCCTTCGCCGTTCCGGCAGCGGCCCAGACCCAATTCGAAGCCGCACTTGGCGTGACGCCGGGGGAATTTACCACGGCCGAGCTGATCCAGCTTGATCGCGCCTACGAAGAGAATGACACCAACACGATCAATTTCATCCTGTCGGGCGGTTCCAACCTGAGCCCCGAGGAAATCGAGCGCCGCGGGCTCGAACAGGCGGTCAACCGCGCCATCGAGGAAGGCGACGTGACCTTCGCTCGGAACCTTCTGGACGCGCGCGGCGTGACGCAGGACGGCACCACGGTTTCGGCGCGGGGCGGGGCGGATCTGCCGGTCTGGTTGCAGAATGTCGCCGATGATCTGCGCATCGACGCGTCCGATTTCACCCGTGGGGAGCTGATCGCGCTCGCCTTCCACCACGAAGAGGGCGACACCGGCGCCGTTCAGGGCATGATCAGCCGCATCACCCAGTGATCGACAGGGCCTGTCCCGCAGATCGAGACCCCGAGGTCCCATGGACCTTGGGGTTTCTTTCGTTCAGGGAACTCAATCCCGGACAGAGGCCGCCGGATAGGTCCCGAGGATCTTCAGGAAGCTCGTGAAATAGGCCAGTTCCTCGAGCGCCAGTTTCACGTTGGCATCCTCCGGGTGGCCTTCGATATCGGCGTAGAATTGCGTGGCGGTGAACGACCCGTCGACCATGTAGCTTTCCAGCTTGGTCATGTTCACGCCATTGGTCGCGAACCCGCCCATCGCCTTGTAGAGCGCGGCGGGAATGTTGCGCACGCGAAAGACGAAAGTGGTCATCATGTGATCGCCCCGCCGCGCCATCTCGGGCTCGCGCGCCATGATCAGGAAACGGGTGGTGTTGGTATCCTGATCCTCGATATGCCGCGCAAGGATATCGAGCCCGTAGATCTCGGCCGCCAGTTCCGAGGCCAGCGCCGCCTTGGTCCGGTCGCCCCATGTCGCCACGTCGCGCGCCGCCCGCGCATTGTCGGGGCTGACGCACCCCTTGATCTGGTGCTTGCGCAGAAATCCCGCGCATTGCGGCAACAGCACAAGATGGCTGTGCGCCTCTCGGATGTCGGACAGCTGCGCGCCCGGCACCGCCATCAGGTTGATGTGGACGCGGACGAACACCTCGTCGACGATATGCAGACCCGATTGCGGCAACAGCCGATGGATGTCGGCCACCCGCCCATAGGTCGTGTTTTCGACGGGCAGCATCGCCTGATCGGCGCGGCCCGATTGGACGGCTTCGATCGCCTCCTCGAAGGTGGCGCAGGGCAGCGCCTCGAATCCCGGTCGTGCATCATGGATCGCCTGATGCGAATAGGCGCCGGGCTCCCCCTGAAAGGCGATACGTCCTGTCATTGTTCCACCGCTGGATGTGGGCGTTTCGTCGCGCTCCCTACACCTTGCCATCATGGGGTGAAACCCCATACATACCCCCGAAATCGCGACACCGAATGGGAAGATCATGTTCGACACGATGACCATTACCAAGGCGTTCGCATCCGTCTGTGGCGCGATGCTGGTGCTTTTGTTGGGCGGCTGGGCCGCTGACAGCCTCTACAACATCGAAGCCGAAAGCCACGGCGACCACGCCACGCGCGGCTATGTCATCATCGCCGAAGGCGCTGATGAGGGCGATGCCCCCGCCGAAGAGGTGGTCGAGGTGGCCTTCGCCGATGTCTATGCAACCGCCGATGCCGGTGCGGGCGAACGCCTGTGGCGCCAGTGCTCGGCCTGCCACGCGCTGGAACCGGGCGTGAACCGCGTCGGCCCCTATCTGCATGGTGTCGTGGATCGCCCCAAGCATTCCGCCCAAGGCTTCAACTACTCGGACGCCCTGATGTCGCAAGACGGCGCATGGACCCCGGAAAACCTCTCGGCCTTCCTCGAAAGCCCGCGCACCTACGCACCGGGCACCGCCATGGCCTATAACGGCATGAGCGATGTCGAGGATCGCGCCAACCTGATCGCCTATCTCGCGACCTTCAACTAAGTCGCCAGCTTGGCTCACGGCACCGGGCCGTCCCGATGGGGCGGCCCTTTGCATGTCCGGGTGGCGCGTATAGCGCCGTGATCACGCAATCTCAACTTGCCCATGGCGGGGGCTGGTCTCTAACCTGTTCAGAACCAGATAATGGGGCACAGGCCCCTCACAGGACGAGTTCGGAGATCTGCATGTTTCACCGCTACGCCCTTGCCCGCGCGGGTTTGCCGCGCGCCCTGCCCACCACCGCCGCCGCTGCGCTGATCCTCGCCTTTGGCGCAGGCGCAGCCCCCGCACAGGATGACCTGATCGTCACCCATGGCGTTGCCACCTTCGGGATCGAGGATCTGAGCTATGCCCCAGATTTCGCGCATCTCACCTATGTGAACCCGGACGCGCCGCAGGGGGGCGAGATGTCGCTCAGCTGGTCCAGCGCGGGCGGCTCCTTCGATTCGCTGCACCCCTACACCAACCAGGGCAATCCGGCGGTTCTGGCCTCGATCTTCTTCGAATCGATGCTCGAAGGGACGCTCGACACCATCGGCCAAAGCTATTGCCTGCTCTGCGAGAGCATCGCCTATCCCGAGGATCGGTCCTACGTCATCTTCACCCTCCGCCCCGAGGCGCGGTTTTCCGACGGCACGCCGGTGACGGCGCAGGATGTGCTTTTCTCCTACGAGATTCTCCGCGACGAGGGCCTGCCCAGCTTCCGCGCCAATATCCCGCTGACCATCGCCGGGGCCGAGGTGCTGGATGACCGGCGCATCCGCTTCGACTTCAACCCCGACAGCCAGCTGCGCGGCCGGATCGAGGCGGCGGGCAGCCTGCCGGTCTTCAGTCAGGCAAGCCATATCGCCAGCGGCCTCGACTTCAACGAAAGCCGCCTGACCCCGCTCGTGGGCTCGGGGCCTTACGTCGTGGGCCGCATCGATCCGGGTCGGGCGACCGTCTTTACCCGCAACCGCGACTACTGGGGCAATGACCTGCCCATCAACCGGGGGCGGCACAATTTCGACAGCATCCGGGTCGAATACTACGCCGACAGCATCGCCGCCTTCGAAGGGTTCACCGCCGGAAACTACCTGTTCCGGCAGGAAAACTCCTCCCAGAACTGGGCCAACAGCTATGATTTCCCGCGTCTTCAGGATGGCGTGGTCATCCGCGAGGAAATTCCCCAGGGGCTGATTTCGCCGGGGCAAAGCTTCGTCTTCAACCTGCGCCGCGAGAAATTCCAGGACCCCCGTGTGCGCGAGGCAATCGCGCTCATGTTCAACTTCGAATGGACGAACCAGACGCTGTTCTTCGGTCTTTATTCGCCCATCGACAGTTTCTGGGAAAACACCCATCTGGAGGCTTCGGGCCTGCCCACGCCCGAGGAACTGGCGATCCTCGAACCCCTGCGCGGGCTGATCCCCGACGAGGTGTTCACCGAACCCGCCTTCGCCACGCCGCCGTCCGACCCCGACCGCACCTTCGACCGGCGGCAGGCACGGCGCGCAAGCGCGCTTCTGGAGGAAGCGGGCTGGACGCCGGGACCGGACGGGATGCTCCGCAACGCGGCGGGCGAAACGCTCGAGGTGGAATTCCTCAACGCCGGCCCGCTCTTTGACCGTATCATCAACCCCTATGTCGAGAACCTGCGCGCCATCGGCATCGACGCGCGCATGAACCGGGTCGACGGCGCACAGGCCAACCAACGCCAGCGCGACGCCGATTTCGACATCGTGACCGAATTCTTCCAGACGGGCTACGAACCGGGCACCGGGCTGCGTCAGCTCTTCGGCTCCATCGGGGCGGATGAAAGCCTCTTCAACGTGGCGGGTCTGGCCGATGAAGGGATCGACCGCCTGGTCGAGGTCGTGGTGCGGGCAGAGACCCGCGACGAGATGGAGGTTGCCGTCCGCGCCCTCGACCGGGTGCTGCGCGCCTATCGCATCCGCGTGCCGCAATGGTTCAACGACAGCGAATGGGTCGCCTATTACAACCACTACCGCTACCCCGAGACGCTGCCGCCCTATGGTATCGGCTTCCTCGATTTCTGGTGGGTGGACCCCGCGGCCGAACAGGCTTTGCGCGATCAGGGTGTGCTGTAACCGGATATGGGCGCCTATATCCTCAGACGTGTCCTGCTGATGATCCCCACATTGCTGGGGATCATGGTGATCAACTTCGCCCTCACCCAATTCGTGCCCGGCGGCCCGATCGAACAGGTCATCGCCCAGCTCGAGGGCGAAGGTGATGTCTTCGCCGGCATCTCGGGCGGAAACGGCGACGGCGCGGGCGGCGGTGCCCAGATCGAGACGGTGGATTATCAGGGCGCGCGCGGCCTGCCGCCGCAATTCCTCGATGAATTGCGCATCCAGTTCAACTTCGCCCGCATCGTCTGCGATGAGGGCTTCACCGGCACCCCCAGCCTGCGCGCCGAGCAATGCCGGGCCGAGGATATTCCCGGCGTTGAGCGCTTCTTCCTGATGATGTGGGATTACGCCCGCTTCGATTTCGGCGAAAGCTACTTCCGCTCCATCTCGGTCATCGACCTGGTGATCGAGAAACTGCCGGTCTCGATCACGCTGGGCCTGTGGTCGACGCTCATCGCCTATATCGTCTCGATCCCGCTCGGCATCGCCAAGGCCACGCGCGACGGCACGAAATTCGACACCTGGACCTCTGGCGTCATCATCGTCGCCTATGCCATCCCCGGCTTTCTCTTTGCCATCCTGCTTCTGGTGGTCTTCGCGGGCGGGCGCTATTTCCAGATCTTCCCGCTGCGCGGCCTGACCTCGGACGGGTTCGAGGACATGACCCTGATCCAGCAGATCGGCGATTATTTCTGGCACATCACCCTGCCGGTCCTGGCCTCCACCATCTCGGCCTTTGCCACGCTGACGCTTCTGACCAAGAATTCCTTCCTCGACGAGATCAAGAAGCAATACGTGATGACCGCCCGCGCCAAGGGCCTGCGCGAGGGGCGCGTGCTTTATGGCCATGTCTTCCGCAACGCGATGCTGATCGTGATCGCGGGCTTTCCCGCCGTTTTCGTCGGCGTCTTCTTCGGCGGCAGCCTCATCATCGAAACCATCTTTTCGCTCGACGGTCTGGGGCGGCTGGCCTTCGAGGCCGCCGTCAGCCGCGATTACCCGGTGATCTTCGGCACGCTCTTCGTCTTTGGCCTGATCGGGCTGGTGGTGAACATCCTGTCGGACCTGATGTATGTCTGGATCGACCCCCGCATCGATTTCGAAACGCGGGAAACCTGACATGGCCATGCCCGTCGAAACCCCACAGACCCAAGATCCCACGCCCCCCGCCGCACCCCCCGTCCGGCGCGGCTGGCTCTCGCCGCTCAACCGCCGCCGCTGGGACAATTTCAAGGCCAACCGCCGCGCCTTCTGGTCGCTCTGGATCTTCGCCGTGCTCTACGGCCTCAGCCTGTTTGCAGAATTCATCGCCAATGACCGGCCGATCCTCGTGCAATATCGCGGCGCCTATTACACCCCGATCTTCAACTTCTACCCCGAGACGGAGTTCGGCGGCGATTTCCGCACCGAAGCGGTCTACCGCGACATCGAGGTGCAATGCCTCATCATCTCGGGCGGGCTGGAAGATTGCTGGGACGACCCCGAAGGCGTGATCGAAACCGTGCAGACGACCGGCACCTTCAACGGTGACACCGTAGAACAGGGCTGGCTTCTCTGGCCGCTCATTCCCTACAGCTACAACACCGTCAACGATCTGGGCCGCGCGGCCCCCTCACCGCCCGATGCCAACCATTGGCTGGGCACCGACGACACCGCCCGCGACGTGCTGGCGCGCGTGATCTACGGCTTCCGCCTCTCGGTCAGCTTCGCGCTTGTCGTGACCTTCCTCACCTCCGTCATCGGCATCGCGGCGGGCGCGGCACAGGGCTATTACGGCGGCTGGCTCGACCTGATCTTCCAGCGCGTGATCGAGATCTGGAATTCCACCCCCAGCCTTTACATCATCATCATCATCTCCGCGATTTTCGTGATGGATTTCTGGCTTCTGGTCTTCCTGATGGTGCTCTTCGGCTGGACCGGCCTTGTCGGCGTGGTGCGGGCCGAATTCCTGCGGGCGCGCAATTTCGAATATGTCCGCGCCGCCCGCGCGCTGGGCGTGTCGAACGCCAAGATCATGTTCCGCCATGTCCTGCCCAATGCCATGGTCGCGACCCTCACCTTCCTGCCCTTCGTCGTGACGGGCACGATCGGCGGGCTTGCCTCGCTCGATTTCCTCGGCTTCGGCCTGCCCTCCTCGGCCCCCAGCCTCGGGGAAATGACGCTTCAGGCGAAAAACAACCTTCAGGCCACGTGGCTCGGCTTCACCGCCTTTTTCGCCTTTGCGATCATGCTCTCGCTTCTGGTCTTCATCTTCGAGGGCGTCCGCGATGCCTTCGACCCGCGAAAGACGTTCCGATGATCCATCTGCCCGGCGTGACCCGATGAAGGTGCTCGAGGTCGAAAATCTCTCGGTCCGGTTCGGCCCCACCCATGCGGTGCGCGGCGTATCCTTTCACGTCGACAAGGGCGAAACCGTGGCGCTTGTGGGCGAAAGCGGTTCGGGCAAATCCGTGACCGCGCTCTCCACCGTGTCGCTTGTCCCCGGCGCGACCGAGATCACCGGGTCGGTGCGCTATGCCGGACAGGAAATGGTCGGCGCCGATACCGCCACGCTGCGCCGCATCCGGGGCAATGACATCAGCTTCATCTTTCAGGAGCCGATGACCTCGCTCAACCCGCTCCACACGCTGGAAAAGCAGATCACCGAAAGCCTTGCCTTGCATCAGGGATTGCGCGGCGATGCGGCGCGCGCCCGCGTGATCGAGCTGTTGACCAAGGTGGGCATCCGCGATCCCGAAAGCCGTCTGGGGGCCTATCCCCACCAGCTCTCGGGCGGGCAGCGTCAGCGCGTGATGATCGCCATGGCGCTGGCCAATGGCCCCGATCTTCTGGTGGCCGATGAACCCACCACCGCGCTCGATGTCACCATCCAGGCGCAGATCCTCGACCTTCTGGCCGATCTCAAGCGCGACATGGGAATGAGCCTTTTGTTCATCACCCATGACCTGACCATCGTGCGCCGCATCGCCGATCGCGTCTGCGTCATGCAGGGCGGCGAGATCGTGGAACAGGGCCGGACCGAAGACATCTTCGCCAATCCCCGCCATCCCTATACCCGCAAGCTTCTGGCCGCCGAGGCGCGGGGCCGCCCCGACCCCGTGCCAGCGGATGCGCCCGAGATCGTGGCCACCCATGACCTGCGCGTCTGGTTCCCGATCCAGCGCGGGTTGATGCGTCGCACCGTGGGTCATGTGAAAGCGGTGAATGCCGCGACCCTCAGCGTGCGGGCGGGCGAAACCTTGGGCGTGGTGGGCGAAAGCGGCTCGGGCAAGACGACGCTGGCGCTCGCCATCATGCGGCTGATTTCGTCACAGGGGCCGGTGGTCTTCATGGGCCGCGATGTGCAGGGGCTGCATTCGCGCGACCTGCGCCCGCTAAGGCGCGACATGCAGATCGTGTTCCAGGACCCCTACGGCAGCCTCAGCCCCCGGATGACCGTCGAACAGATCATCGCCGAGGGGCTCGAGGTCCACGGCGTCGGCCGCGAGGATCGCCGCGCGCAGGTCGCCGCGATCCTGTCCGAGGTCGGTCTCGACCCCGCGATGATGGACCGCTACCCGCATGAATTTTCCGGCGGCCAGCGCCAGCGCATCGCGATTGCCCGCGCGATGATCCTGCGCCCCAAACTCGTGGTGCTGGACGAACCGACAAGCGCGCTCGACATGACCGTGCAGGTCCAGATCGTGGAGCTCTTGCGCAGCCTCCAGCGCAAGAACGCCATCGCCTATCTGTTCATCAGCCATGACCTCAAGGTCGTGCGCGCGCTGAGCCACAAGGTCATCGTGATGAAGAATGGCGATGTGGTCGAACAGGGCGAGGCCGAGGCGCTCTTTGCCGATCCGCAGACCCGCTACACCCGCGATCTTTTGACCGCAGCCTTCGGTGAACTGGGCGCGGCGTGACCTCCGCCTTGCGCGGTCCCGTGTGGTCCAACTGACCTGTCCAGGTGGTTAACCGACCCTTGCCGCGCCACGGGCCGCGCAAGGTTTTGGCAAGATATCGACCCGTCGCGCCGTCCGGCTCCCGGCGGGTTCACCTTTCGTCAACCATGCGGGCAAAAAAGGCCGTCGCGCGGTCGTCGCCGTAAAGGATCTGTCAGGATTCGGTCCCGAAAAGTCACCAAGCGTTAATGTCTTGGCCCGGATCTTTACCCGATCTTCAGACATTCCGGGGTCTTGCAGGGCTCAGATCGCCGAGGAATGCCCCTCCGCCCGCATCTCGTATTCGTCGAACCCCCGCGCGATCATCCGCGTCAGCGGCCGCCCTTCCGGCAGGATCTCGAACCCGCTCGACGAGACGCGCGTGACGCCCGGAAACTGCTCCGCGACGCTGCGTTCCAGCGCGGCAAGCTCGATCTCCGACAGGTCGTAATCCCTTAGAATCTCGGCATTTTCGATCCTGAAATCACACATCAGCATCTCGATCAGCCGCGAGCGCACACGGTCCTGTCCCTTGAAGGCATGGCCGCGCCCGGTCGCCAATTCGCCCGCGCGCACCGATTTCTGATAGGCCGCCGTCGAACTCGCATTCTGCGCAAACCCTTGCGGGAAGCGCGAAATCGCCGATGCACCCAGCCCGATCAGCACGTCGCAGGTGTCATCCGTATAACCCTGGAAATTGCGCCGCAAATGCCCGTTTCGCGCGGCAATCGCCATGCTGTCCTCGGGCCGGGCGAAATGATCGATGCCGATCTCGTCGTAATTATCCCATGAAAACAAACGTCTGGCTGTCTCGAACAGGGCCAGCCGCTGCTCTGGCGTGGGCAGCGCCTCGGTCGGGATCATGGCCTGCCGCTTGGCCATCCACGGCACATGGGCATAGCCGTAAAGCGCCACCCGATCGGGCACGAGGGACAAAAGCATCTGCACGGAATCGGTGATCTTTTCCCGGCTCTGGTTCGGCAATCCGAACAGGATATCCGCGTTCAGCGAATGGATTCCCGCCGCGCGCAACGCCTCGACCGCGTCGCGCGTCACCTCGTAGCTTTGCAGGCGCCCGATGATCTGCTGGATGTCCGGATCGAAATCCTGCACCCCGATGGAGGCGCGGTTCATCCCCGCCGCCGCCAGCGCATCGATGCGCGCCGCGTCGATCTCGTTCGGATCGACCTCGACCGAGAATTCGGAATCTTTCGTGAAATCAAAGGCATTTCGCAATGTTTGCGACAGGCCCGTCATCATCTCCGCCGACAAAAGCGTCGGTGTGCCCCCGCCCCAATGCAGCCGCGCCACCTCGACCCCTTCGGGCAACAGGCGGCCCAATGTCGCGATTTCCTGTTTCAGGGTTTCGACATAGGCCTGCACAGGCGTATCCGATTGCACGCCCTGCGTCCGGCACGCGCAAAACCAGCACAACCTTCGGCAGAACGGCACATGCAGGTATAGCGACAGGCGCGCCCCTTTGGGGATCGCGCGCAGCCAGTGGAGGAACACCGGTCCGCTCACGTCGTTCGAGAACTTCGTGGCAGGCGGGTAGCTGGTGTAGCGTGGCACCTTGGCGTCAAAAAGCCCAAGGCGACGAAGTTGATTGACCTGTTCCATTGTTGTACCGTTGCAGATGAAACGCGCCGTTTGTCCTTGATCTGGATCAAGCGAGCCCCGATCGCCGCAAGGCAGAAGGGAGCCTAACCCATGGCACAACGCCAGGTTGCATTCCCGCAGCTCGACTGCGCTGATTGTCCTATACGTCACCGCGCCGTATGCGCCCGCTGCGAGAGTGACGAATTGGAGCACCTCGAAGCGATCAAGTACTACCGCAACTACGAAGCCGGCCAGACCATCGTCTGGGCCGGTGACAAGATGGATT
This sequence comes from Roseicyclus marinus, assembly GCF_036322625.1. NCBI lineage: Bacteria > Pseudomonadati > Pseudomonadota > Alphaproteobacteria > Rhodobacterales > Roseobacteraceae > Roseicyclus > Roseicyclus marinus. The sequence continues at coordinate 3,114,494 of NZ_AP027266.1, read as the reverse complement.
TCGTCGCCTCCGTCGTGCATGGCGTGGCCGCGCTGACCCAGACGATGGAGGATGGTCGGCGGCAGATGGTCGGTCTTTTGCTGCCGTCGGATTTTCTGGGTCGGCCCAATCGCGAGCATGCCTCCTATGACGTGACGGCCACGACCGATCTGCAATTGTGCTGTTTCCGGCGGCAACCGTTCCAGGATTTGCTGACCAACACACCCCATGTCAGCCAGCGCCTGCTGGAGATGACGCTCGACGAACTGGATGCGGCGCGCGAATGGATGCTGCTTTTGGGGCGCAAGACGGCGCGCGAGAAGATCGCGAGCTTCCTGTCGATCATCGCCCGGCGTGACGCCACGATCAACCAGACCGGCAACAACGGGTCACTGGCCTTTGACCTGCCGCTGACGCGCGAGGCAATGGCCGACTACCTTGGCCTGACGCTGGAAACGGTCAGCCGCCAGATGTCGGGGCTCAAGCGCGATGGCGTGATCCGGCTCGAGGGCAAGCGCCATATCGTCATTCCCGATTTCGACATGCTGATGAACGAAACGGGAGATGACGCGGATGGCGGGGTGTTTTGAGGCAGGCGCACCGTGCGGCAAAGGTGCGCCGTGATCGGCGCACCCTACCGGGGCTGATGACCGGCGCTCAATGCGCCATCAGGACCGGAACGGTCGCGTGTTCCAGCATGTTGCGCGTGGCCCCGCCAAGGATCGCTTCGCGGAAGCGCGAATGGCCATAGGCCCCCATCACCAGCATGTCGGCGTCCATGTCGGCGACATGGCGGGCGATGACCTCGGAGACGCGGGGCAGCGTCTGGGCGAGGATCGTGACCTCCACCTTCACGCCATGGCGGCTCAGCATCCGTGACAGTTCCGCGCCCGGGTCCGTGGTGTCGGAGGCGTGGCGTTCAGGTGCCACGATGCAGATATCGACCAGCGCCGCCGTCTTGAGGATCGGCAGGGCGCGCCGGACGGCTGTCATGGCCTCGGCGGATTCGTTCCATGCCACGACGACACGTCGCGGGGCCGCGGCCGGGGCCGCACCCTCGGCCAGGACGATCACCGGGGCCTGGCCCTGGAACATGGCGGATTCGACGATGACGGGCGCGTCGGAATATTTCCCCTCGCCATAGGGTTTGGGCAAGATCACCAGATCTGCAAAACGCGCCCGGCGCGCCACAAGCCCGGTAACCGAGGCCGATTGCGCCACCAAGGCATCGATGCCCCAGGACAGGTCGCTGCGCCCCAGTTCGGCGCGGGCGGCGGTCTCGATCGCGGCGGCTTCGGCCTGTGCCTGTGCGATGGTTTCGTCATGCATCAGCGCGGTCGCGCCGGCGAAATAATACCCGGTCTGGGTCCGGTCGATCCCAAGGCACAGCACATCCAGATGCGCGCCCGCTTCGGTCGCGAAGGGGATCGCGGCGGACAGAACCGCGCCCACCTCGGACGGGTCGGTCAGGATCGTCAGGATGGATTTGTAGGTCATGGAAGCCTCCCTCGATTGGCCCATCCAAGGCCTAGACCGAGACAGGGTGCCGCACCTTGACCTGCATCAACCGACCCATGAGTTGCATTTGACATGGATCAAGGCCCTGTCGCGCCCCTTCCGCGATGTGGAGGCAGATGGAACAGCTCCGGACGGCTTTCGAGTCGGAACCGGGGCAGGACGAAGGGACGATCAATGCTTGATTACGTAAAGCTGCTGATCCTTGGCCTTGTCGCGGTCTGTGCCGCGATCGCGGCCAATTATGCACGCGACGTGGCCTACCTGGTTCACGCGCTGCTGATCATGAGTGCGGCCGCCATCACGTTCATCTACGTGCTGCGCAACACCGGAGAGGCCAAGCGGCCCGTTCCGGTCGATGAATACATGGACGGCCCCGTGCGCGCGGCCGCCATCGCCACGGTCTTTTGGGGCGTGGTCGGTTTCCTGGCGGGCACGTTCATCGCCTTTCAGCTGGCCTATCCGGTGCTCAATTTCCATTGGGCCGAGGGCTATCTGAACTTTGGCCGGTTGCGTCCGCTCCATACCTCGGCAGTGATCTTTGCCTTTGGGGGCAACGCGCTTCTGGCGGCCAGTTTCTACATCGTGCAGCGGACATCTGCCGCGCGGATGTGGGGCGGCGGCCTCGCGTGGTTCGTGTTCTGGGGCTACCAGCTCTTCATCCTGATGGCGGCGACCGGCTACCTGCTGGGCTCGACCCAAGGCCAGGAATATGCCGAACCCGAATGGTTGACCGACCTGTGGCTGACGATCGTCTGGGTGGCGTTCCTGGCGCTTTACATGGGCACGCTGATGAAGCGGAAAGAGCCGCACATCTACGTCGCCAACTGGTTCCTTCTGTCCTTCATCGTCACCGTGGCGATGCTGCATGTGGTCAACAACCTGCAGATCCCGGTGTCGTTCTTTGGCTCGCGCTCGGTCACGGTGATGTCGGGCGTGCAGAATGCCATGACGCAATGGTGGTATGGCCACAACGCGGTGGGTTTCTTCCTGACCGCGGGCTTCCTGGGCATGATGTATTACTTCATCCCCAAGCAGGCCGAACGCCCGGTCTACAGCTACAAGCTGTCGATCATCCACTTCTGGGCGCTGATCTTTCTCTACATCTGGGCCGGTCCGCACCACCTGCATTACACGGCGCTGCCTGATTGGGCCTCGACGCTGGGGATGGTGTTCTCGATCGTGCTGTGGATGCCCAGCTGGGGCGGCATGATCAACGGTCTGATGACGCTCTCGGGCGCATGGGACAAGCTGCGGACCGACCCCGTGTTGCGGATGATGGTCACCTCGGTCGCGTTCTACGGCATGTCGACCTTCGAGGGGCCGATGATGTCGATCCGGGCGGTCAATTCGCTGTCGCATTACACCGACTGGACGATTGGCCACGTGCATTCCGGCGCGCTGGGCTGGAACGGGATGATCACCTTCGGGATGCTCTACTACCTGTTCCCCAAGCTGTGGAACAAGCAGCGGCTCTATTCGCTGCGCGCGGTCAGCTGGCACTACTGGCTCGCCACGATCGGTATCGTTCTCTACGCGGCATCGATGTGGGTGACCGGCATCATGGAAGGCCTGATGTGGCGTGAAGTGGATGCGCAAGGGTTCCTGGTGAATTCCTTTGCCGACACCGTCGCCGCCAAGTTCCCGATGTACGTGGTCCGTGGTCTGGGCGGGGTTCTCTACCTCACCGGGGCGCTGATCATGGCGTGGAACCTCTATATGACCGTCCGCAAGAGCGCCGTCCGCCGTGATGTCGCCGCTGCGGCCCCTGCGGAATAAGGAGGGCCCGAGAGATGGCACTTGAAGGTCACGCAAAGATCGAAACCAACGCCACCCTGCTTCTGACGCTCAGTTTCCTGGTCGTCACCATCGGGGGCATCGTGGAGATCGCGCCGCTGTTCTACCTGGAAAACACCATCGAGGATGTGGACGGGATGCGGCCCTATTCCCCGCTGGAGCTGGCGGGCCGCGAAATCTACATCCGCGAAGGCTGCTATGTCTGCCACAGCCAGATGATCCGCCCCATGCGGGACGAGGTCGAACGCTACGGCCATTACAGCCTTGCGGCCGAAAGCCAGTATGACCACCCGTTCCAGTGGGGGTCCAAGCGCACCGGGCCCGATCTGGCCCGTGTGGGCGGTCGCTATTCGGACGAATGGCATGTCGACCACTTCACCCTGCCGCAATCGGTGGTGCCGGAATCGGTGATGCCGGCCTATGCCTACCTGGCCGACAACGTGCTGCAGCCGACCTATATCGTCGACCTGATGGAGACCCACCGGATGGTGGGTGTGCCCTACACCGACGAGATGATCGAAAACGCACGGGTCGATTTCATCCAGCAGGCCACCGATTTCGGCGATGGCGGCGTGGTGGAACGCTACCCCGGCGCGCAGCAGCGCGATTTCGACGGCCAGCCCGAAGTCACCGAGATGGATGCGCTGATCGCCTACATGCAGATGCTGGGCACGCTGGTCGATTTCTCGACCTTCGCGCCCGACGAAGCCTTGGCAAGCCGGTAAGGGGGGCTGACAGATGGAAGATACATATACCATTCTTCAGATCATCGCCCGCAGCTGGGGTGCGATGTTCATGCTGCTCGTGTTCCTTGGCGTGATCTTGTTCACGCTGAGGCCGGGCAGCCGGGCGGTGCATCGCGACATCGCCGATATCCCGTTCCGTCACGATGATCGACCGGCCCGCGACACGGACACGCAGGCCCGGACCCAGCCTCTCAAGGAGGCGCGGCAATGAGCGAGCGCAACACTCAGCACCCCGAAGAGCAGAAGCTTTTGGCGGGTGACCCCGAGACCACCGGACACAGCTGGGACGGGATCAAGGAATTCAACAATCCCTTGCCGCGCTGGTGGCTCTGGACCTTTTACGCCACGATCGTCTGGGGCATCGCCTATACGGTGATGTATCCGGCCTGGCCGCTGGTGAACGGGGCGACGCCCGGCATCCTGGGCTTTTCGACCCGGGCCAACGTGGCCGAGGACATCCAGCGGTTCGAGGACATGAACGCCGACATCCGCACCCGGTTGACCGAGGTGGAGCTGGCCGCGATCACGCCCGAGGACAATCCCGACCTCTACAATTACGCGATCCAGGGCGGGGCGGCCACATTCGCCACCTTCTGTTCGCAGTGTCACGGGTCGGGGGCGGCTGGGGTTCAGGCCTCGGGCTATCCCAACCTGCTCGATGACGACTGGCTTTGGGGCGGCACCATCGACGACATCCACCTGACCATCACGCATGGCATCCGCAACACGGATGATCCGATGGCGCGCTATTCCGAGATGACCGCCTTTGACGAGATCCTGTCGGACGAGGAAGTCGCCTCGGTCGTGCAATATGTGCGCAACCTGTCGGGACAGGAGGCCGATGCGACGCTGGCGGCTGCGGGCGAGAGCGTGTTCCTGGACAATTGCGCGGCCTGTCACATGGATGACGGGACCGGCGACCGGTTCCTGGGCGCGCCCAACCTGACCGATGCGATCTGGCTTTACGGCGGATCGGAAGAGGCGATCGAGCAGACGGTGCGCTATTCCCGCTTCGGCGTGATGCCGCCCTGGTCGGCGGAAGCATCCGATGCCGGGCGTCTGTCGGAGGCCGAGGTGCGCGCCGTGGCGGTCTATGTCCACTCTCTGGGCGGTGGCGAATAAGCCCTGAGGGTCCAAGAATTCCGTCGACCCCTCCCGGTCGGCGGAACGGCACCGGTCCCGGTCCTGTTCGCGCGTTTCCTACGGGACCGGTGCCACATCCTTGCCCCTGCCTGCGCATGACGCGCTGGCGGGGGTTTTCGTTGGTATAGGGCGCCGGTGGCATATGCCTAGATTTGGCCGCGAAATTTCACCGTGATCATCGCATCCGGCCCCTAGTTTCCCCGCAATCGGAAACGATCCTTGCGGAAGGTGACATTGCGCAGAGGGCGGTGATGAAAAGGCTGGTGTTGTCCGTGGAGGCGTTCGTCGCGTCCGAATGCGGTGCCGTTACGGTCGATTGGGTTGTCCTGAGCGGCGCGCTTGTCGGCCTTGGGCTTGCGACGACGGCGGTGGTGTCGAACGGGATGGCGGATGGGGCCTCCGGCATTTCCACGCAGATGGCGGGCTACGAGATCCGCAGCGCCTTTGCCGAGGTCGAGGCCGAGACGGAGGCAGAGGCAGAGGCAGAGGGCGAACCTTTTGCGCGCAACCAATGGACCTCGCGCACGGGCAATGTTCAGGTGCTGGAAGACTGGATGGCCGGGTTCACGGATGAAAACCTGCTGGCCCACATGAACAACCAGGCGCAATACGCCGACGGGAGCCAGACGGGCCATCCCTATGACACCTATCATGACGAATACTGGGTCGCCCGCGACGAGGCGATCACGCGCGGCCTGATCGAAGCCTGATCGGGGCCTGATCCGGGCCGCCATCCAGACCGCAGCCGTGCAAACCCCGCCCCCGTGGCGGGGTTTTGCGCATTTTCGCCTTCGGGGGGGGCGGGTTTGATCCACGTCAAGGTTCGACCCGGGTGGGTTTCCTAAACCAAACTTGCGCAGGACAACCAAATACCCCGGGAGCCGTACATCATGAGTGCCACCGAAGAGCCGCAAAAGCTCTATGCTGCGCGTGAGCCTGTCTTTCCAAAGCGCGTCTACGGGCGGTTTCGGAACCTGAAATGGGTCATCATGCTGGTGACGCTGGGCATCTATTACGTGACGCCCTGGATCCGCTGGGATCGCGGGTCGGAACTGCCCGACCAGGCGGTGTTGCTGGATCTTGCGAACCGCCGGTTCTTTTTCTTCTGGATCGAGATCTGGCCGCATGAATTCTATTTCGTCGCGGGTCTTTTGATCATGGCGGGGCTGGGGCTGTTTTTGTTCACCTCGGCGCTGGGGCGGGTGTGGTGCGGCTATTCCTGTCCGCAGACGGTGTGGACCGACCTGTTCTTTACCGTGGAACGCTGGATCGAGGGGGACCGCAACGCGCGGCTGAGGCTGTGGAACGCCAAGTGGGATGTCCACAAATGGCGGCTGCGCCTGACGAAATGGGTGGTCTGGCTGCTGATCGCGGTGGCGACGGGCGGGGCTTGGGTGTTCTACTTCGCCGATGCGCCGACGCTGATGGGCCAGCTTGTCACGGGGCAGGCGGCCTCGGTCGCCTACATCACCATCGCCATCCTGACCGCCACGACCTTCGTCTTTGGCGGGTTCATGCGCGAGCAGGTCTGCATCTACATGTGCCCCTGGCCCCGCATCCAGGCCGCGATGATGGACGAGGATACGATCACCGTCGCCTATCGCGACTGGCGGGGCGAACCGCGCGGCAAGGGCAAGGACCGCGAGAATCTGGGCGATTGCATCGACTGCTACGCCTGCGTCAATGTTTGCCCCGTGGGCATCGACATCCGCGACGGCCAGCAGCTGGAATGCATCACCTGCGCGCTCTGCATCGACGCCTGCGACGACATCATGGCCAAGGTGGGCAAGCCGCGCGGCCTGATCGATTACATGGCCCTGACGGACGAGGCGAACGAGCGCGCGGGCAATCCCAAAAAGTCGGTGTGGAAGCATATCTTCCGGCTGCGCACGATCATCTACACGGCTCTGTGGTCGGCCATCGGCATCGGCTTGACGGTTCTGTTGTTCGTGCGCTCGGATATCGACGTGACCGTCGCACCCGTGCGCAACCCGCAATTCGTCGTCTTGTCGGACGGGTCGATCCGCAACACCTATGACGTGCGCATTCGCAACATGACCCATGACGAAAGCGCATTCGCCATCACGCTGGTGTCGGACCAACCCCTGCAGGTGGAGCTTGAGGGGCAGACGGGCAACACGGTCGATGTGCCGCTGAACAGCACGCATCTGCAACGGGTCTATATCATCGCCCCCGCCGGCAGCGAAGCCGCCGAGACCGAGCGGACCGATCTGCGGCTTTGGGTCGAGGATCTGAGCACCCAGACCCGCGCCTATCGCGACACGACATTCTTCGGGAGGGAAGAGCAATGACAATGGAGACCGCTGTGCAGGATACGGGCCGCAAGCTGACCGGGTGGCATGTTCTGGCCATGTTCGTGGGGGGCTTTGGTCTCATCATCGGGGTCAACCTGTTCATGGCCTATAGCGCCGTTTCGACCTTTCCGGGGATGGAGGTCGACAGCAGCTACGCCGACAGTCAGACCTTTGACGACCGCCGCCTTGCGCAGGAGGCGCTGGGCTGGAACGCAAGCGTCGAGATCCCCGGCGATGGCACGCTGGTGCTGCATCTGGTCGATGAGGTGGGGGTGCCTGTCGCCCCGGCGGAACTGACGGCCCTGCTCACCCGGCCCACCAACCGGGAGGAGGATCAGCTGCTGGAGCTCACGCGGGTCAACGGGGCCTTTGTCGCGCCGGTGGTTCTGGGCGACGGGCAATGGCGGCTGCGCCTGACGGGCGTGGCGCGGGACGGCACGGAGTATCGACACAACATCACCTTCCGCCATTTTGAGTGAGCCAAGCGTGACCGCCACCTTCGAACATGTCCGTCCCTCGGCCTGTCCGGCCTGCAACGTCGCGCCTGCGGCGGAGCATCTGGCAGAATTGCCCAAGGATGCGACGCTGATGCTGTCCCTGCCCGGCATCCATTGCGCGGGCTGCATTTCGGGGGTGGAGCGGGCGCTTCTGGCGGTTCCGGGCGTGCGCGAGGCGCGGGTGAACCTGACGCTGCGGCGCGCCGCCGTGACCGCCGGTCCCGAGGTGGAGGCCGAGACGCTGACCGCCGTTCTGGAGCGCGCGGGCTACGAGGCCCATGAGCTGGACCCCGGTGTGCTGGCCACCACGGCCGCCGACCGCGCGGGCCGCGACCTCTTGATGCGGCTGGCGGTGGCGTTTTTCGCGATGATGAACGTGATGCTTCTGTCGGTCGCCGTCTGGTCGGGGGCCGAGGGTGTCACGCGCGACATGATGCATTGGATCAGCGCGGCCATCGCCATTCCCGCCGTGATCTTTTCGGGGCGACCCTTCTACGTGTCGGCATGGTCCGCGCTGAGGGCGCGGCGGCTGAACATGGATGTGCCGATCACGCTGGCTATCGCGCTGGCGCTTGTCACCTCGTCCTACGAGACGATGCATTCGGGCGAACACGCCTATTTCGACGCGGCGGTGATGTTGTGTTTCTTCCTTCTGGGTGGTCGCTACCTCGACCATCGCACGCGCGCCTCGGCCCGGTCGGCGGCGCAGGAGCTGGCCGCGCTGGAGGTGCCGCGCGCGGTCCGTCTGGCTGCCACGGGCGAGGAAACGGTGTCGGTCGCGGAATTGGCCGTGGGCGATGTGGTGCGCGTCAGGCCGGGCGGGCGCGTGCCGGTCGATGGTCTTGTTTTGTCGGGACAATCCGAGATCGACCGCAGCCTGATGACGGGGGAAAGCCTGCCTGTTTTCGCAGGCGAAGGAAGCGTGGTCAGCGCGGGCGAGGTCAACCTGACCGGCCCCCTGACGGTCGAGGTGCGGGCCGCGGGCCGCGATACGGCGCTGCACCGGATCGCGGATCTGGTCGCGGTCGCGGAATCGGGGCGGGCGAATTACCACTCGCTCGCCGATCAGGCGGCCAAGCTTTACGCGCCTTTCGTGCATATCCTGTCGGTTGTCGCGGCCGTGGGCTGGTGGCTTTACACGCAGGACATGCGGATCGCGCTGAATATCGCGGCGGCCGTTCTGATCATCACCTGCCCCTGCGCTTTGGGTCTGGCCGTGCCGGCGGTGACAACCGCCGCCTCGGGGCGGTTGTTCCGCAAGGGATTGCTGATCAAGGACGGCACCGCGCTGGAGCGTCTGGCCGAGGCGGATACGGTCGTTTTCGACAAGACCGGCACGCTGACCCACGGTTTGCCCACCCTGCTCGATGCGGGCGCGCTGCCGCCGGAGGCGGCGCAGGTGGCCCTGGCCCTGGCGGAGGGATCGGCGCATCCCTTGGCCACAAGTCTTGCCAAAGCGTTAAGATCCGAAGGCGTTTCTTGCGCAGAAGTTAACGGGCTGCGCGAGGTTCCGGGGCATGGGGTCGAGGGCCTGTGGCGTGGTCAGGTGGTGCGCCTGGGTCGCGCGACATGGGTCGGTGCCGAGGCGCCCGAGGAGACCGCGACCTTCCTCAAGATCGGGGAGGACGCGCCCCTGACCCTGCGCTTCGCCGACACGCTGCGCGAAGGTGCCGCCGAGGTCGTGGAGGCGCTGCAGCGGCAGGGCAAGCGGGTGATCCTGATCTCGGGCGACACGAGGGGTGCGGTCGCGCGCTTTGCGCAGACCATCGGCATCGAGGAGGTCATCGCCGAGGCGCTGCCTCAGGAAAAGGCCGCGCTGGTCGCCGATCTGTCTGCCAAAGGGGCCAAGGTGCTGATGGTGGGCGACGGGTTGAACGACACGGCGGCGCTGGCGGCGGCGCATGTGTCGATCTCGCCCGCTTCGGCGCTCGATGCGGCGCGCAGCGCGTCCGACATGGTGTTGATGGGCCGCAGCCTTGCGCCGATCGCGGATGCAATCCGCACCTCGGTTTCGGCGCGGGCGCGCATCCGGGAGAATTTCACCATCGCCACGGTCTACAACGTGCTGGCCGTGCCGCTGGCGGTTGCGGGCCTGTGTTCGCCGCTGATCGCGGCCTTGGCCATGTCGCTGTCGTCGATTACGGTCTCGCTCAACGCGCTCAGGCTGAAGTGAGGCCGCGATGGATATCCTCGGACTTCTGATCCCCGTCAGCCTGTTTCTGGGCGCGGTTGGGCTTGCGGCCTTTTGGTGGATGCTGCGCAAGGGGCAGTTCGAAGACCCCGATGGCGATGCGCATCGCATCTTGCGGGATGATTACGACGACAAGCCGAAGTCGTGAGGAATGGGGTGTTGGTGGGTGATGGGCAGATTGCCTATCGGTGGTGGGCAGATTGCCCACCCTACGCTTTTTCCTTGGCGCGGGTGCGCAGGAGGGTGAAGATCCCTGCCGAGACGACCAGGGCGGCGCCGATGGCCACGTTCAATTCCAGCGTTTCGCCAAAGGCCGTGATCCCCAGCGTCGCGGCAAAGACCAGCTGCAGATAGGCGAAGGGTTGCACGGCGCTGGCCTCGGCAACGTCATAGGTCTTGATCAAGAGCCAATGGCCGAGCGCGCCGGTGACGCACAAAAGCGCCATCCAGGCCCAATCGGGCGCGGTCATCGGTTCCCAGAACCAGATGCCGACCGAGGTCATCACCACGCATCCCACCGTGCCGGTGTAGAAAAAGCTTGTCGCTGCCGAATCCTTGCGCGCGGCATAGCGCGTCATCAGCCCGTAGAGCGCGAACATGAGGGCCGCGGCCAGGGGCACCAGCGCCTCGACCTGAAAGACCCGGAAACCGGGTTGCAAGATGATGATCACGCCGATGAACCCGACCCCGATGGCCGTCCAGCGCCGCCAGCCGACCTTTTCCCCAAGGATCGGACCCGAAAGCGCCGCGATCAGAAGCGGGTAGGAGGTGAAGACCGCGTGGCTTTCCACCAGTCCCAGAAGGACGAAGCCCAGCACCATCACGCAGACCTCGACCGCCAGCAGGATGCCGCGAAAGATCTGCACGCCCGGTTGACTGGTCGCGGCGGCGGCGCGCAGGCCGCCCGCCTTGCGCGCGGCCACGGCCATCACGAAGGCAGCGAAGAACCAGTAGCGGATCATCACCACCATCAGCACGTTGTATTCACCGGCAAGATGTCGGCTGATCCCGTCCTGCATGGCGAAGACGAAGGTGGTGGCCACCATCAGCCAGATGCCGAGTTTCGTGTTCTGCGCGCTCACGCAAGTTGTCCCTTCGTCATGTGCCGTTTGCGCCCGAAGCCCGGAACGCGGGTGACGGCGAACCCCGCATCGGCCAGTGCGGCGCGCACATGGCCCGCCGCCGAATAGGTCGCAACGCTGCCGCCCGGCAAGGTATGATCGGCAACCGCGCGCAGCAGTGCGGGTTCCCACAATTCGGGGTTCCGGGCGGGCGCGAAGCCGTCGAGAAACCACGCATCGGCGCAGCCGTCCCATGCCGGCACGGTGCGGCGCGCATCGCCGGGGATGATCCGTGCAGAGAGGCGCGGCGTGTCGATCCGCCCGTCGGTGTCGAGCGCATGGGCGATGGCATCCGACAGGCCCGCCGCTTCGGGAAAGGCGGCAAGGGCCGCGCGCGCATCCGCGCCCGACAGGGGAAAGGCTTCGAAGGAGGTGAAATGGAGCGGGCCGTCGATGCCCGCCTGATCCCAGGCCAGGGCCGCCGCGACAAGGTTGAGCCCGGTGCCAAAGCCCAGTTCCGCGATATGGAAACCGGGCCGGAACCGCGCGGGCAGGTCATTTCCGGCCAGAAACACGTGCCGCGTTTCGGCAAGCCCGTTCTCGAGCGAATAGAACGGATCGTCAAAGGCGCGGGACACGGGCACGCGCAGGCCCGCGCCGGTGTCGCGCCAGTCGATATCGTGCTGTGGCTGGTCCATGCCCTGCGGCTCGTCTACATCCTGCTTGGCGCGCGCGGACACTGGGGCAAGGCAGGGGGAATGGCAATGGCCGAGATCAGGGTCTTTGGCGCGGGGATTTTCGGCCTGTCCATCGCATGGGAGGCATTGCTGCGCGGCGCATCGGTCGAAGTGGTGGACCCGTTCGGGGTCGGGGCCGGATCCTCTGGCGGGGTGGTGGGGGCGCTGGCCCCGCATGTGCCGGAAAACTGGAATTCCAAGAAGCAGGTGCAGTTCGACGCGCTCGACATGGCCGCCGAGTTCTGGGGCGGGGTGGCGGCGGCGGGCGGGCAAGATCCGGGCTATGGGCGTACCGGGCGGCTGCAACCTATCGCGGATGAGGCGGCGCTGGCGCTGGCCCGCGCGCGGGGCGAGACGGCGGGCGCGTTGTGGCAGGGGCGCTATCGTTGGGACGTGGTCGCGGCGGCGGAATTTCCGGAGCTTTTGGACAGTCCCACGGGCTGGCTGATCCATGACAATCTGACCGCCCGGATGCATCCGCGCCGCGCCTGTGCTGCGCTCGCCGCCGCGATCGGGGCGAAGGGCGGGCGGATCGGGCCGGAGGCCACCGACCGGCCCATGATCGAGGTGCGCGCCACCGGGGCGGCGGGTCTGGCGGAGCTGTCACAGGCCATGGGCCGAAACCTGGGGACCGGGGTGAAGGGGCAGGCGGCGGTGTTTCGGGCCGATCTGGGCGGGGCACCGCAGCTCTTCGCCGAGGCGCTGCATATCGTGCCCCATGCCGATGGGACGGTCGCCATCGGCTCCACCTCGGAACGCGAGTATGACGATCCGGTCAGCACCGATGGGCAGCTTGACGCGCTGATCGAGACCGCGCGGCGGCTGTGCCCGGCCTTGCGCGCGGCGCCCGTGATCGAACGCTGGGCGGGTCTGCGCCCCCGCGCCCGGTCGCGCGCGCCGATGCTGGGCGCGGACCCTGTGCGGACGGGGGCCTATATCGCCAATGGCGGGTTCAAGATCGGGTTCGGCATGGCGCCCATGGTGGCACGGATGATGGCCGACCTGATCCTCGAGGGGCGCGACACGATCCCGCCGGAATTCCGGCCCGAGGCCAGCCTTTAGCGCGTCGCCGCCTTGCGCAGATCGCCCATCAGCTCGGTCAGGAGCTTGATCGGCATCTCGTTCTTGAGCCGCCCGGCCTCGTCGAATTCGCGGTCGGGGGCGGCGATCATCACCTCGGGCCCCGGCAGGACATGGGCGCGGAACGGGTTCATCGCGTGGCGCATGGTCATCTGGCTGCGTTCGCCCCCCGCGCGCCCCGCCGCCGCCGAGAGGATCGCCACCGGCTTGTCGCGCCAGACGCCGCCCGGCACGCGGCTGACCCAATCGAGCGCGTTCTTGAGCACGCCCGACAGCGCCTTGTTGTATTCGGGGCCGACGATCACCACGGCATCGGCTGTCTTGATCTGATCCGCCAAGGTCTGCACCTCGGCCGGGATGCCCTCTGCCTCCAGGTCGCCATCGTAAAGCGGCAGGCGCAGGTTCGCGTCGGTGAATTCGGCAGGGTCGAAGATGCGCGCGGCTTCGAGCATCAGCTTGCGGTTCCATGACGCCGCGCGCAGCGATCCGCAGATCCCCAGAAGCCTCAAGCTGGACATTTCCCACACCCTCCGATCAAAACGAGCCCCGAGGCATCTAAAGCGGGAGAGCGACATGTCCAAGCGCCACGGGGGAAAAATCCTGGCCGATCAGCTGGCGATCAACGGGGTCAGGCGTGTCTTCTCGGTGCCGGGGGAAAGCTTTCTGGCCGCGCTCGACGGGCTATACGACCATGATATCCAGAACATCGTCTGCCGCCAGGAAGGCGGGGCCGCGATGATGGCCGAGGCGCATGGCAAGCTGACCGGCGAGCCCGGCGTGCTGTTCGTGACGCGGGGGCCGGGGGCGACGAATGCCTCCTCGGGGCTGCATGTGGCGATGCAGGATCAGACGCCCATGGTGGTTTTCGTGGGCCAGATCGCGCTGAAAGACCGCGACCGGGGGGCCTTTCAGGAGGTGGATTACCGGCGCTTCTTTTCCCCGCTGGTGAAATGGGCGGCCGAGGTGGAAACCACCGCGCGCCTGCCCGAATATATCGCCCGTGCGTTCCATGTCGCGCGGTCCGGGCGGCCCGGACCCGTGGTTCTGGCCCTGCCCGAGGATATCCTGTCGGCCGAGGCGGATGTGCCTGACCTTGGGCCCGCGCAGCGGCCAGAGCAGCCGGTCGATCCGGCGACGGCGCGGGCGCTTCTCGACCGTCTCCTGTCCCATGAGCGCCCGATGATCGTCGTGGGCGGGCCGGGGTGGAGCGCGCAGGCGCAACAAGACCTCGAGGCTTTGGCCGAAGCGACCGGTCTGCCCGTCGCCGTCACCTTTCGGCGGCAGGATTACATGGACAACGGGCATGCCCATTACATCGGCGATCTGGGCGTGGGGATGAACCCAAGGCTCGGTCAACGCCTGCGCGACGCCGATGCGCTCCTGATCCTTGGCGCGCGGATGGGCGAGACGGCGACCAATGGCTATACGCTGATGGACCCCGCGCAACCGGGCAAGACGATCCTGCATGTCCATCCCGACCCCGATGAAATCGGCACGGTCTACCAGCCGACGGCCAGCCTTGCCGCGCCCGCGCCCGCCGTTCTGGCAGCCCTTCGCGGCGCGAATGGCCGGATCAAGGATGCGTCCTGGACCGCGCAGGCCCGCGCCGAATACGAGGCCTGGCAGGTGCCGCAGGACACGCCCGGCGCGGTCAAGATGGAACAGGTCGTGCGCCTGGTCTCGGACCGCTACGAGGGGCGCGCGCTTTATACCAATGGCGCGGGCAATTACGCGGCCTTCGTGCATCGCTACGCGCGCTATCGCGGCTACAAGACACAAGTGGCACCCACCTCCGGCTCGATGGGCTACGGCCTGCCTGCCGCCATCGCGGCCAAGCTCGAACATCCCGATCGCCCGGTGATCTGTTTCGCGGGCGACGGATGTTTGCAGATGACCCTTCAGGAATTGTCGACCGCACGTCAATTCGGGGCGGATATCACCGTCATCATCGCCAACAACGGGCGATACGGCACGATCCGGATGCACCAGGAAAACCACTATCCGGGCCGGGTCTCGGGGACCGAGCTGTTCAATCCCGATTACGTCCAGCTTGCGCGATCCTATGGCGGGACCGGCCACCTGGTGACCGGGATGGACCAGCTTGCCCCCGCGCTCGATGCCGCCGACAGGGGCGGTCTGCACCTGATCGAACTCAAACTCGATCCCGCGATGCTCTCGACGACGAAATCGCTCTGAGCCTGCCTTCATCTTGGCCGGAAAACTCCGGGGGTCTGGGGGCAGCGCCCCCAGTTGCTGCCCCCCAACACGCCCTTGCGCCGATGGCGCTGCATCAGTAGATCACGGGGATCATGACCCTTGTCTTCGACATAGCGGATCGGGCGCGCCTGCCTTGGCGCTTTTTCGGCGCGCGCCGGTCGCGGCTGGGCGGGCTATGACGCCCTGCCGCCCTGCCTGATCCCACCTGACATTTCCGCGACCAAGGACCCGAAAAGATGACCGGCAAGACGCTCTACGACAAGATCTGGGATGCCCATCTTGTGCACGAAGCCGAGGATGGCACGTCGCTTCTGTATATCGACCGCCACCTTGTCCACGAGGTGACCAGCCCGCAGGCTTTCGAAGGTCTGCGCATGACGGGCCGCAAGGTCCGCGCGCCCGAGAAAACCATCGCCGTGCCCGACCATAACGTGCCCACCACGCAGGGCCGCGAGAACCCCGAAGAGATGCCCGAGGAAAGCCGCATCCAGGTGGCAGCCCTCGACAAGAACGCGCGCGATTTCGGCATCCATTACTATCCGGTCACCGATATCCGTCAGGGCATCGTGCATATCGTCGGCCCCGAACAGGGCTGGACCCTGCCGGGGATGACGGTCGTCTGCGGCGACAGCCACACGGCGACGCACGGCGCCTTTGGCGCGCTGGCGCATGGGATCGGCACGTCCGAGGTCGAGCATGTCCTGGCCACCCAGACGCTGATCCAGAAGAAATCCAAGAACATGAAGGTCGAGATCACCGGCAAGCTTGCGCCCGGTGTGACCGCCAAGGACATCACGCTGTCGGTCATCGGCCATACCGGCACGGCGGGCGGAACGGGCTACGTGATCGAATATTGCGGCGAGGCGATCCGCGACCTGTCCATGGAAGGGCGGATGACCGTCTGCAACATGGCCATCGAAGGCGGCGCGCGCGCGGGCCTGATCGCGCCGGATGAAAAGACATTCGCCTATGTGCAGGGCCGGCCCCATGCGCCCAAGGGCGCGCAATGGGAGGCGGCGCTCGCGTGGTGGAAGACGCTCTATTCCGACGATGACGCGCATTGGGACAAGGTCGTGACGATCCGGGGCGAGGATATCGCGCCTGTCGTGACCTGGGGCACCTCGCCCGAGGATGTGCTGCCGATCACGGCGGCCGTTCCCGCGCCCGATGACTTCAAGGGCGGCAAGGTCGATGCGGCGAAACGCTCGCTCGATTACATGGGGCTGACGCCCGGCATGGCGCTCAAGGATATCGAGATCGACACGGTCTTCATCGGGTCCTGCACCAACGGGCGGATCGAGGATCTGCGCGCTGCCGCCGAGATCCTGAAGGGCAAGAAGATCGCGGTGAAACGCGCGATGGTCGTGCCGGGATCGGGCCTTGTGCGCGCGCAGGCCGAGGAAGAGGGGCTGGCCGACATCTTCCGCGAGGCGGGGTTTGAATGGCGGCTTGCGGGCTGTTCCATGTGCCTTGCCATGAACCCCGACCAGTTGCAGCCGGGCGAGCGCTGCGCGGCCACCTCGAACCGCAATTTCGAGGGGCGGCAGGGGCGCGGCGGGCGCACACACCTGATGTCGCCTGCCATGGCGGCGGCCGCAGCCGTCACCGGGCGGCTCACGGATGTGCGCGAGCTGATGTGACGAAAAGGGGGGGCATCGCGCCCCCCCTTTTTTCATGGTCCTGGCGAGGGGCGGACGAGGGTCAGAAGACCTCGTTGTTGCCTTCTTCCGGCTGGGTTTCGGGTGTGTTTTCAACCGGGGCGGCAAAGCCGGGGGCGACCTCCATGTCAGTGAGCGCCGCACCGAGATTGTCCGAGCTTTGGGAAAAGCCGCCACCGAGCAGGGCCACGACGGCAAGTCCAAGGCCCGCCGTTGCTGCGGTCAAAACCACCCAATCCACCGTAACGGCGCCGCTTTCGTCCTTCAGAAAATGCATTGCGAATACTCCTGTTGCCACGCAGTGGGGCAAGGTTTGCAGGGCAAAAACGGTTTGTTCATGGCGGATGGATGGAGAATCCGCGCCAATCGGACGTGTCCGCCGCAGTGCTGTCAGGGCGCGCGCAGAAGCTTGCGGGTGACGATCAGCATCGCGACCGACAGGCCGATGCACCAGGCGGCCATCACGCCCGCCTGGTGCGGCACGGGCATGCCCGCGTCGATGATCACGCCCCCGATCCCCGGTCCCAGCGCGGTCGAGACGACCAGCACGGCGCTGGCGACGGCGCGCACCGATCCGATGTGATCGGTGCCGTAGGTGGCGGGCAAAAGCGTGCCCCAGACGGTATTGGTCAGGCCCTGGGTCACGCCGATCAGGCCGATGCCGATGATCCATGACAGGGGTGTCGCGCCCATGCCGATCAGCGCGATCCCGAGCCCCATCGGCAGGGCCGCGAGCGGCAAGAGCCGCGCGGGCCCGAAACGGTCGGCGATCCAGCCCGCGGCAAAGGCGGCTGCCACCTCGGACAGGGCCCAGGCGGGATAGGCGGGGGCCATGGCGACCAGCGACCAGCCCTTGATCTCGGCGATATGGACCTGGTGGAAAAAGACGACCGTCCCGACATAGCCGGGTGTCAGCATCAGGGGCACGAGCGCCCAGAAGAGCCAATGGCCAAGCGCCTCGCGCCGGTGCCAGTGTCGCCCGCCAAGACCCGGTGCGCCCGCAACGCCCCCTGTCGTGCCCTGCGGCGTGCGGTCCTGCCGCAAGAGCCAGATCAGAAGCGGCAAGATGAGGCAGAGCAGGATCGCGGCCACCACGATCCATCCGCCGCGCCAGCCGATCCAGCCCATCACCAGGACGGCGGGCAGCGGCAACAGGATCTGGCCCGTCGTGTAGCCCAGGTTGGCGATGGCCATGGCGCGGCCGCGCGTGGCCACGAACCAGCGCGCCATGGCGGTCTGTTGCATGTGGCTGAACATGCCCTGACCGCAAAAGCGCAGAAGAAAGACCGCGATGCCGAGCGTCCAGAGCGTCTGGCCCAGGGCCATCAGCAGCGCCGCACCGGCAAAGACCATGGCCACGATGGGCGCAAGCCGCGACAGCGGCACGGTATCGGCCAATCCCCCGCGCCCGAAGAGAAGGGCTGCCGAGGCCAGCGTCGCGCCGGTGTAGATCAGGCCCCATTGCCCGTCGGTCAGCCCGTATTCGGCCCGGATCTCGCCCGCGAAAAGCGCGATGAACCATGTGTGCCCAAGACAGGCGCCAAGCGCGAGCAGCACGCCGGTGGCCAGCCAGCGCCTGTTCTCGGCGAGGAAGCGGAACATCGATGCGGGCTCCGGGATCGAGGGGTGTCGGCGCAAGTCGTAGGGCCGGCCCGCGCGCTTGACCAGAGTGCGCGTGAGACAGCCCAGCACCTTGCCGCCCGCCCCCCGAGCGGCTAAAGCGGCATCGGCCCGACCGAGGAGAGGCGAAATGGAAAAATTCACCAAGCTGAGCGGCATCGCCGCGCCCATGCCGCTGGTCAATATCGACACGGACATGATCATCCCCAAGCAGTTCCTGAAGACGATCCAGCGGTCTGGTCTGGGCAAGAACCTGTTCGACGAGATGCGCTACACGCAGGACGGCCAGGAAATTCCCGATTTCGTGCTGAACAAGCCGCAATACCGCAACGCGCAGATCATCGTCGCGGGCGACAATTTCGGCTGCGGGTCGAGCCGCGAGCACGCGCCCTGGGCGCTTCTGGATTTCGGCATCCGCTGCGTGATCTCGACCAGTTTCGCCGACATCTTCTTCAACAATTGCTTCAAGAACGGCATCCTGCCCATCGTCTTGCCGCAAGAAGACGTGGACAAGCTGATGGATGACGCGCAGCGCGGTGCGAATGCGGTCATCACTGTCGACCTTGAAAACCAGACGATCACCGGCCCCGATGGCGGCGAGATTTCCTTCGAGGTGGACCCGTTCCGCAAGCATTGCCTGCTCAACGGGCTCGACGATATCGGCCTGACGCTCGAGAAGGCGGCATCCATCGACAGCTTCGAGGCGCAGGCCGCGCAAAGCCGCCCCTGGGTCTGACACCCTGCCGCGACCGGGTCGCGGTGATGCAAACGGCACACACCCGCCCCGCGAATGGGGCGGAAATGTGTCTTGATTACGTTCAAATTCTTGCGACCGCATCGCTCTTTGGGCAGGTTGTTCTCCAAAGAGTGCTTTGACTGCGCGGCTTTAGCGTTGTCGGAGAGATAATGGCGGGGAAAAGCCCCGCCGCGTTCGAGGTGGTTGCAGTGTTGTCCAGGGTCTTGGGTGCCTTGTTGCGGGCGTTGCTCGTGGTGGTCGTCATTGCGACACCATCGCTGCTGGTGCCCGGCACGACCGAAGAGGCGGCCCAGGTCGTCATGCTGATCGCGCTGGCTCTTGGCGGTTTCGTTCTGGCCGAATATGGCGCGACCTATCCCGCCCTTGTCGAATTCCGCGATGCGCCGCCCTACAACCGGGTCCGCATCCTGTCGTTGTTCGTGATGCTGATCGCGCTCAGCCTCGTGGCGCGGGGGCCGGTCGGCGGCGGGGATACGAGCCTGCTCATCGTGTTGCAGGCGCTGGGGCTGTGGCTGGGTCAATTGCTGGATTTCGGCTGGAGCCCGCTGAGGGTGGTGCTGTCCCATCTGCCGCCCGAGGCCGGAGGGGTCAGCGCGCGGCAGGTGATCGCGATGGCGGGCCTGGCCTTTGTGACGATGCTGTGCGGGTTGGCCGTCTTTGCGGTGCTGGTGCGGTGGCACCATTGGCCAAGCCGGAGCCACCCGTTCAACGTCTGGATCAACCTGCCCACCTTCGATCCGACGATGGGGGGCGACGTGGTGCCCCGACTGATCCGGGATGCGCGCGTTAACTTTTTCTTAGCGCTTGTGGCGACATTCATCCTGCCTGTGGCGGGTCTGAAGATCGCGGGGCATTTCGATCCGCTGATCCTGACCTCGCCGCGGGTGATGGTCTGGGGGATTGCCCTTTGGATGTTCCTGCCCTTGAGCATGGCGATGCGCGGTCTGGCCATGGTGCGGGTCGCCCAGATGATCCGCAGCCGCCGCGCAAGGCTGGTGGCCGAAGTGGTCGCGGACGCGCCGCAAGCGGTCTGATCCTGTTTGCCTCTGTGGTGCTGGCGGGTCTGCCCGCCGGGGCGGATGCATTGCGCATCGCCAGTTTCCACACGCAATTGACGCGCGAGGGACCGGGCCTGTTGCTGCGCGACATCCTGCGCGGTGGGGATGGGCAGGTGGCGGCCAGCGTCGCGGTGATCGCGGCGGCGGGGGCCGATGTGCTGGTCTTGCAGGAGGTCGATTTCGACGCGGATGGCCTGGCCCTGGCCGCGCTGGCCGATGCGGTGGAGGCTGCGGGCCTGTCCTATCCGTATCGTCTGGCGCTCAGGCCCAATACGGGCCGGCCCACCGGGGTCGATATCGACGGGGACGGGCGCAGCTGGCGGGCGCGCGATGCGCAGGGCTATGGGCATTTCAACGGGCAGGGGGGGATGGCGGTGCTGTCGCGCCATCCCATCGGGGCGGTGCGGGATTTCTCGGATCTCCTGTGGGCGGACCTGCCGGGGAGTGCCGCGCAAGCTGTTCTGCCGCAAGCGGCGTTGCCGGTCCTGCGGTTGGCCAGCGTGGCTGCTTGGGATGTGGCGGTGGAGCTGCCGGGTGGGCCGCTGCACCTGTTGGCGCTGCATGCCACGCCGCCGGTTTTCGACGGTCCGGAGGATCGCAACGGCTGGCGCAATGCCGATGAATTGCGGTTCTGGGCGCTGTACCTTGATGGCTGGTCGCCGGGTGGCCTGCCCTTTGCCGCGCGTGATTTCGCGGTGATCGGCACGTTGAACGTCGATCCAAGCCGGGGGGAGGGGCGGCGCGAGGGGCTGGGCGCGCTGCTCGATCATCCGCGCCTGCAGGACGTGGTGCCGCGTCGCCCCGGTGGCGGGATGGAAACCGCCGATTGGCCCGATCCCGTGCCGGGCGATCTGCGGGTGGATTACATCCTGCCCGCGGCCCGGCTGACGGTCACGGGCGCGGGCGTGCTCTGGCCCGAGGGGGAGGAGGGGGCGCTGCCCGCCTCGGTCGCGGCGATGGCGTCGGACCATCGGCTGGTCTGGATCGATCTGGCATGGCCGCCCGAGTGAGCGGGCTTGCTTGACGCCCCGTCACGGCTTGGCTAGGCGATGCTGACCAATTCAGCCAAGGGACACATGACCATGACCGACCGCTCTCTCCTGATCCTTCCCGGCGACGGGATCGGCCCCGAAGTGATGGCCGAGGTGCGGAAGGTCATCGACTGGTTCGGCACGCGGGGCATCACCTTTGACGTGTCCGAGGACCTGGTGGGCGGCTGCGCCTATGACGCGCATGGCACGCCGCTGACCGATGCCACCATGGCGAAGGCGCAGGAAGTGGACGCCGTTCTGCTGGGTGCCGTGGGCGGTCCGAAATACGACAAGCTCGATTTCAGCGTGAAGCCCGAGCGCGGCCTGCTGCGCCTGCGCAAGGAGATGGACCTGTATGCCAACCTGCGCCCGGCGCAGTGTTTCGACGCGTTGGCCGATTTCTCGTCCCTGAAAAAGGACGTGGTGGCGGGCCTCGACATCATGATCATCCGCGAATTGACGAGCGGCGTCTATTTCGGCGAGCCGCGCGGCATCATCCGCGAAGGCAACGAGCGGGTGGGCATCAACACCCAGCGCTACACCGAAAGCGAGATCGCCCGCGTGGCGCGGTCGGCCTTTGAAATGGCGCGCAAGCGGAACAACAAGGTCTGTTCCATGGAAAAGGCCAACGTGATGGAATCGGGCATCCTGTGGCGCGACGTGGTGCAGGAAATCCACGATGCCGAATATCCCGATGTCGAGCTGTCGCACATGTATGCCGATGCGGGCGCGATGCAGCTGACCCGTTGGCCGAAACAGTTCGACGTGATCGTCACCGACAACCTGTTCGGCGATCTGTTGTCGGATCTGGCCGCGATGCTGACCGGCAGCTTGGGCATGCTGCCGTCGGCGTCGCTTGGCGCGCCGATGGAAAACGGCCGGCCCAAGGCGCTTTACGAGCCGGTGCATGGCTCCGCCCCCGATATCGCCGGTCAGGGCAAGGCCAACCCCATCGCCTGCATCCTGAGCTTCGCCATGGCGCTGCGCTATTCCTTTGACCTTGGCGCGGAGGCCGAGCGGCTGGAGCATGCCGTGAACGCGGTTCTGGCCGATGGCGTGCGCACCGCCGACCTGATGGGCCCCGAGGGCGGCACGCCGGTGTCGACCGCCGCGATGGGCGATGCCATCGTGGCCAAGCTGGCCGCGAGCGTCTGAGATGCGGACCGCGCTGGTCACCGGGGCCGCGCGGGGCATCGGGCTGGCCACGGCGCGGTTGTTCCTGGAGGACGGGTGGCGCGTGGTCATGCTGGACCGCGACGCTCCCGCGCTCGAGGCGGCGGCGCAGGGTCTGGACAATGTCCTGCCCGTGGTGGCCGATGTGTCGGTCGGGCAGGATGTGGCGCGGGTGGCGCAGGAATGCGCCGGACCCGAGGGGTTGGCGGCGCTGGTCAACAATGCCGGCATCGCCGATTTCGGCCCGATCGAGGATACCGGGTTCGACCGCTGGCGGGCGGTGATGGAGGTGAACCTCGACGGCGTGTTCCGCATGACGCAGGCGCTGACGCCCGCGCTCAAGGCGGCGCGGGGGGGCATCGTCAACATCGCCTCCATATCGGGGCTGCGGGCCTCGACGCTCAGGGTGGCCTATGGCACGTCCAAGGCCGCCGTGATCCAGCTGACGCGGCAACAGGCGGTGGAGCTGGGCGAATACGGTATCCGCGCGAATTGCGTCTGCCCCGGCCCGGTGCGCACCAAGCTGGCCATGGCCGTGCACAGCCAGGACATCATCGACGCCTATCACGATGCGATCCCGCTCAACCGCTACGGGTCCGAGCGCGAGATCGCGGAGGCGATCGTTTTCCTGTGTTCGGAGCGCGCGAGCTACATCACCGGGCAGACATTGGCCGTGGATGGCGGGTTCGAGGCGACAGGCGTGGGGCTTCCGGCGCTGCGCCGCTGAGGGGCGTTTGACCTTGTGGCCCGCTCAGGCCAAGGTCGGGGCATGACCGAAGGCAGTTCCATTGTTCGCGGGGCCATGCTGGCGCTGTTGGCGTTCGGCGTCTATGCGACGCATGACGTGATCATCAAGGCGCTGGGCGGGACCTATTCGCCGGTGCAGATCGTGTTTTTCAGCGTGCTCTTCGGCTTTCCGCTCGTCACGATCATCCTTGCGCGCGACACGTCCGAGGCCAATCTGGTGCCGAAATACCCGGTCTGGGCGCTGTTGCGCACGCTGGCGGTGGTGATCACGGGGCTGACGGCCTTTTACGCGTTCACCGTGCTGCCGCTGGCGCAGACCTATGCGATCCTGTTCGCCGCGCCGCTTCTGATCACGATCTTTGCCATCCCGATGCTGGGCGAAAAGGTGGGTATCCGGCGGGGGCTTGCCGTTCTGGTGGGGCTTGCAGGCGTGATGGTGGTGTTGCGCCCCGGGTCGGAGCCCTTGACGCTCGGCCATGGGGCGGCGCTTTTGTCGGCCTTCACCGGGGCCTTTGCCGCCGTGGTGATGCGCAAGGTGGGGCGCGAGGAACGGACCGTGGTCCTGATCCTTTACCCGATGCTGGGCAATTTCGCGATCATGGGGGCGGCGCTGCCCTTTGTCTATGAACCCATGCCGCTCATCGACATGGCGGGGCTGGCGGTGATCGCGGTTCTGGCGCTGATCGGCATGCATTTCCTGATCCTCGCCTATCGTGCGGCCCCGGCGGTCGTGGTCGCGCCGATGCAATATTCCCAGATCCTCTGGGCCACGGCCTATGGGCTCATCCTGTTCGACGAGACGCTCGACACCTACACCGCCATCGGGGCGGGGATCATCATCGCCTCGGGCGTCTATATCGTGCTGCGCGAGGCACGGCTGGGCGTGTCGCGCACCACCCCCGTCCTGCGGACCAAGACGCGGCTGGGCACGCCTGTTGCCCCCCGCGTGTCCACCATGATGCGCGATGGCGATCCGGCGGAATAGGGCCGGGCGCGCTTCCTTATGCCTCTTGCAATGACGCGTCTGCGGGGCTATCCCGCGCGGCACGGTCGGAGTGTAGCGCAGCCTGGTAGCGCACCTGCTTCGGGAGCAGGGGGTCGGAGGTTCGAATCCTCTCACTCCGACCAGATCATCCACATGCGCGCAGCGCCGAAAGGCGGGATGCGGATCTTGCGGGGCACGCGGGGTCCGGCATGGATGCGCGCGGCTGTCATCGCAGAGGAGGCGACATGACCCTGGACCCCAAGATCATCGAGACGCTCAAGGGCGTGTCGACCGCGACGCTGACCACGATCCTGCTCAAGAAAGGGTTGCGCAATGTCTGGCTGCGCGGGTCGCAGCCGATCCGGCAGGGCCAGCCGCGGCTCGTGGGGCGCGCCTTTACCCTGCGCTTCGTGCCCGCGCGCGAGGATCTGGCCACGCCCGCAAGCTGGGGCGCGCCGATTTCCACCCGCGCCGCGATCGAGGCGATGCCCGAGGGCTGCATCGCTGTGGCCGATGCGATGGGCGTGACGGATGCGGGCATTTTCGGCGACATCCTGTGCAACCGCATGGTGCAGCGGGGCGTGGCCGCGCTGATCACCGATGGCGTGGTGCGCGATGCGGCGGGCGTTTTGTCGACCGGTTTGCCGGTCTGGTGCCGGGGCGTGGCGGCCCCGCCGTCTGTCGCGGGGCTGACCTTTGTCGGCTGGCAGGAACCCATCGCCTGCGGCGGTGTGGCCGTCTATCCCGATGACGTGATCGTGGTCGATGACGATGGCGCGGTGCTTATCCCCGCCGCCCTGCTGGACGAGGTTCTGGCCGAAGCCCCCGAACAGGAGCGGATGGAAGGCTGGATCATGACCGAGGTGGATCGCGGCGTGCCGCTGCCCGGGCTTTACCCGATGAACGAAGAGACCAAGGCGCGCTACCAGGCGTGGAAAGACGCGCAATAGAGCGCGTCGCGTTCATTCGCATTCACGCGTCGCACTCTAACCTTTTGGTTTCGCATGTCCGGGGAGCGCAAAACCGGTTCCCACTTTTGCGCGACATGCTCTAAGCGCTCCACCGCCCCCGGAATTGGACCGGGGGCGGCATAACCCGCCTACTCAGCCGCGCTTGCCGTAATAGAGGCCTACGACATGTTCGGCCTCGGCAAAGAAAAGCCAGCGGGACGCGGCCATGCCTGCGACATGGGACAGGACCGCAAGACCGCCGAGCAGATGGCCCGCGCCGGGGACAAGCACGAGCGCGAGCGGCAGAACGTAGCCAAGCAGCGTTGCGAGGATGCGCAGTTTCACCGCATGCTTGCGCCCCACCACATGCACCATTTCCCGAAGCAGGTAGTTCGAGCCGGTATGGGGCGGGGAAAAGGCGCGGACCTGCCCGCCCGCAAGACCCGTGGCGCTGGCGATGGTGTGGCCCGCTTCGGCAAAGCGTGTGTCGCCGACCGACCAATGGCCAAGCTGGATCATCAGCGCGAGCAAAAGCAGGATGGCGGCAGGCATCAGTTGCCCCGCCAGAAGCGCGCCGCCCGCAAGCGAGGCCGACAGGAAATGCAAGGGCGTCAGGACCTGGTTCCAGCGCGGCACGGATTTGAGCTGCGTGTAGATCATCGAGGTGGTCAGAACGGTCGCAAGCGACAGGCCAGCGCCGATCAAGCCCAAGGGGGCGACGCGCTGGCCGAGAAACACCGCGCCCAGGGCATAGAGGCCCATGGTGACAAGGGCCGCGACGGCGGCCCAAGCCTCGCGGCTGAGCCAGCTTGTGCGCCATTGGCTGAACGCCTTGAGCGCGCGTTCGGGATGGCCGAGGTGGAAGGTCGAGGCCAGAAGCCCGCCGACCGACAGCGCATAGGCGATGAGGAAAAAGACGAAGGCCACCCAGCCCGTCACGGGCGGAAAGCTCAGGCCCAAGAAGACGAGGAGGCCGAAGCCGAGCCCCGAGAGCGTGGTGAAGAGGATGACGGAAGGTGCCGGATGCATGTCAGAGCCGATCCAGCGCGCGGTCGAGCCAGCCAAGGAAGCCTTGCGGGCTGTCGGCCACGGGGTCGAGGAAAGGGGCGAGGATATCGGTTTCCCCAAGTCGGTCCTTGGGCCGGGGGGGCAGGTATTTGTTCACGGGCTTTGTCCCCATCTCGGGCATCAGGTCGAACCCGCCACGCTCCGCGACAAGCTGGCTGACGGCGCTGTCCGGGTCGGCGAGGTCACCGAAATGGCGCGCGCCCGCCGGACAGGTGCGCACGCAGGCAGGCTCCCGGTCCTCTTCGGGGAGGTTTTCGTTGTAGATGCGGTCGATGCAGAGCGTGCATTTCTTCATCACGCCGGCACTTTGATCCATCTCGCGCGCGCCATAGGGGCAGGCCCAGGCGCAAAGCCCGCAACCGATGCAATCGGTCTCGTTCACCAGGACGATCCCATCCTCGGCGCGCTTGTAGCTGGCCCCGGTGGGGCAGACGGTGACGCAGGGCGCATCCTCGCAATGCAGGCAGGATTTGGGGAAATGCACCAGTTGGGCCGCGCCCTGGTCGGGCGTGATCTCGTAGCCGTGGACGCGGTTGAGGAAGCTGCCCGAGGGATCGGCGCCGTAAGGGTCCTGATCGGAGAGGGGCGCGCCGTAATTCTCGGTGTTCCAGCCCTTGCAGGCGATGACGCAAGCCTGGCAGCCGACGCAGGTGTCGAGGTCGATGACAAGGCCGAGCTTGCGGGAGGTGTCGGGGGGCAGGCTGGTCATGGCGCGGTCTGGCAGGCTGTGGTGAAATCCGCGAGATCGGCGGCGAACCGGTCGGGGGCTTCGAGGAATGGCGCGTGGCCTATCCCCTCGTATCCGGTGAAGCGGCCCCTGGGCATGAGGGCTGCGGCCGCGCGCCCGGTTTCGGGCGAGACGACCTTGTCCGACAGGCCGTGGATGACGAGACCCGGACAGGTCATCGCGGCATAGGTCGGGCGCAGGTCGAGATCGGCGGCGAAGAGCGCGCGACGGGCATGCGCCGGGCAGAGCATGTTGAGGCCCACCATCCCGGCATAGGTTTCGCGGTCGAGCGGATCGGTCGTGCAGGCGTCGACGAAACGGGTGGTGGCGGCCAGCCTGCGGGGCAGGTCGTCGGTGTAAAGATCGCGGTCAAGGCCGGGAGAGGCGGGGCCGACCATCCAATCCTCGCGCGCGGCCCCGATGGCAAGGATGCCCCCCGCCAGAACCACGCCCGCCAGATGCGCGTCCCCATGGGTGGCGAGATGGGCCGCGATGACGCGCGAGCCATAGGACCAGCCGACAAGAACGGGCCGGGTGAGACCTGCCGCGGCGATGACGGCGGCGATGTCATCGCCCCAGAGCGCGGTATCGGTATAGGCCGCCGGATCCTCGGGTTTGTCCGATGCGCCATGGCCGCGCAGGTCGAGCGTGACGAGGTGGAAGCGGTCCGACAGGCGGTCGGTCGTGGCTTGCCAGCAGGGGCCCGCCTGCGACCAGCCGTGGATCAGGAGGACCTGCGGCGCGGCAGGGTCGCCCGTGGTGCGAAAGGCAAGGCGCGTGCCGTCGGCGGAAAGGGTGGAATGGGTCGTCATCTGGGTCCGTGGTGTGGCTGAGGGGTTTCGCCGCCTGTGGCGACGACCGGAGCGAGGGGGCTGTCTGCCCCCTCGCGCTCCCCCGAGAGTTTTCGGGCCAAGATGAAGCTGCGGGTCATTTTCCGACCTTCCACGCGAGGGTCGCGGGGCCTGTGCCCACGGGCGAGGCGAGCGACGCGAAGGCCGGTTGGGTCCTGTCTGGGGCGGGGACCTTTTCGATGCGGACGCGCAGGTCGAACCAGGCGGCCTGCCCGGTTACGGGATCGGAATTGGCCCAGCGGTGGCCATCGCCCTTGGGCGGCAGAAGCTCGTGGATCAGGTGGTTGAGCAGGAAGCCGCGCGTCGCCTCGGGCGCCCTGGGGTCTAGCGCCCAGGCGCCTGCGCGTTTGCCGATCGCGTTCCAGGTCCAGATCGTGTTGGGGTTGAGGGCGGCCATATGGGCCACGGGGACCGTGATCGCGCCATGGGGAGAGGTGACGCGGGCCCAATCGCCTTCGGCAAAGTGGTGTTCATCCCAGAGATTCGTGGGCAGGTAGAGCGGGTTTTCGCCGTGGATCTGCCGCAGCCAGGCGTTCTGGCTGCCCCAGGAATGATACATCGCCATCGGGCGTTGGGTGAGCGCATGGAGCGGATAGGCATCCTGGTCGATCGCCGATTGCTCGAAGGGTTCGTACCAGATGGGCAGGGGGTCCATCGTGGCCTTGATGCGCGCGCGCAGGTGATCGGGCGGCTGGTGGGGTCCATGCCCTTCGGCGGCAAGCTGGAAGCGGCGGAGCGGCTCGAGCCAGAGGTTGAAGAGATAGGGTTGCGGGCTGTCGTAAAGACCAAGGCCCGCCGCCCAATCCTGGTAGGCGCTGTTCCAGGGTTTGAAGAATTGCGCCTCGGGCGGGATATGGGCCTGGAAATGGCTGCCGTTCTCGATGTAGCGGGCGAGTTGGTCTGCATTGGGCGCGCCGCGCCCCGTCTCGGTGCCGTCGCCGCGAAAGCCCATCAGGGGGCCGATGCCGGGGCGGCGTTGGTGGTTGGTGATGTAATCGGCGTAATCGGCATAGACGGGGCTGCCGTCCTCCGTGACGAAACCGGGCAGGCCAAGCCGCGCCCCCAGATCGATCAGCACCGATTGGAAGCCGCGCACGTCACGGTCGGGATCGACCACGGGCCAACGGATCGCATCGGCGGCGGCCTCGGCCTCGGAAATCGGGCGGTCGAGCAGGCTGATGCAATCGTGGCGTTCGAGATAGGTCGTATCGGGCAGGATCAGGTCGGCATAGGCCACCATCTCGGAGGAATAGGCATCGGAATAGATGATGCGCGGGATGACATATTCGCCCGTATCCGGGTCGGTGTCGGTCAGCATGTCGATGACGCGCGCCGTGCCCATGGAGGAATTCCACGCCATGTTCGCCATGTAGAGAAAGAGCGTGTCGATCCTGTAGGGATCGCCCGCATGGGCATTGGCGATGACCATGTGCATCAGCCCATGGGCCGAGAGCGGGTTTTCCCAGCTGAAGGCCTTGTCGATGCGTTGGGGGTTTCCTTGCGCATCGAGCGCCAGATCCTCGGGGCCAAGGGGAAAGCCCAGGTGCGGCCCCTTGAGCGACTGGCCCGGCGTGGCGGTCGCATGGGGCCTTGGGTGCGCCTCCATCGGTTTGGGATAGGGCGGTTTGAAGCGGAAGCCGCCGGGGGTTTCGACCGTGCCGAGGAGGATCTGCAACAGGTGCAGCGCCCGCGCCGTCTGGAAGCCGTTCGAATGGGCCGAGATGCCGCGCATGGCGTGCATGGCGACGGGGCGGCCCACCATTTTCGCGTGCCGCGTGCCGCGGAAATCCGTCCAGGGCTGATCGATCTCGATCGCCTCGTCGAAGGCCACGCGGGCTAGTTCCGCGGCCAGCGCCCGGATGCGGCTGGCGGGGATGCCGCAGCGTTCGGCCACCGCCTCGGGGGCATGTTCAGGCGCGAGGTAGCGGTCGGCGAGGATCCGGAAGACGGGGCGGTGCGTGATGCCCGCGCGCCGGTAGCCATGGGCAAGATCGGGTTTCACCCCCGGCGCGTCGAAGGCCACGGGGAGGTGGCTTGCGCGGTCGAGGACCAGCGGCTTGCCCTGTGCATCGCGCAGGAAAAGGCCGTTTTCCGGGCTGTCGGGGTCCTCGTTCACCAGAAGGGGCGCGTTGGTGTAGCGGGCGAGGTAGTCGAGATCGATGCGCCCCGCCTTGAGCAGGCAATGGACGAGCGACAGGATCAAGAGCCCGTCGGTGCCCGGCGTGATGGCGAACCAATCGTCGGCCACCGCATTGTAGCCCGAGCGCACCGGGTTGATCCCGATCACGCGCGCGCCCCGCGCTTTCAGTTTGCCCAGGCCGATCTTGATCGGGTTGCTGTCGTGATCTTCGGCCACGCCGAACAGGAGCAGCAGCTTCGTCCGCTCCCAATCGGGTTGGCCGAATTCCCAAAAGGCCCCGCCCATCGTGGCGATGCCTGCGGCGGCCATGTTGACGGAACAGAACCCGCCATGGGCGGCGTAATTGGGCGTGCCGAATTGTTGCGCCCACCAGCTTGTCAGGGATTGCGACTGGTCGCGCCCGGTGAAAAAGGCCAGTTTCTCGGGCGCATTCGCGCGCAGGGGGGCCATCCAGTCCACGGCGGTTTGCAGCGCCTCGTCCCAGCTGATTTCCTCGAACCGGCCCGAGCCGCGCGGCCCCACGCGTCGCAGCGGTGCGCGCAGGCGCGAGGGGGCGTTGACCTGCATGATGCCCGCCGCACCCTTGGCGCACAGGACACCCCGGTTCACGGGATGGTCGCGGTTGCCCTCGATATAGGCGACGCGCCCCTGCTTCAGATGCACGTCGATGCCGCAACGGCAGGCGCACATGTAGCAGGTGGTCTTGCGGATCGTGTCCGAAACCCGTGGTGACAGGTCGATGTGTGGTTCCTGGTGCCCCATCCGCCCTCCCCGCGGGTTTGGTGCCGGGGGCAAGCTTTGACCGCGTCACGTGGCGGATGCAATGGGCGGGGCGCGGATTTGCGGCATCGGCGGAAAGTGTAAACTTTAATTGACAGTCTGGGCTCTGACATCGATAGTCGGTCCATCCCCTGTCCCGGACGCCAGCCCATGCCCAAGGATACATCCCGCCCCGGTCTGACCGTGCCCAGCCTTGGCGGCGGTCCGCGTCCGGGCCTTTGCACCGATTGCGGCGTCAGCCGGATGGGCGACGGGCGCGCCTGTGGGCGGGCCTGCCAGTTCATCCAGCCCGATTACGAGACGGTCGAGGCCCGTGTCCATGGCCGCACCGCCGACCCCGACCTGGGGGAGGAGGCGTTTTTCGGCGTGAGCCGCGCGATGATCCGGGCGCGCCTGACCCCGGCCGCAGAAGGCGCGCAATGGACCGGCATCACTACGGCGCTGGCCGCAAGCCTGCTCCAGCGCGGCAGGGTCGATGCGGTTCTGGCCGTGCGCCCCCATCCCGAGGATCGCTGGCGGCCCGAGCCCGTGATCGTGACCGACCCCGCCGACCTGGCACAATGCCGGGGCATGCGCATGGGCTATGCGCCGACGCTGGCCGCGCTGGAACCGGCGGTGGCGGCGGGGCATCGGCGGATCGCGGTGATCGGCATCCCCTGCCAGGTCTATGCGCTGCGCCAGATCGAGGCGGACCTGGGCCTCGAGCGGCTCTACGTGATCGGAACGCCCTGTTCGGACAATACGACGACCGAGAATTTCCACGGCTTCCTTGCGCTGCTGGATGCGCGGCCCGAGACGATTTCCTATCTCGAATTCCGGGCCGATTACCGGGTCGAGCTGCGCTTCGACGATGGCAGGCCGGATCGGTTGGTGCCCTTCCTCAAGCTGCCGATCTCGAAATTGCCGGCCGATTTCTTTCCCATGACCTGCAAGACCTGCGTGGATTACACCAACCGGCTCGCCGATATCACTGTGGGCTACATGGGGGGCGATGGCGACCAATGGGTGATCGCGCGCAACCCGCGCGGGGTGGAGATGCTCGACGCGATCCGCCCCCGCCTGGCCGAGGCGGCCCTGACCGACAAGGGCAAGCGGATCGGTGCGGTGAAAGGGTTTCTTGCCAATACCGAACGCGCCGCGGGCGGCCTGCCCCTGCGGTCCATGCCCGATTGGGCACGTCCCATCGTGGCCTTCTTGCAGCCGCGCATCGGGCCGCAGGGCCTGGAATTCGCCCGCGCACGGGTCGAGATGAAGGCGATCGAGACGATCTTGCACCTGCGCCGGGCCCATCCCGCGCGGGTCAAGAACATGGTCCCCGCCCATGTCTGGCGGGTCGCCGCGCGCTACGGCCTCGCTCCGGCCAGGGGCGAAACGCGCGAGGACTGACACCGGCCCGCCCGTGGCAGCTGCGGGAGCCTCCGGCGGGAGTTTTTTCGCCAAGATGAAGGCGCGAGACGCGGGTTTCTTCATCTTGGCCGAAAAACTCCGGGGGGAGTCGCGGCACGCGACGGGGGGCTGGCCCCCTCCACCGTCAGGCAGGCGTGCCGCGGGTCAGGTCAGTGGATGACCATCAGCCCCTCGCGGACCAGCCGGCGCACGAGCACAAGCTTGCCCGCATCGTCCAGATCCCCCGGAAGATCGCCCACACGGATGTCGCGCGCCGAGACGGCGGCCTCGAGCGTGTCGCGGGTGAAATCGGGCAATTCGATCTCGGCCCCCTGGCAGACAAGCCGCACCGTGCCGTCGGCCTCCGACGATGTCAGGTCGTGGATCAGGTGCGGGCGGGCGCTGACGCGGCTGTCGGGGGCCAGACCCTTGAGCTTGGCCATTTCCGCCATCTGCCCATGGGCGCGCGGCACGCGGCCGGTCAGGAAATCCTGCTTGAACCCGTCGAGCAGCTTGGCCAGCGGCGCATCGCGGGCGATGCGCGCGAGCATCTCTTCGAAATCGGCTTGATGACGGCCGTGGTCATGGCCGCGATTGGCGAAAC
The DNA here is from genome assembly GCF_036322625.1 of Roseicyclus marinus. Taxonomy (NCBI): domain Bacteria; kingdom Pseudomonadati; phylum Pseudomonadota; class Alphaproteobacteria; order Rhodobacterales; family Roseobacteraceae; genus Roseicyclus; species Roseicyclus marinus. The sequence continues at coordinate 3,081,681 of NZ_AP027266.1, read as the reverse complement.
CGGGCGGCAGGGCGCGGCGCAGGTCGGGGTCGCGGTGGGCCATCACGTTCACCGCCTCGACCAGCACATCCGCCCATGTGCGGCACATGAGCCCGGTCGTGATGTGCAGCGACGGCTCGCCGGTGGCCACCGCGTCATGGGCCAGCCCGCGCGGAACATAGAGCATGTCGCCCGGTTGCAGGACGAAGCGCTCGGTTTCGGGGCCGATCTCGACCTCGGCGGGGTTGAAGGCCTGCGTGGTCAGGGGCAATTCCACGGGCGTCCCGTAGAAGCGCCATTCCTTGGTGCCCGCCACCTGCAGCACCAGGACATCGTGATCGTCGTAATGGGCGCGGAAGCCCTGACTTTCGGCCTGGGTCATGTAGATGTTGGTCTGCACCCGGGCCGAGAAGACGGATTCGAGCGCGCGACAGAAGGCGGCCAGTCGCGGCAGCCGTTCATGCAGGCCCGACAGGATCACGGTCGCCCCATCCGCGAACAGCTGGTTCACCCGGACCGGATCCACGAAACCCGATTCGTAGGCGTAATCGGCCGGCGTGATATCGCCCGCGGCGCGCGTCACCGCGATCTCGGGCACTGAAAGCCCCATGGTGCTCACGACGCGGTCGATGTCGTCGAAACCCAGCAGATCGGCGTAATAGGCGGGGTCGTCGCGCGCGATGCGCAGGGGGGCCTTTTCGTAGTGGTCGGCAAAGAATGTCTCGGGGCTGACAGGCGCGATGCACCAGTCGAAGCTGCAATCGTTGGTCTGCATGAAGGCTCTCGTGCTGGTTGCAGGGGCCGTGACAGTTTGAACACGCCCATCGGCAGTCGTCCATCCCCGTCGCGGTCGGGGGCAGCTGCGCATTGACCGGTGTTGCGCGCTTTGCGACAAGGGTCTCACCGCATCGGTCCCGTGAACCCGGCGGCCAGTAGCAAGACAGCACCCCAAGAGGAGGAACGTGCCATGTCCAGCGAAGATCCCAAGAAGACAGCCCCCAAGACCCTGTCCGACAGTGACATCACCACCGTCCATCACTCCGGTCGGCGCGGATTTCTTGGCCTCATGGCGGTGGGCGGCGCGGCAGGTGCGGCTGCGGCCCTGACGGGGAACAGCGCTCAGGCGCAATCCACCGACAGCGACAATGGCAGCTGGACCGATCGCGGCGGCTGTGGTCGGGGCGGCGGTGGCATCTACACCGGGCGGACCGATGCCGACAACGGCAACATCACCGACAGCGCGGGCTACGGGCGCGGCGCACCTTATTGCTGAGACGCCATGCCTTGCGTGATCTGGCGGGGCGCGGGCCCATGGGCCCGTTGCCTTGACCGCGCCTCAGATCATGCGGATGACATCCTTGTCGATGGCCAGCACATAGCCCTTGCGGGCGATGTTCTTGATCAGCAATTCGCTGACGATCTGATTGCCCAGCGTATCGCGCAGCCGCTTGATGCGGGTCGCGCCCGCCGCCTCGTCGGCGTCGGTGTCGTGTTTGCCCGAAACCATCGCCTCGATCTGCGCGCCGGACAGCACCTCGTCATCGAGCCGTGCCTCGGCCAGCACGCTCAGCGTTTCCATCGCGGCATCGGTCAGTTTGAAGGCGAGGTTGTTGATCAGCACCACCCGTTCCTCGCGGCTGAGGATGAGCGAGGACACCTGTATCCCCTGCCGCTCGATCTGGCCGATCCGGCGGTTGAGCGTCACGATCGTCACGAGAAACACGAGACAGGCCACAAGCAGCCCCGTGGCAAAGAGCATGAGCACGAAGATCACCCAACGGTAGCTTTCCAGAACCTTGGAAAAGCTGGTGCCGGTCTGGGCCATGATCTCGAGCACGCGGGTCGCATCGGGGTCGCGCACATCGTTCAGCACGAAAACCTCGGCCACGGCGGCGTTGAACGCGTCGGCATCGGGCAGGTTCAGGAACAGGAGCACGGCGGAGGCGGCCAGCACCCCCACCACGCCCAGAACCCCGAAGAGCACGATCCGCCCGGAGGCGATCCGCGTCTCAGAAACGGAGGAAATACTCTGCGGCATCGGCCCTCCTTGTGGCGAGGCCCTGCTCATCGAAGACCGACACCACCTGCAACAACTCCCACCCGCCCTGCGCGATCCGTTCCGCGATCACGGGCGCGGCTGCCGTGACCGAACAGGCGTCTTGCGGCAGCTCGATCACACCGTAATGCAGTCTGAGCGGGTTATCCATCTTTGCCCGGTAATCCGCAAAGCAGGCGGCCAGCGCGGAATTGGCCACGACCAGCAGCATGCCCGAAAGGGGAAGAAGCCTGCGCCATCTCATCGTTGTGCTCGATCCTGTCGTTGTCAGTCGGGTCATCCGTCGCGGGGCGGACCCGATGGCGCATCGGTGCCTTGATCGGACCTGTTAAGCAATGACCGAGCGCCGGATCGGGGCTGTTATCGGATAACCGGGGCACGGGCGCGGCCCTTGTGCGGGGCAAGGGGGCGTGGGATGAACACGCATGCCGAGAAGCCATCCCGACCTGACCCATGAAGCCGCGCTGGGCGCGCGTGTCTGCGGCGTGGACGAGGCCGGGCGCGGGCCGCTGGCCGGGCCGGTCGCGGCGGCGGCGGTCGTGCTGAACCCCCATGACCTGCCCGAGGGGCTGAACGATTCCAAGGTTCTGAGCGCCGCGCGCCGCGAACGGCTTTTCGACGCGATCCAGGCCCGTGCCGAGGTCAGCCTGGCCTGGGCCAGTGTCGAGGAAATCGACCGGCTGAACATCCGCGAAGCCTCGCTCCTGGCGATGCGGCGGGCGGTGGAGGGGCTGGCGATCCCCCCCGATGCCGCGCTGATCGACGGCAATGCCTGTCCGCAGGGATTGCCCTGCCGTGGCGTGACGCTGGTCAAGGGCGATGCGCTGAGCCTGTCGGTGGCCGCCGCCTCCATCATCGCCAAGGTGGCCCGCGACCGGGTCATGGCAGAGCTTGCCCAAGCCTTCCCCGGCTATGGCTGGGAGGTGAACCAAGGCTATCCCACGGCGGCGCACCGGGCGGCCCTACTAGATCTGGGGGTTACCCCCCACCATAGACGGTCGTTCCGGCCCGTGCACAACATATTGCTGTCGGGTATCAAATAACCATTTGATTCCAATAAATAAATTGACGCCGAATCAGTTTTGGGCGACTCTGCCTCCATTCCCGCAAACGCCCGTCAGAGGCGCGGACAAGAGGCAGAGATGACAACCAAGACGAAATCCAAGGCAGCGCCCACGCTGCCGCGCAACACGATTCTGGCCGGTGATTGCATCGAGATGATGCGCGCGCTTCCCGATGCATCGATCGACCTGATCTTTGCCGATCCGCCCTACAATCTTCAGCTCAAGGGCAGTCTGCATCGTCCCAACAACACGCTGGTCGATGCCTGCGACGACCATTGGGACCAGTTCGACAGTTTCGCCGCCTATGACGCCTTTACCAAGGCCTGGCTCGCGGAGGCGCGCAGGCTGCTCAAGCCCGATGGCGCGATCTGGGTGATCGGCAGCTATCACAACATTTTCCGCGTCGGCGCGGAATTGCAGAACCAGGGCTACTGGATCCTCAACGACGTGGTCTGGCGCAAGTCGAACCCGATGCCGAATTTCCGCGGCATGCGGCTGACCAATGCCCATGAGACGCTGATCTGGGCGACCCGGACGGAGGGGGCGAAATACACCTTCAACTACGAGGCGCTCAAGGCGTTGAACGAAGGCGTGCAGATGCGCTCGGACTGGGTGATCCCGATCTGCAACGGCGGTGAGCGGCTCAAGGACGACAAGGGCGACAAGGCCCATCCGACCCAAAAGCCCGAGGCGTTGTTGCATCGCATCCTGGTGGGCACGACCAATCCCGGCGACGTGGTGCTCGACCCGTTCTTCGGCACCGGCACGACGGGGGCCGTGGCCAAGATGCTGGGCCGCGACTGGATCGGGATCGAGCGCGAGGAAAGCTATCGCAAGATCGCCGAAAAGCGCCTCGGCTCCGTGCGGCGGCTCGACAGCGGGGCGCTCGAGGTGTCGACCTCCAAGCGGCAGGAGGTGCGGGTTCCCTTTGGCCAGTTGGTCGAGCGCGGCATGCTGCGCCCCGGCGAAATGCTGGTGAATGCGCGCGGCCAGAGCGCCAAGGTGCGCGTCGATGGCACGCTGATCGCCGATGACGTCAAGGGTTCGATCCACCAGGTCGGGGCCCGGCTCGAGGGGGCGCCATCCTGCAACGGCTGGACCTATTGGCATTTCCGCCGCGACGGGCAGACCGTGCCCATCGACGTTCTGCGCCAGCAGCTGCGCGCAGAGATGCAGCCCTGATCACAGCATGAACCGTGGGCCTTGCGCGATCCGCCGCGCGGCCCGCCGCCTGACCCCGCCGGCGCCCTGGCCCGGCGGGGATTTTTGTTTTGTCGCCGCGCCTTGCGCGTCGACGGGGGCGAGGGGGCTGTCTGCCCCCTCGCGCTCCCCCGAGAGTTTTCTGGCCAAGATGAAGAGGGGGCGGATCAATCCCTTGGGGCGGCCGCGCGGCGCAGGCGGTCGTTGATGGCGCGGCCAAGCCCCGTTTCGGGGATGAGGGCGACCCGGATCGCGGGGGCCGCGCGCGCCGTGGCCAGCGCATCGGCGGTATGCAGGCAGGAAAACAGGGTCCTTGCCGCCTCGGCCAGATCGCCGCTGGGCGACAGGGTCAGATCGCCCGGTGTCGTGCCGAAGCCGATGGTGATCTCGCCCGGCTGCGGTGTGCCGCCGAGCAACAGGGGCGCATGGGGGGCATAATGGCTCGACATCTGGCCGGGGGCCTCGAGCGTGGCACCCGGTGTCGTGTCGGCGATGAGCGGGCCTGTGATCTCTTCGATCATCTCCCGCGCGAGACCCCCGTCGCGCAACAGCCGCGTGCCGGACGGCGCGGGGGCGAGGATGGTGGATTCCACGCCGACCCTGCAGGGGCCCGCATCGACGATCGCCGCGATGCGCGGCCCGAGCCCTGCCAGCACATGGGCGGGCGTGGTCGCCGTGATCCTGCCCGAGGGATTGGCCGAGGGCGCGGCCAGCGGACGACCCGTTTCGCGCAGCACCGCCTGCATCGCCGGATGGGCGGGCAGGCGCAGCGCGACCGTGGGAAGGCCCGCCGTCACGCGCGGCGAAAGCCCATGACCCGGTTTGAGCGGCAAGACCAGCGTCAGCGGTCCGGGCCAGAAGGCATCGGCCAGGGCGCGCGCCGGATCGGGAAAGGCCGCCAGGCGTTCGGCCGTGGCCAGATCGGGCACATGCACGATCAGGGGGTTGTGGCCCGGCCGCCCCTTGGCGGCATAGATGCTTGCGACGGCGGCATCATCGGTCGCATCGGCCGCCAGCCCATAGACCGTTTCGGTCGGCAGCGCGACAAGCCCGCCCTGCCGCAGGATGGCGGCGGCGCGGGCATGGCCCGATGGGCTGTCGGTCAGGATCTCGGGCGGGGTCATGGCTCTGACGTGACGTTGCGGTTGATCGGGGCGGGGGCGCGCCCCTAGCCTTGGGGCGAGAACAGGGCCAAGCGCGTAGCGCGGATCGCGCATCCGTGCAATGACGGGCCCGGAGCGAAGGGGAGGATGCCGCCGATGCCGTATCGTGCACCGATTGCCGAGTTCGAGTTCCTGTTGGCCCATGTCGCGGGCTTTGACCGCGTGGCCGCCGTGCCGCGCTTCGCCGAAGCCACGCCCGACACGGTGCGCGCGCTTTTGTCCGAGGCCGGCCGGATCTGCGAGGAGGTGCTGGCCCCCCTGAACGCCGTGGGCGACAGGCAGCCGTCGCGGCTCGAGAATGGTGTCGTGCGCACGCCCCCCGGCTATGCCGAAGGCTACCGCGCCATGGCCGAGGCCGGGATGACCGCGATTTCCGCAAACCCCGACCATGGCGGCCTGGGCCTGCCCATCACGGTCACGACCTGCGTGAACGACATGGCGGGGGCGGCCTGTCTTGCCCTGCAGATGAACACCCTGATGACACAGGGCCAGATCGAGGCGCTGGAACATCACGCCAGCGAAGAGATCAAGGCGCTCTACCTGCCGCGCCTGACCAGCGGGGACTGGTCGAGCACCATGAACCTGACCGAACCGCAGGCGGGATCGGATGTGGGCGCGCTGACGACGCGGGCCGAACCCGCCGGCGACGGCACCTACAGGATCACCGGGCAAAAGATCTACATCTCCTGGGGCGACAACGATTTCACCGGCAACGTGGTCCACCTGGTGCTGGCGCGCCTGCCGGACGCGCCCAAGGGGACCAAGGGGATATCGCTGTTCCTTGTGCCCAAGCGCATCCCCGATGCGGCGGGCGAACCGGGTGTCGCCAACAGCCTCAAGGTGGTCAGCCTCGAACACAAGCTGGGCCTGCACGGCAGCCCCACCTGCGTCATGCAATATGACGGGGCCAAGGGCTGGCTCGTGGGCGAGGAGAACCGGGGGATGGCCGCGATGTTCACCATGATGAACAACGCGCGTCTGGGTGTGGCCGTGCATGGCGTGTCGATCTGCGATGCCGCGACCCAGGCCGCCGTGGCCTATGCGCTCGACCGCAAGCAGGGCAGGCCGCTGATCGAGGGGGGCACCGGGTCCATTGTCGATCATGCCGATGTGCGCCGGATGCTGATGGAGATGAAGGCCGAAACCTTTGCCGCGCGCGCCATGGCGCTGGATCTGGCGGTATCCCTCGATCTGGGTCACGCGGGCGATGCGGGACAGGCCGCGCGGGCCGCCGTCCTGACGCCCATCGCCAAGGCCTATGGGACCGAAATGGGGATCAAGACCGCCAATATCGGCATCCAGGTCCATGGCGGCATGGGCTACATCGAGGAAACCGGCGTGGCGCAATTCGCCCGCGACGTCCGGGTCGCCGCGATCTACGAGGGCACGAACGGCATCCAGGCGATGGATCTTGTCGGGCGCAAGATGGCCGATGGGGGCGTTGCGATCCACGCGCTCATCGACGCGCTGGAGGCCGAGGCGGGCGCGCACCCCATGGGCGCGCCGGTGGTGCAGATGGCGCAAGGCCTGCGCGACGTGACCGGGGCGCTTCTGGCGATGGAGATGAACGCGCGCTTCGGCGGATCGGTGCCCTACCTGATGGGCTTTGCCCGCGTGCTGGGGGCCGTCTACCACCTGCGGGCGGCGGCAGCGGCGGGCGATGCGGCGCGGGGGGCGCTTGCCCGGTTCTACATCGACCGGCTTCTGCCCGAGGCGCAGGGCTTGTTCGCGCAGGCCCGCCAGGGTGCATCGGGGCTTTACGACCTTTCGCCCGAAGACCTGGCCGCGTGATCCAGACCCCTTTCGATACCGCCCCCGCACCGGGCGAGGCCGTGGAGGTCGCCGACGGCGTCCTGTGGCTGCGCATTCCGCTGCCGATGGTTCTGGACCATGTGAACGCCTACGCGCTGCGCGATGACGATGGCTGGACGCTGGTCGACACCGGGCTGGACAGCCGCAAGACCCGCGCGATCTGGGAGGCGGCGCTGGCCGGTCCCCTGCAGGGCGTGCCGCTGCGGCGTCTGGTCGTGACGCACCACCACCCCGATCACGTGGGCCTTGCCGGCTGGTTCCAGGCGCAGGGGGCCGAGCTCGTCATGACCCGCACCGCCTGGCTCATGGCGCGAATGCTGACGCTCGACGAACAGCCCCTGCCCACGCCCGAAACGCTGGCGTTCTGGCGCGGCGCGGGGATGGAGGCGGGGATATTCGCGGCCCGCAGCGCCGAACGCCCGTTCAATTTCTGCGACATCGTCCATCCCCTGCCGCTCGGCTTTTCGCGGCTCAGGGACGGCGACAGCTTTGCCATGGGGGGCCGCGTCTGGGACATCCGCTTCGGACAGGGGCATGCGCCCGATCACGCGACCTTCTGGAGCCGCGATGACGGGTTGATCCTCGGGGGCGACCAGATGCTGGCGACGATCTCGCCCAATCTGGGGGTCTATGCGACCGAACCGGGGGCTGACCCGGTGGGCGAATGGCTTACCAGTTGCGCGGGCTTCATGGCCCATGCGCGCGCCGATCAGCTGGTTCTGCCGGGGCACAAGCTGCCCTTTTCCGGCCTGCCCGACCGACTGCGGCAGATGATCGACAACCACGAAGGGGCGCTCGAACGTCTGATCGCGCATCTCGAAAGCGGCCCAAAAACCGCCGCCGAATGTTTCCCGCCGCTCTTCAAGCGGAAGATCGACGGGGGCACCTATGGCCTCGCGCTGGTCGAAGCCGTGGCGCATCTCAACCATCTTCTGGCCCGGGGCGCGATCCACCGCACACGGCGCGGGGATGGCGCGTGGCTCCATCACCTGTTGCGCTGAACCTGCGGCGCGATGACCGCCCGGGCCTGTGGCCAAAGGGCTGACAGGGCTTGTGGAATGCGCTATGCCGTGGCCCGAACGCGAACACGACACCCGGACCGGAGGGCATGACAATGGCCGACAACAAGCACAAGCACGGCGAGATGGACATCACCGAGCAGGAAAAGACCTTTGCCGGTTTCATGCGCATGAGCGTGAACGTGGGCCTCGTTGCCATCGGCATCGTGATCTTCCTGGCCATCTTCGCGCGCTGATGCGCCTGCGTCGGGCCCTTGCGGCGCTGGCGCTGGTCGGCGCGCTTGGCGGCTGTGCGGCCGAAAGCGTCTGGGCGCCCGATGTGGCGGTCAGCTCGGCCGCCTATCGGCCGGCGGGTGGCCCGACCGTGACGCTCATGACGATGATCTCGAACACGAGCGGGGCCGGTGGCCATTCCGCGCTGATCATCGACGGGGCGCAAAGACTGGTCTTCGATCCGGCGGGCAGCTGGCATCACCCGATGATCCCCGAACGCAACGACGTGCTGTTCGGCATGGGCGAGCCCTTCATGGGCTTTTACCTCGATTACCACGCGCGCGAGACCTATCACGTCGTGATGCAGGAAATCGACGTGACGCCCGAGGTCGCGGCGGCACTCTCGCAGGCGGTGCAAAGCCATGGCGCGGTGCCGCAGGCGCAATGTTCGCTGTCCATCAGCCGCGTCCTGAGCCGCACACCGGGGTTCGAATCGATCGGCACCAGCATGTTCCCGGCCCGCACCATGGCGCGGTTCGGCCGCCTGCCGGGCGTGCGCGAAAGCCGGATCTACGACGATGATTCGGATGACAACCTGGAACTCCTGCAGGCGCAGGCGCGCGCGGCCCAGACCCGCGCCCTCGCGCAGGAGGTTGCGGCGGGCAACTGACCCAGACCTGCGCAGACCCCCGAAAAAGCAAAACCCCCGGGCCTTGGACCGGGGGTTCTTTTTTCTACCGGCTCACGCGCCGATCAAACGCTTCAGAGAAGCCCTTCGCGCTGCAATTTCTTGCGCGCCAGCTTGCGGGCACGGCGGATGGCCTCGGCCTTCTCGCGCGCTTTCTTCTCCGAGGGTTTTTCGTAATGCTGCTTGAGCTTCATTTCCCGAAAAACGCCTTCGCGCTGAAGTTTCTTCTTCAGGGCGCGGAGTGCCTGATCGACGTTGTTGTCGCGAACACTTACCTGCATTCTGGTGTCACCACCTTCCTAAGTTAGAGTTGCATGAAAAACGCAGGAGGTGGCCGTATAGCAAAGGCCCCCTAACTTGTCTACTGTCCGAACTGCGACAGACGAAGGGGGCTTTCGATGTCCGATATCCCAGATCCCAAGGCGGCGATGATCGACGCGGCACTCATGCATGTGCCCTTTGACGGCTGGTCGGAGGCAAGCTTTCGCGCCGCCGCCGCCGATGCGGGCCTGTCCCTGCCCGAGGCGCGGGCGCTCTTTCCGCGTGGCGCGGTCGACATGGCGCTCGCCTTTCACGCGCGCGGCGATGCGGCCATGGTGGCCGCCCTTGGCGCGACCGACCTTTCGGCCCTGCGCTACAGTGACCGGGTCGCCCATGCGATCCGTACCCGGCTGGAACTTGTCGAACCCGACAAGGAAGCGGTGCGGCGCGGCCTGACGCTCTTTGCGCTGCCCATCCACGCCGCCGACGGGGCCAAGGCGCTGTGGCAGACGGCCGATGCGATCTGGACCGCGCTGGGCGACACGTCGCAGGATCTGAACTGGTACACCAAGCGCGCCACGCTGTCGGGCGTCTATTCCGCGACGGTGCTCTATTGGCTGGGCGACCAGTCGATGGACCATGCCGCGACCTGGTCCTTCCTCGAACGGCGCATCGATGACGTGATGCGCTTTGAACGGGCCAAGCGCGCGGCGCGCGAAAACCGCCTGCTCAAGCCGCTGATGGCTGGCCCCGAATGGCTGGCCAGCCGGGTCAAGGCGCCCTCCGCCATGTCCACCTCGGGCCTGCCGGGGCGCTGGCGGCGCTGAGGCGCGGCATTCCCGCCCTTGCGGCGGGGCCCCCGCTTGGTCAAGGCTCACCCCTGACGGACAGGATGGAGGGCCCCATGCCACAGACGATGCGCGCGATCGAGATCACCGCCCCCGGTGGCCCCGAGGTTCTGCAACCCTGCACAAGGCCCGTGCCCGTGCCGGGATCTGGCCAGATCCTCATCGCGGTCGATCATGCGGGCGTGAACCGTCCCGATGCGCTGCAACGCGCGGGCAATTACGCGCCGCCGCCCGGTGCCTCCGACCTGCCGGGGCTGGAAGCGGCGGGGGTGGTCGCAGCCATCGGCCCCGATGTGACCCGCTGGAAGGTCGGCGATGCGGTCTGTGCGCTCCTGCCCGGCGGCGGCTATGCCCAATACGCGCTCACCCATCAGGACCACGCCCTGCCCATCCCCGATGGCCTGTCGATGGCCGAGGCGGCGGCGCTGTGCGAAACCTTCTACACTGTCTGGACCAATGTCTTCCTGCGCGGGCGGCTCAAGGCGGGGGAACGCTTCCTTGTGCATGGCGGGTCCTCGGGCATCGGCACCACCGCGATCCAGCTCGCCCATGCGATGGGCGCGCGGGTTTTCACCACCGCCGGATCGGCGGACAAATGCGCTGCCTGCGAAGCCTTGGGCGCGGAACGCGCGATCAACTACCGCGAGGCCGATTTCGTCGAGCTCATGCAGGCGGAGGGCGGCGCGAACCTGATCCTCGACATGGTGGGCGGCTCCTACCTGCCGCGCAACGTCAGGGCCTTGGCCGATGACGGGCGGCTGGTGCAGATCGCCTTTCTCGAAGGGCCCAAGGTGGAATTGAACTTCGCGCAGGTGATGATGCGGCGGCTGACGATCACGGGATCGACGCTGCGCCCGCAATCGGATGCGGCCAAGGCCGATATCGCGGCGGATCTTTTGGCCCATGTCTGGCCCTTGCTCGCCTCCGGGCGGATCAAGCCGGTGATGGACCGGGTCTTCCCGCTCGAGGATGCGGCGGGGGCGCATGCGCGGATGGAAAGCAGCGCCCATATCGGAAAGATCGTGCTCAAGGTCTGAGGGGGGGCGGAAAACGCGCGTTTTCCGCACCGAAAAACCCGGGTTTTTCGTTTGGGAAACCTCGAGGTTTCCCGCACGTTTTGCGCGCGCAAAACGCCCCTACCCGAACGCCCGCCACCCGGCCACGAACCGCGTGACACCCGTGACCCCGCAGGCGGCCGCAAAGCCTAGCGCCAGAACCGGAAACCACGCCGGAACCAGGCAAAAGGCCGCGAAAACCGCGATGGTTTCCGCCCCTTCGGTTAGCCCGCCCAGATAGTAGATCCCCTTGCTCGGATATTCCTTGGCCGTCATCCCGCGCCCTGCCGCAACGCTGGCAAAGGCCAGGAATGACGTGCCCGAGATCACGAAACTCGCGATCAACACCGCACCGGGCAGCGCATTCGCCCCCGGATCGGCCAGAACAAATCCCAAGGGAAAGGCCGCGTAGAACACGAAATCGAGCGCGATATCGAGAAACGCGCCCCGATCCGTCGGCCCCGTCACCCGCGCGACCGCCCCGTCCAGCCCATCGGCCAGCCGGTTCAGCGCCAGACCCACAAGCGCCAGACCGAAAAACCCCAGCGCCGCCGCCCCCGCCGCCCCCAGCCCTATCAGGCATCCCGCGATGCTCAGGTGATCGGCCCGGACACCGCGCGCGGCCAGCCATTGCCCCGGCGGGGCAAGCAGGCGGCGTTGCAGGGGCAAAAGGGCGGCATCGATCATGGCCGACACTTGCCCGCCCCGCGCGCGCCGGTCAATCGCGCCCCGGTCAAACCTGCGTCACCGGGCGATGCGTTCGATCAGCGCGGGCAGCGCGCCCAGATCCGCGATCTCGTGAAACCGCGCGTGACCCTCGGGCGCCTCGGCATGTTCCAGTTCCCAGGTCAGCCCATGGGGCACGAACACACCCCATGACCCGGCCTCGAGCGCGGGCCGCACGTCGGATTTCAGCGAATTGCCCACCATCATCGCGCGATCCGCCCCATCGCCGTGGCGGGCAAAGGCACTGCGATACGTGGCCTCTGTCTTGTTCGACACGATTTCGACGGCGTCGAACATCTCTCCCAGCCCCGATTGCGCCAGCTTGCGTTCCTGGTCCAGCAGATCGCCCTTGGTGATCAGCACCAGCCGGAACCGGCCCGACAGATCCGCCACCACCTCGGCGGCATGGGGCAACAGCTCGATCGGGTGGGACAGCATCTCCTGCCCGGTGGACAGGATCTCGGCGATGACGCTCGCGGGCACGCGGCGCTGCGTCACCTCGATGGCCGTTTCGATCATCGACAGCATGAAGCCCTTGATGCCGAACCCGTAATGGCCAAGGTTGCGTCGCTCGGCGGCCAAAAGGCGCTCGTGCAGATGGTCGCGTTCGGCATGATCGGCCAAGAGCTCGGCAAAGCGGTCCTGGGTGAGGCGGAAAAACGTCTCGTTCTGCCACAGCGTGTCGTCGGCATCGAAGCCGATCGTGGTCAACGGGCCCGCCATATCCTCACCCCTCTTTTCTGAATCGCCCCGTGCCTTATATAGTGCCCCCACGCATGGGACAGACGGCAGACGTGGAGCCGAGTGGAGACGCGATGCAGATCGACGCCTGGCAGATGATGACAGACAAGCCGAAAACGGACGGCGAATCCGACGTCATCACCAAGACGAAACCCAAGACGCAGCGCCCGCCGATGTACAAGGTGCTGCTTCTGAACGATGATTACACGCCGATGGAATTCGTCGTGCACGTTCTGGAACGGTTTTTCGGCGTGTCGCATTCGCAAGCGGTCGAGATCATGTTGACCGTCCACAAGAAAGGCGTTGCCGTGGTCGGCGTGTTTTCCTACGAGATCGCGGAAACCAAGGTCGCGCAGGTGATGGATTTCGCCCGCCGCAACCAGCACCCGCTGCAATGCACGATGGAGAAAGAGGACTGAGGCGCATGTCGCGACCCGCCGGGAACCGTTCCCTCGTTTCCCGTGGACGCGATGCACATCCGATCCTCAAGGCGCGCCATGACCCCTGACAGATGGATTCTTGCGCTGGAGGCGGGCGAGATTGCCCTGCCCCCCGGCCCGGTTGTCGTCCTGCGCGCGCGCGGCGACGGCGATTTCGCAGCTCTCGGCGATGTGACCTGCGTGCAGGGATTCGCGCCCGATCACGACATGCTTTCCGCGCGCAGCCTGCGCGTGATGCCCGACCTCCCCGAGGGGGAGGCGTTTTCCACGGCACTCGTGCAGATCGTCAAGGCGCGCGCCGGCACCATGGCCAGCATCGCCGAGGCGTTGATGGTGCTGCGCCCCGGCGGGCTCCTGATGGTCGATGGCCAGAAGGAAGAGGGGATCGAGACGATCCTCAAGACGCTGCGCGCCGTCCTCGACATCGGCGGCGTCCTCTCCAAGGCGCATGGCAAGCTGATCTGGCTCACCCGGCCCGACACCCTGCCCGAGGCGGTGATGGGCTGGATGCCGGAACCGACCGAAACCGAAGAAGGCTATGTCACCGTCCCCGGCGGCTTTTCCGCCGAGGGGCCGGACCGGGGCTCGGAACTTCTGGTGGCGCTCGTGCCGCCTCTGTCGGGGCGCGTGGCCGATCTGGGCGCGGGCTGGGGCTATGTCGCGGGCGAGATCCTGTCCGAACAGGACCAGATCACGGCCATGGACCTGATCGAAGCCGATCACGCCATGCTGGAGGCCGCCGCCGCCAATATCGACGATCCCCGCGCGCGGTTTCACTGGGCCGATGTGACCCGTTTCCAGCCCGAGGGGCTCTATGACGCCATCCTCGCCAATCCGCCCTTCCACACCGGTCGCCGCGCCGATCCGGCTTTGGGCCGCGCCTTCATCGCGGCGGCGGCGCGGATGCTCAGCCCCCGTGGGCGATTTTTCATGGTGGCAAACCGCCATCTGCCCTATGAAGACGCGCTCAAGGCCGCCTTTGGCACCGGGCGGCTTCTGGGCGAGCTCGAAGGCTACAAGATCTACGAAGCGGCCAAGCCGAAACGCTGAACGCCACGCAGCCGGGGACCGGATCATTCCATGACACTTTCCATCCAGGGCAAGACCGCCATCGTCACCGGGGCCGCCAATGGCATCGGGCTCGCCATCGCGCGCCATTTCGTGGATCGCGGCGCGCGGGTCATGTTCGCCGACCGCGACAAGGCGCGGCTGGCCGATGAATGCGGCGAGACCGAGGGCGAGAACGAGAATATCCGCTGGTTCTCGGGCGATCTGCGCGAAAAGCTGACGATCGAGAACCTCGTCTCGGCCACGATCGACGCCTTCGACGGGATCGACATCCTGGTGAATGCCAGCCGCCAGATGCTGCGGACCGATGCGCTGGACGGCGGCGACAGCTCGGTTGAGGCGCTTCTGGATCAGAACATGTTCACCGCGCTGCGCCTCAGCCAGGCGGTCGCCCGCCGCATGATCTCCCGCGCCGAAGAGGAAGAGCGGACCGAGGATGCCTGCATCGGCTCCATCGTCAACCTGACCTCCATCGCGGCGCGGCAATCCCATCCCGATCTCATGGGCTATTCCATCGCCGCCGCAGCGCTCGACCAGGCGACACGCTCTCTGGCGCTGGCGCTCGCGCCGCACCGGATCCGGGTCAATGGCGTGGCCTTTGGCTCTGTCATGTCGGCCAGCCTCAAGGCGGCCCTGGCCGAGGATGGCGGTCTGCGCGACGGGATCAAGCATGCGACACCCTTGGGCCGCATCGCCGCCGCGCGCGAGGTGACGGGGGCGGTGCAATTCCTCGCCTCCGAAGGGGCGGGGTTCGTGACGGGCCAGATCGTCACCGTCGACGGTGGCCGCACGCTCCTCGACGGCGCCGGCGTCGCCGCGCATTGAGGGCCATCCCATACCTTGGGTAGGGTGCGCCTTCAGGCGCACCACCCCCACATGCCAGGCGTCCCCGTAGGGTGGGTGCAACCCACCAATGCCCCCCCACCACCCTCGCGCCGCACGTCACGGGTGCGCCTGAAGGCACGCCCTACCTACGACCGCGCCACCCCGTCCCATCTCCCGGCGTAGGGTGCGCCTGTCACGGCGCACCACCCCCACATGCCAGGCGTCCCCGTAGGGTGGGTGAAACCCACCAATGCCTCCCACCACCCTCAGGCCGCACGTCACGGGTGCGCCGTGAGCGGCACACCCCACCCCCAACGAAAAAACCCCGGACCTTCCGATCCGGGGTTTCCCGTTCCTCAACCGATCGGGCCGATTACCGACGCCGCCCGCGGCCGTCGTCATCCTCGTCCTCGTCCTCGTCGTCGTCATCCCCGCCCGCAGGCAGGTTGAACAGGCTTTCGGCGTCATACTGGCGCTGCGGCTTGTCCTCGTCCTCGTCCTCGGACGTGCCAAGGGTAAAGGTCTCCAGCCCCGAGATCGCGCTGGGGATGCGCGGTTCGGGATCCATGGCGAGGCTCGTTTCCGTCGACACGAGCTTCATCCGCTCGTCATCACTCATCACGCCGCCCTCGCGCGCCTTCTTGGCATTGGCCTTCTGCACGGCGGCATCCAGCTCCGACTGCTTGCACAGCCCCAGCGCCACCGGGTCGATCGGCTGGATGTTGTTGATGTTCCAGTGCGACCGTTCGCGGATCGCCTGGATCGTCGGCTTGGTCGTGCCCACCAGCTTGGAAATCTGGCCATCCGACAATTCGGGGTGGAATTTCACCAGCCACAGGATCGAGGCCGGACGATCCTGCCGCTTGGACAGGGGCGTGTAGCGCGGTCCACGGCGCTTTTCCTCGCCCACGGCGGCGGCATTGAACTTGAGCTTGAGCACATAGGCGGGATTCGCCTCGCCCTTGTCGATCTCTTCTTGCGTCAGCTGGTTGTTGACGATGGGGTCGAAGCCCTTGACGCCCTGGGCCACGTCGCCATCGGCGATGCCCTGAACCTCCAGCTCGTGCAGGCCGCAGAAATCGCCGATCTGCTTGAAGCTGAGCGTGGTGTTGTCCACCAGCCAGACGGCGGTGGCCTTGGCCATGATCGGTTTGTTCATCGTCATCCGTCCTTCAGATACGCCTCATCCCCTGCCGGGCGGGCCGGCGGCGAAGGGGTCCTTCGCCATTCCTCGATTTCGGGGAAGTCGGGCGGTATATAGGCGCGCAAGCGCTCAGAGGGAAGAGTAAATGACACGGGTATTGATGGTGCTGCTGATGCTGCTGGGGTCTCGGGCCTGGGCCGGGGGCGAACGCGCGGGCGATTTCGACTATTACGTCCTCGCGCTCAGCTGGACGCCCACATGGTGCGCGCTCGAAGGCGACGACCGCAATTCGCCCCAATGCGACGCGGGCCAGGGCTATGGCTTCACCCTCCACGGGCTCTGGCCGCAATACGAGGACGGCTGGCCCAGCTTCTGCCCCACCGCCGCGCGCCCGCCCTCGCGCGCGGAAACCGGCGCGATGGTCGATATCATGGGCTCCTCGGGGCTTGCCTGGCATCAATGGCGCAAGCATGGTTCCTGCACGGGGCTTTCGGCGCAGGATTACTTCCGCCTCTCGCGGCTCGCCTATGACCGGGTCACGCGGCCCGACCTCCTGCGCCGCCTCGACCGGCCCGTCCGCCTGCCCGCCCAGGTGATCGAGGACGCGTTTCTGGAGGAAAACCCCGCCCTCACCGACGAGATGCTGACCGTCACCTGCCGCGACGGGCGCGTGCAGGAGGTGCGGCTGTGCCTGACGCGCGATCTGGACCCGCGCGCCTGCGCCCCCGATGTCGCCCGCGACTGCACCCTGCAAGACGCGCTGTTCGAACCGATGCGCTGAACCGCGACCCGGCGGCCAGACCTTGCCGTCCGGCCCGGATCGTCCGATACCTTGCGCCGCGGACAGGGCGGTGCCACCCCTGATCCGGGTGGCGCGATGACGGCGGCGGCACCCAGCCCTCCACCCGATCGGGCGCAGCAACGCGGCCCGGATCGGCCTTTCCCCTGCCGTCGTGACGGAGCGCGCCTGTGCGCCTGACCCGGACCGATATCGTTTTCCTGATCCTCGCCATCCTTGGGGGCGCGGCCTGTTTCTGGCAGGGCGGCCTGCCCCTTGTGGGGGCGGGCATGGCCGAGGCGCTTGGCCTTTTGCTCATCGTTCTGCCGCAACTGGCCGCAGGGCTCCTGATGGGCGGCCTGATCTCGCGGCTGGTGAGCCGGGACAGGGTCGCGGCCCTGCTGGGGCAGGAATCGGGGATGCGGGGCCTGATGCTGGCAAGCTTCGCGGGTGCGATCACGCCGGGCGGTCCCTTCACCTCCTTTCCCGTCGTCCACGCGCTCTGGGTCGCGGGCGCGGATGCGGGGGCGCTCATCGCCTATCTGACATCCTGGGCGCTCATCGGGGTCAACCGGCTGATCGTCTGGGAATTGCCGCTCATGGGGGCGGAATTCACCCTTGTCCGCACGCTCGTCTGCCTGCCTTTGCCGATCCTCGCGGGGCTTCTGGCGCGGGCCTTGGTGCGGCTTCCGATCTTTGCCCTGCGCAAGGCGCCCGCCGAATGATCGCCGCCGCCATCGTCATCTGGACCATCGTCGGGGGGCTCGCCCTGATCGTCCATCGCAGGCAGGGCAATACCGGCCTTGTCGCCGCGGGCAAGATGGGGCTCGCGCAGGGCAAGGGCCTGGCGATCCGCCTGCCGCTTGCGATCCTTGCCGCCTCTTTCCTGATCCAGGTTCTGCCGGTCGATGCGCTCGTGCCCTATATCGGGCCGCAATCGGGGGTCATGGGCATCGCCATCGCCTCGGTCATCGGGGGGCTTTTGCCCGGCGGGCCGATGACCTCTTTCCCCATCGCGCTGGTGATCTTGCAGGGCGGCGCGGGCCTGCCGCAGATCGTGGCGCTGATCTCGGGCTGGTCGATCTTCGCGCTGCACCGGGTTCTGGCCTACGAGGCCCCGATCATGGGCTGGCGCTTTGCCGCGCTGCGGTTGACCGCTAGCCTCGTCCTGCCCCTCGCCGCAGGGCTTCTGGCCGAGGCGCTGCTCGCCATCCTCCCCTGACCGCGCTAACCGCTTTCCGCTTTTCGCCCCCGCCCCTCGGGGCCCGGGCTCCGCCCTTCCGGGTGCCACAAGGTCCACTGGACCTTGCGCCGCTTTCAGCGGTTCGCCCCCGCCCGCATGGGCCCGGGCTCCGCCCTTCCGGGTGCCACAAGGTCCACTGGACCTTGTGTCGCTTTCAGCGGTTCGCCCCCGCCCCTCGGGGCCCGGGCTCCGCCCTTCCGGGTGCCACAAGGTCCACTGGACCTTGTGCCGCTTTCAGCGGTTCGCCCCCGCCCCTCGGGGCCCGGGCTCCGCCCTTCCGGGTGCCACAAGGTCCACTGGACCTTGTGCCGCTTTCAGCGGTTCGCCCCCGGAACCCACAACACATCGTCCTTGCCGTCGTTGTTGGCGATGCGCCCCGCGACAAAGAACCAATCCGACAGCCGGTTGAGGTATTTGACCCCCTCCGCATTGATCGATTCCACCGTCCCCAGCTCCACGCTCAACCGCTCGGCCCGCCGCGCCACCGTCCGGCAGACATGCAGATGCGCCGACAGCGCCGAGCCACCCGGCAAGATGAAACTCCTGAGCGGCTCCAGCCGCGCGTTCATCGCGTCGATCTCGCGCTCCAACCGGTCGATCTGCGCCGCGATGATGCGCAACGCGGGGTAGGGGCGTTCCTCGTCCTTTTCCATGTTGGGCGTGCACAGATCCGCCCCCAGGTCGAACAGGTCGTTCTGGATCGCCTTCAGCTGATCGGCCATCTCGCCCGAGGCATGGAGCCGCGCGACACCCAGCATCGCGTTCAGCTCGTCCACCGTGCCATAGGCCGCGACGCGGGCGGAATGTTTCGCCACCCGGCTGCCATCGCCCAGCGCCGTTTCGCCCGCATCGCCCGTGCGCGTGTAGATCTTGTTCAAAACCACCATGGATCAGCCCCCCGATTGCCCGCGCACCCAGACGAAGATCATGATCAGGACCACCGCCCCGAACTGTGCGATCAACCGCCAGCGCATGAATTTGTTGGATTGTTTCGCAGCCTCGGCCGTCCCCTTGCGAAAGGAATTGATCCCCATCAGCAAGATGACGAGCACGCCCAGACAGGCCACCAGCGCGATGATCAAAAGCGGGTCTTCCACGTTTGCCGTCCCTTCGTCATGTCGAGCACCCTAGCCTAGCGCTGGCCGCGCAAAAGGCTAGAGCCGCGCGATGATCCAATCCTGCGCCGCATCGGGCAGGATGCGCGTGAGCACGGCGGCGACATAGGCGGGCGTCGTGATGTAATAGCGCCGCCGGGGGCGCGGGCTTTCCAGCGCATGGATGAGTTTCGCAACAACCGCCTCCGGCCCAAGCTCGAAGGCATCGCGCCCGGCCTCGCGGCGCGCCGTCCATTTCACCCGGTAAAAGTCGGCATGCGGCGACGCCTCCGCATCGATCCAGCGGTCGAATTGCGCCATCGACCGATCCCGGAACCCTGAGGTGACAGGCCCCGTGTTCAGGATCGCGACATGGATGCCCGTGCCGCGCAGCTCGATCCGCATCGTGTTGGTCAGCCCCTCCAGCGCATGCTTGCTTGCCACATAGGCCGCCCGCCACCGCAGCGCCGTGAACCCCACGACCGAGGAATGCTGCACGATCCGCCCACCCCCCTGCGCCCGCATGTGGCGGATCGCATGGGTGGTCAGCTCGTGCAGCCCGAACAGGTTCGAGGAAAACACCTCCTCCAACGCGCCGCGCGGCAGATCCTCGGCCGCGCCCGGCATCCCGTGGCCTGCATTGTTGAAGATCGCGTCGATCCGCCCGCCCGCCAACGCGACCGCCTCGCCAAAGCCCGCCGCGATGCTGGCGCTGTCGTGATGGTCGATGCGCACGGCGGCGAACCCTTGCGCCTGCAACGCCGCGACATCCTCCGCCCGTCGCGCCGAGGCGATGACCGTCCAGCCCCGCGCGCGCAAGCCCTCGCAGGCCGCCCGCCCGATGCCCGAGGAACATCCCGTAACCAGAATGCTGCGCGCCATGTCCAACCCCGCTCGCACCACCAGTGTGCTGCATAAACGGCTTGGCCACGGTGCTCACGCACAAAATCCGCGCGCCGCGCTCAGACCCCGGCCCCTCCCTCCACGATCCGCCCCACGATCTCGGTCCGGCTGCGCAGCTTGTTGGGCAAAAGATGCGCATAGCGCTGCGTCATCGAGACCGAGGAATGGCCCAGCAATTCCTGCACCTCGTAGAGGCTCACCCCGTTGTTGATCAGCAGGCTGGCAAAGGTATGCCGCAGGTCATGGATGCGCACATCGGGCAGCCCCGCCGCATCCCGCGCCCGGAAATAGGCCAGGTGAAAGCCGTTGTAGCAGGTGCCCGTGCGCGGGTTCGGGAACAGGTAATCCCCCGGCCCCGTGCCCAGCCCCGCGCGGTCGGTGCCCTCGCGCAGCATGCCGAGCAGGTCGAGCGCCGCCTCGCTCAGCATGATCCGCCGCGACCGCCCGTTCTTGGACACGGGCACCCGCCATGTGCCCGCCTCGAACGAAATGTCGCGCCAACGCGCCGTGCGCGCCTCGCCCTTGCGCGCGCCGGTGAGCAGCAGGAACCGGATGAAGGAGCCCAGATAGGGATGGTTGATCCGGTCGCATTCGATCAGCAGCCGCCGGATCTCGTCTTGCGACAGGAACCGCTGCCGGTAATCGCCCGTGGGCAGTTTGCGCAACAGCGGCGGGGGCCGCATGCCTTCGGGGATCGCGCCCCAATCCCGCGCGCAGCGCAACAGCCGGTTCACGAGGAATATGTGCTTGTTGATCGTCGTGTTCTTGAGCCTTTGCGCCACCTGCGCCCTGACCCATGCGTTCAGGACCAGGGGCGACATCTCGGACCAGCGCATCGGGCCAAGGCTCTCGCGCAGGTGCTTTTCATAGGTCAGCCGCGAATGCCGATGCCCCCGCGTGGTCGCTTCGCAATGGGGCATGTAATGCCGGTCGAAAAAGGCATTGAGCGTTTCGACCGGTTCGCAGAACGACAATCCCCGGATCGCGGGGCTTTCGGCATCTTCAAGCATGGCTCACCCCCTGGCCACAGGCCGGGAAAACGGGGAAACGGAAAACGCTCCTCCTGTCCCGGATATTTGACCGGGTCGGAGGCGGAAAAACCGTAAAGGCAGATACTGGTACGAAACCCGCGCGACAGCCGCGCCCAATTCCGCGTCGCGGCAGGATCGGGATAAATCCCTTTTCCTCTCCGCAAAGGCCGAATTCACGAATTCCGGAATAGGCCGGATCGGAATGAAAAACAATGGCGGATTGGAAAGCAGTATCTTCGCTACGACTGCCCTGGTGGCATTCGCAGGCGCAGGCGCAGCCGCAGCAGACGTGACGCTGACCGGTTCGGCCGAAATGGGTATCGCGGGCGGCTCGGGCACCACCGCAACCACGTTCTTCCAGACGGTCGACGTCCGCTTCTCCATGTCCGGCACGACCGACAACGGCCTGTCCTTCGGCGCCGTCATCGATCTCGAAGATGCCCGCGCAGACAGCACGGATATCGCCGGCGCATTTGCCGACTTCACCGTCTTCGTCTCTGGTGATTTCGGTCGCTTGACTATGGGCGATACCGATGGCGCATTCGACTGGGCCATGGACGACGTGAACACCGCACGCAACGCGGGCTCGATCAGCGACGCTGAAACCGGACATGGCGGCTACAACGGTAACGGCCTGTTCGACACCGGCCCGAATGCCGCAACGGCGACTACGCTGCCCAACGCTGGCGGCGCGGCTTACAACGCTCAGGTTCTCCGCTATGATTATTCTGTCGCCGGTTTTGGCGTCGCAGTTTCGGCACAGATCGACCAGAACGACGCACGCAATGGTGATGCGCAATTCCAACTCGGTCTGACCTACGATTTGGATATCTCCGGCGGCGAAGTCCAATTCGGTCTGGGCTACGTAACGGTTGCTGATGCTAACCGTACGTTCCTGAACGGCAACGTCGGAGCCGCTGGCCCGATCGCGGGCGATCAGGGTTACAGTGCGGTAGGTGTGTCGGTGCTCGCAGCACTCGACGCTGGCTTCTCTGCTGCCGTCAACTACACCGAGGTCAATGACAACGGCTATTTTGGCGGTGATGGTACGCACACAGCTGTCGGATTCGGCTATAACTTCGATGCGATTACCGTTTCGGCCAACTGGGGCGAATACGACTGGTCCAC
The DNA here is from genome assembly GCF_036322625.1 of Roseicyclus marinus. Lineage (NCBI taxonomy): Bacteria > Pseudomonadati > Pseudomonadota > Alphaproteobacteria > Rhodobacterales > Roseobacteraceae > Roseicyclus > Roseicyclus marinus. The sequence continues at coordinate 3,059,202 of NZ_AP027266.1, read as the reverse complement.
TGCCGCGTTCAGCGTCGACTCGGAAGGGTATGGTCTCGCTGCTTCGTACAACCTTGGCGGAGGCCTCTCGGCCCATCTCGGTTATGGGAAAACCGAAATCACCGCGTCGAATGGTACGGCTACTGCGCGGGGTGAATCCTCGGCTTGGTCGCTCGGCTTGGCAATGTCCTTCTGATCCACCCGGATCAATCGGAATGGAAAGAGCGGGCCATGCGCCCGCTCTTTTCTTTTTCAGCGCTTCGGGGCGTCGGCGAAGGCCGGTTTCCAATGCCTCACTCAACATGAATGCGGCGGGAAATGTGGACCCTGTCTCAGGTCCGGATAGGATTGGCATGAAACCTCCAGTGCAAATGCCCATAGGGCAATGATCGTTAATATTCGGAAATGGCCTGAATTCATGAAATGCCCTGTTTTGGCATTCCATGGATTAAGACGCTAAAATTCCGAAATTCGGATTTTCGCTCTGAATCATTCCACAATGCGATACGGGTCTTTCTTTCCCTCCCTCAAGGCATGCCCGATATTAGCCCCGACCAACCTCGCGCGGTCCAAACCCCCTCAATTCACCACCGCCACGAATTGGTCGGACATGTAGCCCTCGATCCCCGTCGCCACCGCGCGGATCAGGACCCAGCCGTTGCCATCCGCCCCGATCAGCTCGGCCCTTTCCCCCTGTCCCAGGGCGGTCAGCACCGCGCCTTGGGTCGACGGGCTGTCCCGCAGGTTCACCTGCCGCCCCGTCACCTCGACCAGCGGGGGTTCGGCCAGTCCGACAGAGGCGGACACCGTCACCGTCTCGACCGGTCGGGTCGTGGCAAGCGCGATCAGCGCACCGCCGACCGTTTCCGTCGGCGAAATGATGGCGCTGATGGGCAGGTGGCGGCCATCCGCCGTGATCAGGATGTCACGCGGTGCCTGCACGGCGCTGCCCCGTTTCGGGGTTGAATTCGGTGGATCAGCCGGGTCGGCGACACCGCTCCGCGCGGGCAGACGCTCGGGCAGGATCACGAGGCCCGCGTAAATCGCGGCCCCCAGCAGCAGGGACAATCGTAACATGAGACACCAGAACTTCCCTCATAATCAGGGTGTTATACGCAACGCTCGCACGATTCGCCGACTCCGGATTTGCCTACCCCCCCTGTTTTCCCCGCTGGACGGGCCAGCCCCGCTGGCGTATCACGACCGCTAGATGGCCGATCAGGATGACACACAAGATGCAGGGGGCGATGCCCGCCAGACGTCCGAGCCTTTGGCCCGGGCGATCGGCACGCGCTACCTGCAATATGCGCTCTCCACGATCATGCACCGCGCGCTGCCCGATGCGCGCGACGGGTTGAAACCGGTTCACCGCCGCATCCTTTACGCGATGCGCGAGTTGCGGCTTTCCTCCAACGGGGGCTTCCGCAAATCGGCCAAGATTTCGGGCGACGTGATGGGGAACTACCACCCCCACGGCGATGCCGCGATCTATGACGCCATGGCGCGACTGGCGCAGGATTTCGTCATCCGCTACCCGCTCGTGGACGGGCAGGGCAATTTCGGCAACATCGATGGCGATAACCCGGCGGCCTCCCGCTACACCGAGGCGCGGATGACAGCGGTGGCCGAGGCATTGATGCAGGGCCTCGACGAGAATGCCGTCGATTTCCGCCCCAATTACGACGGCACGCTCGAGGAACCCGAGGTTCTGCCCGCCGCCGTGCCGAACCTGCTCGCCAATGGGTCATCGGGTATCGCGGTGGGGATGGCGACCAATATCCCGCCCCACAATCTCGATGAATTGATCGCCGCCTGCCTGCATCTGATCAAGACACCCGACGCCCGCGACGAGACGCTTCTCAACTACGTGCAGGGCCCCGATTTTCCGACCGGCGGCATCATCGTGGAACCGCGCGAAAGCATGGTCGAAACCTATGCCACCGGGCGCGGGGCCTTCCGCCTGCGCGCCAAGTGGGAGGTGGAGGATCAGGGCCGCGGCACCTGGCAGATCGTGGTCACCGAAATCCCCTACCAGGTGCAGAAATCCAAGCTGATCGAGCGACTTGCCGAGCTGATCCAGACCAAGAAAGTGCCCATTCTCGCCGATGTGCGCGACGAGAGCGCCGATGATATCCGCATCGTGCTCGAACCCCGCGCGCGCACCGTCGACCCCGAGGTGCTGATGGCGACGCTGTTCCGCCAGTCGGAGCTGGAGACGCGGTTTTCGCTCAACATGAACGTGTTGATCGATGGCCGCACGCCCAAGGTCTGTTCGCTCAAGGAAGTGCTGCGCGCCTTCCTCGACCACCGCCGCGACGTGCTGATCCGCCGGTCGCGCCACCGGATGGAAAAGATCGACCACCGGCTCGAGGTGCTCGAAGGCTTCATCATCGCCTTCCTCAACCTCGACCGGGTGATCGACATCATCCGCTACGACGACGACCCCAAGGCCGCGCTGATGCGCGAGGATTGGGGCCGCGACCATGTCCGCGCCACGTCGGAACGCGACTACAAGACACCGCTGCCCGGCGATGGCGAACTGACCGAGGTTCAGGCCGAGGCGATCCTGAACATGCGCCTGCGGTCCTTGCGGCGGCTGGAGGAAATGGAGCTGATCCGCGAACGCGACGCGCTGATGGAAGAGCGCGCGGGGCTTGAGGATCTGCTGGCCTCTGACAGCCTGCAATGGAACCGGATTTCCGAGGAATTACGGGAGGTTCGCGCAAAGTTCGGGGCCAAGTCCGAAGGCGGCGCGCGGCGCACCGGTTTCGCCGAAGCGGGCGAGGTCGCCGAGGTGCCGATCGAGGCGATGATCGAGCGCGAGCCGATCACGATCGTCTGTTCCAAGATGGGTTGGATCCGGGCGATGAAGGGTCACATCGACCTGTCGACGGAGATGAAATTCCGCGACGGCGACGAGGGGCGGTTCCTGTTCCATGCGGAGACGACGGACAAGCTGTTGATCTTCTCGACGGCGGGCCGCGCCTATACGCTTTCGGCGGCCAATCTGCCCGGCGGGCGCGGTCTGGGCGAGCCGTTGCGGCTGATGGTGGATTTGCCCAACGAGGCTGAAATCGTTGATCTTTTCGTCCATCGGCCCGAGGGGAAACTGCTGGTTGCCTCCTCTGCCGGGGATGGGTTCGTGGTGCCCGAGGCCGAGATGGTGGCCCAAACCCGTGCGGGCAAGCAGGTGCTGAACCTGGGCGAGGGCGTCAGCGCCCGCGTCTGCCGCGCGATCGCGGCGGGTGACGATGCCGTGGCCGTGGTGGGCGAGAACCGCAAGCTCTTGATTTTCCTGTTGGAAGAGCTGCCGGAGATGGGGCGGGGCAAGGGTGTCCGGTTGCAGAAATACAAGGATGGCGGCCTGGCCGATGCGCGGAGTTTCGTGCTGGCGAACGGCTTGTCCTGGCTCGACCCGGCGGGGCGCACGCGGAGCGAGACGGAGCTTGCCGAATGGCAGGCCAAGCGCGCTAGCGCGGGCCGGATGGCGCCGCGCGGCTTTCCGCGGGACAATCGGTTCACCTGAGGCCAAAAGCCCCGAAACGGCTGTCAGGATGCCGTAGGGATGGCGTAGGGAACCTGTCGTGCATCCGTAACTACAGCATAGGGTCACGGAAAGCGCGCTTGATCCGTGTCGGGACACGGGCGTGATGGCGCGGACATCACGTGCCGCGCGTCGGGTCATTCATGCCATGGAACGGAAAGTGGCAGGGGCGGAGGGACTCGAACCCCCGGCCTGCGGATTTGGAATCCGCTGCTCTACCAACTGAGCTACACCCCTAGGCCGATGCGCGGGATAGGGCGGATCGCGGCGCTTGTCCAGATGTCTTGGACCAGATTCAGCCCGTCCCCCACGGTCCGTGCAGATCGGTTTCGCCGGGGCGGTCGATCCGCTCGAAGCCATGCGCCCCGAAGCGGTCGCGCAGGCCCTGGATCAGGTTCGCGGTGCCGCGCGGCTGGCGGAGCGTGTCGAACCACGACAGCCCCGAGGCGAGCGCGGGCACGGGCAATCCGGCGAGGCTGGCCGCCGCCACCACGCGTCTGAGCGCAGGCACATGGGTGCGCAGCCGGTCGGCGAAGGCGGGGGCGAAGGCCAGCTGCGCCTCGGGCGCCTCGGCCAGGGCGCGGGCCATGTCGTCGAGCATGGCGGAACGGATGATGCAGCCCGCCCGCCAGATTTCCGCGATGCGCGGCAGGGGGAGGGACCAATCCTCTTCGGTGCTGGCCTTGGCGAGGAGCGAGAAGCCCTGCGCATAGGCGATGATCTTGCCCGCGATCAGGGCGCTTTCGAGATCGGCGTCGGACAGGTCGAGCGGATCGGCTTTGCCGAAGATCCCGGCCCCACGATGGCGCAGGTCGCTGTCGCCCGACAGGACGCGGGCCGTCACCGCCGCCTCGACCGCCGGAAGGGGGGCGGCACGCCTCTGGGCGTCGATCACGGTCCAGCGGCCCGTGCCCTTTTGCCCGGCGCTGTCGCGGATCAGGTCGAGGAGGGGTTTTTCCGCCTCGGGGTCCATCGTGTCGGCCACCTCGGCGGTGATCTCGACGAGGTAGGAGGCAAGCGGCCCCTCGTTCCAGCGGGCGAAGCTCGTGGCGATCTGGGGCGCGGTCCGGTCCATGCCGTCGCGCATCAGGCCGTAGATTTCCGCGATCATCTGCATGTCGGCGTATTCGATGCCGTTATGGACCATCTTGACGTAATGGCCCGCGCCCTCGGGGCCGAGATGGGCGACACAGGGGGTGCGCTGGAACCGGGCGGCTATGAGGCGCAGGACGGGGTCGAGCGCGGCATAGGCGCGGTCGGTTCCACCCGCCATCATCGAGGGGCCGTTGCGCGCCCCCTCGGCCCCGCCCGAGACGCCCAGGCCGAGAAAATCGAATCCCTGTGCGGCCAGCGCGCGGGCGCGGCGGCCCGTGTCCTGCCAATCGGAATTGCCGGCATCGACGATCACGTCGCCCGCATCGAGATGGGGCAGAAGGGCCGCGATCTGGTCATCCACCGCCTTGCCCGCCGGCACCATCAGGATGATCCGGCGCGGGCGCGCGATGGCGGCGACGAAGCTGACAAGGTCGGGGGTGGGCACGATCATCGCGGAGAGATCGCCCGCCCCGTCGACGAAAGCGCGGGTGCGGCTTTGGGTGCGGTTGAAGACGGCGATCCGGTGACCTGTTTCGGCGATGTTGAGGGCGAGGTTCGCGCCCATGGTGCCGAGCCCGATCAACCCGATTTCCGCCGTGTCGCGCCTGTCGTCCATCTGATGTCCTCCGGTGTTCGCGGGTGCAGCCTAGTGCGCCGCAGGCGAAGGTTCCAGCGCCCGGGCCGGATTGACGCTGCGCGCGAAGCCGTTCAAGGAAACCCGAGGGAAGGGAGCCCCATGCGACAGGATACGCTGCGCCAAAGGATCGTTTCGAGCCCCGCGTTGAACCGGGCGGCGGCAGGGCTGTTCCGGCTCTGGCTGGAGCTGGTCTATCGCAGCTCGCGCCGGGAGGCGGATGGCTGGGAGGCGGTGGCGCGGCTGATCGAGACGCATGGCGCGGTGATCATCGTGTGCTGGCATCAGCGGATCATGCTGACGCCGTGGATGTTCGACCTGGCGCAGGCGCCGTGCCGGAGCCTGACCTCGGCCGGGCGGGCGGGGCGGTTGGTGGGCTGGATGCACCGCGCCTTTGGCTATGGAACGGTGCCGATGCCCAAGGGGCATTGGGGGGCCGCGCAGATGCGCGATGTTCTGCGCGGCCTGAAGGAGGGCGTGTCCATCGGCATATCGCCCGACGGGCCGCGCGGGCCTGCGCGGGTGGCCAAGGTGACGCCGATCCAATGGGCGCGCACGGCGCAGGTGCCGGTGGTGGTCTTCACCTTTTCGACCTCGCGGGCGTGGTATTGGCGGACCTGGGACAGGCTGATGTTCCCGTTGCCCTTCGGGCGGATCGCGATGCTGTGGCGGGTCTGGGACCGCGCGGTGCCGCCCCGGTTCAGCGAGGAGGAAGGCGAGGCTTTGGCCGCCGAATTGGGGGCCTTCATGGATGATGTGACGGCACAGGCCGATGCGCGGGTCGGGCGGTGAGCGGTTTGGGGCTGGTGCGCCTTAAGGCGCACCCTACGGCGAAGACCGGAACATTGGCGTAGGGTGCGCCTGAAGGCGCACCCTACAGAGATGATCGGAACACTGGCGTAGGGTGCGCCTGTCACGGCGCACCGCATGGCCGGGGCCGCCCGGCGTCAGGGGCGGATTGCCTCGAGCGCCGCAAGATCGGCGCCACAGATCGCGGCCTCGGCCGCAAGGATGCGGTCGATGGGCCAATCCCACCATGCGATCTCCAGAAGCCGGGCGATGGTCCTGGCCTCGAACCGCGGCCGGATCACCCGGGCCGGATTGCCCGCAACAAGGCTGTAGGCCGGGATATCGCCCGCAACCACCGCGCCCGCGCCGATGATCGTGCCCGAGCCGATCCGCGCGCCGGGCAGGATGGTGGCGCGGGTGCCGATCCAGACATCATGGCCGATGATCGTGTCGGGGCCCGGACCCGGCAGCGAGGGCCGCCCCGCCGCTTCCCCACCGCCGAAGATGGCGAAGGGATAGGTGGAAAACCCGTCATGCCGGTGGTTGGCCGAGGCGGTGACGAAAAGCGCGCCATCGGCGATCTGGCAAAAGCGCCCGATCACCAGTTTCTCGGGGCTGAAGGGATAGGTGTAGGGGGCGATATGGGCGGCCCAGTCCGCGGGCGGATGATGGGCCGAGGCATAGGTATAGCCGCCGATCTCGATCCTTGGGTGGTCGATGACGGCGCGCAGGTAGGTGGTGCCGGGATGGGCACTGCCATCGGGCAGGGTGACGGGATGGACGGCATCGGGCCGCGCGAAGGGGGGTGCAGAGGGCATGGAGGGACCTGTCGTCTGAGGGGGTTTCGGGCGTGAAACGGGGTCAGAGCGGGGTCTTGTCCATGTCGGCCTCCATCGCGGGATGGGGCGGACGTAGCGTATCTTGTGCCAAAAAGCAAAAGGGCCGCCCGGAGGCGGCCCTTTCTTGTCGGGTGATCCTGTGGATCACTCGATGATCTTCGACACCACGCCGGCACCAACCGTGCGGCCGCCTTCGCGGATGGCGAAGCGCAGGCCGTCTTCCATCGCGATCGGCGCGATCAGCTCGACCGTGAACTTCAGGTTGTCGCCGGGCATCACCATCTCGGTGCCCTCGGGCAGCTGAACCGTCCCGGTCACGTCCGTCGTGCGGAAGTAGAACTGCGGGCGGTAGTTCGCGAAGAACGGCGTGTGACGGCCACCCTCTTCCTTGGTCAGGATGTAGGCTTCGGCCTCGAACTTCGTGTGCGGCTTCACCGAGCCGGGCTTGCACAGCACCTGGCCGCGCTCCACGCCTTCACGGTCCACACCGCGCAGCAGCGCGCCGATGTTGTCGCCCGCCTCACCACGATCCAGCAGTTTGCGGAACATTTCCACGCCCGTGCAGGTCGTCTTCTTGGTGTCGCGGATGCCCACGATCTCGATTTCGTCGCCGACGTTGATCACGCCACGCTCGACGCGGCCGGTCACCACGGTGCCGCGGCCCGAGATCGAGAACACGTCTTCGATCGGCATCAGGAAGGGCTGGTCCACGGCGCGCGCGGGCGTCGGGATATAGGCGTCAACCGCCGCCATCAGTTCGCGGATCTTGTTCTCGCCGATGTCGGCGTCACGGCCTTCCATCGCGGCCAGAGCCGAGCCCGAGACGATCGGAATGTCGTCGCCGGGGAAGTCGTAGGAGGACAGAAGCTCGCGGATTTCCATCTCGACGAGTTCCAGAAGCTCCGGATCGTCGACCTGGTCCACCTTGTTCATGAACACGACGAGCGCGGGAACGCCCACCTGGCGCGCCAGCAGGATGTGCTCGCGGGTCTGGGGCATCGGGCCGTCGGCCGCGTTCACCACCAGGATCGCGCCGTCCATCTGCGCGGCACCGGTGATCATGTTCTTCACGTAGTCGGCGTGGCCGGGGCAGTCGACGTGCGCGTAGTGGCGCGCCTCGGTCTCGTATTCCACGTGCGCGGTCGAGATCGTGATCCCGCGTGCCTTTTCCTCGGGCGCGCCGTCGATCTGGTCATAGGCCCGGAATTCGCCGAAATACTTCGTGATCGCCGCCGTCAGCGTCGTCTTGCCGTGGTCCACGTGACCAATCGTGCCGATGTTCACATGCGGCTTGTTACGTTCAAACTTTGCCTTTGCCATGGCCCTCGCACCTTGTCCGTTCGGGGGCCGCCGCGCGGATCATGCGAGGGCCCGGTTCAACATCGCGGGCGAGGTAGTCGGGTCGCGGGGAAAAATCAAGCCGATAAAGGCATATCGGCCCGATGCGTTCAGGGCACCGAGGGGGTGCGCGGCGACACGGGCAGGATGAGGGCCTCGACCGGGGTGACGGCGGTGACGGGGGCGTCGGTTTCGGCGGGCAGCTGGGGCGGCGCGGCCGGGTCCACCGGCACCGGTTCGACCGGGGGCAGGGCCACGGCTTCGCCCGCGACGGGGGCGGCGCGGAAGGGCGGCGCATCGGGATCGACGCTGAACCATTCGGGATTTTCCAGCATCCAGCGCTGGATCTGGCGGGCGGCATTGCGCGCGAGCACCTGCATCTGTTCTTCACGGGAGCGGGCGATGCCCGAGCCGATCACGGCGGTTTCGGCAGAGGCGCCTTCGAAGATGACGATCTGTTCGGGTTCCTCGTGGAGTTTCACGCCCGCCGCGTCATCCCAGACATTGACCGAGAGCACGAGGATCGAGCGCGGGTTCATGATCAGGGGAATGCCCGGCGGGGCGAGCGCATAGCCGTCGATGGCGATGCCCAGGTGATAGAGCCTGTCGCCCTCGTAGGGGCCGAAGCGGCGCGCGATCTCGGAGGTGAGGATGGCGGTCCATTCCTCGGCGGAGGCTTCGCGGGAGGGCGGCACCTGCTGCATGTTGTCGGCGACCACGATATTGTGACCCAGCCGGAAATCGCCCATGTTCGGCAGCTCGTCCGTCAACGGATCGGGGGCCGCGCCGCAGCCGGTGAGGGCCACGAAGAGCGCGAGCGGGGCGAAACGGGTCAATCGGCGGATCATGCGAGGCTCCGGCAGCGAAAAGGCTGGGACGGGGATAGCGCAGCGCGGGGCGGGACGCAAACGCACCCGGCTGGCAGGGGGGATGTCTGACGCTATCTTGATCGGCAAGATGTCCGTCGGGGTCTTTGCATGAAGAGCGTCATACCCGATCCCCGCCTGCCGGTCGCGGCAGAGCTGCCCCGCGCCCCGATGGGGATTTTGGCCAGCTACCGCGCCGCGCGCGACAACATCTTGTCGATCATTCCCGAGGCGGCGCTGGAGGTGCCGATCCTGTCGGGACGCACGGGGCCGGATCGCTGGCACATGGTGATGGACCCGCCGTCGATCCGGCGCATCCTGCTGGAACGGGTCGAGAGCTATCCGAAATCGGAGGTGACGAAATCCATCCTGCGGCCCGCGCTGGGCGACAGCCTGTTCGTGGCCGAGGGCGATCACTGGCGTTGGCAGCGGCGGGCGGCGGCCCCTGCCTTTGCCGCGCGCAATGTCGATGCGCTGACCCCGGTGATGACGCGCGCCGCCGAGGCGGCCGTGGCGCGGATCGGGGCCGCCGTCGGGCGGCGCGCGATCAACGCGGTGGACGAGATGGTCGGCGCGACCTTTGACGTGATCGCGGATGTCACCTTGTCGGACCGGGAGGGGATCGACCGGCAGGAGGTGGGGGCGGCGCTTGATGCCTATATCGACAGCGCGGCACGGGTCAGTCTGCTGGATGTTCTGGGGTTGCCCGGTTGGGTGCCGCGCCCGGGGCGGCAGGTGGCGGTGGCGGAGCTGTCGCGGTTGCAGGGGGACATGGAGGCGGCCATTGCCCGCCGCGCCGTCGAAGGGCCCCGGCCCATCCCGGACCTGATGGACCTGTTGCTGGCGGCGACGGACCCCGAGACGGGGCGGCGCATGACCACAAGCGAGCTGCGCGAGAACCTGTTGACCTTCATCGTGGCGGGCCATGAGACGACGGCGCTGACATTGGCATGGGCGCTCTATCTCTGTGCCTTCGACCCCGAGGTGCAGGCGCGCGCGGGGGCCGAGGCGCGCGAGGTTCTGGGCGCGCGCGCGGCAGGGGCCGAGGATGTGGCGCGGCTGCCTTTCGTGCGGCAGGTGGTGGAGGAGGCGCTGAGGCTCTACCCGCCGGGGGGCTTTCTGTCGCGCACGGCGCAGGACCGCGACCGGCTCGCCGGGGCCGAAATCCGGCGGGGGGATACGGTGATGATCCCGGTCTATGGCCTGCATCGGCATCGGCGGCTGTGGGAGGAGCCCGACGCCTTTCGCCCCGACCGTTGGGCGGCGCGCGCGGAGATCGACCGCTACCAATACCTGCCCTTTGGCGATGGGCCGCGCATCTGCATCGGAGCGCGGTTCGCCATGCAGGAGGCCGTGGTCATCCTGGCCACCTTGCTGGCGCGGTTCCGGTTCCGGGCCGTGCCTGGTCGGGGCCCGCGCCCGGTGATGATCCTGACGCTGCGGCCCGAGGGCGGGGTGTGGCTGGAGGTCGAGGCCGTCTGAACGGCCCCCCGCTTTCGGCTTTGGGGGTCGGTGACGGCTATTGCGCCGCCATCAGATAGGGATGCCCGCCGAGGCCCGCCGTGTCGGACGGGGTGATGCGGAACTGCGCCACTTCGCGCGAGAGGGTTTCGGAAGCCCCCGACAGGAGCCGCGCGGCATTCGTGCTTTCGACCGCCATTTCGGCGTTTTCCTGCGTGAGCCCGTCGAGTTGCGACACCGCATCGTTGATCTGGGCGAGGGTGCTGGCCTGCGCGGCGAGGCCCGTCGCGATCCGGCCCACCGTTTCCGACAGGTTGCCGACCCCTTCGAAGACGGTGCTGATATCCTTGCCTGCGCGGTTCACGAGGCCCACGCCGTTTTCGACATGACGCGCGCTTTCGGCGATCAGCTCGTTGATCTCGCGGGCCGAATCGGAGCTGCGCTGGGCGAGTTGGCGGACTTCCTGCGCGACGACGGCAAAGCCGCGCCCGGCGCTGCCTGCGCGCGCCGCCTCGATCGCGGCGTTGAGCGCGAGGAGGTTCGTTTGCACGGCGATGGCGTCGATGGCGCTGACGATCTTGGAGATGCGGGCGGAGGATTGCTGGATCAGGCCCATCGCGTCGATGGCGTTGCGGAAGATCGCGCCGCTGCCTTCGGTCAGGTCGCGGGTGCGCTGGGCGATGCCGTCGGCCTGTTCGGCCTCGGCGGCGGCGGAGCGGACGGTCGAGGTGAGCTGTTCGACGGCGGCGGCGGTCTGGCCAAGGGCGGAGGCCTGGCTGGTCGTGCGGCCCGACAGGTTTTCGGAGGCGTCGCGAATCTCGGAGCTGATGCTGCCGACCGCGCCCGTGACCTTGCCCACGCGCCCGATCAGGGTGGTCAGGTTGCCGGAGGTGCGGTTGAAGGTTTCGGCAAGGATCGCGAGATCGGGAATGTCGCTGACCGGCAGGCGCTGGGTCAGATCGCCCTCGCTCAGGCGTTCGAGGCCCTCGGCCAGGCTTTCGACGGCGTCGCGGCGCGCGGTCACATCGGTGGCCACCTTGACGACGCGCGTGATCTTGCCCGTCGCGTCGAGGACGGGCGCATAGGTGGCCTGGATCCAGATGCGGCGGCCGGTCCGGGTCAGGCGGGGAAACTGGTCGGTAAAGATGTCGCCCGCGCGCAGGCGGTGCCAGAAATCGGCATATTCCGGGCTGGCGGCATAGCTGGGATCGACGAAGATGCGGTGATGGCGACCGATGACGGCATCGGCGGTGTAATCGAGGGCGGCGAGGAAATTCGCATTGGCCTGAAGGATCGTGCCGTCGGTGGTGAAATGAATGACGGCCTGCGTGCGATCGACCATCGCGAGCAGGGCGGCATCGGCCTCGGATAGGCCGTGATGTGTGGTGTCCATGGTGGTCGTGTCCGTCTGTCCGGGAATACTCGTTCAGAACAACGGTGGATACACGCCGAAGTTTAGTGCGGGACGGGGCGGTCAGAGCCTCCGGGCGTAGACATCGCCGGAATTGGCGGCATGGGGCAGGGCGCGGATTGTTTCGGCCATGCGGGCCGCATCGACCCAGTCGGGCAGGGTCAGGGTGTGATCCTCACCCAGGGACAGGTTGAAGCGGTAATCGCCAAGGGCTGTGGCGCGGTCGAGCGCGTCGAGGGCCGCGTCGCGCTGGATCGTGGTGATCTCGAACGAAAAGGCGGGAAGGGGGTGGGAGAGGCCCGCGAGAACCGCGGCTTCGTGGCCTTCGACGTCGATCTTGACGAAATCGGGCAGGCCATGGGCGGCGATCAATGCGTCAAGCGTGGTGACCGCGACATCCTGGGCGCTGTCCCATGTCTGACCCTCCCAGCCGGGGGCGCCGTCGGCGGCGGCGATGAAATCCTGCGACAGGGTGGAGACGGTTGGATTGGCGGTGTTGAGGAACATGCGCGCGGTGCCGGGGGCCGCGCCGACAGCGCCCGGAACCAGCGTCACGCCGGGATCGTTGCGGAACATGAGGCGCAGGGCGCGCAGGGCGACGGGCTGGGGGTCGACGGCCACGACCCGCGCGCCCAGACGCCGGAAGCTGGCCACGCGGTCGCCCACATGCGCGCCGATGTCGAAGACGAGGCCGCCGGGTTTGACGAAGGTGGCGTTCAGCGCATCCATGCGCCGGGTGCGGTCGGCATCGCGGTGATAGACCCGAAGCGACCGGGCGATACCCGTGACGGCACGCGGGCGGGATGTGTCGGGCATCGGGCGGGTCCTCGGGATCGGCTGCGGCCCTTTGGGAGATATGCGCCCGGAGGGCCACGTCCATGGGCGATGATGCGGGGGGCCGCCTTGCGCAGGGGGCGGCCCTTGCGTATATGGCGCGGGATCGACCCGGAGAATACGCATGGCCAACCCGTTCCAGTTCCTCCAGCAGACCCGCAGCGAGATCGCCAAGGTGGTCTGGCCCTCGCGCCGCGAGGTGCTGGTGACGACGGCGATGGTGTTCCTGATGGCGGTCGTTTTCGCGATCTTCTTCTTTTTCGTGGATTTCCTGATCCGGCAGGGTCTGGAACTGATCCTGACCGTTTTCGGCTGATCGCGCAGGACGCGTTCGGGCTATCGTCTGCGGGCTTGCCATCGGCGCGGGCTGGGCGTATGCACGCATGATCTTCCCCCGACATCGACAGTGACGCGCCCATGCTCTCTCCAGTCGTGTCCGGACGGAAGGCGCACCCGGCGCGGGCCGGGGAAGTGACAGTTACATCGGCGCTGCGCGCGCTGCGAGAACCAAGGGGAAATCGGCCATGGCGAAGCGGTGGTATTCCGTCAGCGTCCTTTCGAATTTCGAGAAGCGGATCGCCGAGCAGATCCGCACGGCCGTGGCCGAGAAGGGCCTTCAGGACGAGATCGAAGAGGTTCTGGTTCCCGAAGAGGAAGTGATCGAGATCCGTCGCGGCAAGAAGGTCACCGTGCCGCGCCGCTTCATGCCCGGTTACGTTCTGGTGCGGATGGAGATGACCGACCGCGCCTATCACGCGATCAATTCCATCGCGCGGGTCACCGGTTTTCTGGGTCCGCAGGGCCGCCCGATGCCGATGCGCGACGATGAGGTCAACGCGATCCTGAACCGCGTCGAGGAAGGCGAGGCCACGCCGCGTTCGACGATCACCTTCGAGATCGGCGAGAAGGTCAAGGTCAACGAAGGCCCGTTCGAGGATTTCGACGGCATGGTCGAAGAGGTCGACGAGGACAACCAGCGCCTGAAGGTGTCGGTGTCGATCTTTGGCCGGGCAACGCCGGTCGAGCTGGAGTTCACGCAGGTCTCCAAGCAGATGTAAGGGCCGGGCGGCGACACGCCGCCGGGGCTTGCATGGCGGGGCGTAACGGTCTATGCGCCCAGCCTGTCGCGCATGCGCGGCATTCCCATGTGGGAGGCGAGGTCTTCGCGAAGGCCGGACCGCACCACATCGACAAAGGCCAAGGGGCGCGCCCTGCGGCTGTTGAGAAAAGGAGAGGCCAAGATGGCCAAGAAACTTGCTGGCAAGATGAAGCTGCAAATCAAGGCGGGGCAAGCCACCCCGTCCCCGCCGGTCGGCCCCGCATTGGGTCAGCGCGGCATCAACATCATGGAATTCTGCAAGGCGTTCAACGCCAAGACCGCAGACATGGAGCCCGGCGCACCGTGCCCGACCGTGATCACCTATTACCAGGACAAGTCCTTCACGATGGACATCAAGACGCCCCCGGCGTCCTATTTCCTCAAGAAGGCAGCGGGCCTGAAGCCCGTGGGCAAGCGCAACCGTCCGCGCGGCGGTGACAAGCCCGGTCGCGTCAACATCGCTTCGATCACCGCGGCACAGCTGCGCGAGATCGCGGAGGCCAAGATGGTCGACCTGAGCGCGAATGACGTCGAATCGGCAATGAAGATCATCCTCGGCTCCGCGAAGTCGATGGGTATCGAGGTGAAAGGGTAAGCCATGGGGAAGATCGCAAAGCGCCTGCAGGCCGCCCGCGCCGCCTTTGACGGCAAGGAAGACATCTCGATCGAGGAAGCCGTCGCGCTGATCAAGGCGAATGCCTCGGCCAAGTTCGACGAGACCGTCGAGATCGCCATGAACCTGGGCGTCGACCCGCGTCACGCCGACCAGATGGTCCGTGGCACGGTGAACCTGCCCAACGGCACCGGCAAGACCGTGCGCGTCGCCGTGTTCGCCCGTGGTGCCAAGGCCGATGAAGCCAAGGCCGCCGGTGCGGATGTCGTCGGGGCGGAAGACCTGATGGAAACGATCCAGGGCGGCACGATCGATTTCGACCGCTGCATCGCCACGCCGGACATGATGCCGATCGTCGGTCGCCTGGGCAAGATCCTGGGCCCGCGCAACCTGATGCCGAACCCCAAGATCGGGACCGTCACCATGGACGTCAAGGAAGCCGTCGAGGCGGCCAAGGGCGGCCAGGTGCAGTTCAAGGTCGAGAAGGCCGGCGTGATCCATGCAGGCGTCGGCAAGGTGAGCTTTGGCGAAGAGCAGCTGGCCCAGAACATCCGCGCCTTCGTGGATGCGGTGTCCAAGGCCAAGCCGGCGGGTGCCAAGGGTGCCTATCTCAAGCGGATCTCGCTGAGCTCCACCATGGGGCCGGGCGTTTCGGTCAGCCTCGACAGCGCGACCAGCGCAGGCTGAACGCCGCCTGATCGGTGAAAAGACCTGAAAGGGCACGCCATAGCGCGTGCCCTTTTGCTTTGCGGGTCGGGGTTTTGCCCGGAATTGCGGCAGGTCATCGGGGTGCGTGACGATGATCGTGCCCGATTTGCCACAAGCGCGGACTTTAGTATCGGATTTTCCCCACTTTGGGGGAGGACATTCGTCTTTGGATTGGTGTAGCGTCGGGTCAACCACGAGTATCGAGTAGGGTTTCGCGATGTATCGCCATGTTTCGACTATCGCATTGGCTGTTGCGCTGGGTGTGTTCGGCCTGAGTGCGCAGGCGCAGGACGGGGCTTCGGTCACCGGTGGCGCCGCGCCGTTGCAGGCGCAGCCCAGCCCCTCAGCTTCACTGGCTTTCCCGTCCGTCTTCGGCGCGACCTCGGCCGTGTCGGCACCCAATGGCACCGCCTTTGCCGCGCTGAGCTATGTCACCCCGCGCGGTGGGGTGAAGTCGTCGGATGATGATGGAGATCTGAGCCTTGGCTATGCCTTTGGCAATCCGGTCAGCGGCGTCAGCGCGCAGGTGGCGATCAATGTCCTTGGCCTCGACCCGTTCGGGGATGCCGGCAGCGTCTCCCTCAGCCTGTCGCGGATGCTGCGGGCGGGCGGAAGCTCGGCCACGTTTGCGTCGGTGGGGGCGGGCAATGTCCTGCCCTGGGGTGTCGCGCGTCGGGGTGACACGACCTATGTCGCGGCCGTTTCGCATATCCAGGCGTATCAGCTCGCCAATGGCGTGGAACTGCCGGTGCAATACACCTTTGGCTATGGCAGCGCGTCGACCCTGTCGGATGACGGGCGGGGCCGGGCCGGGCCGGGCGCATTTTTCGGCGTGGGCATGGGTCTGACCCAGAACCTGTCGGGCAGCATCTCCTTCACCGAGACGCAGGTGAACATGGGCTTGAGCCTGTCGATCCCGCAACTGGCGGGTGCGGGGCTGTCGCTGGGTGTCTATGACGTGACCGACAACACCAACCGCCAGCAGGTCGCGCTGGGCCTGTCGCTGGCATTCTGAGCGCCGCGCGCTAATCCGGGGAGAATGAGCATGAGTTTTCGCAAGATCATGACCGGGCTGGCTTTTGCCGGTGCCCTCTTTGCCGCGTCCGGCGCGCAGGCCGGTGGGTCGAGCACGCCCAACGCGGTGGATGTGTTCACGCCGGGCACCACGACCGTGGTGGCCGCCGCCTTTGCCGAAGCGCGGTCCGTTCTTTTTGGCGGTGGTTCGCTGACCGAAACGCCCACGGCCGGGGGCGGCACGACGGCGACCCTGCCCAGCGGCACGACGATCACGGTGTCGGCTGGTGGCACCACGATCACCGTGACGCCTGGGGGTGGCGGTGCGCCGATCACCGTGTCCTCGTCCTTTGTCGCGTCTATCCTAGCCGGGTTTCTCTGATCCGGCGGTGCCTGCGGCGCTGCGATCGCAGGCGTGATGGTTCGGCACCGGTGCCTGCGCGCCGGTGCCGTTTTCGTTCCGGACGGAGCCATCACCCTATCTTTCGGGGCTTGGCACCCTGCGCGAATGGGTCTAGGGAGGACGCTGGCTGCAAGGGGCGATTCGTCGCCCCTTGTTGTCTTTCGTCCGAGACGGTGGGTTGGGTGTTGCACCCGTTAAATCCTGCCTGAGACGGGATCAGGTCAGACAACCGAGGGCTCGACCGTTCGAGCGCCTGGCGGTCTCTGGTTCCGTTGCGCAAGCGGACCAAAACCGCCGGAGCGATCCGGTAGAACTGAGCCGGGGCCATCCGATCATGTCGGGGCCCCAAACTGGAGTAAACCTGTGGATAGAGCCCAGAAAGAGAAAGTGGTCGAGGAACTCGGCCAGATCTTCGAAAGCTCTGGCGTCGTGGTGGTGGCACACTACCAGGGCCTCACGGTTGCCGAGATGCAGGATCTGCGTGCACGCGTTCGCGATGCAGGCGGGGCCGTGCGTGTCGCCAAGAACAGGCTCGCCAAGATCGCCCTTGAAGGCACCGATGTCGCTGGCATCGCGGACCTTCTGACGGGCATGACCGTTCTCGCCTATTCCGAAGACCCGGTCGCAGCCGCCAAGGCCGCGGACGAGTACGCCAAGGCCAATGACAAGTATGTCATCCTCGGCGGTGCGATGGGTGGGACCGTTCTGAATGCCGACGGTGTGAAGGCCGTCGCGAAGATGCCGTCGCGCGAGGAGCTCATCGCTTCGATCGTCGGCTGCATCGGCGCGCCCGCTTCGAACATCGCCGGTGCCATTGGCGCCCCTGCTTCCAATATCGCCTCCATCCTTTCGACCATCGAAGAGAAGGCGGCGTAAGCACCCGATCGAGACCCGCCGCTTGCGGCGTTGGAACCCCATACCTACATACGGAACCTGAAAAATGGCTGATCTGAAGAAACTCGCAGAAGAGATCGTCAACCTGACCCTGTTGCAGGCTCAGGAACTCAAGACCATCCTCAAGGATGAATACGGCATCGAGCCCGCCGCTGGCGGCGCCGTGATGATGGCAGGCCCCGTCGGCGACGCCGGTGCTGCAGCCGAAGAGGAAAAGACCGAATTCGACGTCGTCCTCAAGAACGCAGGCGCACAGAAGATCAACGTGATCAAGGAAGTGCGCGCGATCACCGGTCTGGGCCTGAAAGAAGCCAAGGACCTCGTGGAAGCTGGCGGCAAGGTCAAGGAAGGCGTTGCCAAGGCAGAAGCAGAAGACATCAAGGCCAAGCTGGAAGCAGCTGGCGCAGAGGTCGAGCTGGCCTGAGGCCAAAGCATATCCCCCCGGTCCATGTGGCCGGGCGGGACCCAAAAAGGCTGGGCCCGGAGAGATCCGGGTCCAGCCATCCGCGTCTTGGCAAGGGCCCCGCGGGGCGTTTTCCAAGACGGTGGCAACGGGATCGGGATTTGCCGGTGGGACGGCAAGCAGATTGATCCGTCACGTCTTGTTTCATGGTGCTGTTCCACCGAGGCCCCGGCGGTGAGAGCGGCACAGCGAAACACATCGAAAGGTGCGCGAGAGCATGGCTCAGACCTACGCAGGCCAGAAACGTATCCGCAAATTCTACGGCAAAATCCGCGAAGTGCTGGAGATGCCGAACCTGATCGAGGTGCAGAAATCCTCCTATGACCTGTTCCTCAAGTCCGGCGACGGCGAAAAGCCCGCCGACGGCGAAGGGATCATGGGCGTTTTCCAGTCGGTTTTTCCGATCAAGGATTTCAACGAGACCGCCGTTCTGGAGTTCGTGAAATACGAGCTCGAACAGCCAAAGTTCGACGTGGACGAGTGCCAGCAGCGCGACCTTACCTATGCCGCGCCGCTCAAGGTCACCCTGCGCCTGATCGTGTTCGATGTCGACGAGGACACCGGGGCCAAATCGGTCAAGGACATCAAGGAACAGGACGTGTTCATGGGCGACATGCCCCTGATGACGCCCAACGGCACCTTTATCGTCAACGGCACCGAGCGCGTGATCGTGTCCCAGATGCACCGGTCGCCCGGCGTGTTCTTCGACCACGACAAGGGCAAGACGCATTCTTCGGGGCGTCTGCTGTTCGCCTGCCGGATCATTCCCTATCGCGGCTCGTGGCTCGATTTCGAATTCGACGCCAAGGACATCGTCTTTGCCCGCATCGACCGCCGCCGCAAGCTGCCGGTCACGACGCTGCTTTATGCGCTGGGGCTGGACCAGGAAGGCATCATGGATGCCTATTACGACACCGTCACCTTCAAGCTCGAAAAGAACCGTGGCTGGGTCACGCGGTTCTTCCCCGAGCGGGTGCGGGGCACGCGCCCGACCTTTGACCTGGTCGATGCCGCCACGGGCGAAGTGATCGCCAAGGCCGGCGACAAGGTCACGCCGCGCACGGTCAAGAAGCTGATCGACGAAGCGAAGGTGAAGGAACTGCTGTTGCCCTTCGAGCAGATCGTGGGCCGGTTCGTCGCCAAGGACATCATCGACGAGGAAACCGGCGCGATCTACGTCGAGGCCGGGGACGAGCTGACCTGGGAAATCGGCCGCGATGGCGAGGTTTCGGGCGGCACGCTCAAGGAATTGCTGGATGCGGGGATCACCGAGATCCCGGTGCTCGACATCGATAACATCAATGTCGGCGCCTATATCCGCAACACGATGGCCGTCGACAAGAACATGAACCGCGACGGCGCGCTGATGGACATCTATCGCGTGATGCGCCCGGGCGAGCCGCCGACCGTCGAAGCGGCCTCGACCCTGTTCAACCAGTTGTTCTTTGACAGCGAGCGCTACGACCTGTCGGCCGTGGGCCGGGTCAAGATGAACATGCGTCTGGATCTCGATGCCGCCGACACGCAGCGCACGCTGCGCCGCGAGGACATCATCGCCTGCATCAAGGCGCTGGTGGAACTGCGCGACGGCAAGGGCGATATCGACGACATCGACCACCTGGGCAACCGCCGCGTGCGGTCGGTCGGCGAATTGATGGAGAACCAGTATCGCGTCGGTCTGCTGCGCATGGAGCGCGCGATCAAGGAGCGGATGTCGTCGGTCGAGATCGACACGGTGATGCCGCAGGATCTGATCAACGCCAAGCCTGCAGCGGCTTCGGTGCGCGAATTCTTCGGTTCGAGCCAGCTGTCGCAGTTCATGGACCAGACCAACCCGCTGTCCGAAGTGACGCACAAGCGGCGTCTGTCGGCGCTTGGGCCGGGCGGTCTGACCCGCGAGCGCGCGGGCTTCGAGGTGCGCGACGTGCACCCGACCCACTATGGCCGGATGTGCCCGATCGAGACGCCCGAAGGGCCGAACATCGGTCTGATCAACTCGCTCGCCACCTTTGCGCGGGTGAACAAGTACGGCTTCATCGAAACCCCCTACCGCAAGGTGAAGGATGCGCAGGTGACCGACGAGGTCGTCTACATGTCCGCGACCGAGGAAATGCGCCACACCGTGGCGCAGGCCAACGCGCATCTGTCGGGCGAGGGCCGGTTCGAGAACGAGATGGTCAACACCCGCCAGTCGGGCGAATACACGCTTGCACCCCGCGAGCAGGTCGACCTGATCGACGTGTCGCCCAAGCAGCTGGTGTCGGTTGCCGCCTCGCTCATTCCGTTCCTGGAAAATGACGACGCGAACCGCGCGCTGATGGGCTCGAACATGCAGCGTCAGGCCGTGCCGCTGTTGCAGGCCGATGCGCCCTTTGTCGGGACCGGCATCGAATCCAAGGTCGCCATCGATTCCGGTGCGGCGATCCAGGCGCGGCGCGCCGGGATCATCGACCAGGTCGACGCGCAGCGGATCGTGGTCCGCGCCACCGAGGATCTGGAACTGGGTGACGCGGGCGTGGACATCTACCGCCTGCGGAAATTCCAGCGCTCGAACCAGAACACCTGCATCAATCAGCGCCCGCTGGTGAAGGTGGGTGACAAGGTGTCCAAGGGCGAGGTGATCGCCGATGGCCCGTCGACCGACATGGGGGAACTGGCGCTCGGCAAGAACGTCGTCGTCGCCTTCATGCCGTGGAACGGCTACAACTACGAAGACTCGATCCTGATTTCCGAGCGGATCGTGCGCGATGACGTGTTTACCTCGATCCATATCGAGGAATTCGAGGTCGCCGCCCGCGATACCAAGCTCGGGCCCGAGGAAATCACCCGCGATATCCCCAACGTCGGCGAGGAAGCGCTTCGCAACCTCGACGAGGCGGGCATCGTCTATATCGGCGCCGAGGTCGGCCCGGGCGACATCCTTGTGGGCAAGATCACCCCCAAGGGCGAAAGCCCGATGACGCCCGAGGAAAAACTGCTGCGCGCGATCTTCGGCGAAAAGGCATCGGACGTGCGCGACACGTCGCTGCGCCTGCCGCCCGGCGATTTCGGCACGGTCGTGGAAGTGCGCGTCTTCAACCGCCATGGTGTGGAAAAGGACGAGCGCGCGCTGCAGATCGAGCGCGAGGAAGTGGAACGTCTGGCCCGTGACCGGGACGACGAGCTGACCATCCTCGAGCGCAACATCTATGCGCGTCTGAAGTCCATGATCCTCGGCAAGACCGCGGTGAAAGGGCCCAAGGGCATCAAGGCCGGCTCCGAGATCACCGAGGAGTTGCTGGAGACGCTCAGCCGTGGCCAGTGGTGGCAGCTCGCACTCGGCGACGAGAAGGACGCGGCCGAGGTCGAGGCGCTGAACCAGCAGTTCGAGGCGCAGAAGCGCGCGCTCGATCACCGGTTCGAGGACAAGGTCGAAAAGGTCCGTCGCGGCGACGATCTGCCCCCCGGCGTGATGAAGATGGTCAAGGTCTTCATCGCCGTGAAGCGCAAGCTCCAGCCCGGCGACAAGATGGCTGGCCGTCACGGCAACAAGGGCGTGATTTCCAAGGTGGTGCCGATGGAGGACATGCCGTTCCTCGCGGATGGCACCCCGGTCGATTTCGTGCTGAACCCGCTGGGCGTGCCGTCGCGGATGAACGTCGGCCAGATCCTCGAGACGCATATGGGCTGGGCCGCGCGCGGTCTGGGCATCCAGATCGACGAGGCGCTGGACGAATACCGCCGCTCGGGCGACATGACGCCGGTGCGTGACGCGCTCAAGATCGCCTATGGCGAAGACACCTACCGCGACGCGTTCGGCGACAAGGACGAGCAGGAGATCCTCGAAGCGGCGGGCAATGTCACCCGCGGTGTTCCGATCGCCACGCCCGTCTTCGACGGTGCCAAGGAGGCCGATGTCAACGATGCGCTGACGCGGGCCGGTTTCGACACCTCGGGCCAGTCGGACCTGTTCGACGGGCGCACGGGCGAGAAATTCGCCCGCAAGGTGACCGTGGGCGTCAAGTACCTGCTCAAGCTGCACCACCTGGTGGACGACAAGATCCACGCGCGTTCGACGGGTCCGTATTCGCTCGTCACCCAGCAGCCGCTGGGCGGCAAGGCGCAGTTCGGCGGCCAGCGTTTCGGCGAGATGGAGGTCTGGGCACTGGAAGCCTATGGTGCCGCCTACACCTTGCAGGAGATGCTGACGGTGAAGTCGGACGACGTGGCGGGCCGGACCAAGGTCTACGAGTCGATCGTCAAGGGCGAGGACAATTTCGAGGCCGGCGTGCCAGAATCGTTCAACGTTCTCGTCAAGGAGGTCCGGGGTCTGGGCCTCAACATGGAACTCCTGGATGCGGAGGACGAGGAATAAGGGCGAAGGGTTTCGGTGCGCCTGAAGGCGCACCCTACCCATGGCCCGTAGGGTGCGCCGGTCGGCGCACCTGCCCCTCTCTCTCCCGCCCGATATTCGAGGTATCAAGATGAACCAGGAACTGACCAACAACCCGTTCAACCCGCTGACCCCGCCCAAGGCTTTCGATGAGATCAAGGTCTCTCTGGCGAGCCCCGAGCGCATCCTCAGCTGGTCCTTCGGCGAGATCAAGAAGCCCGAGACGATCAACTACCGGACCTTCAAGCCCGAGCGCGACGGCCTGTTCTGCGCCCGCATCTTCGGGCCGATCAAGGATTACGAATGCTTGTGCGGCAAGTACAAGCGGATGAAGTATCGCGGCGTCGTCTGCGAAAAGTGCGGCGTGGAAGTGACCCTGCAAAAGGTCCGCCGCGAGCGCATGGGCCATATCGAACTGGCCGCGCCCGTCGCCCACATCTGGTTCCTCAAGTCGCTGCCCAGCCGGATCGGCCTGATGCTCGACATGACGCTGCGTGACCTGGAACGCATCCTCTATTTCGAGAATTACGTGGTGATCGAGCCGGGTCTGACCGATCTGAGCTATGGCCAGCTCCTGACCGAGGAAGAATTCCTCGATGCGCAGGACGCCTATGGCGCGGATGCGTTCAGCGCCAATATCGGGGCCGAAGCGATCCGCGAGATGCTGGCGAACATCGACCTCGAGGCCGAAGCCGCCAACCTGCGCGAAGAGCTCAAGGAAGCCACCGGCGAACTGAAGCCCAAGAAGATCATCAAGCGGCTCAAGATCGTCGAGAATTTCCTCGAATCCGGCAACCGCCCGGAATGGATGGTTCTGACCGTCATTCCCGTGATCCCGCCGGAACTGCGCCCGCTGGTGCCGCTGGATGGCGGCCGGTTCGCGACCTCGGATCTCAACGACCTCTATCGCCGGGTCATCAACCGCAACAACCGTCTCAAGCGGCTGATCGAATTGCGCGCGCCCGACATCATCATCCGCAACGAAAAGCGGATGCTGCAGGAATCGGTCGATGCGCTGTTCGACAACGGCCGTCGCGGCCGCGTCATCACGGGGGCCAACAAGCGCCCGCTGAAGTCGCTGTCGGACATGCTCAAGGGCAAGCAGGGCCGGTTCCGTCAGAACCTTCTCGGCAAGCGCGTCGACTTTTCCGGCCGTTCGGTCATCGTGACCGGCCCGGAACTGAAGCTGCACCAGTGCGGCCTGCCCAAGAAGATGGCGCTCGAACTGTTCAAGCCGTTCATCTACTCGCGGCTCGAGGCCAAGGGGCTTTCGAGCACCGTCAAGCAGGCCAAGAAGCTGGTGGAAAAGGAACGTCCCGAGGTCTGGGACATCCTGGACGAGGTGATCCGCGAGCATCCGGTTCTGTTGAACCGCGCGCCGACGCTGCACCGTCTGGGCATCCAGGCCTTCGAGCCGATCCTGATCGAAGGCAAGGCGATCCAGCTGCACCCGCTGGTCTGTTCGGCCTTCAACGCCGACTTCGACGGTGACCAGATGGCTGTTCACGTTCCGCTGAGCCTCGAGGCCCAGCTGGAAGCGCGCGTGCTGATGATGTCGACGAACAACGTTCTGTCGCCCGCCAACGGCGCCCCGATCATCGTTCCGTCGCAGGACATGATCCTTGGCCTTTACTATGTCACGCTGGAACGCGAGGGCATGAAGGGCGAAGGCATGGTCTTTGCCAATGTGGACGAAGTGCGCCATGCGCTCGACGCGGGCGAGGTGCATCTGCACTCCAAGGTCAAGGCGCGCGTCAAGCAGATCGACGAGGAAGGCAACGAGGTCTGGAAGCGGTATGACACCACGCCCGGCCGCGTTCTTTTGGGCGATCTGTTGCCGCTGAACGCCAAGGCGCCGTTCGAGCTGGTCAACCGTCTGCTCCGCAAGAAGGAAGTGCAGCAGGTCATCGACACCGTCTACCGCTACTGCGGTCAGAAGGAATCGGTCATCTTCTGCGACCAGATCATGGGCATGGGCTTCAAGGAAGCGTTCAAGGCCGGGATCTCCTTCGGCAAGGACGACATGGTCATTCCCGAAACCAAGTGGACGCTGGTCGAAGAGACCCGCGACCAGGTCAAGGAATTCGAACAGCAGTACATGGACGGCCTGATCACCCAGGGCGAAAAGTACAACAAGGTAATCGACGCCTGGTCCAAGGCCAACGACAAGGTCACGGACGCCATGATGGCCACGATCTCGGCCCCCAAGAAGGACGAGACCGGCGCCGAGATGGAACCGAACTCGGTCTACATGATGGCGCATTCCGGTGCGCGGGGTTCGGTCACGCAGATGAAGCAGCTCGGCGGGATGCGCGGCCTGATGGCCAAGCCGAGCGGAGAGATCATCGAGACGCCGATCATCTCGAACTTCAAGGAAGGTCTGACCGTTCTTGAATACTTCAACTCGACCCACGGCGCCCGCAAGGGTCTGTCGGATACCGCGCTCAAGACCGCGAACTCGGGCTATCTGACCCGTCGTCTGGTCGACGTGGCGCAGGATTGCATCGTGCGTCTGGACGATTGCGGCACCGAGAACACGATCACCGCCGAGGCGGCCGTGAACGACGGTGAAGTGGTCGCGTCGCTCGCCGAGCGCATCCTGGGCCGCACCGCGGGCGAGGATATCTGCGTGCCCGGCACCGACGAGGTGATCGTCGCCAAGGGCGAGCTGATCGACGAACGCAAGGCCGATGCCGTGGAAGCGGCAGGCGTGCAATCGACGCTGATCCGCAGCCCGCTGACCTGCGAGGCTGAAGAGGGCGTCTGCGCGACCTGCTATGGCCGCGACCTGGCGCGCGGGACCAAGGTGAACACCGGCGAGGCCGTCGGCATCATCGCGGCCCAGTCGATCGGGGAACCCGGCACGCAGCTGACGATGCGGACCTTCCACATCGGCGGCGTTGCCCAGGGTGGCCAGCAGTCCTTCCAGGAGGCGAATGTCGAGGGCAAGGTGACCTTTGCCAACCCGAACCTTCTGGCGAACCCGGCGGGCGAGCAGGTGGTGATGGGCCGCAACATGCAGCTCGTCCTGACCGACGACCAGGGCACCGAGCGCGCCAGCTTCAAGCTGGGCTACGGCACCAAGGTCCACGTTCAGGAAGGCGCGCAGGTCAAGCGCGGCGACCGTCTGTTCGAATGGGACCCCTATACCCTGCCGATCATCGCGGAAAAGACCGGGACGGTGAAATACGTCGATCTCGTCAGCGGCATCGCCGTGCGCGAGGAAACCGACGATGCCACCGGCATGACCCAGAAGATCGTGGCCGATTGGCGCACCGCGCCCAAGGGCAACGAGCTCAAGCCCGAGATCCTGATCGTGGGCGAAGATGGCGAGCCGGTCCGCAACGATGCGGGCAACCCGGTGACCTATCCGATGTCGGTGGACGCGATCCTTTCGGTCGAGGATGGCCAGACCATCCAGGCCGGCGAGGTCGTGGCGCGTATCCCGCGCGAGGGTGCCAAGACCAAGGACATCACCGGGGGTCTGCCCCGCGTGGCGGAATTGTTCGAAGCTCGTCGTCCCAAGGATCACGCGATCATCGCGGAGATCGATGGTTATGTGAAATTCGGCCGCGACTTCAAGAACAAGCGCCGGATCACCATCGTTCCGACCGACGAGAGCCTGGAGCCCGTGGAATACATGGTGCCCAAGGGCAAGCACATCCCGGTGGCCGAGGGCGATTTCGTCCAGAAGGGCGATTACATCATGGACGGCAACCCCGCGCCGCATGACATCCTTGCGATCATGGGTGTCGAGGCGCTGGCGGTCTACATGATCAACGAGGTGCAGGAGGTCTATCGTCTGCAGGGCGTGAAGATCAACGACAAGCACATCGAGGTGATCGTCCGCCAGATGCTCCAGAAGTGGGAGATCCTCGAGAGCGGGGAAACCACGCTCCTCAAGGGCGAGCATGTGGACAAGGCGGAACTGGATGCCGTCAACGCCAAGGCGGAGGCCGATGGCCGTCGTCCGGCCGAGGGGCAGCCGATCCTGCTGGGGATCACCAAGGCAAGCTTGCAGACCCGCAGCTTCATCTCGGCGGCGTCCTTCCAGGAAACCACCCGCGTGCTCACCGAAGCCTCGGTCCAGGGCAAGCGCGACAAGCTGGTGGGTCTCAAGGAGAACGTCATCGTCGGCCGCCTGATCCCGGCGGGCACCGGTGGCGCGACCCAGAACGTGGAGCGGATCGCCAAGACGCGCGACCTGTCCGTGATCGAGGCCGCCCGCGCCGAGGCCGAAGCGGCCGCAGCCCTGGCCGCCCCGGTGGTCGAGGATGCACCGGCCGAAACCGCGGATGCGGAGGAAGGCCCGGCGGAGTGATCCGCAGGACCCGAGCCTGAGACATAGGAACGCCCCGCCATCCGGTGGGGCGTTTGCTTTTGGGGCGGGGACGGTGGCGTTCCCCCATTCCGTTCCCCCCGGCTTTGTCCTAGGCTTTTGACGAACGGGCAAAACACGGCGCCATGGGCACGCGGGACGACAACCAGATCATCGGCCTGTGCCGGTTTTCCTACCTGGGCGAGGGCGGGTTCGCCACGCAGCAGCAGGATATCGAGGCGGCGGCCAAGGTGCTGTACGCCATCCCCCGGATGCTGCGCCGCTTCGCCTATTTCGAGAATATCTGCCTGCCGTCCCTGGCCGCCCAGACCGACCAGGATTTCAAGCTCGTGGCGCTGATCGGCGACACGATGCCGTTCCGGTGGCGCAAGCGGCTGAAAGGGCTGATGGAGCAATACCCGTTCCTCGAGGTCTGCACGCTGGAGGCGGCGGGGCCGCTCAATTCGACGCGACGGGCCTTTCGGCGGGGGTGGAACGAGCGCGCGACCTATATCACCGGGTTCCGCATCGATGACGATGACGCGGTGGCGGTGGATTACATCGAAAAGACCCGCGCCATCGCCGACCAATTGCTGACGCTTGGCTGGGCGGACGAGGAAACGCCCGCCGCGATCTGTTTCCACCGGGGCATCTATTGGGACATGGAGCGCGCCGAAGAGGATCAATTCTGGGATTTCTCGGAGAAAGAGCCCCTCGGCCTTGCTTCGGCCATGATCACGACGCCCGAGGGGATGTCGAACATCTATCGCTGGAACCATCGGCGGCTGGCCAGCCAGGTGCGCTGTTGGATCGATCCAAACGACTACATGTTCGTGCGCACGCTGCATGGTCACAATGACAGCGACCGGTCCATCCCGCCCGATGCGCGCAGCCTGCCCGCTTGGCAGGCGCGCAAGCTGTTCCGCGACCGGTTCGGCCTGTCGCCGCGAAAACTCCTGCCCCTGATCCAGCAATTGACGGAAGACGAAACGTGAGCGCCCCCCTGAGCCCCAACCTGAAGGGGGCGCTCTACATGACGCTCTCGATGGCCGCCTTCACGCTGAACGATGCCTGCGTGAAGCTGGTGGCCGAAACCGTGCCGCTGTTCCAGATCGTGGCGCTGCGGGGCCTGTCGACGACGATCCTGTTGGCCGTGACCGTGCATCTGACCGTGGGGCTGCGGTTTTCCATGCCGCGCCGGGACAGGCCGCTGGTGGCATGGCGGACCGTGGCCGAGGTGGGGGCGATGGTGGCGTTTCTGTTGGCGCTGACGAACATGGCCATCGCCAATGCGACCGCCATCCTGTCGGCGCTGCCCCTGATGGTGACGCTGGCCGCCGCCGTCCTGTTCCGCGACCCGGTCGGCTGGCGGCGCTGGGCGGCCATCGGGGTGGGGTTTGTCGGCGTGATGATGATCGTCCAGCCGGGCACCGACGGGTTCAACGAATGGTCGCTTCTGGCGCTCTTGTCGGTCGTGATCATCACGGCGCGCGATCTGCTGACGCGGGCCTTCAGCCCGGCAGTTCCGTCGATGTCGGTGGCGGTGATCACGGCGGGCGCGGTAGGCGCCTTTGGCGCCATCGTGTCGCTGTTCACGCCCTGGATGGCGATGGGGCTTTACGAGATCGCGCTGACGCTGGCGGCTTCGGTCTTCATCATCGGGGGATATGTCTTTGGCATCATGGTGATGCGAATCGGAGAGGTCGGTTTCGTCTCGCCCTTCCGCTACACCTCGCTGATCTTTGCGCTGATCCTTGGCTTCGTGATCTTCGACGAATTTCCGAACACCTTGGCATTGTTCGGCGTTGCGACGGTAATGGCGGCCGGCATCTATACATTGTTTCGCGAACGGATCCGAAAACAGGATGTTTCACCCCGTCCGGGGCGCATGTGACGCCACAGCCGCGCCCTGAACCGGGCGTCGAAAGATCGCGCAATCCAGCCTTCGACATGCTATGCTGATCCCTGCGAGCACCACGCCTTGTGCGTGACGTAACCCTGTCGTTGCGTTCTCGGGCCCAGAGTTGCGTTCGGCCCCATCCTCAAGCTGACACGGCACACCATCCCCGCATTCGGGGGGGAGGGATGGATCATGGCGGATCTTGCGAACCCGTTTTTTCGGGGCAGGGACATCGACGAGCGCATGTTCGGGGGCAACCTCGTGTTCAGCCAGGACAGGTTGGACGGCACCTTTCCCCTGCGCGCGGAACAGGCCGGGCTTGAGGTGATCCGCTATCCCGGCGGGCACGCGACCGAGGCGTTTTTCGATCCCGCCAACCCGGAGGCCGACAGCGTCACATTCGTCAACGATCTTGGCGAGACGGTCACGCTGGGTCTTGTGACGTTCAGCGCCTTTGCCGATTACGCGCGGCTGAACGAGCTTGGGGCGATCATCGTCCTGCCGGTCCAGCGCTATCTCAACGCGTGGCATGACGCGGCGGGCGACAGGCCCGGGATCCTGACTGCCGAGGATGTCGCGGCCCTGAGGTCCTACACCGAAACCGTTCTGGCCAGCGGCGTTCCGATCCATGCCATCGAGATCGGCAACGAGCCCTGTCTGTCCGGCGTGAACGATGGCGATTACGGGCGGATCGTCAACGAGATGTCGGTGGTCGTGCATGACGCCATCCGGGATTTTGAGGCGACCGCAACCGTGCCGCAGGGCTATGTGCATCCGGTTCTGAGCCTCGTGATGACGCCGCATTTCTGCACGGCCGATACCGATGGGGACGGGGTGGCGAGCTTCGAGGAATCCCTGATGGAGCGTCTTGGCCAGCTATCGCCCGAGGCGCTGGCCCATATCGAGGCGCTTACGGTCCATCGCTATGTCAGCGGCGATTACACGTCCATCGACCTGTTCCAGGCCCCGTGGATGCGGGCGCAGCAGCCGGTGGAGATGTCGGGCCGCGATCTCGAGGTGATCGTGACCGAATGGAACATCAGCGCCACGCAGGGCGGCGTGTCCCGTTGGGCCAATGCCACCGAAGAGGAACGCGCGGGCATCGACACGGGGCTCAAACATGCGGGGGCCGTCGCCGCCATGTTCCACGAAATGGCGGTCCATGATGTGTCCATGGCCGCCTTTTGGGCCGTTCAGCAGAAAAACGACGTGAGCTTTGCCCTGCGCGAAGGGACGACCGCCGATCTGCGGGCAGGGGGACATATGTTCGCCACCCTGTCCGAGAACCTGCAGGGGATGCGCGCCATCGAGCTTGCCCGCCCCAGCCCCGACTTCGACCTGCATGCCTTTGCCGATCGCGACAGCCAGTTCCTTGTCATCAATTCGCGTCTGGACGCGACGCAGACCATGGAGCTCGACCTGAAGCCGCTGACCGGGCCGGTGAGCGGCGGCTGGGTCCGTGTGATGACCGCCGCCGAGGGACAGGACCCGCGCGACCCGAATGTCGATGTGGTGTTCGAACAGATCCCCCTGTCGGAGGTGCTGCTCGACGGCAAGCTGATCCTGTCGCTCGACCCGTGGGAGGTCGCCATCCTGTCGTTCGAGGCCGGTGGCGACGAGATGATCGCCGATGGCAGTGGCACAAGCCTGTTCGGCGGGAATGGGGACGATCTGCTGATCGGAAGCTTCCGGCACGAAACCCTGCACGGCGGCCTGCATGACGATGTCATCCGCGCCGGGGGCGGGCGCGATACGGTGCTGGGGGGCGAGGGCAACGATACCCTGGCGGGCAATTGGGCGAACGACCGTCTGGAGGGCGGTCTGGGCGATGATGTGCTCTTCGGACAGCGCGGGGCAGACACGCTGCATGGCGACGCGGGCAATGACCTGCTCGACGGGGGGATGCTGCGCGATGTCCTGCATGGTGGCGACGGCGATGACACGTTGGTCGGTGGGCGGGGCCATGACCTGTTCTGGGGCGGGGAGGGGGCCGATGTGTTCCGCATCCGCAAGGGCGATCAGGCATGGCGGGAACCGATCCACGATTTCGACGCGACCGAGGACAAGGTCGAGCTTCTGTTCGAGGATCTGACCTTTGACGACATCTTTCTGAGCCAGGAAGACAGCGCTGCGGTCATATCCTACGGGGTTGGATCCCTGACCCTGCTCGACACGAAGGCGGAGGATCTTTCGGAAGAGAATTTCGCCTTTCTCTGACCCGGTCCCGTAGCGCCCATTCGCCGCATCGCACCGGGCTGCCTGCGGCACGATGTATGGGGTCCAGCAGAAAGGGTCACAGCATGGCCGCTACCTCCGTTCTCCCCGTTGATCAGAAAAAGCGCATCCTCGTCATCAGGATCGTGTTTCTGGCAGCGTTGCCCCTGATCCTTTTCGTGCAGCCCCGGCTTGCCATCGGCACCTTCGGCCACGAGGTGGTGGAGGCTGCGGGCCTCATGCTGCTTTTGGTCGGCGTTCTGGGGCGGCTGTGGTCCATCCTTTATGTCGGGGCGGTCAAGAACCAGGAGCTGATGCGCAGCGGCCCGTATTCGATGACGCGCAATCCGCTCTATTTCTTTTCGACCCTCGGCATGGCTGGCATCGGCCTGATGCTGGGGGCTGCGTTCTTTGCCGTGTTGCTGGGCGGGCTGACCTTTGCCATCCTCTATGTCACGGCCACGCGCGAGGCGGCGTTTCTGCGCGCGACCTTTGGCGAGGCCTATACCGCCTATGAGCGCGACGTGCCGTTTTTCTGGCCCGATCCGCGCCTGTACAAGAGCAGCGACACCGTCACCTTCAACAGCCGCGCGCTGCGCAACACGTTGTTCGACGCGCTGGGCTTTCTGGTGGCGATCCCCATCGTGGAGCTGATCGACGCGCTCAAGACCTCGATGGACTTCGCTTTGTTCACCGTGTTCTGACAGGGCGGCGCGGGGGCGGCCCGGGGGTGGCGCGGGGCAATCCCGACCCGCGGTTGACACCCCCCGCGACTCCCCCTATACGCCGCGACACTTGGCCAGCCGACCGACAGGTCCGCACCCGGCCCGACATAGAATTGTAGTGGTCATGATCCGGGCCGTTTGAGGTGCCCCGATCCTCTGGAACTTCCACCGCAGCGTCCTCCAGGTAGGGAAGGGATGCTTGCGGTTTTGGTGTTTTCGTGCATCGCACGGGTGCGCCGCTGACATGAGAGAGCAAGACGGGGAACCGAATGCCGACGATTCAACAGCTGATCCGCAAGCCGCGGCAGCCCAAAGTGAAACGCTCCAAGTCCCAGCACCTGGAGTCCTGCCCGCAGAAACGGGGCGTGTGCACGCGCGTCTACACCACCACTCCGAAGAAGCCGAACTCGGCCATGCGGAAAGTGGCCAAGGTGCGCCTGACCAACGGCTTCGAGGTCATCAGCTACATTCCCGGTGAAAGCCACAACCTTCAGGAACACTCGGTGGTCCTGATCCGTGGCGGCCGCGTGAAAGACCTTCCCGGCGTGCGCTACCACATCCTTCGCGGTGTTCTCGACACGCAGGGCGTCAAGGATCGTCGCCAGCGTCGTTCGAAATACGGCGCGAAGCGCCCCAAGTAAGAGGATACAGAGATGTCCCGTCGTCACGCCGCTGAAAAGCGCCAGGTCCTGCCCGATGCCAAGTTCGGCGATACGGTCCTGACCAAGTTCATGAACAACCTGATGATCGACGGCAAGAAGTCGGTCGCAGAACGCATCGTCTACAACGCGCTGGAACGCGTCGAGGGCAAGCTCAAGCGCGCCCCCGTCGAGGTCTTCCACGAAGCGCTCGACAACGTGAAGCCCGCCGTCGAGGTTCGCTCGCGCCGGGTCGGCGGTGCGACCTACCAGGTCCCCGTCGAGGTCCGCCCCGAGCGTCGCGAGGCGCTGGCGATCCGCTGGCTGATCAACGCCAGCCGCGCGCGCAACGAGAACACCATGGAAGAGCGTCTGGCCGGCGAACTGATCGACGCCGCCAACTCGCGCGGTTCCGCGGTGAAGAAGCGCGAAGATACCCACAAGATGGCCGACGCGAACCGCGCCTTCAGCCATTACCGTTGGTAAGTGATCCGGCGGCCCCGTCCGGGGGCCGCCTCAGACCGTCAATCCAAGCCTGAGGACCTCCCCCATGGCACGCCAATACCCGCTCGAGCGCTACCGCAATTTCGGCATCATGGCGCATATCGACGCCGGCAAGACCACGACGACCGAGCGCATCCTTTACTACACCGGCCGGTCCCACAAGATCGGCGAAGTTCATGATGGCGCCGCCACCATGGACTGGATGGAACAGGAACAGGAACGCGGCATCACCATCACGTCGGCCGCCACCACCACCTTCTGGCAGTGGCAGGAAGACCCGACCGCCGAAGGCACGTCGGACACGAAGGTGCGTTTCAACATCATCGACACCCCCGGCCACGTGGACTTCACCATCGAAGTCGAGCGTTCTCTGGCCGTTCTGGACGGCGCCGTCGCGCTTCTGGACGCCAACGCCGGTGTCGAACCCCAGACCGAAACCGTCTGGCGTCAGGCTGACCGCTACAAGGTTCCGCGCCTCGTCTTCGTCAACAAGATGGACAAGATCGGTGCCGACTTCTTCAACTGCGTGAAGATGGTCAAGGACCGCACCGGCGCGACGCCCGTTCCCGTCAACTTCCCCATCGGGGCCGAAGACAAGCTCGAAGGCATCGTCGACCTCGTGACCATGGAAGAATGGGTCTGGCAGGGTGAAGACCTGGGTGCCTCCTGGGTGCGCCAGCCGATCCGCGACGATCTGCAGGACCTTGCCAACGAATGGCGCTCGGTCCTCGTCGAGAACGCCGTCGAAATGGACGACGCGGCGATGGAAGCCTATCTCGAAGGCGAAGAGCCCGACGTCCCGACGCTGCGCAAGCTGATCCGCAAGGGCTGCCTGTCGATGACCTTCGTGCCCGTGCTGGGTGGGTCGGCCTTCAAGAACAAGGGTGTGCAGCCGCTGCTGAACGCCGTGGTCGATTACCTGCCGAGCCCGCTCGACGTGGTCGATTACATGGGCTTCGAGCCGGGCGACGAAACCGAAACCCGCAACATCGCGCGCCGCGCCGATGACGCGATGCCCTTTGCCGGCCTGGCGTTCAAGATCATGAACGACCCCTTCGTCGGCTCGCTCACCTTCACCCGGATCTATTCGGGCGTCCTGAAAAAGGGCGATGGCATCCTGAACTCCACCAAGGGGCGCAAGGAACGCATCGGCCGGATGATGATGATGCATTCCAACAACCGCGAGGAAATCGACGAGGCCTTCGCGGGCGACATCATCGCGCTGGCGGGTCTGAAGGAAACCACCACGGGCGACACGCTGTGCGACGCCGCCAAGCCGGTGGTTCTGGAAACCATGACCTTCCCCGATCCGGTGATCGAGATCGCCGTGGAACCCAAGACCAAGGCCGACCAGGAAAAGATGGCGCAGGCGCTGCAGCGTCTGGCGGCCGAGGATCCGTCCTTCCGCGTCGAAACCGACATGGAATCGGGCCAGACGATCATGAAGGGCATGGGCGAACTTCACCTCGACATCCTCGTCGACCGCATGAAGCGGGAGTTCAAGGTCGAGGCGAACATCGGTGCGCCGCAGGTGGCCTATCGTGAAACGATCGGGACCAAGATCGAACATACCTACACCCACAAGAAGCAGTCGGGTGGGTCGGGTCAGTTCGCCGAGGTCAAGCTGGAGATCAGCCCGACCGAGCCGGGCGAAGGCTATTCCTTCGAGAGCCGCATCGTCGGCGGTGCCGTTCCCAAGGAATACGTGCCGGGCGTCGAAAAGGGCATCAAGTCGGTGATGGATTCGGGTCCGCTGGCGGGCTTCCCCGTGATCGACTTCAAGGTCGCGCTGCTCGACGGCAAGTTCCACGACGTGGACTCCTCGGTTCTCGCCTTCGAGATCGCCAGCCGCATGTGCATGCGCGAAGGCCTGAAGAAGGCCGGCGCCAAGCTCCTCGAGCCGATCATGAAGGTCGAGGTCGTCACGCCCGAGGATTACACGGGCGGCATCATCGGCGATCTTACCTCCCGCCGTGGTCAGGTGACCGGGCAGGAAAGCCGTGGCAATGCCATCGTGATCAACGCCTTCGTGCCGCTGGCCAACATGTTCGGCTACATCAACACGCTGCGCTCCATGTCCTCGGGCCGCGCGCAGTTCACGATGCTGTTCGACCATTACGAGCCGGTTCCGCACAACATCTCGGAAGAGATCCAGGCGAAATACGCATGACGGGGCGCCGGGCCTTGGCCCGGCCTACCCACAAACCGTAGGTCGGGCGTTGCGCCCGGCACCCCCTTCAAGGAGGCCATCATGGCAAAGGCAAAGTTTGAACGTAACAAGCCGCATGTGAACATCGGCACGATTGGTCACGTGGACCACGGCAAGACGACGCTGACGGCGGCGATCACGAAGTATTTCGGCGAATTCCGGGCCTATGACCAGATCGACGGCGCGCCCGAGGAAAAGGCACGCGGGATCACGATCTCGACCGCGCACGTGGAATACGAGACCGAAGCGCGCCACTACGCGCACGTCGACTGCCCCGGCCACGCCGACTACGTGAAGAACATGATCACCGGTGCCGCACAGATGGACGGCGCGATCCTGGTGGTGAACGCGGCCGACGGCCCGATGCCCCAGACCCGCGAGCACATCCTGCTGGCGCGCCAGGTGGGCGTTCCCGCGCTCGTCGTGTTCATGAACAAGGTGGACCAGGTCGACGATCCGGAGCTTCTGGAGCTTGTCGAGATGGAAATCCGCGAGCTTCTGTCCTCCTACGACTTCCCCGGCGACGACATTCCGATCGTTTCGGGCTCGGCTCTGGCCGCGATGGAAGGCCGTGACGCCGACATCGGCGAGAACAAGATCCGCGAACTGATGGCGGCGGTTGACGCCTATATCCCGACGCCCGCACGCGCCGTGGACCAGCCCTTCCTGATGCCGATCGAAGACGTGTTCTCGATCTCGGGCCGCGGCACCGTGGTGACCGGCCGCGTCGAGCGTGGCGTGATCAACGTCGGCGACGAAATCGAGATCGTGGGCATCCGCGACACCAAGAAGACGACCTGCACGGGCGTGGAAATGTTCCGCAAGCTCTTGGATCGTGGTGAGGCGGGCGACAACATCGGCGCGCTGCTGCGCGGTGTGGACCGTGAGGGCGTCGAGCGCGGCCAGGTGCTGTGCAAGCCCGGCTCGGTGAAGCCGCACACGAAGTTCGAGGCCGAAGCCTACATCCTGACCAAGGAAGAGGGTGGCCGTCACACGCCGTTCTTCGCGAACTACCGCCCGCAGTTCTACTTCCGCACGACGGACGTGACCGGGACGGTTCAGCTGCCCGAGGGCACCGAGATGGTGATGCCCGGCGACAACCTGAAGTTCACGGTCGAGCTGATCGCACCGATCGCGATGGAAGACGGCCTGCGCTTCGCCATCCGCGAAGGCGGCCGCACGGTTGGTGCAGGCGTCGTTTCCAAGATCATCGAGTGATCCTGGCAAGGGTGCGCCTGAAGGCGCACCCTACAGAAACCACCGGGGTCCCTGCGTAGGGTGCGCCTTCAGGCGCACCAAACCGCAGTCGGGCGAAGAATCTTCGCCCCCGCCGCAGGTGGTGACTTGAAAACCCGGGGGCCGCGCTGTAAGGCGCGGCCTTCACCGGCCACAAGGCCGGATCAATGAAACCGGTTCGACGAGGGGTGGACCTAAACCCCCTCCTCTCAACTGAAAGGAAAAGACGATGGCGATTGCCAGCCAGAACATCCGGATCCGCCTCAAGGCGTTCGATTACCGGGTTCTCGATGCCTCCACCGCGGAGATCGTGAACACCGCGAAGCGCACCGGCGCGCAGGTCCGTGGGCCGATCCCGCTGCCCAACAAGATCGAGAAGTTCACGGTTCTCCGTGGCCCCCACATCGACAAGAAATCGCGCGACCAGTGGGAAATCCGTACCCACAAGCGTCTGCTCGACATCGTCGATCCGACCCCGCAGACGGTGGACGCGCTGATGAAGCTCGACCTCGCCGCCGGCGTGGATGTCGAGATCAAGGTCTGAGGGGGGCAGGAGACATGTTGCGCTCTGGTGTAATCGCCAAGAAGCTGGGCATGACCCGGCTGTTCATGGAAGACGGCCGTCAGATCCCGGTGACCGTCCTCCACCTCGACAAGCTTCAGGTCGTCGCACAGCGCACGCCCGAGACCGACGGCTACACCGCCGTCCAGCTCGGCGCGGGCACCGCGAAGGTCAAACGCGTTTCGGCCCCGATGCGTGGCCATTACGCGAAGGCCAGCGTCGAACCCAAGCGGAAGCTCGTGGAATTCCGCGTCGATGCGGAAAACCTGCTGCCCGTCGGTGAGGAAATCATCGCCGACCATTACTTCGAAGGTCAGTTCGTCGACGTGACGGGCACCTCGATCGGTAAGGGTTTCGCAGGTGCCATGAAGCGGCACAACTTCGGTGGTCTGCGCGCCTCGCACGGCGTGTCGATCAGCCACCGTTCGCACGGCTCGACCGGTCAGTGTCAGGACCCGGGCCGCGTGTTCAAGGGCAAGAAGATGGCCGGCCACATGGGTGCCGCGCGCGTCACGACGCAGAACCTGCAGGTAGTCCGCACCGACAGCGACCGTGGCCTGATCATGGTCAAGGGTGCTGTGCCGGGCTCCAAGGGTGGCTGGGTCACGATCAAGGATGCGGTGAAGAAGCCCTTCCCCGAGAACGCGATCCTGCCCGCAGCGCTGAAATCCGCCGCCGAGGAAGCCAAGCGCGCAGCCGAGGAAGCGGCGGCCCAGGCCGCTGCCGAAGAGGCTGCCGCCGCCAAGGCCGCGGCCGAGGCTGAACAGGCAGCGCTCGAAGCCGCCGAGGCCGAGGCTGCAACCGAGGCGCCCGCCGAGGATGCCGAGAAGAAGGACGGTGAGGCATGAAAATCGACGTCATCAAACTGGACGGCGGCAAGGCCGGTTCGGTCGATCTGGGCGAGGCCATCTTCGGCCTGGAACCCCGCGCCGACATCCTGCACCGCGTCGTGCGCTGGCAGCGCAACAAGGCACAGCAGGGCACCCATGCCACGCTGGGCCGGTCCGAGGTCAGCTACTCGACCAAGAAGATCTACAAGCAAAAGGGCACCGGCGGCGCACGTCACGGCTCCCGCAAGGCTCCGATCTTCCGCAAGGGTGGCGTCTACAAGGGCCCGACCCCGCGCAGCCACGCCCATGACCTGACCAAGAAGTTCCGGGCACTGGGTCTGAAGCACGCGCTGTCGGCCAAGGCTGCCGAGGGCAATCTCGTGGTTCTGGAAGCGGCCGCAATGGACGCGCCCAAGACCGCGATGCTGGCCAAGCAGATCAAGAACCTCGGCTGGAAGCGCGCGCTCATCATCGACGGCGCGCAGGTCGACGAGAACTTCGCCATGGCGGCGCGCAACATCGAGGGCCTCGATGTCCTGCCGTCGATGGGCGCGAATGTCTATGACATCCTCAAGCGGGACACCCTGGTCATCACCAAGGCCGGTCTCGAAGCACTGGAGGCACGGCTGCAATGACCGCGAAAGCCGCACATTACGACGTGATCCGCAAGCCGATCATCACCGAGAAATCCACCATGGCGTCCGAGAATGGCGCGGTGGTCTTCGAAGTGGCGATCGACTCGAACAAGCCCCAGATCAAGGAGGCCGTCGAAAGCCTCTTTGGTGTCAAGGTGAAGGCCGTGAACACGACCATCACCAAGGGCAAGGTCAAGCGGTTCCGCGGGCGCCCCGGCACCCGCAAGGACGTCAAGAAGGCCTATGTCACCCTCGAAGAGGGCAACACCATTGACGTCTCGACCGGGCTCTAATAGAGCGCGGCATCCCATTGGCCCCGGGCGCGTCCCGGGGCCGTGACATTTCCGGCGCCTTCGGGGGCCGGGTCTCAAGCCGGGGACCTTCGGGGCCCTATACATCGAAAACAGGGTTCACCCCCTGCAAAGCAACGGAAGACAGAAAGCATGGCACTCAAGTCGTACAAGCCGACGACGCCGGGCCAGCGCGGGCTGGTGCTGATCGACCGTTCGGAGCTTTGGAAAGGTCGCCCCGTAAAGGCCCTGACCGAGGGTCTGACGGGTAATGGCGGCCGGAACAACACCGGACGGATCACCGCACGCCGGCGTGGCGGTGGCGCAAAGCGTCTCTATCGCATCGTCGATTTCAAGCGGACCAAGTTCGACGTTTCGGCCGTGGTCGAGCGGATCGAATACGATCCCAACCGCACCGCCTTCATCGCGCTGATCCGCTACGAGGATGGCGAACAGGCCTATATCCTCGCGCCCCAGCGTCTGGGCATCGGTGACAAGGTCGTGGCCTCCGCCAAGGCCGACATCAAGCCCGGCAACGCGATGCCCTTCTCGGGCATGCCGATCGGCACGATCGTCCACAACATCGAGCTCAAGCCCGGCAAGGGTGGCCAGATCGCACGCGCCGCGGGCACCTATGCCCAGTTCGTCGGCCGTGACGGTGGCTATGCGCAGATCCGCCTGTCCTCGGGCGAATTGCGGCTCGTACGCCAGGAATGCATGGCG
Organism: Roseicyclus marinus; assembly: GCF_036322625.1. NCBI lineage: Bacteria > Pseudomonadati > Pseudomonadota > Alphaproteobacteria > Rhodobacterales > Roseobacteraceae > Roseicyclus > Roseicyclus marinus. The sequence goes on along the minus strand of NZ_AP027266.1, from coordinate 3,020,062 downwards.
ACGGTTGGCGCGGTCTCGAACCCCGACAACTCGAACCAGAACCTCGGCAAGGCCGGTCGCGTCCGCCACATGGGCAAGCGCCCCGCCGTTCGCGGTGTCGCCATGAACCCGATCGACCACCCCCATGGTGGTGGTGAGGGTCGCACCTCGGGTGGCCGTACGCCGGTCACGCCCTGGGGCAAGGACACCAAGGGTCGCCGCACCCGCAACAAGAACAAGGCGTCGCAAAAGCTCATCGTGCGCTCGCGTCACGCCAAGAAGAAAGGGCGCTGATCCATGTCGCGTTCCGTCTGGAAGGGTCCTTTTGTCGACAGCTATGTCCTCAAGAAGGCCGAGAAAGCCCGCGAGTCGGGCCGCAACGAGGTCATCAAGATCTGGTCGCGCCGCTCCACCATCCTGCCCCAGTTCGTGGGCCTCACCTTTGGGGTCTACAACGGTCAGAAGCATGTTCCGGTGAACGTCACCGAGGACATGATCGGCCAGAAATTCGGGGAATATTCGCCGACGCGGACCTATTACGGTCACGCGGCCGACAAGAAAGCCAAGAGGAAGTAAGCCATGGGCAAGGATAAGAATCCCCGCCGCGTGGCGGACAACGAGGCGATGGCCAAGCTGCGCATGCTGAAGACCAGCCCGCAAAAGCTGAACCTGCTGGCGCAGCTGATCCGCGGCAAGAAGGTCGAAAAGGCGCTCAGCGACCTGACCTTCTCGAAAAAGCGGATCGCGCTGGACGTGAAGAAATGCCTTCAGTCCGCCATCGCCAACGCCGAGAACAACCACGGTCTTGACGTCGACGAGCTTGTCGTCGCCGAAGCCTGGGTGGGCAAGAACCTGGTGATGAAGCGTGGCCGTCCGCGGGCACGTGGCCGGTTCGGCCGCATCCAGAAGCCGTTCAGCGAGCTGACCATCAAGGTCCGCCAGGTCGAGGAGACTGCGTAATGGGACACAAGGTCAACCCGATCGGCATGCGCCTGCAGGTGAACCGCACCTGGGACAGCCGCTGGTATGCCGACACCAAGGACTACGGCAAACTGCTCCTTGAAGATCTCAAGATCCGCGAGTTCATCGAGGAAGAGTGCAAGCAGTCCGGCGTCAGCCGCGTCATCATCGAACGCCCGCACCGCAAGTGCCGGGTGACGATCCACACCGCGCGCCCGGGCGTGATCATCGGCAAGAAAGGCGCCGATATCGAAACCCTGCGCAAGAAAGTGGCGGCACTGACCGACTCGGAACTGCACCTCAACATCGTCGAGGTCCGCAAGCCCGAGCTGGACGCAGCGCTTGTCGCGGAATCCATCGCCCAGCAGCTCGAGCGCCGGGTTTCGTTCCGTCGCGCGATGAAGCGTGCGGTTCAGAACGCGATGCGCATGGGTGCGCTCGGTATCCGGGTCAACGTCGCGGGCCGCCTCGGCGGTGCCGAGATCGCCCGGACCGAATGGTACCGCGAAGGCCGCGTGCCTTTGCACACGCTGCGCGCGGATATCGATTACGCGCTGGGTGAGGCATCCACGCCTTACGGCATCATCGGGATCAAGGTCTGGATCTTCAAAGGTGAGATCCTCGAGCATGATCCTTCGGCCCGCGATCGTCGTCAGGCGGAGCTTCAGGAAGGCGGGGGCCCGCGCCCGCGCCGTGACCGGTAAGGAGCATTAGAGATGCTGCAACCCAAACGCACGAAATTCCGCAAGATGTTCAAGGGCCGCATCAGCGGCGAAGCCAAGGGCGGGTCTGACCTGAACTTCGGCACCTTCGGCCTCAAGGCGCTCCAGCCCGAGCGCGTGACGGCACGTCAGATCGAGGCGGCTCGCCGCGCTCTGACCCGTCACATGAAGCGTCAGGGCCGCGTCTGGATCCGGATCTTCCCGGACACCCCCGTGACCTCCAAGCCGGTCGAAGTCCGGATGGGTAAGGGCAAGGGTTCGGTCGATTACTGGGCCTGCAAGGTCAAGCCCGGCCGGATCATGTTCGAGGTCGACGGCGTGTCCGAGGAAATCGCCCGCGAAGCCCTGCGCCTCGCCGCGATGAAGCTGCCGATCAAGACCCGCACCGTGGTGCGCGAAGACTGGTAAGGTCGAAAGCGCCAAAGGCGTTTTCGGGCCTCAGCCCGGTTCGAATTGAAAAGGCCCCGGCATCGTCCGGGGCCTTTTCCTTTGCCGCTGCCCGGCCCTGCCCATCCTGCGTAGGGTGCGCCTGTCACGGCGCACCGCCGCCCATGGTGCGCCTGAAGGCGCACCCGCCACCTCTTGCGCCGTGGTGCGCCTGAAGGCACACCCTACCCATAACCGGAGGTCCCCATGCCCAACATCAGATCGCTCTTCGTCACCCGCCTCTATCACGGCAAACTGGCCGAGCTTGGCCCCGCCATCGATCATGACGAATTGGTGGCCTCGTGCTTTTCCATCGCCGAGGATGACGAGGCGGGTCAGGATTGGTGCGAGGAAAACGGCTATCCCGGCTATACCTCCTACGCCTCCCTCACCGATCTGCCCTGGCGCTTCCCGATCTTCGAGGCCTTGGTGCAGGCGCTCGACGCCCATGTCGCGGCCTTTGCCGAGGATCTGGAATTCGACCTCGAGGGGCGCAAACTGGTGCTGGAGGATATCTGGATCAACATCCTCCCCGAGGGTGGCATCCATACCAGCCACATCCACCCCCATTCGGTGATCTCCGGCACGACCTATGTGCAGGTCCCCCCCGCGGCGCGGTCGATCAAGCTGGAGGATCCCCGCCACGCGATGATGATGGCGGCCCCCAACCGGCGAAAGGATTGCCGCGAGGAACTGCGCGCCTTCGTCTATCCGGGCCCTGTCGCGGGCGATGTGCTCTTGTGGGAAAGCTGGCTCCGCCACGAGGTGCCGATGAACATGGACGAGGATGACCGGGTGAGCGTGAGCTTCAACTATCGGTGGGAGTGAGGCGCCACAGCTCGATCAGGCCACTGCCAGCGTCGCAGGTGCTTGGCCGATGAAGGTTACGTCCCCCCACCTGAGCCCCAAGGGCGACACCGTGATCTGTACCAGCTGAATAGGTAGGGTATCGCTGGTCAACCGAAGGGACAAGACCGTCGTCCCACGCGCCGTGTCGTCTCTAAGTTGGCCGCTTTCAACAACATAACGCGGATCGAGAGCTGACAGATCAATGGATAGCGTATCCACACCCCGCTCGAAATCGACGATCCGCGCGGCATCGTTAATGAAGATGGTGGGATCGTCGGGGTAAGGCGTGTACGACCCGCTTTCGCTTGTCAGCACAAACTCGAAACTGTCCGCGCCGGCCCCACCAGCCATCCGCGGGCCGTAAGTCGCGGGAAAGCCGGGCTCGTGCATACGAGGCAGCGGAAACACCTCGACCTCATGGGTCAGGGTGTCGTTGCCCTCACCGCCGTTGGCGACGATGAAAAAGTTGGTGCCGTCGTAAGACACGCCAGCGGTCGTAATCACGTCGTCGCCTGCGCCACCCAGGAGCCGAATGTTGTCTGACAAAGTTCCGTCCAGTGTGTCGTTGCCGGCGCCGCCGTCGACTGTCGTTGCGTCACCCCCTCCGGAGAGCACGTTTATGCTGTCATCGCCCTCGCCACCCGTGACGCTGCTGCCCAATAAAAAACCCGCGATCGTGTCGTCACCCGCGCCGCCCGTGATGGTGCTTCCACCGCCAACGGCCATGATGACGTCATCGCCTGCGCCGCCATCGATCTGTCCGTCCGCAAGGAACGGACCGCCACGGACATAGGTGTCGCCTAGGTCGATGCTGTCGTCACCGTTCCCGGCGGTGATGCTTGTGGTGAACGTGCCCTCAACCGCAGGATCGAGGATATAGCTGTCCACGCCATCGCCGCCCGTGGCCTGCAAACCGTCTGTCACCAGCGTGACCAGCGCTTGCTCCCCTTCGTCGTCGGGAGGGGCATCAGGCAGAGCATCGGGGGTGGCTTCATCTGACGACCCGGACGCGTCGTCCTCTTTGTTCAACAGATCCGTCGCGACAAACCCGACGGTTGCCGCCATCAGTAACAAGAGTACTACCGACATCGTTACAAGCTACCAAGAGTTCACTAAAAAAAAGCTGGCCGCCGGTATTTCTGCATGTCAACCAAATGTGTCGCCACACATTGTTTCCCTGGGGCGACATTGGGTCGAAAAGCCTTGCGGCCCGGGGGAAACGCGCCTATACGCGCCCTCTATTCACCGACCTCCACGGGAATCGGCGTGACCCTATGCTATGGGGCGTCCCCGTGATGTTGAAAGGACCAAGGCGATGAACGCCAGCGAACTTCGCGAGAAGACGCCGGATCAGCTGCGTGACCAGCTCGTCCAGCTCAAGAAGGAGGCCTTCAACCTCCGCTTCCAGCAGGCCACCGGCCAGTTGGAAAACACCGCCCGCATGCGCACCGTCAAGCGTGACGCCGCCCGCGTGCTGACCATCCTGAACGAAAAAGCGGCTGCCGCAGCAGGGGAGGCCAACTGATGCCCAAGCGTATCCTGCAAGGCACCGTCACGTCGAACGCCAACGCCCAGACCGTCACCGTGTCGGTCGAGCGTCGCTTCAAGCACCCGGTTCTGGCCAAGACCATCCGGAAGTCCAAGAAGTATCGCGCCCACGACGAGACCAACCAGTTCAACGTGGGGGATGTCGTCCGCATCCAGGAATGCGCCCCCAAGTCGAAAACCAAGCGCTGGGAGGTGCTGGAGCGCGTCTGACGCACCCAAGCACATCTCGGTTTGATCGAAACCCCGGGGTCAATGTCCTGACAAGGCGGCCCCGGACGTCGGGAGAAACCAAATGATCCAGATGCAGACCAATCTGGATGTTGCTGACAATTCCGGTGCCCGGAAGGTTCAGTGCATCAAGGTCCTCGGCGGTTCCCACCGCCGGTACGCCTCGGTCGGCGACATCATCGTGGTGTCGGTGAAAGAGGCCATTCCGCGTGGCCGCGTGAAGAAGGGTGACGTCCGCAAGGCCGTCGTCGTGCGCACCGCCAAGGAAGTGCGCCGCGAAGATGGCACCGCCATCCGCTTCGACCGCAACGCCGCCGTCATCCTCAACAACAACAACGAGCCGGTCGGCACCCGTATCTTCGGGCCGGTGGTTCGTGAGCTGCGCGCGAAGAACTTCATGAAGATCATCTCGCTCGCGCCGGAGGTGCTGTAATGGCTGCGAAACTCCGCAAGGGCGACAAGGTCGTCGTGCTGGCCGGCAAGGACAAGGGCAAGCAGGGTGAAATCACCCGCGTCATGCCCACCGAAGGCAAGGCCATCGTCGACGGCGTGAACATCGCCATCCGTCACACCAAGCAAAGCGCCTCGAGCCAGGGCGGCCGCATCCCCCAGGCGATGCCGATCGCACTGTCGAACCTCGCGCTGCTGGACAAGAACGGCAAACCGACCCGCGTCGGCTTCAAGCTCGAAGACGGCAAGAAGCTGCGTGTCGCCAAGACCACGGGGGACGTGATCGATGCTTGATACCGCAACCTACACCCCGCGCCTCAAGACGCTGTTCCGCGAGACGATCAAGCCCGCGCTCAAGGAAGAGTTCGCCTACAAGAACGACATGCAGATCCCGAAGCTCGAGAAGATCGTGCTGAACATCGGCTGCGGTGCGGAATCGGTGCGCGACTCGAAAAAGGCGAAATCGGCGGTCGAGGATCTGACCACCATCGCCGGCCAGCAGGCCGTCGCCACCATCGCGAAAAAGTCGATCGCAGGCTTCCGGGTCCGCGAAGGCATGACGCTCGGCGCCAAGGTGACGCTGCGCGGCGACCGCATGTATGACTTCCTCGACCGTCTGATCACCGTCGCGATGCCCCGCATCCGCGACTTCCGCGGTGTGAAGCCGGCTTTCGATGGCCGCGGCAACTTTGCGATGGGGATCAAGGAACACATCGTGTTCCCCGAGATCAACTTCGACAAGGTCGACGAGGTCTGGGGCATCGACGTCATCATCGTCACGACCGCAAAGTCGGACGCCGAGGCGAAGTCGCTGCTCAAGCACTTCAACATGCCGTTCAACGCCTGACGCGAGAGGGAACAAACACATGGCAAAAGTTTCCATGGTGAACCGCGAACTCAAGCGTCAGAAGCTTGTGGCACAATACGCCACCAAGCGCGCGGCGCTCAAAGAGATCGCAAACGATGAATCCAAGCCGATGGAAGAACGCTTCAAGGCTCGCCTGAAACTGGCGAAGCTTCCGCGCAATTCCTCGCCCACCCGGCTGCACAACCGCTGCCAGCTCACCGGTCGCCCCAAGGCGTATTACCGCAAGCTGAAGATGTCGCGGATCATGCTGCGTGACCTGGCCTCGAACGGCCAGATCCCCGGCATGGTCAAGTCGAGCTGGTAAGGAGATCCGACGATGAACGATCCTATCGGCGATATGCTGACCCGCATCCGCAATGCGCAGATGCGTGGCAAGTCCACCGTCATGACCCCGGCTTCCCGGCAGCGCGCGCGCGTCCTGGATGTTCTGGCCGACGAGGGCTACATCCGCGGCTACGAGCCCGCGACCGACGCCAAGGGCCACCCGGCCTTTGAAATCAGCCTGAAGTACTACGAAGGCACGCCGGTCATCCGCGAGCTCAAGCGCGTCTCGAAACCCGGCCGCCGCGTCTACCTGGGCGTTGGCGACATTCCGCAGGTCCGTCAGGGTCTGGGCGTTTCCATCGTCTCCACGTCCAAGGGCGTGATGACCGATGCCACCGCCCGCGCGCAGAATGTCGGCGGCGAAGTGCTCTGCACCGTGTTCTGAGGAGAAAAGGCACATGTCTCGTATTGGGAAAAAACCGGTCGAGCTGCCGTCGGGGGTCTCGGCCTCCGTCTCCGGCCAGACCATCGAAGTAAAGGGGCCCAAGGGCACCCGCAGCTTCACCGCAACCGACGATGTCACGCTGACCATCGCCGACAACGCTGTCTCTGTCGTGCCGCGTGGCAAGTCCAAGCGCGCCCGCCAGCAGTGGGGCATGTCCCGCTCGATGGTCGAGAATCTCGTCATCGGCGTGAGCCAGGGCTTCAAGAAAGAGCTCGAGATCCAGGGCGTGGGTTACCGCGCCAATGCTCAGGGCAATGTCCTGAAACTGGCGCTCGGTTACAGCCATGACGTGGATTTCGCCGTTCCGGCGGGTGTCACCGTCACCACGCCCAAGAACACCGAAGTGGTGATCGAAGGCATCGACCAGCAACTGGTCGGCCAGGTGGCTGCGAACATCCGCGAGTGGCGCGCTCCCGAGCCCTACAAGGGCAAGGGCATCCGCTACAAGGGCGAGTACATCTTCCGTAAGGAAGGCAAGAAGAAGTAAGGGCTGCGACAATGGCACTGAGCACCAGAGACCTGTTCCAGAAGCGCCGCCTGCGCAACCGGAACAAACTGCGCGCGATGGCGAACGGGCGTCCCCGTCTGTCGGTTCATCGTTCCAACAAGAACATCAGCGTCCAGCTGATCGACGACGCGAAAGGGGTCACGCTGGCCTCTGCCTCGTCGCTCGAGAAAGATCTGGGCGTTGTCGGCAAGAACAACGTGGAAGCGGCCTCCAAGGTCGGCGCCGCGATTGCCGAGCGGGCCAAGAAGGCCGGCGTCGAGGACGTGTATTTCGACCGCGGCGGCTTCCTGTTCCACGGTCGCATCAAGGCGCTTGCCGATGCGGCCCGCGAAGGCGGCCTGAAGTTCTGATCGGTCTGGTGGGCAGATTGCCCACCCTACCACACCGTCGGCGTAGGGTGGGCAATCTGCCCACCAGACCCGCACACCGACTTGCAAGGCGCACCCCCGGGCGCGTCTTCGATGACCGGGGAACATGCGGTTCACAAACCGCGTTCACCACGGTTGACCCAACCGGCGCCCTCTGGCGTCCGACAAGACAAGGAAGTGCCACATGGCAGAACGTGAACAGCGTGATCGGGGCGAGCGTGGGGGCGATCAGCGCCGTGGCCGTCGCCGCGAAGAGCGCGAGGAAACCCCGGAATTCGCAGAACGCCTCGTGGCGATCAACCGCGTCTCCAAGACGGTGAAAGGCGGCAAGCGCTTCGGCTTTGCGGCACTGGTCGTCGTCGGTGACCAGCGCGGCCGCGTCGGCTTCGGCAAGGGCAAGGCGAAAGAAGTGCCCGAGGCGATCCGCAAGGCGACCGAACAGGCCCGCCGCCAGCTGATCCGCGTCCCCCTCAAGGAAGGCCGCACGCTGCACCACGACATGGAAGGCCATCATGGCGCCGGTCACGTCGTGATGCGCACCGCGGGCGAAGGTACCGGTATCATCGCCGGTGGTCCGATGCGCGCCGTCTTCGAAATGCTGGGCGTCAAGGACGTGGTGGCCAAGTCCACCGGGTCGCAGAACCCCTACAACATGATCCGCGCCACGCTCGACGGGCTGAAAAAGGAAACCTCGCCCCGCCAGATCGCCGCGCGTCGCGGCAAGAAGGTGGCCGACATCCTGCCCAAGCGCGACGGTGCCCCCGCCGCCGAAGCGGTCGCAGAGGAGGCCTGAGTTCCATGGCAAAGACCATCGTCGTCAAGCAGATCGGTAGCCCGATCCGCCGTCCCGCCGACCAGCGCGCAACGCTCATCGGCCTGGGCCTCAACAAGATGCACAAGACCCGCGAGCTGGAGGATACTCCCTCGGTTCGTGGCATGATCCGCAAGGTCCCGCATCTGGTCGAGATCATCGAGGAACGCGGCTGATAAGGCCCGCACCCCCCTGACAGGGGCAGGGCCCCGCCGCGGGCCCGCCCCAAACCCCACCATCATATGCCGCGTCCCTGCCAGTTTCGCTTCAAGGCAGGTGTTCCGGCTCAAGGAGAAGCGACATGAAACTGCACGAACTTCGCGACAATCCCGGCGCCGCCAAAAAGGCCAAGCGCGTCGCCCGTGGCCCCGGCTCGGGCAAGGGCAAGACCGCCGGCCGCGGTATCAAGGGTCAGAAATCCCGCTCGGGTGTGGCGATCAACGCCTACGAAGGCGGCCAGATGCCCCTCTACCAGCGTCTGCCCAAGCGCGGCTTCAACAAGCCCAACCGCAAGGAATTCGCTGTCGTCAACCTCGGCCTGATCCAGAAATTCGTGGACGAGGGCAAGATCGACGCCTCCGCCCCGATCACCGAGGATGCTCTGGTCGCCTCCGGCCTCGTGCGCCGCAAGCTCGACGGCATCCGCGTCCTGGCCAAGGGCGATGTGACCGCCAAGCTGACGCTCACTGTCACGGGCGCCTCCAAATCCGCGGTCGAGGCCGTGGCCAAGGCGGGCGGCACCCTGACCGTCGCCCAGGCAGCTGCGGCAGAGTAACACCGGGTAGGGGGGCTGCGGCCCCCCGACGCTTGTGGGCGGTTCGCAATCCGCCTACATAACCCCTCAAGTCTTACGCGCCGCAGGATCGCCATCCGGTCCGGCGGCGCATTGCCCATCAGAGAGGCGGCATGGCATCAGCAGCGGAGCAAATGGCCGCGAACATGAGCTGGAGCGCGTTCGGCAAGGCGACCGAACTGCGTCAGCGCATCTGGTTCACCCTCGGCCTTCTGATCATCTACCGCATCGGCACCTATATTCCCGTGCCCGGCATCGACGGCGTCGAATTGCGCGCCTTCTTCGATCAGGCGGCGGCGGGTCTGGGCGGCGTCCTGAACATGTTCACGGGCGGCGCGCTCTCGCGCATGGGCGTCTTCGCGCTCGGCATCATGCCCTATATCTCGGCCTCGATCATCGTGCAGCTCATGGCGGCAATGGTTCCCGCCCTCGAACAGCTCAAGAAAGAGGGTGAACAGGGCCGCAAGAAGCTGAACCAATACACCCGCTACGGCACCGTCGCGCTGGCCACCGCGCAGGCTTACGGCCTCGCCGTCAGCATGGAGGCGGGCGGTCTTGCCTCCGATCCGGGTTGGTTCTTCCGCGCAGCCTGCGTCATCACGCTGGTGGGCGGCACCATGTTCCTGATGTGGCTGGGCGAACAGATCACCAACCGTGGCATCGGCAACGGCATCTCGCTCATCATCTTCGTGGGCATCATCGCCGAAATTCCCGCCGCCCTTGCGCAATTCTTCGAATCTGGCCGCTCCGGCGCCCTGACGACCCCCGCCGTTCTGGGCGTGATCGTCATGCTGATCGCGACGCTCTTCTTCGTCGTGTTCATGGAACGCAGCCTGCGCAAGATCCACATCCAGTATCCGCGCCGCCAGGTGGGGATGAAGGTCTATGACGGCGGCTCCAGCCACCTGCCGGTCAAGGTGAACCCCGCAGGCGTCATTCCCGCGATCTTCGCCTCCTCGCTCCTGCTCTTGCCGACCACGCTCACCACCTTCTCGGGCGGTGAAGCGGCGGGTCCGGTCATGTCCTGGGTGCTGGCGAACTTCGGCCCCGGTCAGCCGCTCTACCTGCTGTTCTTCGGCGGCATGATCGTGTTCTTCACGTATTTCTACACGCTCAACGTCTCCTTCAAGACGGATGACGTGGCCGACAACCTCAAGAACCAGAACGGCTTCATCCCCGGCATCCGTCCGGGCAAGAAGACCTCCGAGTATCTGGAATACGTCGTCAACCGTATCCTCGTGCTCGGCTCGGCCTATCTGGCGCTGGTCGTGCTTCTGCCGGAAATGGTGCGCACGAACCTGGCCATCACGGCCTATTTCGGCGGCACTTCCATCCTGATCATCGTCTCGGTCGGCATGGATACCGTGCAGCAGATCCAGAGCCACCTTCTGGCCCATCAATACGAGGGCCTGATCGAGAAATCCCAGCTGCGTGGCCGCAAGTCCGGCACCCGCAAGCCGGCCAAGGGACCGCAGCGTCGATGAGCGTCAACATCATCCTTCTCGGCCCGCCCGGCGCGGGAAAGGGCACGCAGGCCGGTCACCTGACCAAGTCGCGCGGCATGGTCCAGCTCTCCACCGGCGACATGCTGCGCGAGGCGCAGGCCTCGGGCAGCGAGATGGGCAAGATCGTGGCCGATGTCATGGCCAAGGGGCAGCTCGTCACCGACGAGATCGTCATCGGCCTGATCCGCGAGAAACTGGCGCAGGGCGGTTCCGGTTTCATCTTCGACGGCTTCCCCCGCACGCTGGCCCAGGCCGATGCGCTGGCGGCCCTCATGGCCGAGATGGGGCAGGAGATCCACGCCGCGATCGAGTTGCAGGTGAATGACGAGGTGCTCGTCGACCGCATCGTCGGCCGCGCCGAGGAAGCCCGCGCCGCAGGCAAGCCCGTGCGCGCCGACGACAATGCCGAAAGCCTCAAGACCCGGCTGATGGCCTATTACAAGCAGACCTCGCCGCTGGTGGGCTATTACCACGCCAAGGGCCTGCTCAAGGGTGTCGACGGCCTTGCCCCGATTGACGAGGTCGCAGCCCAGATCGACGCGCTTCTGGGCTGATCGCGTCTCCATCGTTGGTGTTTGACGATTTCTCTTGACAGGCGGGGGCCTGCAGACCTTGACGCCCCGCCAGATTGCGCCTAAACGGCGGCTTCCCTCCGGGAATCATGAGCGGTGCAGGCCCACGGGCCCAATCCCTTCGACCTGAAAGATCGGGTCCTTCGGCCATTCCGGCCAAGGGCCTGTTGTTGTGAAAAAAGGGCCTGGCATCACGGGCTCGCAACGAAAAGGACTGACGACCTTGGCACGTATCGCAGGGGTGAACATCCCCACGTCCAAGCGCGTTCCCATCGCGCTCACCTATATCGCGGGCATTGGCCACGCCTCGGCAAAGCAGATCTGCGACGCCGTCGGCATCGACCAGACCCGCCGCGTCAACCAGCTGTCTGACGCCGAAGTGCTCCAGATCCGCGAGCATATCGACGCCAACTACACCGTCGAAGGCGACCTGCGCCGCGAAGTGCAGATGAACATCAAGCGCCTGATGGACCTCGGCTGCTACCGCGGCCTGCGTCATCGCCGCAACCTGCCCGTGCGCGGTCAGCGCACCCACACCAACGCACGCACGCGCAAGGGCCCCGCAAAGGCCATCGCCGGCAAGAAGAAGTAAGGGAGGGCTGGTTCAATGGCACGCGATCGTCGTCCCGCCAAGCGCAAGGTTTCCAAGAACATCGCCGCTGGCGTTGCTCACGTGAATTCCTCGTTCAACAACACCAAGATCCTGATCTCCGACGTGCAGGGCAACGCCATTTCGTGGTCGTCCGCCGGCACGATGGGCTTCAAGGGCAGCCGCAAGTCGACCCCCTTCGCCGCCCAGATGGCCGCCGAGGATGCGGGCCGCAAGGCACAGGAACACGGCGTCAAGACCCTCGAGGTCGAGGTTCAGGGCCCCGGTTCGGGCCGTGAAAGCGCGCTGCGCGCCCTGGCTGCCGCCGGCTTCCAGATCACGTCGATCCGCGACGTGACGCCGATGGCCCACAACGGCTGCCGTCCGCCCAAGCGCCGCCGCGTCTGAGGCATATCGTTATTCCCCGGCGGGCTGCGCGACCGTTTGCGCGGCCCGCTGACGTCATTTTGATCCTCGAGCGTGTCGGGGCCGGATCGCCCGGACACAAGAATGGAGGCGACGCATGATCCACAAGAATTGGCAAGAGCTCATCAAGCCGGCGCAGCTGGTTGTCCAGCCGGGCACCGATCCAGCGCGCAAGGCGACGGTGATCGCCGAACCGCTCGAGCGGGGCTTCGGCCTGACGCTCGGCAACGCGCTGCGGCGCGTGCTGATGAGCTCGCTCCAGGGCGCGGCCATCACCTCGGTCCAGATCGATGGCGTTCTGCACGAGTTCTCCAGCGTTGCTGGCGTCCGTGAGGATGTCACCGACATCGTCCTGAACCTCAAGGGCGTGGCGATCCGCATGGAGGCCGACGGCCCCAAGCGCCTGTCGGTTTCGGCCAAGGGTCCGCGCGTCGTGACCGCGGGCGACATTTCCGAGAGCGCAGGCATCGAGATCCTGAACAAGGATCACGTGATCTGCCACCTCGACGACGGTGCGAACCTCTACATGGAACTGACGGTCAACACCGGCAAGGGCTATGTCTCCGCCGACAAGAACCGCCCCGAGGATGCGCCCATCGGCCTGATGCCGATCGACGCGATCTATTCGCCGGTCAAGAAAGTGTCCTATGACGTGCAGCCGACCCGCGAGGGGCAGGTGCTCGACTACGACAAGCTCACGCTCAAGCTCGAAACCGATGGCTCGATCACGCCCGATGACGCCGTGGCCTATGCCGCCCGCATCCTGCAGGATCAGCTGTCGATCTTCGTGAACTTCGACGAGCCCGAGGCCGCAGGCCGCGCCGACGATGACGACGATCTCGAATTCAACCCGCTCCTCCTCAAAAAGGTGGACGAGCTGGAATTGTCGGTCCGTTCGGCCAACTGCCTCAAGAACGACAACATCGTCTATATCGGCGACCTGATCCAGAAAACCGAAGCCGAGATGCTCCGCACCCCGAACTTCGGCCGCAAGTCGCTCAACGAGATCAAGGAAGTGCTCTCGGGCATGGGCCTGCATCTCGGGATGGACATCGTCGATTGGCCGCCAGACAATATCGAGGAACTGGCCAAGAAGTACGAAGACAACTTCTGATCGGTGGGTTTCACCCACCCTACACCGGTAGGGTGGGTGAAACCCACCATCAAACCCCGGGCAATACCGCCCCAATAGGTGAGAGGCCTGCACGCACGGGCCTCCGGACAAAGCAAAATGTGAACGGAGAAAGACCATGCGTCACGCCCGCGGATACCGCCGCCTGAACCGGACCCACGAACATCGCAAGGCGATGTTCGCCAACATGTCGGGTTCGCTCATCGAACACGAACAGATCAAGACGACCCTGCCCAAGGCCAAGGAATTGCGCCGGGTCATCGAAAAGCTGGTGACCCTCGCCAAGCGTGGCGACCTGCACGCCCGCCGTCAGGCCGCAGCCCAGCTCAAGCAGGACATGCATGTCGCCAAGCTCTTCGAGGTGCTCGGCCCCCGCTACGCCGAGCGTCAGGGCGGCTATGTCCGCGTCCTCAAGGCCGGCTTCCGCTACGGTGACATGGCGCCCATGGCGATCATCGAATTCGTCGATCGCGACGTCGATGCCAAGGGTGCCGCCGACCGCGCCCGTCTCGACGCCGAAGAGGCAGCCGCCGAAGAGGCGTGACCGCGCCCCGGCACAGCCGATCGACACAGAAAAAACGCCCCGGTCCCGTCCGGGGCGTTTTGCGTTCGGGATATGGCTTTCAGCCTGCCCGCGCTCAGCCCTTCGGCCCGCCCGTCTTGGCCGCCTCTGCCGCCACGGTGGACAGCGCATGGGCCAGCGCATCCGCAGGCGGCTCCGCCATCGGCCCTTGTCCGATATATTCGAAAAGATCTTTCCGCGCGCGCGCCGGCAATTGCATGAGACGCGCAAAAAGATCCGGGTCGATCTTCTTGTCCAACAGCCTCACCCGTGTTTGACCACGGTAAAGATTACGGTTGACCGTAAACCAGACAACCTGTCTAAAAGTTCATGTACTTTTAGATAGTTTCATATGTCCAAAGCGCCCGTTCTCGATCTTCTGTTGCATGAACTGGCACTTGTTGCCCCCGGTGGTTTCGCCGTCGGCCTGCACATCCGCTATGTCTCGCCGCTGATCATGGTGAACACCTACCCTGAGAGCTGGCAGGAAGTGTATACCGCCAAGCTTTACGGGCTGCGCGACCCGACGCTTGCCTGGGGCCTCAGCCATTCGGGCACCCGCCGCTGGTCCCAGATCGGCCTGCCCGATCCCTTCGGCATCCTGCCCGAGGCCGCAGGCTACGGCCTTGTCTACGGGATGATCGCCTCCATCGGTCCCATGTCCTCGCGCACCATCGCCGGGGCCGCGCGCGCCGACCGCGAATTCACCGATGACGAGATGTCCCATGTCCACAGGATCGTGCAGCGCATGCATGACCTGTCCGAGCCGCCCGCGCGCCTGTCGCGCGCCCAGGCCGACGCACTGAAATGCATCGCGGAAGGGGACCGCCATGCCGCTGCCGCCGCCCGTCTCGGCATATCCGAAAGCGCCTTCAAGGCACGCCTGACCTCGGCCAGGCAAAAACTGATGGCCCGCACCACGGCCGAAGCCGTGCAAAGGGCCAAGGAATACGGATTGATCTGAGCCGGACCCGCTGCCGCTGCCATGACCGCGCGCCCCGCGCTGCACGTCTTGTTGCAACGACCACAACCCGGGGGGCACCCATGCAGATGACGACCTTGTCCTTCACCAATTTCCACCAGCACGGCCCGCTCTTTGCCAACATGCTCAAGGCGCGCCACCGCACCTTCGTCGATGGCATGAACTGGGACCTGCCCAGCGCCGATGGCATGGAATTCGACCAATACGACACCGCCCAAAGCCGTTGGGTCTGTGTCCATCAGGGCGACAGGGTGCTGGCGGGACTGCGCCTGACGCCCACCACGGCGCGCTGTGGCGTCTATTCCTACATGGTGCGCGATGCGCAGCGCGGGCTCCTGTCCTCGATCCCCGCCAACCTGCTCGATGATCCCGCCCCCATCGCGGCCCATATCTGGGATGCCAACCGCCTCTTCGTGGCCGAAGGCGTGGAAACCGACATCCGCCACCAGGTTCAGCTCTCGCTCATGGGCCATATGGTGCGCTCCGCCCGTGCGCTCGGGGCCTCCACGCTGATCGGCCTTCTGCCCATCGCCATTCCCCGCCTAGGCCGGCGGCTGGGCATCGACATGGAACCGGCAGGCCCGGTGATGAAGATCGGCGGCGTGGCGCATCGCTGCTTCTTCGTCTCCATGGCCTCCAAGATGCATTGATGCTCGGCTCTGGCATCCGCCCCGCGCCGGGCGTAGCCTGCGCGCCATGGACCTGTTCGACCAGTCGCAGCCAGATCAGCCCCGCAAGCCCACGGGCCCCCGGCCCCTGGCCGATCGCCTGCGGCCCGCGCATCTCTCCGATGTCATCGGGCAGGATCACCTCCTTGGCCCCGATGGCGCGCTGCGCGTCATGCTCGATGCGGGCGCGCTGACCTCGCTCATCCTCTGGGGGCCGCCGGGCGTGGGCAAGACCACCATCGCCCGCCTTCTGGCGCAGGAAATCGATCTGCATTTCGTCCAGATCAGCGCGATCTTCACCGGCATCCCCGATCTGCGAAAAGTCTTCGAGGCGGCGAAACTGCGCCACGCGAACGGGCAGGGGACGCTCCTTTTCGTCGACGAGATCCACCGCTTCAACAAGGCGCAGCAGGACGGCTTCCTGCCCCATATGGAGGATGGGACGATCCTTCTGGTGGGGGCCACGACCGAAAACCCCAGTTTCGAATTGAACGCCGCGCTCATGTCCCGCGCGCAGGTGCTCGTGCTGAACCGGCTCGACACGGCCGCGCTGGAAAAGCTTGTCGCCCATGCCGAGCTCGAGCTTCACCACCCCCTGCCGCTCCGCCCCGAGGCGCGGGTGGCGCTGATCGACATGGCCGATGGCGATGGCCGCGCGCTTCTCAACCTCGTGGAACAGGTCGCGGCGTGGAAGGTCGAAGGGCAATTGACCACCGACCAGCTGGCCGCCCGCCTGCAACGCCGCGCCGCCCAATACGACAAATCGGGCGAGGCGCATTACAACCTGATCTCGGCGCTGCACAAATCCGTGCGCGGCTCCGACCCCGACGCCGCGCTCTACTGGTTCGCCCGGATGCTCGAAGGCGGCGAAGACCCCCGCTACCTCGCCCGCCGCCTCACCCGCATGGCGGTGGAAGATATCGCGCTGGCCGATCCGGCAGCACAGCGCCACTGCCTCGACGCCTGGGCCACCTATGAGCGCTTGGGCAGCCCCGAGGGCGAATTGGCGCTGGCCGGGGCCGTGATCTACCTCGCCCTCGCCCCCAAATCGAACGCGGCCTATGTCGCCTACAAGGCGGCGCGGGCCAGCGCGCGCTCGACCGGCTCCGAACCGCCGCCCAAGCATATCCTGAACGCGCCGACCAAGATGATGAAGGATCAGGGCTACGGCGCGGGCTATGCCTATGACCACGACGCCGAGGACGGGTTTTCGGGCCAGAACTACTTTCCCGACACCATGTCGCGCCCGTCTTTCTACCAGCCCGTCGAACGCGGCTATGAACGCGATCTGAAAAAGCGGCTCGACTGGTTCGAGGGCCTGCGCGCCAAACGCAGGGGGTAAGGCGTTTTCCTCGAGGAAAACGCCGTGGAAAACCCGGGTTTTCCACGACGAAAAACTCGAGTTTTTCGCCGTCTCCCTCCCACCCATTGACTCCGCCCCCCGCCCGACCCATGCACCGACCCATGACCGCGATCCTGCAAGTGGCCCTTGGCGGCGCCCTCGGCGCCGTGCTCCGATACCTCACCGGCATCGGCCTCATCCGCCTGTTCGGCCACACGCCCATGCCCTTGGGCGTTCTGACGGTGAATATCGTGGGCTCCTTCGCCATGGGCCTTTTCATCACCGCCGCCGCCCAACGCGGCCTGACCCATCTGTCCCCGCTTGTCGCCACCGGCATCCTGGGTGGTTTCACCACCTTCTCCGCCTTCTCGCTCGAGGCGGTCACGCTTTACGAACGCGGCGCGCTGGGTCTTGCGGCCCTCTACATCCTTGCCAATGTCACCCTCTCCATCGCCGCGCTCTTCGCCGGCATGGCGCTTGCGCGGAGCTTTTCATGACCGGCGTCCAGACCCTGACCGTTGCCGCGGGCGAGGGGGATCAGCGCCTCGACCGCTGGTTCCGCCGCCACTTCCCCCATATCCCGCAGGGCCGCATCGAAAAGATGTGCCGCAAGGGCGAGATCCGCATCGACGGCGCCCGCGCCAAACCCGCCACAAGGGTGGAGGAGGGGCAGGCGATCCGCATCCCCCCCCTTCCCGATGAGGGCGCGCCCGAAGCCCCCGCCAGATCCCGCATCTCGGATGCGGATGCCGCGATGATCCGCGCCGCCGTCATCTACCGCGACGACCACATCATCGCGCTCAACAAGCCGCCGGGCCTGCCCACGCAGGGCGGATCGGGCCACACCCGCCATGTCGACGGCCTGGCCGAGGCGCTCACCTTCGACGCCGCCGACAAACCCCGCCTTGTCCACCGCCTCGACAAGGACACATCGGGCGTCCTCCTGCTCGCGCGCACCCGTCAGGCCGCCCAGGCCCTGACCGAAGCCTTCCGCGCCAAATCCACCCGCAAGATCTACTGGGCCGCCACCGCAGGCGTCCCCAGCCCCCGGATGGGCACGATCAAGACCGGCCTCGTCAAGGCACCGGGCCGCGGCGCGGGCGGGGAGGGGGAAAAGATGCTCACCATCCCCCTCGATCAGGTCGACGCGACCGAGGGCGCCAAACGCGCCGTCACCGATTACGCCACGCTCTCGGCGCTCGGCACCCGCACCGCCTGGGTCGCGCTCGTCCCCGTCACGGGCCGCACCCACCAGCTGCGCGCCCATATGGCCGCACTGGGCAACCCGGTGGTGGGCGACGGCAAATACGGCGGCTCGGGTCAGGAAAACCTCGGCGATGGCTGGGGCGCGCAGCTCGGCGGCGAAATCAGCCGCAAGCTGCACCTCCATGCCCGCTCCATCACCATGACCCATCCCGTGACCGGCGCGCGGCTCGTCATCACCGCGCCCCTGCCGCCCCATATGCAAAAGACATGGGATGCGATGGAATGGCGCGCGGCCGATGTCCCCGCCGACCCGTTCGAGGACGAGGAATGACCGAGCTGCGTCTCGTCATCTTCGATGTCGACGGCACGCTGATCGACAGCCAGGCCCATATCCTCGCCGCCATGGATGCGGCCTTTGCCGCCCATGACCTGCCCGCGCCCCCCCGCGCGGATACGCTGTCCATCGTCGGCCTGTCGCTCCCCGTCGCCATGGCCCGCCTTGCCCCGGACCTGCCGCAGCACCACGCGACCCTCGTTGCCGCCTACAAGGAGGCCTTCGCGCGCCTCCGCCTCTCGCCCGATGGCGCAGCACTCTCGCCGCTCTTTCCCGGCGCGCGCGCAGTGCTCGACCATCTGGCGGCGCAGGATCACACGCTTTTGGCCATCGCCACCGGCAAATCCCGCCGGGGGCTCGACCATATCATCGAGCTGCATGGCTTCGGCCCGCTCTTCCAATCGATGCAGGTCGCCGATGATCACCCGTCCAAACCCCATCCCTCGATGATCCACGCCTGCCTGCGCGACACGGGCGTCGATCCGCGCCGCGCCGTGATCCTTGGCGACACCACCTTCGACATCGAAATGGGCCGCGCCGCGGGCATCCGCACCATCGGCGTGACATGGGGCTATCACCCGGCCACGGCGCTCACCCGCGCCGGGGCCGATGCGCTCATCGACAGCTTCGCGGCGCTCTCCGAAACACTCGACCAACTGGGGGTTCCCGCATGACCGGCGGCTGGACGGCGAAACGCTTCTGGAAAGACGTGTCCGTAACCGAAACCGAGGGCGGCTTCGGCATCTTGCTCGATACCCGCCGGGTCCAGACACCGGGCAAACAGCCCCTGGTCGTGCCGACCGAACCCATGGCAGCGGCCATTGCCGCCGAATGGGCCGCGCAAGACGGCGAAATCAAACCCCTGACCATGCCCGTCACCCGCGCCGCCAATTCCGCCATCGAACGCGTCCGCCCCCAAAAGCCCGAGGTCGCCGCGATGCTCGCCGCCTATGGCGAAACCGACCTGACCTGCCACCGCGCCACATCCCCCGCCGAACTGATCGCAAGACAGGCACAGGGCTGGGACCCGATCCTGTCCTGGGCCACCGATACGCTGGGCGCGCGGCTCGTGCCCACGGCGGGGATCCTGCCCGTGCCCCAGCCGCAAGCCAGCCTCGATGCGCTGCTCGGCCACGTCATGGCGCTCGACGAATTCCGCCTGACAGCCCTTCATGATCTCGTGACGCTCTCGGGCTCGATCCTCCTGGGTCTTGCGGTCGCCCGCCGCCACATCGACCCCCAAACCGCTTGGGCCCTGTCGCGAATCGACGAGGATTGGCAGATCGAGCAATGGGGCGCGGACGAAGACGCGACCGAGGCCGCCGCGATCAAAAGTGCGCAATTCCTCCAGGCCGATACATTCTGGACGATGTGCGACGGCACGCCCGCCTGACTGGCCAAGCCTTGTTGCGAAAACTGCACCCAAAACAGGCGCACTGGTGTTTTTTTTGGCAAATTAACCGGGTGACACCGGGGAAACTCCGACCGTTTCGCTTGACCTCTTGCGTCCACTTCGCCCATTTTGGCAGCGGTTGGGGGGCAAAAGTCTCTCGCAGACCCACGACGGGCCCCTTGGGCAACCAAAAACCAATGCCCAAAGGGCAGTCCTTCAGGAAGAGGTTAACATGAAAAAATCCGTATTCTTCGGCACGCTCGCCGTCGCCGGCCTGGCGGCAGGGATCGCGTCGGCGCAGACCACGCTGGAACAGGTGCAGGCACGCGGTTCGCTGCTCTGCGGTTCCAACGAAGGTCTCGCAGGCTTCGCGGCTCCCGACGCCAATGGCGTGTGGTCGGGCTTCGACGTCTCGCTGTGCCGCGCCATCGCGACCGCCGTTCTGGGCGATCCGCAGGCCGTGGAATTCGTCCCGCTGACCAGCCAGACGCGCTTCACCGCGCTCGCCGCTGGCGAAGTCGACGTCCTGGTGCGCAACTCCACCTGGACCTTCTCGCGCGACACCGACCTCGGTCTCGATTTCATGGGCGTCAACTACTACGACGGCCAGGGCTTCATGGTGAACACCGATCTCGGCGTGTCCTCGGCCACCGAGCTCGATGGCGCCACCGTCTGCATCCAGACCGGCACCACGACCGAACTCAACCTCGCTGACTTCTTCCGCGTGAACAACATCAGCTACGAGCCGGTTCCGGTCGCCACCAACGCCGAAGGCCAGCAGCAGTATCTCGCCGGCGCTTGCGACGTCTACACCACCGACGTGTCGGGCCTCGCCGCGACCCGCGCCACCTTCGAAAACGCTTCCGCGCACGTGATCCTTCCGGAAATCGTGTCCAAGGAGCCGCTCGGCCCGGTCGTGCGTCACGGTGACAACGCTTGGGGCGACATCGTGCGCTGGACGCTCAACGCGCTCGTCGCCGCCGAAGAATACGGCGTGACCTCGGCCAACGTGCGTGAACTCGCAGCCGCACCGACCGACAACCCGGAAATCAACCGTCTCCTCGGCACCGAGGGTGAACTGGGCGCGATGATCGGCCTGTCGAACGACTGGGCTGTCAACGTGATCGCGGCCGTCGGCAACTACGGCGAAGTGTTCGAACAGAACATCGGCGAAAACACCCCCGTGGGTCTGGCGCGTGGCCTGAACGCCCAGTGGACCGATGGCGGCCTGCTCTACGCACCGCCCTTCCGCTGATCGTCATGGATATCGGCCCGGGCATCGCTTTGCCCGGGCCACCGCTCTCTTTGCTCCTTCGTCATCCCCACGCCCCTGCTGATCGGATTTATCCGATCGGTGCGGCCTTTTTTTAAGTGGAGTGCGCATGGCCGATATGACCGCCCCACCCCGCGAATCCTTTCGTCTCAGCCAATTGCTGTACGATGCGCGGTATCGCTCCCTGACCATCCAGGTCGTGGCGGCTATCTTGATCATGCTCTTGCTGGTCGAACTGGTGGACAACACCGTCACCAACCTTGCCGCGCTGGGCAAGGACATCCGCTTCGGCTTCCTGTGGTCGACCGCGGGCTACGACATCAACCAGCAGCTCATTCCGTTTTCCTCGCAAGACACCCATGCCCGCGCGGCTCTGGTGGGCATCCTCAACACGCTGCTCGTCGCCGTTCTGGGCTGTATCCTCGCCACCGTGATCGGCGTTCTGGCGGGCGTGCTGCGCCTGTCCAAGAACTGGCTCGTGGCCCGCATCATGACCGTCTACGTCGAAGCGATGCGCAACACGCCGCTGCTGATCTGGATCTACATCGTCTTCGCCGTCATGACCGAGGCGACGCCGCTGCCCCGCGAATTCCGCGAAGGCGGCAGCTCCTCGATGATCTTCTGGGACAGCGTCGCCATCACCAACCGCGGCGTCTACATCCCCGCTCCCGTCTGGGGCGCGGGCTCGGGCATCGTCGTGGCCGTGTTCCTGCTGTCGATCGCCGCGATCTTCGTGCTGCGCCGCTACGCGCGCAAGCGCCAGGAACAGACCGGCCAGCAGCTTCCGGTGTTCTGGATGTCGCTGGGCCTCTTCTTCCTGCCCGCGCTCCTCGCCTTCTACGTGATGGGCCGCCCCGTCACGCTCGATTACCCCGCGCTCGGCGGCTTCAACTTCGAAGGCGGCATCCAGGTCCGCAACTCCTTCATCGCGCTCTGGCTGGCGCTCTCGCTCTACACCTCCGCCTTCATCGCCGAGATCGTCCGCTCGGGCATCCTCGCCGTGTCCAAGGGCCAGACCGAAGCCGCCTTCGCGCTCGGCATCCAGCCCAACCGCACGATGCAGCTGATCATCCTGCCGCAGGCCCTGCGCGTGATCATCCCGCCGCTCATCTCGCAATACCTGAACCTGACCAAGAACTCCTCGCTCGCCATCGCCGTGGGCTACATGGACGTCCGCTCGACGCTGGGCGGCATCACCATCAACCAGACCGGGCGCGAGCTCGAGGGGATGCTGCTTCTGGGGCTGTTCTACCTCATCACCAGCCTCGTCATCTCGAGCCTGATGAACGTCTACAACTCCAGCGTCAAACTGAAGGAGCGCTGAGATGAGTGAAACCCACGCCCACAGCGCCGCCTTCGTCCGCACCGAGATCCTGCCCCCGGCCGCCCCGCCGCCGGGCCAGACCGGCGTGCTGCGCTGGATCCGCGAGAATCTCTTCTCCTCCATCCCCAACGCGCTCCTGACGCTTCTGGCGCTCTACTTCGTCTACACGATCCTCGCCGCCATCCTGCCCTGGACGCTGAACGGCATCTGGGATGCGGGCTCGCTCAGCGAATGCCGCGCCATCCGCGACGAACGCGGCCTGACCTCGGCGGCCTGCTGGGCCGTGATCAACGAACGCTGGCTGCAGATGCTCTTCGGCTTCTACCCGATCGACGCACCGCTCATGGCGCGGCTCTTCTATGCCGACGAACTGGCCGCCGCCGGCGGGATGGACGCGGTCTTCGGCCCCGGCTCCAACGCCACCGACCGGATCGAATTCGTCGCCGCGATGCGCGCCGATCTCGGCAACACGCTGGTCTTCTTCTTCGGCTACTGGCGCCCGCTGGCAGCGCTCGCGCTCCTGGTCGTGGCGGTGGCCCCGGTGCTCTATTCCAGCCTGCCGCGCAGCTTGCTGCTCTTTTCGCTGGTCTATCCCTTCATCGCGGTCTTCCTGCTCTGGGGCGGGTCGATCTGGGGGCCGATCTCGGTCGCGCTGGGCCTCGCCCTGTCGCTCTACGTGCTCAAGATCGTGGGCGCGCGCTTCGGCGGGCTCTTCGGCGGTCTTGCCATGATCGTGACGCTCCTGTGCGTCTTTCTCAATCCGCTGGCCCCGCTCGGCATCTCGGGTCTCTTCCCGCTCCTGCCGCATGTCTCGGGCCTTCTGGGGTCCATCCTGCCCATCGGCCTGCCCGCGATCACCTCGGATGATTTCGGCGGCTTCATGCTGGCGATCATCATCGGCACCTCGGGGATCGTCCTGTCGCTGCCCTTGGGCATCGTGCTGGCGCTGGGGCGGCAATCCTCCATGCCGCTCATCAAATGGGTCTGCGTCACCTTCATCGAGGTCATCCGCGGCGTGCCCCTGATCGTGTGGCTCTTCACCGCCTCGCTGCTTCTGAACTACTTCCTGCCGCCCGGCACCAATTTCGACCTCTTGCTGCGCGTCATCATCATGGTGACCCTCTTCGCCTCCGCCTACCTGGCCGAGGTGGTGCGCGGTGGCCTCGCGGCCCTGCCCAAGGGTCAGTATGAGGCCGCCGACAGCCTTGGCCTCGATTACTGGAAATCGATGCGCCTGATCGTCCTGCCGCAGGCGCTCAAGATCTCCATCCCGGGGATCGTGAACACCTTCATCGGGCTCTTCAAGGATACGACGCTGGTGGTCTTCATCGGCCTGCGTGACCCGCTGGGCCTGACCAATGCCATCCGCGCCACCGGGGAATGGAACGGTATCTACTGGGAACTCTACATTTTCGTGGCGCTCCTGTTCTTCACCTTCTGCTTCTTCATGTCCCGTTATTCCATGTATCTCGAGCGCAAGCTCGCGACCGACCGCCGCTGAGGAGAGACATCATGAGCGACGCGCAAGCCGCCCTTCAGGACCGCGAAATCGACCGGTCCCACATGACGGTCTCCGACGAGATCGCCATCGAGATCACCAACATGAACAAGTGGTACGGAACGTTCCACGTTCTGCGCGACATCAACCTGACCGTGAACCGGGGCGAGCGGATCGTGATCTGCGGCCCTTCCGGCTCGGGCAAGTCGACGCTGATCCGCTGCATCAACGCGCTTGAGGAACACCAGAAGGGCAACATCACCGTCGATGGCACGGTCCTGTCGACCGACCTCAAGAACATCGACAAGATCCGCTCCGAAGTCGGCATGGTGTTCCAGCACTTCAACCTCTTTCCGCATCTCACCATCCTCGAGAATTGCACGCTCGCGCCCATCTGGGTCCGCAAGGTGCCCAAGCGCGAGGCCGAGGAAACGGCGATGTATTTCCTCGAAAAGGTGAAGATCCCCGAACAGGCCAACAAGTATCCCGGCCAGTTGTCGGGTGGTCAGCAGCAGCGCGTGGCCATCGCGCGGTCGCTCTGCATGCGGCCCCGCATCATGCTGTTTGACGAACCGACCTCCGCCCTCGACCCCGAGATGATCAAGGAAGTGCTCGACACGATGATCGCGCTCGCCGAAGAAGGCATGACGATGCTCTGTGTGACCCACGAAATGGGCTTTGCCCAGGCCGTGGCGAACCGCGTGATTTTCATGGACCAGGGCCAGATCATCGAACAGAACGAGCCCAAGGCCTTCTTCAACAATCCGCAGAACGACCGGACCAAGCTGTTCCTCAGCCAGATCCTCGGTCACTGATTAGAGCATGTCGCGCAAAAGTGGGAACCGGTTTTGCGCTTCCCGGACATGCGACATCAAAAGGTTAGAGTGCGGCGCGTGACTGCGAATGAACGCGACGCGCTCTAGGCGCGCGTCACGCGCCACGGGCGGCGTGGGAAAACCCGGGTTTTCCCACCCGCAAAACTCTAGTTTTGCGTCCGGGAAAACTCCAGTTTTCCCAACCACGAAACGGCAGTTTCGTGCCCGCCTCACAAATCGCGCGGCACGATGAAATCCACCACGCGCCCCGCCCACCAATCGACGCTGGCCCAGTCGTCACCGGGAAAGTCCGCGACCAGCGTCGCGCAGGTCGGATAATCGATGAACCGGGGATGGGCGGCCGGCTCATCCACGATCCGATGCGCGAATTCCCCGATGCCGGGATTGTGGCCCACGATCATCACCACGGGGGCTTCCGCGCGGCGCAGATGCGACAGGATCGTCTCCGCCTCCGCATGATAGAGCTTTGGCTCGGTCGTCACGGCGACCGCCTGCCCCAGCACGGGCGCGATCCCCACCCATGTCTCCTGCGCGCGGGTGGCCGAGGATACCAGCGCCTGTCCCGGCACATATCCCTTGTCCCTCAGCCAGGCCCCGATCCTGGGCGCATCCGACAGACCCCTCGGGTTCAGCGGGCGGTCATGGTCGCGCAGCTCGGGATCGTCCCAATCCGATTTTGCATGGCGGGTCAGGATCAGGGTCAGCGCCATGGGTGAAAGCTCCGCATGTGGAACGCCGACTGCTCGGGGCGGCGGCCATAGGTTTCGCTGACCGGGCAGGCCCGCCGCACGCGGCACCCCTGCTCGAGACAATCGCGCCCACCCTCGGTCTCGAGGAAGGCGTGGCACGCCTCCACATCATAACCCGCCGCGCTCAATGCGCCAACAGGGCAGGCCGTCTCGCAGGGGCGGGGGCAGGGGGCGCAGGGGGCGGGCGGTGGGTCCGGCAGCGCGATCCGCTCCCGCAGCGCCAGCGCGCCCCGGTAGGACACCATCAACCCCGCCCGGTCATGGACCAACAACGTCACGGGGCTGGCCTGTGCCCGGCCCGTGCGCTTGGCCCAGCCGATGAACGGATGCCAGGGCGGCCCGCCAAAGGGGAACAGCGCCTTGGCCCTCAGATCGCAGGCCAGCCGCCCGATCACCCGGCGCGACCAGCGGTCCAGCGGATCGGGGGCACCATCGGCGAATTCCGGCTCGGCGGTGACATGGGCCCAGAACCCCGGCTCGCGCGGCCCGATCATCAGGAGCGTTTCGCACCCCTCGGGTGCGCCGTCCTCGGGGCCGGGATGGAACCCGCCCAGGACCTCCAGCCGATGCGCCGAGAGCCGCTCGTCGATATCCTCGCAGCGCATGGTTAATCCCCCGGTGCCTGTCGTGCCCCTGTCGTTACACTTTCCCTACAGGATCACGACAGGGTCACGACACAAAACCTGCATCGGTGGCAGCCCCTCAGGCCCGGATCATCGACCCCGCGCCATGCTCGGTGAACAGCTCCAGAAGCACCGCATTGGGCACCCGCCCATCCACGATGGTGCAGGCCCTGACGCCGCCCCTGACCGCCTGAAGCGCGGTTTCCGTCTTGGGAATCATGCCGCCCGAAATCACGCCCGCCCGCGTCATCTCCTCGACCTCGGCGGCCTTGAGTTCCGTCACCAATTGCCCCTCGGCATTCTTCACGCCCGCGACATTCGTGAGCAATAACAAGCGGTCAGCCTTCAGCGCCGCGGCAATCGCGCCCGCCGCCGTATCGCCGTTCACGTTGAAGGTCTCGCCATTGCGCCCCACGCCCACCGGCGCGATGACGGGGATCATGTCATCCTCGAACAGGTTGTTGATGACCGCCGGATTGACCTCCACCGGCTCGCCCACGAAGCCGAATTTCGGATCGGCGGGCTCGCAAACCATGAGCGAGGCATCCTTGCCCGACAGCCCCACGGCCTTGCCGCCCTGCCCATTGATCGCCTGCACGATCCGCTTGTTCACAAGGCCGGACAGAACCATCTCAACGACCTCGACAGTGGCCGCGTCGGTCACGCGTTTCCCGTCGATGAAGTCGGATTTTATCCCAAGCTTATCAAGCAGATCGTTGATCATCGGCCCGCCGCCATGGACCACGACCGGGTTCACGCCCACCTGCCTGAGCAGTACGATATCGCGGGCGAATCCCTCCATCGTGTCGTCATCGCCCATCGCGTTTCCGCCGAATTTCACGACGACGACGGCATCGTTGAATCGCTGAAGATAGGGAAGCGCCTCGCTCAGCGTGCGGGCAACGGCAAGGTGATCGCGGGTCATGTCTCTTTGCTTCATGTCGGGGCCCTTGGCTGGCGTTGCGCCTGAATAGGACAGCGCCGCCCGCGTGTGAAGCGCGGGGTTTGCATATTTGTGGAAAGATGAAGCGGGAAGGTTCAGGTGATCCCGGCGATGGTCGCGCGCAAGCTCGCGATCCCCTCGCCCTTGTCGGAGGAGGTCAGGATCAGTTCCGGATAGGCCGCCGGATGCTTGGCCAGCACCGTCCGCGTCCGCGCGAGCGCGGCGTCGAGATCGGCGCGGCGGACCTTGTCGGCCTTGGTCAGAACGACCTGAAACGGCACGGCCGCCTTGTCGAGAAGGCCCATGATCTCCGCATCCACCGCCTTGGCCCCGTGCCGCGCGTCGATCAACACGAAGGCGCGGCGCAGCGTCGCCCGACCCGAGAGATAGGCCCGCAGGAGCGCCTGCCATTGCTTGACCACGGCCATCGGCGCCTCGGCATAGCCATAGCCGGGTAGGTCGACGAGGTAATGGCTTTCGCCCAGCGTGAAGAAGTTGATTTCCTGCGTGCGCCCCGGGGTGTTGGAGGCGCGGGCCAGTGCCTTTCGCCCGGTCAAGGCGTTGATCAGCGTCGATTTTCCCACGTTCGAGCGACCCGCGAAACAGACCTCGGGCCGGTCGGCGGGGGGCAGGCCGTCCATGGCGACCACGCCCTTGAGGAAATCGGCGCCGCCCGCGAAGAGTTTGCGGCCGATCTCGGCGGTGATCTCGTCAGGCTCGGGGGCGAGGGGAAAGGGCAGGGCGGTCATGTCTTGGTCACCTCATCGCCGACGCAAACGCGGCCCGCGCGGCGCACCATCGCATAGGCGCCGAAATCCGTATGGCCCCAGCCGTCCTCGAGCGCGGCAAGCGTGCCCGCGTCGCGCCGCCCGGTTTCGGGATTGGCCTCGGTCGCGCGGCAGCGGGTGATCGGCTCGATCACCTCCAGCTCCGCCGTGCCGATGCGCAGACGCTTGCCCACGAGGTCGAATTCCTCCCAGGGGGCGAGCCCCTCGAGCCAGAGATTGCCGCGAAACCGCCGTGGGTCGAGATCCTGCCCCAGCTTTTGCGACAGGGCGCGGAGCGAGGCCATGTTCAGCACCGCGACCGAGGCGAAGGGCGCATCGGTCATGCCCTGCGCCGGGGATTTGACCAGTGCTGCCGGGCCACGCCGGTCGGCGGGATAGATCGGTTTCAGCCAGGCAAAAAGCGCCTCGGCCCCTTCGCGCGTATCGGGATCGATCGACAGGTCGGGCCGGTCGGGATGGGACAGGTGGATCACATCGCCATCGACCCGCGCGCTCACCGCCATCAGCGAGGCCCCCTTGGCCCCGCGCAGGAAATTGCGGCAGGCGCGCCAGCCCTCACCCCCCTCGCCACCTTCTTCGAGGACGGCCCAGGCGCGGTCAAGCGGCACGGGCCGGTCCACCTGCAACCCCGCGTGGTCCAGCCTTTCGGCCCCGATCCCCTTGATCGGGTGCCGCCAGATCTGGGCCAGCGTCCAGGTCATTTGCCCTCGGTCTTCTTGCGACCAAAGCTGGAGCGGATGTTGCCGAACAGGTCGGGCGTATAGCCGTGCCGCTTCATGATGATGTATTGCTGCACGAAGGTGATCGTGTTGTTCGCGATCCAGTAGATCAACAGGCCGCTGGCGAAGCCGCCCAGCATGAACATGAAGATCCACGGCAGCCAGGCAAAGATCGCGGCCTGCGTCGGGTCGGTCGGCTGCGGGTTCAGCTTTTGCTGCAGCCACATCGAGATGCCCAGAAGGATCGGCAGCACCCCGATGAAGATCAGCGCAAGGATGCTGGTCGGCTCGGGCGCGGCCCAGGGCAGCAGGCCGAACAGGTTGAAGATCGACGAGGGATCAGGCGTCGAAAGATCCTGCAACCAGCCGAAGAAGGGCGCGTGGCGCAATTCCAGCGTCACGAAGATCACCTTGTAGAGCGAGAAGAAGATCGGGATCTGCAACAGGATCGGCAGGCAGCCCGAGGCGGGGTTCACCTTTTCCCGCTTGTAGAGCTCCATCATCTCCTGCTGCATCTTCTGGCGGTCGTCGCCCACGCGTTCCTTGATCTTTTCCATCTGCGGCTGCAATTCGCGCATCCGCGCCATCGAGGCATAGGATTTGTAGGCGAGCGGGAAGAGCGCCGCCTTGACGATCACGGTCAGCGCGATGATTGCGAGGCCCATGTTGCCGATCAGCAGGTTCAGGTTGTGCAGGAGCCAGAACATCGGCTTGGTGATGAAATAGAACCAGCCCCAGTCGATCGAGTCGATGAAGCGCTGGACGCCCGCATCCTCGTAATCGCGGATCGTCTGCCATTCCTTGGCCCCGGCGAAGAGCTGGGTGGTTACCTGGGCGCTCTGGCCGGCCTCGACCGTCATCGCGGGAAGGCGGGCTTCGGTCTGGTAGATGTCGGCGCTGGCCACGTATTTCGTGACGGAGGTAAAGGGCTGGTCGGCCCCGGGGATCAGCGTGGTCATCCAGTATTTGTCGGTGAAGCCGATCCAGCCATTGGCGGTCACGTCCACGACTTCGGCGGCGGCGGCCTCGCGCTGCACGAAATCGAGATCGGGCAGGTCGTTGTAGCCGATCTCGTCCAATTGGCCGTCGACCTTGCGCACCACGCCTTCGTGCAGGATGAAGAAATTCTGAAGATCATCGGGCAGGCCATGGCGCGCCACGATGCCGTAGGGGGCCAGCCGCGCGGCAGCCGATCCGGTATTCTCGACCGATTGGGTGATCGAGAACATGAAATTCTCGTCGATGGTGATGGTGCGGCGGAACACGAGGCCGTTGCCGTTTTCCCAGATCAGCGTAACGGGGGTTTCGGGCGTCAGGGTCTCACCGCTTTCGACGGACCATTCGGTGTTGGCGCCGGGCACATCCTCGAAGCCCAGATCGCCACCCGGGGCCCAGCCGTAGAGCGCGTAATAGGGTTCTGCGCTGCCCACGGGCGACAGGAGGCGCACGATCGGGCTGTCGTCGTCCAGCGTCTCGGAATAGCCGCGGAGCGACAGGTCATCGATGCGCCCGCCGATGAGCGAGATGGACCCTTCGAGTTCGGGCGTTTCGATGGGCAGGCGGGGGGCTGCGGGGGTCGCGGCGGCCTCTGCCTCGGGCAGGTCGGGGGTGCCGTCCGCTGACGGCGGCAGGACCGCCATGTCGGTTCCGGTTGCGGCCCCCTGGGTCTCGACGATTGGGGTCGCGTTGGGGTCCGTCACCGGCTCGGGCGGCGGAAACAGGACAAACCAGACGAGAATGACCAGAAAGCTCAACGCCGTGGCCAGGATCAGGTTTCTGTTCTGATCGTCCATATCTGCAAGGATCCCGCTTTTGTTGCCTGCGCGGGTTCAACAGATCGGGGGCGCAAAGGTCAAGGGGCCTTTTCCGCGCGGTCCGCGCGCAGCTGGCATAGAGGTGGGGGGCGTTCAGCCCTCGGGGTCGGTCGCCGGGGTCTTGCGCGACAGGCCGGCGAAATCGAACAGCTCCGGATCCAGCAGATGCGAGGGCCGGGCCGTCATCAGCGCCGAGAACATCTTGCCCTTGCGGCCGGGGGCCTTTGCCTCCCATTCGTCGAGCATCCGGCCGATGGCCTGGCGTTGCAGCCCGTCCTGGCTGCCGCACAGGTCGCAGGGGATGATCGGGTAATTCATCGCCCGCGAAAACGCTTCGCAATCCTCCTCGGCCACATGGGCCAGCGGGCGCAGCACGAACAGATCGCCCTCGTCGTTCAACAGCTTGGGCGGCATGGTCGCCAGTTTGCCGCCATGGAACAGGTTCAGGAAAAACGTGGCCAGGATGTCGTCGCGGTGATGGCCCAGCACGACCGCCGAACAGCCTTCTTCCCGCGCGATGCGGTAGAGGTTGCCGCGCCGCAGCCGCGAACAGAGCGCGCAATAGGTCCGGCCCTGCGGCACCTTGTCGATCACGATGGAATAGGTGTCGGCATATTCGATCCGGTGCGGCACGCCCATTTTCGTCAGGAATTCGGGCAGGACGGTTGCGGGAAAGCCCGGCTGCCCCTGGTCGAGGTTGCAGGCCAGGATGTCGACGGGCAAAAGCCCGCGCCACTGCAATTCGGTCAAGGCCGCCAGCAGCGTGTAGCTGTCCTTGCCGCCCGACAGGCAGACGAGCCATTTCTGACGCGGCGCGGACGGGTCTCGGTCGACCATGCCGTAACGGTCGATCGCCTCGCGGGTCTCGCGGATGATGCGCTTGCGCAGCTTGCGAAATTCCGTGGTCTTGGGCGCGCCGAAGAACAGCGGGTGAATGTCGTCGGCGATATCGTCGCCGGTTTCGTCGCGGTCGAGCATCGGGCGCACTCCCTGTCCTGCGGGCCGTCTATGGGCCCGGGGGCGGGCGCGCGTCAAGCGGGGCGCGCGCGCACCCCCGGCTTGCCCTGCCGCTTGGCCGGGTTAGCTTTGGGACAAGGCCGGTTCTTGGGGGACATGACCATGCGCGCGATCCTGATTCTCGGTTTCACGCTCTTTCTGGCGGCCTGCGGGGGGCGTCCCGCGCTCGACGACCCGCCGCTGGGCGAGGCGCAGCTGAACCTCGAGGAATTCTTCGCGGGCGATCTGGTCGCCTATGGCCAGTTCCAGGACGTCTTGGGCACCGTCCGCCGCCGTTTCGTTGTCGAGATCGACGGGACCTGGGATGGCGAAACCCTGCGGCTGGTCGAGGATTTCACCTACGAGGACGGATCGACCGAACAGCGGATCTGGACGCTCACGAAAACCGGCCCGGACACCTGGCAGGGCACCGCGCCGGGCGTGATCGGCATCGCCACGGGCGAGGAACGCGGCGATACGTTCAACTGGCAATACACGATCGACCTGCCCATAGGCGATGGCGAAACCCTGCGCGTCAGCTTCGACGACTGGATGTGGCTCTTGTCCGAGGACCGCTTGCTGAACCGCGCCTACATGTTCCGCTACGGGGTGCGGATCGGCGAGGTCATCATTAGCTTCGAAAAGCTCTGAGGCGTCCTAGTCCGGAACGTTGTCGATGCCCGACCCGCCCCAGGGATGGCAGCGCGCGATCCGGCGCAGGGTCAGCCACGCACCCTTGATCCCGCCGTGCTTCTCCAGCGCTTCCATCGCATAGGCCGAACAGGTGGGGTTGTAGCGGCAGCCATGCCCCACCCATGGGCTGAACACGAGGCGGTAGAACCGCACCGGCAGCGAGACGACATAGGCAAGCGGGCTCATCGGTGCAGTTTCCCCAAGGCTTGCGCCAGATCGGTTTTCAACTGCTCGAAGGGCAGATCGGAAGTCGCCCCCTGTCGTCCGACCAGAACGTAATCCCAGCCGGGTCGTCCCGACACGGGCAGGATGGCGCGCGCAATCTCGCGCAGGCGGCGCTTGGCGCGGTTGCGGGCCACCGCATTGCCCACCTTCTTGGAGCAGGTAAAGCCGATGCGGATCGGCGTTGCCGCCGGTTCATCGGGGGCGCGCAGCCGCGCTTGCAACAGGAAACCGGGCATCGGCTGGCGACGGGCGCGGGCCGCGCGCAGGAAGTCGGCCCGTTGCGTCAGGACCGACAGTTGCTTGCCGGTATCCGGAACGGAAAAAGCCCCCGACGGGCCATCGCCCGGCGGAGGCGCATCCATGTTCATCACCCTGTCCGGGATCAGGCGCTGAGCGACTTCCGGCCGCGAGCGCGGCGGGCGTTCAGAACCTTGCGGCCGCCCTTGGTCGCCATACGCGCGCGGAACCCGTGGCGGCGCTTCCGCACGAGGTTCGAGGGCTGGTAGGTCCGCTTCGACATCTGTCTTCTCCGTCACTCGTCCGGGCCGGGTCGCAACATTGCGCCTCGCAGGCCCTAGGGAATCTCCGATGAAGCCCGGCAAATACGGAAAGCGGCACGGGCTGTCAATCAACTGCGATGCGGTTTGGCGCGAATTTCGGCCCCATCCAGCGCAAGGGCCAGATCGGCGATGCGGGTCTGGGGGAAAACCGTCAAGCCCGCTTGGCGCAGCGCCGCTGTCACCACGCCTTGGCCCTCCTGCATCGTGCCGTCGAACCGCCCGCCATGCACCCGCGCCACGCCGCAAGACGGGCTGCCTTCGGTCAAGAGCGCGAAGCGGCATCCCCGTTCCCGGGCCAGACGGACGGCCGCTGCGGCACCGGCAAGGAATCCCGCCGTCACATCCTGCCCGGCGCTGTCGTGGATCGCGCCCCTGCCTGCCAGAACCGATGCGCCCGTCGCCCCCGGTGCGATTTCGGCGGGCAGGCGCGGCACGCCGAACCCGCCCGCAAGCTCCGGGCAGAGCGGCACGAGCCGCCCCTCCGACTGCCAAAGCGCCATCAGGTCCGAGGTCAGACCCTTGCCCCGCCCGTCATAGCGCACGCGCTGGCCAAGCAGGCAGGCACTGACAAGAATCCGCTCCATCGGTCTCGATCCTGTAACCATTCGGCCCAAGTGTTACGCGGATCGCGGCCGTGGGTCACGAAAACACCGCCCGCCGTCACGGCGCATCAAGCGGGCGTGATGCGCCCTGTCCCCGCGCTGCCCTTTGCGGCACATGCTGGACAAAGCCAAAGGACCGTGCCCCCATGACCGACACCGTGACCGAGATACGCAAATCCCCCACCGGGCGGCACCTGCCGCTGATCCTGCTGGCGCTGGGCGCGGGGCTGGGGTGGTCGCTGTTCGGCGAACATCTCAATTTCCAGACCCTGGCCGAGAATCGCGAGGCGCTGATCGCCTTTCGCGATACCCATTACCTTGTCGCGGCGCTTGGTTTCATCTTGATCTACACGCTGATCGTGGCCTTTTCCCTGCCCGGTGCCACCATCGCCACGCTGACGGGTGGCTTTTTGTTCGCCACATTTCCCGGCGTGCTTTTCAACATCACGGGCGCGACGCTTGGGGCGAGCGCGATCTTTCTGGCCGCCCGCAGCGGGATCGGCGCGCGCCTTGCCGCCCGGATGGAAGGGGCCGAGGGGTTGGTGAAACGCGTCAAGGACGGGATCGACGAAAACCAGTGGTCGATGCTGTTCCTGATGCGGCTTTTGCCGGTGCTGCCTTTCTTTCTGGCCAATCTCATCCCGGCTTTCCTGGATGTGCCGCTCCGGCGCTACGTCATTTCCACCTTCTTCGGCATCATGCCCGGCGCGCTGGTCTATACCTCGGTCGGGGCAGGCCTGTCGGAGGTCTTTGCCCGGGGCGAAACCCCGGATCTGGGCCTGATCTTCGAGCCGCAGATCCTGTTGCCGATCCTGGGGCTTTCGGCCCTTGCCCTGTTGCCCATGGCAATCAAGCTCCTGCGGGGCCGCCCCGGCCTCTGACCCTTTCGCGAAAGGACCGACCATGGCCCGCATCAAGACGGATATCTGCATCATCGGCGCAGGCTCGGGCGGGCTTTCGGTCGCGGCGGGGGCGGTCCAGATGGGGGCCGATGTGACCCTGATCGAGGGGCACAAGATGGGCGGCGATTGCCTGAATTACGGCTGCGTGCCGTCCAAGGCGCTCTTGGCGGCGGGCCACCGCGCCCATGCCGTGGCCAGGGGCGGGTTCGGGACGGCGGGCCATGATCCCGTGCCCGATTTCGCCGCCGCCAAGGACCATGTGCAGGCGACCATCGACACCATCGCCCCCGTGGACAGCCAGGAACGGTTCGAGGGCCTGGGCGTCCGCGTGATCCGGGCCGAGGCGCGCTTCATCTCGGAAACCGAGGTTCAGGCGGGCGATACGATCATCACCGCCCGCCGGTTCGTCATCGCGACCGGCTCGCGCCCCTTCATCCCGCCCATTCCGGGACTGGCCGACACGCCGCATCACACGAACGAAACCATCTTCGCGCTGCGCGAGCGGCCCGACCACCTGATCATCATCGGCGGTGGCCCCATCGGGATGGAAATGGCGCAGGCCCACCGCCGCCTTGGCTGCCGCGTCACCGTGATCGAAGGGGCGCGGGCGCTTGGCCGCGACGATCCCGAAGCTGCTGCAGTGGTGCTGGACCACCTGCGCGCGGAAGGGATCGAGATCGTCGAAGGGGCCGAGGTCACTTCCGTCTCCGGCACGGATGGCGCGATTCGCCTCGAAACCGGCGATGGCCGCCGCGTCGACGGCTCCCACCTGCTCGTTGCGGTCGGACGGCAGGTGAATACCGACAGGCTCGACCTTGACCGCGCGCATGTCGCCCATGACCGGCGCGGCGTCACCGTCGACAGCGGCCTGCGCTCGACCAACCGCCGAGTCTATGCCGTGGGCGATGCGGCGGGCGGGCTGCAATTCACCCATGTCGCGGGCTACCATGCGGGCGTCATCATCCGTTCGATGCTTTTCGGCCTGCCCGCCCGCGCGCGGACCGACCATGTGCCGCGCACCACCTATACCGACCCCGAACTGGCGCAGGTCGGCCTGACGGAGGCCGAGGCGCGCAAGATCCACGGCGACCGCCTGTTCATCGCCCGCGCCGATTTCGCCCATAACGACCGGGCCATCGCCAATGGCCAGACGACCGGCTTTTGCAAGGTCATGGTGGTCAAGGGGCGGCCCGTGGGTGCCACGATCGTCGGGCCGCAGGCGGGCGAATTGATCCAGATATGGGCGCTGGCGCTGGCCAATCGGCTCAAGATGTCGGCCATCGCCGGCATGATCTCGCCGTATCCGACACTGGGGGAGATTAACAAACGCGCCGCGGGGGCCTATTTCTCTCCCAGATTGTTCGAAAGCCCCATGGTCAAGCGCATCGTCCGTCTGGTGCAGCGCCTGCCCTGAGGTCTTCGGGCCAAGGATAGGCTGGGACCGCGTGAGACATTCGCTATCAGGGCGCTTTCTGATCCTGACCATCATCTTCGTGATGCTGGCCGAGGTTTTCATCTTCGTGCCCTCTGTCGCCCGCTTCCGCGAGGATTACCTGCTGGCCCGGCTTGAACGCGCGCAGATCGCCTCGCTTGCGCTTCTGGCGACGGACGGGATGATCTCGGACGAGCTGGAACAGGAACTTCTGGAGAATGCCGAGGTTCTGAACGTCGTGCTCCGGCGCGATGCCGTGCGCCAGCTGATCTTGTCCAGCGACACGATGCCCGCGGTGGCCGCCACCTATGACCTGCGCGATCCGATGCCCTGGGTGCTGATGCGCGATGCCCTGGCGCGCCTGGCCAATCCCGAGGCGCAGGTGATCCGCGTGATCGGCGAACCCGTGCGGGATGCGGGGCTGCTGATCGAGATCACCATGCCGACCGAACCCTTGCGGATGGCGCTGATCGACTACGGATTGCGCATTCTGGCGCTCTCCGCCGTCATCTCGATCTTCACGGCGCTTTTGCTGTTCGTCGCCGTGCGCCGCCTGATGGTCACCCCGATCCGGCGGTTGGTCGATGCGATGATGCGCTATGCCGAAGCGCCCGCCGACGCCACCCGCATCATCCGCCCCGAGGGCCGCGTGCGCGAATTGCGCAAGGCCGAGGATGCGCTGCAGGCGCTCCAGAAAGATCTGACCGGCGCGCTCAAGCAACGCGAAAGGCTTGCGCAACTGGGCGAGGCGGTCGCAAAGATCAGCCATGACCTGCGCAACATGCTGTCGGTCGCAACCCTTGTCGCCGACCGGCTCGAGGCGTCGAACGACCCCACCGTCCAGCGTATCGCGCCGCGTCTGGTCAATTCGCTGAACCGGGCCATCAACCTGACCGAGGCGACACTTGCCTTTGGCCGCGCCGAGGAGCCGCCGCCGAAGCTTGACCGCGTGGCGCTGCGCCCGCTGGTCGAGGATGTGGTCGAGAATGACCGCCTGTCGGCGGACAGCGCCGCCATCGCCTATCTATGCGAGGTGCCCGCCGGCATGATGCTGCGCGCCGATCCCGAGCAATTGCACCGCGTCCTGTCCAATCTTGTGCGCAACGCAAGGCAGGCAATCGCCGCCACGGGTGCGTCGGGCGAGATCAGGATCGGGGGCTGTGAAACCGCCGAAGGCTGGAAGATCACGGTCAGCGACACCGGCCCCGGCCTGCCGCAGAAGGCGCGCGACCACCTGTTCAAGCCGTTCCACGGCGCGGCGCGCAAGGGTGGTTCGGGGCTTGGGCTTGCGATCTGCGCCGAGCTGTTGCGCGGCCATGGCGGTCGGTTGGAGCTTGCCGAAAGCACGGGAACGGGGACGCGGTTCGAGATCATCTTGCCGCTTGGACTGGCGACCTGAGCAATCGGGATTTCCCCCTTGCAAGCCTCCGACAGCGGCGCTAAACCCCGCCCTCACGCACTGGTAGCTCAGTTGGATAGAGTACTTGACTACGAATCAAGGGGTCGGGGGTTCGAATCCTCCCCAGTGCGCCACTCCCCCTTTTTGCGCTATCGCTGCTCAGGTTACCTGAGCGGGACACTCCCCCAGATCACAGAGTTTCTGCTGCGACCCGAGGGCGTGGGCCGGGCGGTTTCGCCCGTGGCGTGACGCGGTCGGGCGTCTTGCTGCGGGGGCAGGTGCGGCCTGCACCGGGGGTATCTTTCGATTCGGTTTTGGGGATCGGTTACGGTTTCCAGCCGCCGGGAAAGTGTAAGGTTTGCCTTACCAATCCGAGGCAAACCTTAAAAGTTCATTGAAATTATGTTATTAGAATCTTTCTGCGCGGGACATAAATGTAAACCTTGATTGACAGTCCACTCGGTATACACTCGTCTTCAGAGAGGGAAGCGCGTGGGTCCCGGTTGCCCCGTTTCGGGTGTCGGGCTTGCAGACGAAAGAAGAACGACCGTGACGACCGATCATACTGACGTGGCGGAGGGGCAGGGCGGCTGCTCGCACCGGACCGCCGATCTGAACGATCTTGCGACAAGGGCCGTCGCGCGGCTGTGTGCCGAGCGGATGGCCGCGGTGGCCGATCCGGTTCTTGTCCCCGCCCAAGAGGTCCTGGGCGATCCCTGCGCGGCGGCGATGGCTTTCGCGCTTTGCGACGAGGATGATCTGGCCGCATCGGTTCTGGTCGACGAGCTTTTGGAGGCGGGATTGTCGGTCGAGGATCTGTGTCTCGATCATCTGGCCCCGGCGGCGCGGCGGTTGGGCGATCTTTGGGATCGCAACCGCCTGCCCTTTACCGATGTCGCCCTTGCCACCGCGCGCATCCAGACCTTGCTGCGGCGCTTGCCGATGGGGCGTGCGACGCCTGCCTGCACGCATGCCAAGGGGGCCGTCTTTGCCGCCGTGCCGGGGGAACAGCACACGCTGGGCGTGATGATGGCCGCCGACCTGTTCCGTCGCAACGGATGGGATGTCGGGCTGCTGGTGGGTTTGACCCATGACGAATTGATCGACCGGATCGCCCGCGACGACCGCCCGGTGATCGGGCTGAGCTGTTCGGGGACGCATTCCTACGCCGCGCTTCGCCGGTTGGTCGGGGCCTTGGCCGCGATGCGGCCCGATGCGCATCTGCTGTTGTCGGGGCAGGTGGCGCTGGATCAGGCAAAGGTCGCCGATCTTCCGGCGCAGGTGGCGGTGGTTGCCGATCTGTCGGCGGCCGAGGCCGAGATGAAGCGGATCGGGGCGCTGTTGTCGGCGCCACGGGCACGCCACGGGCAGCGCCGCTCGGGTTCGGCAGCCTGAGGCGCAGGCTGCGGATCAGACCATAAGTTCCCGCACGGGGATGAAGGGAAAGAACGTGCCCTGCGACCAGAGGCCGAACCAATCCTCGCCCCCACCCTCGGTTTCGACGCGATGCGCCTCTCCGATGTCGACCAGGCGGTAGAAGCTCTTGCGGTCGATCAGCGCCTCGAGCCCCGCGCGGACATGGACATAGGGGCTGGGTTCGCCCGCATCATCGCGCAGGACGCGGATCGGGTTGTCGGGCCCCGCCACGACGCTGTCGCCCACATTGGTGGTGAAGGTCACGACCTGCGCAGGCCCCGATCCTTCGTCCGTGACGGTGAAATCCTGCGCGACGAAGGGCGCATCCTCGACCCGGATGCCCACCTTTTCGACGGGGGTCACGAGGAAATACCTGTCCCCTTCGCGTTTCAGGATCGTCGAGAAGAGCCGCACAAGGGGCGCGCGCCCGATGGGCGTGCCCTCGTGAAACCATGTCCCGTCACGGCGGATTTCCATGTCGATATCGCCGCAAAAGGGTGGGTTCCACAGGTGGACCGGCGGCAATCCGCCTGCCTTTGCGGCGTCTTTCGTGGCCTTGAGAAGGGTTTCGAGGCCCGATCCCTCCGAGCCCGTCACGATCTTTTGTGTGGTGTCTCGCTTTGCCATTTGTGGTCCGCGGAATAGGTCTGTTACCACACCTACATAACCATCCAGCGGAGCATTGCCATGTCTGACCCCGATGCGCTTGTGGCCGAGATCGAAGCGCTGGGCGCGAAACTGGGCGAGGCGAAGGCCTCCATCGCCAAGCGGATCATCGGTCAGGACGAGGTCGTGAACCTTGCCCTGTCGGCGATGCTGTCGGGCGGTCACGCGCTGCTGATGGGCCTGCCGGGGCTGGGCAAGACGCTGTTGGTCGACACCCTGTCGACGGTGATGGGATTGTCGGCCAACCGCATCCAGTTCACCCCCGACCTGATGCCTGCCGATATCCTTGGGTCCGAGGTGCTGGAGACGGCACAGGACGGCAGCCGCAGTTTCCGCTTTCTGCCCGGTCCGATCTTTTGCCAGCTCTTGATGGCCGACGAGATCAACCGCGCCAGCCCCCGCACGCAATCGGCGCTGTTGCAGGCGATGCAGGAACGCGAGGTCACCATCGCGGGTGATCACAAGCCGCTGCCGCGACCGTTCCACGTGCTGGCGACCCAGAACCCCATCGAGCAGGAAGGGACCTATCCCCTGCCCGAGGCGCAGCTTGACCGGTTTCTCGTCAAGATCGACGTGGCCTATCCCGACCGGGATACGGAGCGCGGCATCCTGCTGGCCACGACCGGCACGGAAGAGGCGACATCGCATGCGGTGTTCACCCCCGAGGCGCTCATTGCCGCGCAGGGCGTGGTGCGGCGCATGCCGGTGGGCGAAAGCGTGATGGAGCTGATCCTTGATCTTGTGCGCGCCTGTCGCCCCGAGGCGGAGGAAGCGCCCGAGATCGTGAAGAAAACCGTGGCATGGGGCCCAGGGCCCCGCGCGGCGCAGGCGCTGATGCTGACGGTGCGGGCGCGTGCGCTTCTGGATGGGCGGCTTGCGCCCTCGCCCGAGGATGTGGCGGCGCTGGCGCGTCCGGTTCTCAGCCACCGGATGGC
This sequence comes from Roseicyclus marinus, assembly GCF_036322625.1. Taxonomy (NCBI): domain Bacteria; kingdom Pseudomonadati; phylum Pseudomonadota; class Alphaproteobacteria; order Rhodobacterales; family Roseobacteraceae; genus Roseicyclus; species Roseicyclus marinus. The sequence goes on along the minus strand of NZ_AP027266.1, from coordinate 2,979,679 downwards.
GCTGAGTTTCGGCGCGCGGGCCGAGGGTGCTGTTCTGGAGCAGGTGATCGACGAGGTCACGGCCCGTGTCACCCGGATCGGTCTTGCGGCTTGAGTGACGCAGCGCTCCATACGCCCGAAAGCCTGCGCTCGCGGTCCGAGGCGGTCGCGGCGACGCTGCCTGCGCTGATGGCCGATGCGCAGCATCTGGCGGCGACGGTGCTGTTGGGGGTGCATGGGCGCAAGCGGGCCGGGATGGGCGATGAATTCTGGCAATACCGTCCCGCGCAGGCCGGCGATGGCTATCGCCAGATCGATTGGCGCAGATCGGCGCGGTCGGATGGGCATTTCATCCGCCAGACGGAATGGCAGGCCGCGCAATCGGTGATGCTGGGGGTGGATGATGCCGCCTCCATGACCTTCAGCGGGCATCGCAACCGCCCCTCGAAGCTGCGCCGGGCGCAGACGCTGGCCATGGCGCTGGCGATTGTCGCGGTGCGGGGCGGCGAGCGTGTGGGCCTGACCCATCTGGCCGAACCGCCGCGCGGGGGCACGGCGCAGCTGATGCGCATGGCCCAAGCCCTGATGGAGGGGGAGGCGCCCGGCGATTACGGCGCGCCCAAGCCGCAGACGATGCCGATGGGCGGGCGCGCGGTGTTCCTGTCGGATTTCTTTGGCGATATCGCCGCCATCGAGGCGGCGCTGGGCCGGGCCGCCGACCGCGAGGTCAAGGGCGCGCTGGTGCAGGTTCTGGACCCCGACGAAGAGGTGTTTCCCTATGACGGGCGCACCGTCTTTGAATCGATGACCGGCGCGATCCGGTTCGAGACGCTGAAAGCGCGGAGTTTGCGCGAGGCCTATCTGGCGCGTTTGGCCGAGCGGAAGGCGCATTTGCAGGACCTGTGTCGCCGCACCGGCTGGCGGTATCATCTGCATCACACCGATCAGCCGGCCGAGCCCACGTTGCTGTGGCTCTATCGTGCGCTGGAAAAGGTGCGCGGATGATCGGATCGCTTGCCTTTGCCACGCCGCTTTTGCTGACCGCGCTCATCGGGCTGCCGGTGTTGTGGTGGATCCTGCGCGCGGTGCCGCCTGCGCCGATCCGGCGGCGGTTTCCGGGTGTGGCGTTGCTTTTGGGTCTCAAGGATGACGAGAGCCAGACCGACAAGACGCCGTGGTGGTTGTTGCTGCTCAGGATCGCGGCGCTGGCGGCGGCGATCATCGGGTTTGCGGGGCCTGTGTTGAACCCCGCGACGGTGCGCACGGGCGAGGGGCCGCTTCTGATCGTGATGGATGCCAGCTGGGCCTCGGCCCGCGATTGGTCGGACCGGATCGAGCGGGCGGGGCTGTTGCTGGACGAGGCGGGGCGCGCGGGGCGGCCCGTGGCGGTCGTGGCGCTGACCGATCTGCCGCCGGGCGATCTGCCGCTGCAATCGGCCAATGCCTGGGCGGCGCGGCTGCCTGCGCTGGTGCCCCGGCCCTTTGCGCCCGACATGGCGGCGGCTGTGGAATGGGCGGCGGGGTTGGAGGGGCCGCTCGAGACATGGTGGATCGCCGATGGCCTGGATCATCCGGGCCGGGACGGTGTGACCGAGGCGCTGCGCGCGCTGGGGCCCTTGTCCGTGTTCCAGGGCGACCGCGACGTGGTGGGTCTGGCCCCGGCCCGGTTCGAGGATGGCGCGGTTCGCGTCACGCTGACCCGGCTGGGCGGGGATCTGCCGCTGACGCTGGAGGTGGTGGCCCATGGTCTGGATCCCGCGGGCATCCCAAGGGATCTGGCGCGCAGCGCGGCGGCGTTCGAGGCGGGCGCGACCGAGGCTGTGGCCGAATTCGACCTGCCGCCCGAGTTGCGGAACCGGATCACGCGGTTCGAGATCGCGGGGTTGCGCGGGGCGGGGGCCGTGACGCTCGCCGATGACGGGTTGCAGCGGCGGCAGGTGGCCTTGATCGCGGGGGGCGCGACGGATGAGCAGCAGGCGCTGTTGTCGCCGCTCCATTACCTGCGCCAGGCGTTGGAGCCGACCGCCGATCTGATCGAGGGGGCGCTGTCGGACATGCTGCTCGCCAGCCCCGATGTCATCATCCTCGCCGATATCGCCACCCTGTCCCCCGAGGAAGAGGCGGGGCTGACCGATTGGGTGGAGCGCGGCGGGCTTTTGGTGCGTTTTGCCGGGCCAAGGCTGGCCGCATCCGATGTGGCGCGGGACGAGGCGGGGCTCTTGATGCCCGTGCGCCTGCGCGAAGGCGGGCGGAGCGTGGGCGGCGCGATGAGCTGGGGCGAGCCCAAAAGCCTGCGCCCCTTTCCCGATACCTCGCCGTTTTTCGGGCTGGAGATCCCCGGTGACGTGGAGATCAGCGCGCAGGTCATGGCGCAGCCCGATCCCGAGCTTGCCGCGCGCACCATCGCCTCGCTCACCGATGGCACGCCGCTTGTCACCCGTGCGGGCCATGGGCGGGGATCGGTCGTTTTGTTCCATGTGACGGCCAATGCCGAATGGTCGAGCCTGCCCCTGTCGGGGCTGTTCGTGCAGATGCTGGAGCGGCTGGCGATTTCCACCCGTCCCGCGACGCCCGAGGCGGCCGAGCTGGAGGGCACGATCTGGACGCCCGACCAGGTGCTGGACGGGTTCGGGACGCTGCGCGATGCGGGCACAAGGCCCGGTGTGCCGGGCGAGACCCTGGCCGAAGCGCCGCTTTCCGCCGATCTGTTGCCGGGGCTTTACGCCTCGGAGGCGCGGCGGATCGCGCGCAACGTGGTGACCGCCGAGACGGTGCTGGCCCCGGCAAGCTGGCCTGCCGCCGTTCCGGTCGAGGGTATGAGCGTGATCGCCCCCACCGATCTGATGGCCGGTTTCCTGACGGGGGCGCTGGTGCTGCTGTTGATCGATGCCATCGCGTCCCTGTGGTTGGCGGGGCGGCTGTCGGGGTTTGCGCGGGGGGCTGCGGTTCTGGCGCTGGTCGCCACGCTGCCGCAGGGCGGGCAGGCGCAGGATCTGTCGCCCGAGGATGCGCGCGCGCTTTTGGCCACATCGGAGGTGACGCTGGCCTATGTGCTGACGGGCGATGCGCGGATCGACGACACGTCGCGCGCGGGGTTGCAGGGCCTGTCGAACACGCTGTTCCAGCGCACCTCGGTCGAGCCGAGCGCGCCCATCGGTGTCGACCTGGAACGCGACGAGCTGGCCTTTTTCCCGATGCTCTACTGGCCGGTCACGGCAGAGCAACCCCTGCCCTCGGCGGCGGCCTACCGGCGGCTCAACGATTACCTGCGGTCGGGGGGGATGATCGTGTTCGACACGCGGGACGCCCATGTCGGCGGCTTCGGATCGGGCACGCCCGAGGGGCGGCGGCTGCGCGCGCTGGCGGCTGCGCTTGATATTCCGCCGCTCGAACCCGTGCCGCCGGATCATATCCTGACGCGGACCTTTTACCTGTTGCAGGATTTCCCCGGTCGCCATCTGAGCCGGGATGTCTGGCTGGAAGCCGCCCCGCCGGATGCCGAGGCGGTGGAGGGGATGCCGTTTCGCAATCTCAACGACGGGGTCACGCCGGTCCTGATCGGGGGCAATGATTGGGCGGCGGCCTGGGCGCAGGATGAAACGGGCCGCCCGCTTTTCCCCATCGGGCGGGGGTCGGCCGGCGACCGCCAGCGCGAGATCGCGCTGCGGTTCGGCGTCAACCTGGTGATGTACGTGCTGTCAGGGAATTACAAATCCGATCAGGTGCATGTGCCCGCGCTTTTGGATCGGTTGGGGCAGTAGCATGGCGCAGACGATCCTGTTCGATCCGCTCTTGCCGATGCCGGTGATCTGGGCGCTGGCGGGTATCGTGGTGCTAGTCATCGCGCTGGCGCTGTGGCGGGGGCTGAACGGCTGGCCCTTTCGCCTGTTCGCGGCGGGGGCCTTGCTGGCTGCCCTGTTGAACCCGTCGCTGCAGACCGAGGATCGCGAGCCCATCACCGATATCGTTCTGGTCGTCGTCGATGCCTCGGCCAGCCAGCGGATTTCGGACCGCGCCGATCAGAGCGCCGAGGCCTTGGCCTCGCTGGAGGCCGAGATCGCGGCGATGGGGATGGAGATGCGGCTGTCGACCGTGGCCGATGCCCCCGACAATGGCGGCACGCTGTTGATGGCGGAGCTGAACCGGATGCTGGCCGAGGAACCGCGCGCCCGGATCGCCGGTGCCATTCTCGTCACCGACGGGCAATTGCACGATGCGCAGCTGGTGCCCGATCTGCCCGCGCCGCTGCATGCGCTGCTGACGGGGCGCGCGACGGATTGGGACCGGCGGCTGGTGATCGAAACGGCTCCGGCTTTCGGCATCATCGGCGAAGAATTGATGATGACGCTCCGGATCGAGGATCAGGGGTCCGTGCCCACAGGCCTGTCGGGCCGGGCCGAGATCGCCATCGCCATCGATGGCGGCGAAAGCCGGACCTTTGTCGTTCCGACGAACGAGACGCTGCAATTGCCCCTGACGCTGGAACATGCGGGCCAGAACGTGGTGCAATTCACCATTCCCGAGGCTTCGGGCGAACTGACCGACCGCAACAATGCCGCCGTGGTGCAGATCAACGGCATCCGCGACCGGTTGTCGGTTCTGCTGGTCTCGGGCGAGCCGCATCCGGGCCAGCGCACCTGGCGCAACCTGCTCAAATCGGACCCGTCGGTCGACCTGGTGCATTTCACCATCCTGCGGCCCCCGGATCGGCAGGACGGCGTGCCGGTGACGGAATTGTCGCTGATCGCCTTTCCGACGCGGGAATTGTTCATGGATTCGGTCGATGATTTCGACCTGATCATCTTTGACCGCTACCAACGGCGCGGCATCCTGCCGATGCTCTACATCGACAACATCCGCCGCTACGTCGAGGATGGGGGCGCGCTTTTGTTGGCGGCGGGGCCGGATTATGCCTCGGCGGCGTCGCTTTACCGGACACCCCTGGCCGATATCCTGCCCGGACGGCCCACGGCGCGGGTGATCGAGGCGCCGTTCCTGCCCGAGATTTCCGATCTGGGTCGTCGTCATCCGGTCACGGCGGGGCTGGAGGCCGAGCATGAGCCGCTGGAGGGCAGCGATCAGCCCTGGGGCCGCTGGATGCGGCAGATCGAGGTGACGGAGCAGTCGGGCCAGACGGTGATGACCGGCAATGGCGGCGCGCCCTTGTTGATGCTGGACCGGGTGGGGCAGGGGCGTGTGGCGCTTCTGGCGTCCGACCATGCGTGGCTGTGGGATCGCGGCTACGAGGGGGGCGGCCCGCAGCTGGAGATGCTGCGCAGGTTGGCGCATTGGATGATGGGCGAGCCCGATCTCGAGGAAGAGGCGCTGGTGGCCGAGGCCGATGGCCAGACCATCCGCGTGACGCGCCGCACGCTGGCCGAGGGGGTGGGCGCGTTGCGCGTGACCGCGCCCGATGGGTCCGAGACAGAGATCACGCTGGAGGAAACCGCGCCGGGGCGGTTCACTGCCGAGATCGAGGGGGCGGAACAAGGGCTTTACCGCCTGGCCGAGGGCGATCTGGACACGGTGATCGCGCTGGGCCCGGCAGCGCCGCGCGAGTTCGAGGAAACGATCGCGAGCGGCACAAGGCTGGAGCCGTTGACGGCCCCGCTGACGGGGGCGGTAATGCGGCTGGAGGACGGGATGCCCGACCTGCGGCGGGTGGCCGAGGGGCGCAATGCCTCGGGGCGGGGGTGGATCGGGCTCACGCCGCGCGAGGCCTATCTGACGGTGGATGTGACGGTCACGCCCCTGATCGCGGCCTGGCTGTTCCTGCTGCTTGCGGCGGCGCTGACCGTGGCGGGATGGCTGCGCGAGGGGCGGCGGTAGGGGGTTGCGTCAGGGCTGGGGCCCGAGTGTCAGCATCCTTCCCTGCGACCAACGGATCGCTTCGAAACAGGTTTCTGCACCGCTCGCCCCGCACCAGCCGCCGTCGCGGGCCAGCAACAGGATCGGTATGCTGTTCCATGCGTCCAGACGCCAGCCTTCGACTTGAAAATCCCAGCTTTCGGATCCGACCACTGCGATCAAGCTGCAGCCGCCCGAGCCGCAGTAAAGGCTGGCCGCCGAGGTGCAGCTGAAGCGGGCGGTGTCGACCAGCCGGTCATTCGTGCCGTCGCCATCCAGATCGGCTTCGGTCACAGCATTGCCTGCGTCGAACCGGCCATTTTCGAACCCTGCGCAGTCGGCCTCCGCCTCGGACAGGATATCGGCCACCGGGTCGGCCTGGGCGGCGAACGGCAGGGCAAAAACGAGGATGGTGACGCACAGAAGATTGAAACGTGTCATCGCGTTCTCCCTTGCGCAGCGACTACGCGGGAGTGTGCCGTCAAAATGGTTTGAACACCACGATGATCAGCACGCCGATGGCGCCGAAGACGCTGATCTCGTTGAAGACCCGCAGGTAGAAGTCGCTTTCGGTGAAGATGCCGCGCCGGGCGCGCAGCACGAGCCGCCCGGTCCAGCCGTAATGCGCGGCCAGGAGCGTCACGAGGCCGAGCTTGGTCCAGACCCAGATCGGGTAGCCCCAGAACCAGCCGAGCCAGAGGCCGGTGAGGATGGCGATCACGCCAAGCCCCAGCGAAAAGCGGTAGATGCGGATCGTCAGATCGCCGGTCGGGCCGAATTCCCCCAGCCGCGCATGTTCGCGCTTCCAGAAGATGATCGCACGCGGCACCGCGAAGATGCCCGTCATCCAGCCCAGCACGGCCAGAAGGTGAAGAACCTTGATCCATTCCATGCCCGCAGTTGCCCAGCATTCGCGGGGCGCGGCAAGGCGCGGAGTTGTCTCAGGGCATTTTTCGTTGCCTAATCGTCGTATTGGTTATATTTCTTTACCAATTCAGCGATGAGGAGGATCGCGACATGGAGATGCCGACCCCGGACGCCGCCATTTTATCGCGCAAAAGCAAGATCGTGGAGCTTTTGCGCGCGGCCTTGCCCAAGGCTGCGGTGATTCACGACGAGGCGGAGGTGCGCGCCTATGAATGCGATGCGCTGACCGCCTACCGCTGCCCGCCGCTGGCCGTCGTCCTGCCCGCCACCACCGAGGAGGTCGCCACGGCGCTGCGGATTTGCCATGCCGAGGGCGTTCCGGTCGTGCCGCGCGGTTCGGGAACGTCGCTGGCGGGTGGGGCGCTGCCCACGGCCGACAGCGTGATCCTCGGCGTCGCGCGCATGAACAAGGTGCTCGAGACCGATTACGACAACCGCTTCATCCGGGTGCAGACGGGCCGGACCAACCTGAGCGTGACGGGGGCGGTGGAGCAGGAGGATTTCTTTTACGCGCCCGATCCGTCGAGCCAGCTGGCCTGCGCCATCGCGGGCAATATCGCGATGAATTCGGGCGGCGCGCATTGCCTGAAATACGGGGTGACGACCAACAACCTGCTCGGCGTGACCATGGTCACGATGGCGGGCGAGGTGCTGGAGATCGGCGGCGCGCATCTGGATGCGGGCGGTTATGACCTGTTGGGGGTGATCTGCGGGTCCGAAGGGCAATTGGGCGTGGTGACGGAAGCCACGCTGCGCATCTTGCGCAAGCCCGAGGGCGCGCGGCCCGTCCTGATCGGGTTTGACAGCAACGAGGTGGCGGGGGCCTGTGTCTCGGACATCATCAAGGCGGGTGTTCTGCCGGTCGCCATCGAATTCATGGACCGCCCCTGCATCGAGGCGACGGAAGCCTTTGCCAAGGCGGGCTACCCGATGTGCGAGGCGCTCTTGATCGTCGAGGTGGAGGGCAGCGCGGCCGAGATCGACGCGCAATTGGGCCTGATCGCCGGGATCGCGCGCCGCCACGACCCGGTGGAACTGCGCGAGGCGCAATCGGAGGACGAGGCCAAGCGCATCTGGCTGGGCCGCAAATCGGCCTTTGGCGCGATGGGACAGATCAACGATTACATGTGCCTTGACGGCACGATCCCGGTTTCCGCGTTGCCCTACGTGCTCAAGCGCATCGGCGAGATGTCGAAGGAGTACGGTTTGGGCGTGGCCAATGTGTTCCATGCGGGCGACGGCAACATGCACCCGCTGATCCTGTTCGATGCCAACAAGCCCGGGGATCTGGAACTGTGCGAGGCTTTTGGCGCGGATATCCTGAAGCTGTGCGTCGAGGTGGGCGGATGCCTGACCGGCGAGCATGGCGTGGGGATCGAGAAGCGCGACCTGATGGAGACGCAATTCGCCCCCGCCGACCTGGAGGCGCAGATGCGGGTGAAGGATGTGTTCGATCCCGCATGGTTGCTGAACCCGGCCAAGGTCTTTCCGCTGTCGGTGTCGCGGGAGCGCCGCGAGAGACAGGTCGCCGCCTGACGGCGCCGATCCGCCGGGAGGTTCTGTCTGCCCCTGCCGGACCCACAAGTCCCCAAGCCGGGAGGTTCTGTCTGCCCCTCCCGGACCCACGAGCACCCAAGCCGGGAGGGGCTGTCTGCCCCTCCCGGACCCACCCCGAGAGTTTTCCTGCCAAGATGAAGGATGTGGTCGATGTCGAGCCCCGCCACCGAGAGTGAACTGAGCGAGATGCTGGCCGGCGCCAAGGGGCCGCTCCGCGTGGTCGGGGGCGGGACGCGGCCCGTGGGCCGGCCCGTCGCGGGGGAGGTTCTGTCGGTCGCGGGTCTGTCGGGGATCGAGCTTTATGAACCCGGTGCGCTGACCATCGTGGCCAAGGCGGGCACGCCCCTGGCAGAGGTCGAGGCGGCGCTGGCCGCCGAGGGGCAGCGCCTGCCCTTCGAGCCGATGGATCATCGCGCGCTCCTGGGCACCACGGGCGCGCCCACGATCGGCGGCGTGGTGGCGGCCAATGTCTCGGGGCCGCGGCGCATCCAGGCCGGGGCCTGCCGCGACAGCCTGATCGGGGTGCGGTTCGTCGACGGGTCGGGTGCCATCGTCAAGAACGGGGGCCGGGTGATGAAGAATGTCACGGGCTATGACCTCGTGAAGCTGATGGCGGGCAGTTGGGGCACGCTGGGGGTTCTGACCGAGGTCGCCTTCAAGGTGTTGCCCGCCCCCGAGGCGGCGGCGACGCTGAGCCTTGCGGGGCTTTCCGAGCTGCAGGCGGTGGAGGCGATGGCGGTGGCGCTTGGCTCCCCCTTCGAGGTGACGGGGGCGGCGCATCTGCCCGAGGAGGGGCGGACGCTGTTGCGGATCGAGGGCTTCGCCACGAGCGTGGCCTATCGGGCCGGGCGGCTCGCTGACCTGATGGCGCCCTTTGGCGGGGTCGAGGTGGAGGAGGGCGCCGAGGCCGTGGCGCGGCGCTGGCAGGCTTTGCGCGATGTCGAGGCGTTTGCGGGGCAGGCGGGCGATGTCTGGCGCATCTCGGTCAAGCCCACGGATGGGCCGGGGATCGCTGCGCGCATCGGGGGCCGGGTGATGTTCGACTGGGGCGGCGGGTTGATCTGGGCGCTGGTGCCCGAGGGCACCGACCTGCGCGCCCGGTTGGGCGCATTCGCGGGCCATGCCACGCTGCTGCGCGCCGCGCCCGAGACGCGGGGCCGGATCGCGCCCTTCCAGCCCGAGCCTGCGCCGCTGGCGGCGATTGCGGCAGAGCTGAAGCGGCGTTTCGATCCGCGCGGCATCCTGAACCCCGGCCTGATGGCGGCATGAGGGGGCGGAGGACGATGATCGACACCCTGTCCGTGGCGCTGGCTTCGGCGCTTTTGTTCGGCGCTTTCGCGCTGATGTCGGATCGCAAGCGCGGCGCGTTCCTGGCGCAGGGGGCGCTGGTCGTGGCGGTCGTGGCGATGTTTGTCGCGATCACGGCGCGCGGCACGCTTGCGGGTCTTGCGCCCGAGCGGCTTGCGGCCATCGCCACCGGGCTGATCGCGGCGGCCGTGGCGGGGATGCTCTACCATCTTTATCTCGGGCGGTTCGAGCGGGTCTGGGCCGCACGCGCCGTGTTCAGTGCCGTCTATCTCGGGCTTGCGGGCCTGTTCGGCCTCGTCTTCCTCTCCCTGTTCTGAAAGCGCGACCATGCAGACGACATTCACCCCCGACCAGTTGAAGGACCCCGCGATCCAGCGGTCGAACGAGGTTTTGCGGTCTTGTGTGCATTGCGGGTTCTGCACGGCCACCTGCCCCACCTACCAGGTTCTGGGCGATGAGCTGGACAGCCCGAGGGGGCGCATCTACCTGATCAAGGACATGCTGGAAAAGGGGCGTCCGGCGGATGCCAAGACCGTGCAGCACATCGACCGCTGCCTGTCGTGCCTGGCCTGCATGACCACCTGCCCGTCGGGCGTGCATTACATGCACCTGGTCGATCACGCGCGGGAATATATCGAGCAGACCTACAAGCGGCCCCTGTTCGAGCGGGTATTGCGCTGGGTGCTGGCCAGGATCCTGCCCTATCCGACGCGGTTCCGGGTGGCGTTGCTCGGGGCCAAGATCGGGCGGCCCTTTGCCTTTCTCATGCCCGATGCGCGGCTGAAGGCGATGTTGGCCATGGCGCCCAAGGTCATCCCGCCCGTCAGCCGCAACGATGATCCGCAGGTTTTCGAGGCCGAGGGCGCGCGCAAGATGCGGGTGGCGCTGATGACGGGCTGTGCGCAGCGCGCGCTCAACACCGATATCAACGATGCCACGATCCGGCTTTTGACGCGGCTGGGCTGCGAGGTGGTGATCGCCGAGGGGCAGGGATGCTGCGGCGCGCTGACCCATCACATGGGCAAGACGGGCGAAAGCCATGCGACGGCGGCGAAAAACATCCGGGCCTGGCACCGCGAGATGACGGGCAAGGGCCTCGATGCCATCGTGATCAACACGAGCGGCTGCGGCACCACGGTCAAGGATTACGGGCATATGTTCCGCAACGAGGCGCTGGCGGGGGAGGCCGCGGCGGTCAGTGCCATCGCGATGGATGTGTCCGAGGTGCTGATGAAGCTCGACCTGCCCGAGGGGCGGATGGGCCACAAGGTGGCCTATCACGCGGCCTGTTCGCTGCAGCATGGCCAGAAGATCAAGACCTATCCCAAGGACCTGCTCAAGCGCGCGGGCTTTACGGTGGTGGAGCCCGCCGACAGCCATCTGTGCTGTGGATCGGCGGGGACCTACAACCTGATGCAGCCCGAGATCTCGGGGCAGCTGAAGGCGCGCAAGGTCGAGACGCTGGAGGCGACGGCACCCCAGATCATCGCGGCGGGCAATATCGGCTGCATGATGCAGATCGGGTCGGGGACCGATATTCCCATCGTCCATACGGTCGAATTGCTGGATTGGGCGACGGGCGGGCCACGGCCGGCGGCGCTCGATGCGGCGGGCAAGCGCGAGGTTGCGGTGCCGATCCTGCGGTGAGGCGGGGCTTGGTGTGGGGGTCTTGACCGGGGGGCTTGACGGGGGGCTTTCGCCTTCCCAGCTAAGGGGGGCAGGGGTGCCGCGATGCGGGCCCCCGCGCTTTCACCAAGGGTCGTGCCCGGCATGGGGCGGCCCGAGAACCTCAAGTTGTCGCTCGATGGAGGATGACAGATGCGAACCTATGACCTTTCCCCGCTTTACCGTGCCAGCGTCGGTTTCGACCGGATGGCCGATCTTCTGGACCGCGTGATGTCGCAAGACACCTCCGCGCCCAGCTATCCCCCCTACAATATCGAGAAGACCGGCGAGGATGCCTATCGCATCTCGATCGCGGTTGCAGGCTTCACCGAGGCCGAACTGGGCGTCGAGCAGCGCGAGACCGAACTGGTCGTGACCGCGCGCAAGGCCAAGGACGAGACGCAGCGGACCTATCTGCATCGCGGGATCGCCACGCGCGCTTTTGAAAAGCGGTTCCAGCTGGCCGATCATGTGCGCGTGACCGGCGCGCTGCATGAGAACGGGATGCTGCATATCGATCTGGTCCGCGAGGTGCCCGAGGCGCTGAAACCGCGCCAGATCGAGATTTCGCGCGGCGCGTCGCGGGTGATCGAGGCCGAAACGGCCTGAGCCTGTCGCGGGTGAGCATGGGAAAGGGCGGTCCGGTCGGGTCGCCCTTTTGTCATGGGGCGAGGCGGCGGAGCATCAGCGCCCCGGTGAGCGGTGCGGCGACGCAAAGCGCGATCACCGCGCCATGGCCCATGAGATCGGCCAGCACCGCGCCGAGACCGGGGGCCACGGCAAAGGCGAAAAGCGACAGGCGGGCGACCGCGCCCGCGCTTTCGCCGAAGCCCTGTTCGCCCATCGCCTCGCGGATCACGACGGGCCGCAGGATCGAGATGACGCCGTTGCCCACGCCCTGCGCGATGGCAAAGGCCAGCGCGAGCGCGGGCACGGCGGCGGTGGCCCCCAGCAGGACGGAGGCGGCGGCGAGCATGAGAAAGGCGCCGAGCACCACGGCCCGCGCTGCCACCCGCGCGCCCGCAAGGATCAGGAGAACGCGGCCCGCCACCTGCGCGGGGCCGATGGTGGAGGCGGCAAGGATGGCAAGGGGTGTGGGCACGTCGAGCGCCGCCATGAGCGGCATGAGATTGCTCAGGACGATGCCCACCCCGAGCGAGGTGAGCGCGAAGCCCCCGGCGATGGGCCAGTAGCCGGGGCGGTTGCTGACGCGCGTGCGGGGGGGCGCGGGGCCGGTGGTGGCGGGGGTTCGGGCCTTGGCCTCCCCCTCGAGCCTGTGGGCGGCATAGGCGACCATCGGCAGGACCAGAAGGGCGACAAGGCCCGCCAGCACCCAGACCGAGGCGCGCCAGCCCGCCAGCGCCGTCACGAAAGCCGTGAGCGGATAGGCAAGTGTCGAGGCAAAGCCCGCCGCCAGCGTGATCGCGGTGATCGCGGCCCGCGCACGGGCGCCGCGTGCGCGCGTCACGACCGAGAAACAGGCGTCATAGAGCGTGAAGCCCATCATCAGGCCGAGCCACCCCCAGACGAGGTAGAAGGCCCAAAGCGTTTGCACCTGCGTCAGCGCGGCAAGCCCCGCGATGGCCCCGAGCGTGCCGAGCGGAAAGCCCCAAGGGGCCAGACCCCGGTCGATGGCCCGCCCGACCCAGGGCGCGGCAAGCCCCTGCAGCCCGAGCGCGAGGCTGAAGGCCCCGAGCGCCGCTGTCGCGGACCAGCCGAATTCATCCTGCCAATGCAGCACGAGCGCCGGAAAGCTGTAGAAGATCGCGGCCCAGACGAGCGTTTCGGCGACCATGAAGGCCAGCACCGGCCCGTCGCGCCAGATCGGTGGCGCATCCGTCATGCGATCAGAACCATTGCCCCGGTTCCATCAGGCCCAGTTCCATCAATTGCAGCGAGGACCAGTGAAAGGGCGTGGATTTGTGCCACCGGAAATCGCTGATGTCGTAGCGCGATCCGGGGTTGGTGCGCAGCGCCTTGGCCACCCGGAAGGAACAGATCGCGGCGGTCAGCGAATGATGCCACGGGCAGGCATAGGTGTTGAGTTCCTCGTCGTTGAGCGTGTGGTCCTCGAGAAGGCGCAGGCCGGGACGCGCCTGGAACAGGCCGATGCGGTCGATCTTGCGCTTGGGATTGGGCACATGTTCCTCGAACCGCCAGCGCAGGCCGCCGTAGAAATCGAGTTGCCGGTCCTTGGGGTTGCCGTGTTCGTCCGGTCGCCCCTCGGCGTAATAGCCCGAACTGTCGAGCATCGCGGTGTCGAGCGAGACCGCATCGGGATAGAGCCGGAGGTCGGGGGCATAGAGGTCGATCACATAGGTCAGGATGGCGAAACGGCGTTCTTCCATCACCCAGGTGAACATCTCGCCCACGCTGCGATCCTCGCAGAAGGGATAGAACAGGTATTCCCCGTTGTAGCAGTAATGCAGCCATTCGCCGGGCATCTTTTCGATCAGGATGTTCACGGCGGCCTGTGCCGCGCCGGGGGCGCGGCTGCGGGCGCGGATGACATGCTGCTGGGATTTCACGCCGGCGGGGGGCGGTGGCACGGCAAGGTCGGGGGGCGCCAGCACGAAGATGTGGCGAAACCCCAGGGACCGGACATGTTCGAGGGTCGATGCGACCTCGACCCGATCCTCGGCGATGACAAGCGCTGCCGGACCCTTGCCGAAGGTGCCGGGCCGCACGGCGTCGAATTGATCGAGAGTGTCGAAATCCATCGGGAACGACCGTGCCTTGCCTAAACTGATCTCATCGTGACTGCCGGTGCTGACCTGCGGCGCACCTTGGCGCGAGCGGCGGGGGAATTCAATCGCGCGCATCGGTTGAAGCCGGGCGCTCTGCGCTGTACATGCCGCAGATCAAGGTTTCCTGAAGATATGGCCGGATGCGCGCGATGACCGAGGCGAAAAAGCTCTACGTCAAGACCTATGGCTGCCAGATGAATGTCTATGACAGCGAACGCATGGCCGAAACGCTGGGCGCGCAGGGTTACGTGCAGGTCGACACGCCCGAAGCGGCGGACATGATCTTGCTCAACACCTGCCATATCCGGGAAAAGGCGGCGGAAAAGCTCTATTCCGACCTGGGGCGGCTGAAGCCGCTGCACGAGGAAAAGCCCGATCTCAAGATCGGGGTGGCAGGTTGCGTGGCCCAGGCCGAGGGCGAGGAAATCATGCGCCGGATGCCCATCGTGGATCTGGTCGTGGGGCCGCAGACCTATCACCGCCTGCCCAGGATGATGGAGGCCGTGGATCGCGGCGAACGCGCGCTCGACACCGAGTTTCCCGAGGAAGACAAGTTTGCCCATCTGCCCAAAGATCGCCGCACGCGGCGCGGGCCGACCGCCTTTCTGACGGTGCAGGAAGGCTGCGACAAATTCTGTTCCTTTTGCGTGGTGCCCTATACCCGCGGGGCCGAGGTGAGCCGCCCGGCGCCCCGTCTTTTGGGCGAGGCGCGCGAGCTGGTGGCGCGCGGGGTGCGCGAGATCACGCTTCTGGGCCAGAATGTGAACGCCTATCACGGCGCGGGTGCGGAAGGATCGGAATGGGGTCTGGCGCGGCTGGTGCGCGAATTGGCCCGGATCGAGGGGTTGGACCGTATCCGCTACACCACCTCCCATCCCAATGACATGGAAGACGATCTGATCGCCGCACATGGCGAGTGCGACAAGCTGATGCCCTATCTGCATCTGCCGGTGCAATCGGGGTCGGACCGCATCCTGAAGGCGATGAACCGCAAGCATACCGCCGAAAGCTATATCCGCCTGATCGAGCGCATCCGGGCGGCGCGGCCCGACCTGGTGCTGTCGGGCGATTTCATCGTGGGCTTTCCCGGCGAGACGGAGGCGGATTTCGAGGCGACGCTCGATCTGGTGCGGCAGGTGGGCTATGGCAGCGCCTATACCTTCAAGTATTCGGCCCGTCCCGGCACGCCGGCCGCCGAACGCGCGCCCGTCGATGCGGCCGAGGCCGATGACCGGCTGCAACGCTTGCAGGCGTTGATCACCGAACAGCAGCGCGCCACGCAAAACGCCATGGTCGGGCGGCGTGTGCAGGTCCTGTTCGAGAAACCGGGGCGCATGGAGGGGCAGATCACCGGCAAATCGGAGTATCTGCACGCGGTCCACGTGGAGGGGCCCGAGAGCCTTTTGGGTCAGATCGCGGCGGTGGATATCCTGGCCTCCGGTCCGAATTCGCTGGCGGGGCGGTTGGTGGGTTGAACCGCGCAGGGCGGTTTTTGCGGCGCATCGCGCCCTGCCGTCGCGGGCGTGTTCGGGCAGCGGTGACATCCCCGCCCGTTTTGTTTCCGGATCGGCAACATACCACTTAAGTTTTTTCTTCCCCTTTCGGGGGTTGCTGCTATCGTGCGGCAATCAATGGCGTTTTCGCGTGGCCCCCTGCCAGGGGCCTGATCGCGCCGACCGGGCGAGTAGGAAACTGGGGGAATTTGTTGTGATGACCGGGATGTCACGCATGCTTTGTCGGGTCGTGGGTGGGGCGGCTCTTTTTGCCAGCGTGCTGGCCTTGGTGCCGGGGACTGCGATGGCGCAGGATCGCAGCGGCGTCACCGGGCGGGTGCAGCCCGGTCTGTGGATCGATCCCGACGGCTGCATGCATTGGGTCGCCGATGGCGGTTCCGAAGGCTACATGGAAGGCCGGGTGAACCCGCAAAACGGCATGCCCGTCTGCCTTGACGTCAATACCTGCGCGGTGACCAACACCGATGTCCTGTTCCAGACCGACAGCGCGCGGTTGACCCATTCGGGCCGGGCGCAGCTGGAACAATTCTTCCGTTCGGCGGGGGCCTTTGCCTATGCGGTCTACGGGCATACCGACAGCCGGGCCTCGGACGAATACAACATGGCGCTGAGCCAGCGCCGCGCCGCCGCCGTCGCCGATGTCGCGCGGTCTGTCGGGGCACGGGTCGCGCGCGAGATCGGTTTCGGCGAACGCCGCCCCGCCGCGTCGAACGCCACCGCAGCGGGCATGCAGCAGAACCGCCGCGTCGAAATCGTGTGTTATCGCTGAGGGTTGGGTATCATGGCACATATCATCAAGAGCGGTGTACTGGTCCTTGCGATGCTCGGCCTATCGGGCTGTATCGGCGTGCGCCCCTCGACCGGGTCCGGCAACGAGGTCGTGGCGGTCGGTGAGGATCGCGGGATCGACAGCGGCAGCCTGAGCCAGCTGGAGGCGGGCATCTACATCGACCCGGACGGCTGCCATATCTGGATGATCGACGATGGCCTCGAAGGCTATTGGTCGCGGCGGCGCGACCCGGTCTCGGGTCTGCCGGTCTGTACCCCCGTGGCCGCGCCCAATTCCATCGTGGGCGATTTCCGCGCGGGCAGCCGCGGGCGCGATTGGGTTCCGGCGGGGCGCTGAGCGACGGAACAAGCGGATCATTGTGACGGGCACCTTGGCGGGTGCCCGTTTTTCCGTCGCGGATGGGACAGGATCAAGAAACTTTGACGACAAGGACCACAACCTGTTGCGTTGTGCCCTGCCTGTCGGCACAGTCTGTACCAGACGCAACCCCAAACCGGAGCGTGATTTGGCGATCACCACCTTGGCGGCCCCCACGGAAGGCACCCCGGTCGAGCTGTCGCTCGAGTTTCCCGACAACCGTCTGCTGATCGAGCTTTGCGGCGAATTCGATCGCAACCTGGCCCAGATCGAGCATCTTCTGTCGGTCCATGTGCTGCGACGGGGCAACCAGCTGGCCGTTCTGGGCGAGGCCCGTGCCGAGGCGGCGGAGGTTTTGCGCAAGCTCTATGCAAGGCTCGAGGCCGGTCGCGGTCTGGAACCCGGCGATATCGATGCCGCCGTCCGGCTGGGCGGCTCGACCGAGGCGACGGGCGTTCGCGCGGGCGACCAGATCGAGATGTTCCAGCGCGGACAGCTGGAGATCGGCACGCGGAAAAAGACTGTCGAACCGAGGACCGAGGCGCAGCAGGCCTATGTCCGCGCGCTCTATGAACACGAGCTGGCCTTCGGCATCGGGCCTGCGGGCACGGGCAAGACCTATCTGGCGGTCGCGGTCGCCGTGAACCAGCTGATCAACGGACGCGTCGACAAGATCATCCTCAGCCGTCCCGCCGTCGAGGCGGGCGAGCGTCTGGGCTTTTTGCCCGGCGACATGAAGGACAAGGTCGACCCCTACATGCAGCCGCTTTACGACGCGCTGAACGATTTCCTGCCGGGCCGCCAGCTGCAAAAGCTGATGGAGGAAAAGACGATCGAGATCGCGCCCTTGGCCTTCATGCGCGGGCGCACCTTGTCCAGCGCCTATGTCGTGCTGGACGAGGCGCAGAATGCGACCGGCATGCAGATGAAGATGTTCCTGACCCGTCTGGGCCGGGGCAGCCGCATGGTCATCACCGGTGACCGGAGCCAGGTCGACCTGCCGCGCGGCGTGACCTCGGGGCTGGCCGAGGCGGAGCGTATCCTGAAGAGCGTAAATGGTATCTCGTTCAACTACTTCACCGCCAAGGACGTGGTCCGCCACCCGATGGTCGCCAAGATCATCGAAGCCTATGATGCGGACGCGCAACCCGGCTGATCCATCGGGGATCGGGCGGAGGGCCTGTCTGGGTCTTGTCGGGGCCGCGGTCCTGTCTGCCCCCCACGTGCTGCGCGCCGAGACCCTGCGCGCCGAGACTCTGCGCGATGTCGATGTCGTGGTCATCGGGGCCGGGTCCGCCGGGATTTCGGCGGCCCGCCAGTTGATCGCCTGGGACTACGAGGTGGCGGTGCTGGAGGCGCGGGGCCGCATCGGCGGGCGGGCCTGGACCGATCCGGGCGCGCTGGGCCTGCCCTGGGATCGGGGGGCGCAATGGCTGCACAATGGCGGGGACAACCCGCTCAGGCGGCTGGCGCGGGATCTGGGCCTGTCCCTGACGGCCAGCGATTTCGAGGACATGACCGCGAGCGGCACCCCGCTTGACCCGCGCCATGCGGCCGAGCGGCTTCTGGCGGCGCTCGATGTCTTCGATGCGGGGCTTGATGCGATGGCGGGCGGGACCCCGCCGGGGGCCACGCTTGCCACGCTTCTGGGCGGCGATCCTTGGACGGATGCGGCGCTCAGGCTTTCGGCCATTTCGCTTGGCGGGGACCCGGACCAGCTGTCGCTGGCGGATGCGATCACGCTTGCCTCCGGTCAGGATTGGTTGGTGGAGGGGGGCACCGGCGGGCTTTTGTCACGGTTGGCTGCCGGTTTGCCGATCCACACCGGCCATGCCGTCACGGGCATCGACCTGCGGCCCGCCGATCATGTCGCGGTCACGGGCGGTTTCGGCACGATCCGGGCCGGGCAGGTGGTGGTGACCGTGCCGCCGCCCGTCCTGGCCGCAGGCGGTATCCGGTTTACCCCCGACCTGCCCCCGGCCCATGGGCAGGCCATGGCCGCGCTGGAAGGGGCCGAATTCCTGAAGGTCGGATTTCGCCTCGCGGAACGGCCTGCCGAGGCTGCCGAATTCCAGCTCGACCTGCCCCGGCTGGAGGCGGGGGAGGGGGCCTTGATCCATCTCGATCCCAGGATGCCGGTCGCGGCGGTGATTTTCTCCGGGCGCCCCGCAGAGGCGCTGCGCCGGAGCGGCGCTCAGGCGGTGATCGCCGAGGCCGCGGAGGTATTGCGCCGCCAGACGGGCCTGACCGGCATCGCCTCTGCCTGGAATGATTGGTCGGCCGATCCGTTCAGCCTTGGCCCATGGGCGCGGCCCCGTCCCGGTGCCGAGGAGGCGCGCGAGATCTATGCCACCCCCATCGACGAAAGGCTCTTCATGGCGGGAGAGGCCGCCCCCGGCCCCCTTGCCCTGACGCTGGGCGGGGCATGGGAGGCGGGGCTGGCCGCGGCAGAGGCGATCTGGGAGGTGACCTGAGCCGCCGCGGTTGACGGCGCGCGCGGCGCAGGGCATGGGCCGGGAATGGAGATCGACATTCTCATCGAGGACGACGGCTGGGACGCCGAGGCACTGGACCGCATCGCGGAGGCGGCGCTGTCTGGTGTGCTGTCCGAGCTTGGGCTTGCGTCCGAGGGGGTCGTGGTGTCGATCCTTGCCTGCGACGATCACCGGATCGCGGCCCTCAACGCGGAATTCCGGGACAAGCCCACGCCCACCAACGTGCTGTCCTGGCCGTCGGAAGATCGTGCCGCCGAAGAGCCGGGCGCGCTGCCCGACCTGTCGGACCTGTCCGATCCCGACCTCGACGGCCCGCCCGCCGAACTGGGCGATATCGCGCTGGCGCTGGGCGTTCTGACCCGCGAGGCGGCGGAGGCGGGCAAGCCGTTCGAGCATCATCTGACCCATCTGGTGGTGCATGGCCTGCTGCACCTGTTGGGTTTCGATCACATATCCGACCCCGATGCCGCCTTGATGGAGGGTCTTGAGACCCGCATCCTTGCAAGATTGGGTATCCCTGACCCATATTGAAGCTGCGGGCCGCCTAGGGTCCGTGCAGTTCCGGAAAGGAGCCATGAGCTCGAACCCTGATCCCTCGTCTCCTGCGGCGCATGGCGCGCAGGAAGAGGAAGACGATCCCGGGCCCCAGAGGCAGGGATTTTTCGCCAGATTGTTCGGTGCATCCGAGGATGCCGAACCCAACACCTCCACAACCGGAGACAGCGCCCCCGCGAATGGGGTGACCGTGGCCCAGATGCCCGTTCTGGGCATGTCGAACCTGCGGCGGATGCGGGTCGAGGATGTCGCCATCCCCCGCGCCGAGATCGAATCCGTTTCGGCGGACGAGGATCTGCAAGGCCTGGTCAAGGTGTTCCGCGACAGCGGCATGACGCGCCTGCCGGTCTATGAGGGTACGCTCGACAGCCCGCTTGGGCTTGTCCATCTCAAGGACGTGGCGCTGCGCTACGGGTTCAACGGCAAGGCGCAGGATTTCTCGCTGCGCACGATGCTGCGGCCGCTCCTTTACGTGCCGCCCTCGATGCCCATCGGCGTGCTTTTGACCAAGATGCAGACCGAACGCACCCATATGGCTTTGGTGATCGACGAATATGGCGGGGTCGACGGGCTGGTGACGATCGAGGATCTGATCGAACAGGTCATCGGCGAGATCGAGGATGAGCACGACATCGAAGAGGCCCAGCCCTGGACCCGCGAAGGCGAAAGGCAATGGCTGGCGCTGGCCCGTGCGCCGCTCGACGAATTCGAGGCGGAACTGGGCATCGCACTGTCCGAGGTCGATGACGAGGAAGAGGTCGACACGCTGGGCGGTCTGGTCTTCTTGTTGTCGGGCCGGGTGCCCGCGCGGGGCGAGGTCGTGCCCCATCCCTCGGGCGTGGAATTCGAGGTGATCGATGCCGATCCGCGCCGGATCAAGCGGTTGCGCGTCAGGGTCCCGAAAGGGGCCGCCGCTTGACGCAACCCGTGCCGGCTGCGTCTGCGGTGCCTGATCCGGGCGCGCGCGCGCGGCTGGCGCTGGCCGCATTGGCGGGGGCTGTCGCGGCCTTTGGTCTTGCGCCCTTCGATCTGTGGCTGCTCGGCTGGGCCGGGTTCGCGGTGCTGATGGGGCTGGTGGCCCGCGCCCCCGGCGCGCGGCAGGCGGCGCTTGCGGCCTGGATCGGGGGGAGCGCCTATTTCGCCGTCGCGCTGCATTGGATCGTCGAGCCCTTTTTCGTCGATGCGGCGCGTCATGGCTGGATGGCCCCCTTTGCCCTTGCGCTGATGGCCGGGGGGCTGGCGCTGTTCTGGGCGCTGGCGGGATGGGGAATGGCGCGGCTTGTGCCCGTGGGGCGGAGCGGCCTGCGGCTGGTGGTCATAGCGGGTTTGCTGGGTCTGGCCGAGCTGGCGCGGGCCAGCATCCTGACGGGATTTCCATGGGCCCATCCCGGTCACATCCTGATCGGGGCGCCGCTCTTGCCGCTGGCCGCGCTGATCGGTCCGCATGGAATGACCGCCATCGTTCTGGTGGTCGCGGCTGGCATGGCCCATGCGGTGCTGTCGCGGCCCCTGATGGTGCCGGTCCGGGCGGCTGGCCTGCTCTTCGCGGTGCTCATCGCCGGTGCCGTGGCCCCGCCCGCCCCCGCGCCTGCGCCGACGGCACCCATCGTGCGGTTGGTGCAGCCCAATGCGCCGCAGCATCTGAAATGGCGCGCCGACATGATCCCCGTCTTTTTCCAGCGGGGTCTGGACCTGACCGCCGCCGCCCCGGAAACCGGCGCGGCGCCGTCGCTTGTCGTCTGGCCCGAAACCGCCCTGCCGGTGCTGCTGGATCAATCCGCGCCCGAGCGGTTGCGCATCGCCCGTGCGGCGGGTGCCGCGCAGGTGCTGATCGGCGGTCAACGCTACGAAGGCTTCAGGCCGCGCAACACATCCGCGCTGCTGGCCCCCGGTGGGGCGATCGCGGCGATCCATGACAAGCATCACCTCGTGCCCTTTGGCGAATACATGCCGGGGGGCGGCATGGCCGAGGCATTTGGCCTGCGGGGGCTCGCAGAGGTTCTGGGGGGCGGCTATACGCCCGGCCCCGGCCCCGCGCTGCTCGACATGGGGGCGGGGCTGGGACGTGCCTTTCCGATGATCTGCTACGAGGCGATCTTTCCCGGCTATATCCGGCAGGTCGCGCGCCCAGACTGGATGGTGCATCTGACCAATGATGCCTGGTTCGGCAGCTTTTCCGGGCCCTATCAGCATCTGGCGCTGGCCCGATTGCGCGCCGCCGAACAGGGTCTGCCGGTTCTGAGGGCGGCCAATACCGGCGTCTCGGCGGTGATCGATGCGCGCGGGCGCGTGGTGGCCTCGCTGCCCCTGAACGCGGCGGGCTATCTGGATGCGCCCCTGCCGCCCGCCCTGCCACCGACGCTTTATGCGCGGATGGGCGATTTTCCCGTCATCTTCCTTGTTCTTTTTGCAACAACGCTGGCCCTGCTGGCCGCGCGCCGCGTCCGGCCATTGCACCTCGGCGCATAAGGGCGTACGGCGCGACATCACAGCCCCACAACGGCTTCCTGGCGTGGGGACGATCAACAATGGAGCACTCTCAGCACATGGCACGCGACAGCTTTCTGTTCACTTCCGAATCCGTTTCGGAGGGGCATCCCGACAAGGTCTGTGACCGCATTTCCGATGCTGTTCTCGACGCTTTCCTGTCCGAAGAACCCGAGGCGCGCGTCGCCTGCGAAACCTTTGCCACGACCAATCGCGTCGTCATCGGCGGTGAGGTCGGCCTGTCCGACAAGGCGAAACTGGCCGAATACATGGGCCGGATCGAACAGATCGCGCGCGATTGCATCCGCGACATCGGTTACGAGCAGGACAAGTTCCACCACGCCACGGTCGAGGTGACGAACCTGTTGCACGAGCAATCCGCCCATATCGCACAGGGCGTGAACGCGTCTGAAAACAAGGACGAGGGCGCGGGCGACCAGGGCATCATGTTCGGCTATGCCGTCGACGAGACGCCCGACCTGATGCCTGCGCCGATCCAGTATTCCCATGCCATCCTGCGCCGTCTGGCCGAGGTGCGCAAATCCGGGCAGGAGCCGACGCTTGGCCCCGATGCGAAAAGCCAGCTGACGCTGCGCTACGAAGGCGGCAAGCCGGTCGAGGTGACCTCGATCGTGCTGTCGACCCAGCACCTGGACGAGGCGATGACCTCGGACGATGTGCGGGCCGTGGTCGAGCCCTATATCCGCGAGGTTCTGCCCGAGGGTTGGGTGAGCGCTGACACGCAATGGTGGGTGAACCCCACGGGCAAATTCGTGATCGGCGGCCCCGATGGCGATGCGGGCCTGACGGGCCGCAAGATCATCGTGGACACCTATGGCGGGGCTGCCCCCCATGGCGGCGGTGCATTTTCGGGCAAGGACCCGACCAAGGTGGACCGCTCGGCGGCCTATGCCGCGCGCTACCTGGCCAAGAACGTCGTGGCCGCCGGTCTTGCCGCCCGCTGCACCCTGCAGCTCAGCTATGCCATCGGCGTGGCCCAACCCCTGTCGGTCTATGTCGACACGCATGGCACCGGCGAGGTGGACGAGGCCCGCATCGAAAAGGCGATCCGGCAGGCCATGAACCTGACGCCGCGCGGCATCCGCCTGCATCTGGGCCTGAACCGTCCGATCTACCAGCGCACGGCGGCCTATGGCCATTTCGGCCGCGCGCCCGAAGCCGATGGCGGGTTCAGCTGGGAAAAGACCGATCTGATCGACGCGCTCAAGGCCGCTGTCTGATCTTGCACCACGGGTGGGGCGCAATCGCCCCGCCCGTCCTTTGCGACCGGCCCCTGCGCCCTGTCCGACCCCATCCAGAGAGTGCCGATGACCCCTCCGACCGAGCGTCCGCACCGGAATTTCTATGGCCGCCGCCGGGGCAAGCACCTGCGCGACAGCCAGGAAACCTATCTTCAGGAAGATCTCGACGCGCTGTCGCCCGGTCCGGTGGATTGGGAGGTCAATCCGGAGCGGGAAGACCTTGATCTGGAAGCGGTTTTCGGCGGGCGCGAGGTCTGGCTCGAGGTCGGGTTCGGTGGCGGCGAGCATATGGTGCACCAGGCCAGCCGCAATCCGCAGGCGGGCATCATCGGCTGCGAGCCCTATATCAACGGTGTCGCCATGTTGCTGGGCAAGATCCGGCGCGCGGGCGTGGACAATCTGCGCGTTTATCCCGGCGATGTGCGGGATATGTTCGACGTTCTGCCCGACGCCTCGATCGCCAAGGCCTTCTTGCTCTATCCCGATCCCTGGCCCAAGGCGCGCCATCACCGCCGCCGCTTTGTCACGCCCGAGCATCTGGAACCCTTGGCCCGCGTGTTGAAACCGGGGGCGGAATTCCGCGTGGCGACCGATATTCCCGATTATGTCCGCCAGACGCTGGAGGAAGTGCCGCAAGCGGGCTTCGACCTGCTGACGGCGGTTCCCGGGGGCTGGCACGTGCCGTGGGATGACTGGATTTCAACGCGTTACGAGCAAAAGGCGCTGCGCGAGAACCGGGTTCCGCATTACCTGACATTCCGGCGCAAGGGCTGACGGGACGGGTTTTGCTGCAGCAAAACCGTTGGGAAAACTGCAGTTTTCCTGCTCGAAAAACTCGAGTTTTTCGGGCGTTTCGCCCGGATCGGCGGGCGTTTTGTCGCCTTTGGGTTGCATCCTGAGGGTCTGGCCCGTTACCTCGGGCCAAGCCCCAGACAGGAGATCGCGCCATGCTCACCAACGACCAGCTTGCGAAATGGGATCGGGACCATTTCATGCACCCCTCCACCCATCTGGCGCAGCATGCGCGCGGCGAGGCGCCGGGGCGGGTGATCCAGACAGGCGAGGGCTGCTGGATCACGGACCGGGACGGCAACCGCCTGCTTGATGCCTTTGCGGGGCTTTATTGCGTCAACATCGGCTATGGGCGGCAGGAAGTGGCCGAGGCCATCGCGGAACAGGCGCGCGAATTGGCCTATTACCACGCCTATGTCGGCCATGGGACGGAGGCCTCGATCACGCTGTCGCGCATGGTGATGGAGCGCGCGCCCGATCACATGTCCAAGGTCTATTTCGGCCTTGGCGGCAGTGATGCCAACGAGACCAACATCAAATTGGTCTGGTATTACAACAACATCCGGGGATTGCCGCAGAAGAAGAAGATCATTTCGCGGTGGCGGGGCTATCATGGCTCGGGGCTCATGTCCGGCTCGCTCACGGGGCTCATGCTGTTCCACCAGAAATTCGATCTGCCCTTTGACACGGTGCGGCACACGACCTCGCCCTACTACTACCGGCGTGCGGACGTGACCCAGACGGAGGAGCAGTTCAGCGCGCAATGCGCCGCCGATCTGGAAGAGCTGATCGCGCGCGAAGGGGCCGACACGATCGCGGCCTTCATCGCCGAGCCGATGCTGGGGACGGGCGGCATCGTGCCCCCGCCCAAGGGCTATTGGGAGGCGATCACCCCGATCCTCGAGAAACACGATATCTTGTTGATCGCGGATGAGGTGGTCACCGGATTTGGTAGGTTGGGGTCGATGTTCGGCTCGCCGCATTACGGGTTGAAGCCCGATATCATGACCATCGCCAAGGGTCTGACGAGCGCCTATGCGCCGATGTCGGGGTCCATCGTGTCGAAAAAGGTCTGGGCGGTTCTGGAGCAGGGGACCGATGAAAACGGGCCCTTTGGCCATGGCTGGACCTATTCGGCCCATCCCATCGGGGCGGCGGCGGGGATCGCGAACCTGAAGCTGGTGGACAGTCTTGGGCTGGTGAAAAACGCCGGCGAAACAGGGCCTTACCTTACGCGGACCATGACGGAGGCCTTGGGCGAGCATGCCCATGTCGGCGAGGTGCGCGGCGAGGGGATGCTGACGGCGGTGGAACTGGTTCAGAACCGCGACACGCGGGCCGGGTTCGATGCTGCCGACAAGGTGGTGCCGCGCATCGTGGCGGCCATGGCGCGGCGCGGCGTGATCGCGCGGGCCATGCCGCAGGGCGATATCCTGGGCTATGCGCCGCCGCTCTGCCTGACGCGGGAGGAGGCCGACACGATCGTCACCGTCACCGCCGAGAGCATCGCGGAGGTTCTGGGCTGAGGCCGGAGATTGGTAAACGGGCCCGGAATATCCTGATGAAAGGTTAAATTCCGGGCCCGTTTCCTGACGAAAGCTTGGCGCGCCTTGCGGCCGTTTACCCCTTGTTCAGGATTGCGCGCATGGCGCGGATGCCGCCCTCGGTCACGCTGTGACCGGCCCCTTGGGTCACCTGCAAATCGACCAAGGCCCCCCGGTCGCGGAAGACGGTCGCGCTGTCCTCGGCGCGCTTGAGGGGGATGTGGGGGTCCTGGGTGTGGACCGTGATCGTCACGGGCAGTCCGGTCAGGTCGGTGTCATAGGCAAACCGCTTGGGCATCGCGCCATAGAGCGCGGCATCGGGGCCGCCCATCGCATCCGATGTGCCGACGAGACCCGCCGACAGCCCGAAAACCGCCGCAAGCCCACCGCGCCGCGCGGCATATTCGAGCGCGAGGCATCCGCCCTGGCTGAACCCCGCCAAGGCGATGCGGTCGGGGGTCAGCCCCGCAGTCAGTAGCGTAGCGATCGCTTCGTCCACGGCGGCCAGGCCTGCGTCGACATGGGGGGCCATGCCGCCCATCGGCGCGAGGAAGGAGGTGGGCCACCAGCTGCGGCCCGGTGCCTCGGGTGCGACCAGCGCGATGTCGGGCAGGCCGAGCGCCGCGCCAAGGCCAAGGATATCCTCGGCCCCCGCGCCGCGCCCGTGCAGGAGCACCAGACCCATCCGCGCCGTATCGGGGGACGCGCCCGCGCGAAGGACGCGGGTCATCGTGCCACCTGCAGCGGCGGGAGGACCTTTTCGATCCGGTCGCGGTAGGGTTCGTATTTCGCGGGCAGCATCAGCGCCTCGCCCAGGTGGGCGGGGTCTTCGTCCACGGCGAAACCCGGCGGGTCGGTCGCGATCTCGAAGAGCACGCCGCCCGGTTCGCGGAAATAGATCGCGTTGAAATACTGTCGGTCGATGACGGGCGTGGTGGGATGGCCCGCGCTGGCGAGCTTGTCCATCCAGTCGCGTTGGATCGCGTCGGTTTCGGCGCGGAAGGCGATGTGATGGATCGTTCCAGCGCCCTGCCGCCCGATGGAGGGCGCATCCGAGCGCATGAGGTCGATGACCGCGCCGCGCGCATCGCCCGGGGCCTGCAGGCGCAGGCGTTCGGTGCCGCCCGCCGTCTCGTGGCCTGTTTCCACGTAGCCGAAGATCTCGGTCAAAAGCCGCGCGGTGGGCGCGATGTCGCTTTCCCAGAGCGTGACGGAATGGAAGCCGTCGAGCGGCGCGTCGCTGTCGCGGGCGGTTTCGACCAGTTCGACCGGCGCGCCATCGGGATCGCGCAGCGTGAGGACGCGTTGCCCGAAGCGTTCGGTCGGGCCGTCGAAATCCACCGCATCGAGCGCGAGGCTTTCCATCCAGCCGTCAAAGCCGCCCTTGGGCACGGCATAGGCATAGGCCGAGGCCATGCCGGGACCGGCGCGGCCGGGGCCTGCATCGGCAAAGGGAAAGAAGGTCAGGATCGTGCCGGGGCTGCCCGCGCTGTCACCGTAATAGAGGTGATAGGTGCCGGGATCGTCGAAATTGACGGTTTTCTTGACGAGCCGCTGGCGCAGCCTGCCGGTGTAGAAGGCGAGATTGGCCTGCGGCGGGCCGGAGATGGCCGTGACATGGTGCAGGCCCGGAATTTTGCGGGTCATCTTGGGGTCTCCTGAGGCGATGGGGGGTGTTCCCTGGTTCGCTGGGGAAGATGGGGCGGATTGATTGCTGCGAAAATGCACATGAGCACAGGGGTGATGTGCCGGGATGCACGGAAGCTCGGTCGGGGCTCAGACACTGGGGCCTAGACACTGGGGGTGGTGTTGCAGGCCGCGAAGGCTGCGACCTCGGGCGCGGCGCCGGCGAGGGAGGCGGTCCATTCCGCATCGCCCAAGCGGAAATGGGCGGTCGTGTTGCCCGAGAGCCCGGCCAGCACATTGCCGAAACCCCGGTCGGTGACGGTGAGCGACAGGCCATCGGGCGAGAGGCTGTGGCGGTCGGTGGAGATCGTCAGTTCCGCCCCGCCCAGAAAGGCGATGGAGAAGATCGGGGCCTCGGGCCAGGGCGCGGGGGCGGTGATCGTGATGGTCCAGAGCGGCGGACCGGGATCATGGGTCAGGCGGATGTCGAGGCCTGCTTGCTCATGGGTGAGCGTGCAGAGCGCGCCATCGGTTCCGGCCTGCCAGGCGGCGGCGGGGCTGGCGAGGGCGAGGGCTGCGAGGGCGGCAAGGATCGGGCGCATGGGGCGAGGATAGGGCGTGGGAGGCGCGGGGAAAGGGGCGGCGCGGTTCTGCCCGTTTGGCGGGGGCGCGCAACTGTTGGTTGACTTGGTCCATCAACAGGCGGACGCTGGGCGCAGAGGAAAAGGGAGGATGTCATGCGTATCACGGCTTTTGCTTTCGCGATGGCGGCTGTGCCGGGGCTGGCCATGGCCGATGGCGTGGGGATCACGCCCGACATGATGTCGGCAAGCGTGCCGACGGCCACGGGGATGGTCGAGATCTCGCGCAACCAGGATAGCGCGCATCGGCTGGAGGGGGATTGGACGCTGACCTCGCGCCCCTGTCCGAATTTCTGCATCCAGCCGATGGTGCCCGCGCCCGGTGTGACGCCCGTGGGCGAGCTGGAGGTGATCGCGGCCCTGCAGGACCCGAATATTGTGGTGATCGACGGGCGCATCCGGCCCGAATTCGAGGCGGGCACGATCCCCGGTGCCGTGTCGGTGCCCTATAACGAGGCGGCGGACCGGTTGGGCGAATTGGGCTGCGAGGTCGATTTCGACGGGTTCATCTGCGAGGGGGATATCCCGCAGGTGGTGTTGTTCTGCAACGGCCCGTGGTGCGGCCAGTCGCCGACGGCGGCGCGCAACATGATCGAGGCGGGGTTCCCGGCGGAGAATATCTCGTATTACCGGGGCGGCATGCAGAATTGGCAGGGGTTGGGATTGACCGTGGTGCCGGGGGGCGCCGGGGGGTGATGTGACGTTGGGGGGGGGCGTAGGGTGGGCAATCTGCCCACCACCCCCGTCGACAATCCCACCACCACGGCTTGTCCAATCCACGAATTCACGCGGGTATTGGTGGGCAGATTGGTGGGCAGATTGGTGGGCAGATTGCCCACCCTACGGTGGCCGTGGGTGGTGGGCCGTGGGTGGTGGGCAGATTGCCCACCCTACGGGCGAGTCACCGCCCCCTTCTCGCCTTCCCACCCCGCTGCCCCGGGCGGCCGGCGGTTGAGCGGCCCTTCATCCTCTGGGCCTCGTCCACCGCTTCCTCCACCGCCGATTGCCGCGCCAAAGGGTCGTCGGCCACGGCCAGTTCCACCGCCTCCAACCGTTTGACCTCGTCCCGGAGCCGTGCCGCTTCCTCGAATTCGAGGTTCTCGGCGGCCTTGCGCATCTGGGCGCGCAGCCCGTCGAGATGGGCGGCGAGGTTCGCGCCCACCATGGGCTTGTCGACCTTGGCCGTGACGCGGTTCATGTCGGTGTCGCCCTGGTAGAGGCCCGCCAGAACATCCTCCACGTTCTTTTTCACCGTCGCGGGCGTGATCCCGTGTTCCTCGTTATAGGCGATCTGTTTTTGCCGCCGCCGGTCGGTTTCGCGCAAGGCGCGTTCCATCGAGCCGGTGATGCGGTCGGCATACATGATCACGCGCCCCTCGGCGTTGCGCGCGGCGCGCCCGATGGTCTGGATCAGCGAAGTTTCGGAGCGCAGGAAGCCTTCCTTGTCGGCATCGAGGATGGCCACGAGCCCGCATTCGGGAATGTCCAGGCCTTCGCGCAGCAGGTTGATGCCGATCAGCACGTCGAAGGCCCCGAGCCGCAGGTCGCGCAGGATCTCGATCCGTTCGATCGTGTCGATGTCGGAATGCATGTAACGGACGCGGATGCCCTGTTCATGGAGGTATTCGGTCAGATCCTCGGCCATGCGCTTGGTCAGCGTGGTCACAAGCGTGCGGAAGCCACGGGCCGCGACCTTGCGGATTTCGTCGAGCAGATCGTCTACCTGCATCTCGACGGGGCGGATTTCGACGACCGGGTCCAGAAGGCCCGTGGGGCGGATCACCTGTTCGACGAACACGCCGCCCGCCTGTTCCAGTTCCCATGCCGCGGGGGTGGCCGAGACATAGACCGATTGCGGGCGCATCGCGTCCCATTCCTCGAATTTGAGGGGGCGGTTGTCCATGCAGGAGGGCAGGCGGAACCCGTGTTCGGCCAGCGTGAATTTGCGCCGGTAGTCGCCGCGATACATGCCGCCGATCTGGGGCACGGTGACGTGGCTTTCATCCGCGAAGACGATGGCATTGTCGGGGATGTATTCGAAAAGCGTGGGGGGCGGTTCGCCCGGGGCGCGGCCCGTGAGATAGCGGGAATAATTCTCGATCCCGTTGCAGACGCCCGTCGCCTCGAGCATTTCGAGGTCGAAATTGGTGCGCTGTTCGAGGCGCTGGGCCTCGAGCAGTTTGCCCTCGCCCACGAGCTGGTCGAGGCGTTGGCGCAGCTCTTCCTTTATCCCCTTGATCGCCTGCTGCATCGTGGGGCGGGGCGTGACGTAGTGGGAATTGGCGTAGAGGCGCACCTTGTCGAAAGTGTCGGTCTTGTGGCCGGTCAGCGGGTCGAATTCGGTGATCGATTCCAGATCCTCGCCGAAGAAGGACAGCCGCCAGGCGCGATCGTCGAGGTGGGCGGGCCAGATTTCCAAGGAGTCGCCGCGCACGCGGAAGGAGCCGCGCTGGAACGCCTGGTCGTTGCGGCGGTATTGCTGGGCCACGAGATCGGCCATGACCTTGCGCTGGTCATACTGGCGGCCCGCGAACAGATCCTGGGTCATCGCGCCATAGGTTTCGACCGAGCCGATGCCGTAGATGCACGAGACCGAGGCCACGATGATCACGTCGTCGCGTTCCAGAAGCGCCCGGGTCGCGGAATGGCGCATCCGGTCGATCTGTTCGTTGATCTGGCTTTCTTTCTCTATGTAGGTGTCGGAGCGTGCCACATAGGCTTCGGGCTGGTAGTAATCGTAGTAGCTGACGAAATATTCGACGGCGTTTTCGGGGAAGAACCCTTTGAATTCGCCGTAAAGCTGGGCGGCGAGCGTCTTGTTCGGGGCGAGGATGATCGCGGGGCGCTGGGTTTGTTCGATCACCTTGGCCATGGTGAAGGTCTTGCCGGTGCCGGTCGCGCCCAGAAGCACCTGGTCGCGGTCGCCGCCCAGAACGCCCTGCGACAGTTCGGCGATGGCGCGGGGCTGGTCGCCTGCGGGTTTGAATTCGGTCTGCATGACGAAGCGCCGCCCGCCTTCGAGCTTGGGGCGGGCGCGGACCGCATCGACCGACAGGCCGGTGTCGGGCATCGATTGGGGGGAGTTGTTGTGCATCGCGTGGGCCTCCGTCACCCCTGCAAATTGACCTGATCGGGCCGAGGTTCAACCCCGCAGGCCGGGGGCGGGGCATGGTTAACGGTGGCTTTCGAAATCCGCGACAATTTTTACAACTTTAAGGAGAAAATTTCGTTGCGCGGCCCGGGGGGGTTGTCGTAGATTTCAAGGGCAAGCAGCAGATGTGGTTGCCGGTCGGGGTCGAACCACCCACCCACCCCTCGCTCCCTCGGCGCCGGTCGGCAACCCTCTCCTGCTTCGCGTTTTCCTTTTTCCGCCGACGATGACCTGCGCCCCGCGACAGCTTGGGGTGTGGACAAGCGCGCGGCGCTTTTCCATAAGGCGACAAGCGATCTTGACCGGGATGAGATGACCATGCGCGCCCGTATCTACAAACCTGCGAAAACCGCCATGTCCTCGGGGACGGCGAAGACGAAGGAATGGGTTCTGGAATTCGCGCCCGAAGCCCCGCGCGAGGTCGATCCGCTGATGGGCTGGACATCGTCGTCGGACATGAACAGCCAGGTGAAGCTGCGGTTCGACACGCTGGAGGCGGCGCAGGATTACGCCAAGGCCCATGGGATCGAGGCGGTGGTGCTCAAGCCCAAGGCGCGCAAGCCCAACATCCGGCCGCGCGGCTATGGCGAGAATTTCGCCACCGACCGCAAGGGCGCCTGGACGCATTGAACGGTGTGAACAAAACGGACCGAGCGCGCGCTGGCGGCGTGGCGCAGGGCCGGTGGTCTCTTTGATCTTTCCCTGATAGCGTCCGGGTTGGCGCATCCGTGTGGCGTTTGGGTGCGCGGCGGTCTGGGGTGTGGCGTGGCGGGATGCCTGCCGCCGACAGGGCCGCGTGCAATTCGGGGCTGGCGGCGATGCCGTATGTCCCGAGGGGTGCAAACCTTCCTCCCGGATCAAGGGTATTGTGACAGATCTTTGTTTTTACCTAAGGCTTGGTGCCCGCGTTCGGGGAGGTTCGATTGCGGCCCTTTTCAAGAGGGGGAATGGCGCGGCCAGAATGGCCTGACGCCCAAAGAGCTGAAGCAGAGCAGGGGTGAGACGTCTTGACGGACAGGAGATCCATATCGCCGATCAGTGCCATCGTGACCGATGGCAGCGGGGATCTGATCACGCACAAGGGCGCGAATTTCGGGGAGTTCCTGGAATACGGGCGGACGCCTTTCGCGCGGGTGTCCGAGCTGGTTTCCAGTTTTCCGCATCGTCTGAAGATCGGCGGGGAAACCGCGACGCTGGACGATCTGCGCAAGGCGGTTCTGCGCGGGACGCTTGGCCCCGGGGCGCTGGAATTTTTCCTCTACCAGGAGAATGCATCGGGCGGCACGGCGCGGATGTCGGTCCTGCCCATCAAGCTTTCGCATCACGATGCGGTCGTCTGGATCTTTGAATGGGTGGGGGAGGTGCCCCAGTGGATCCTCGACCGTCTGCCCAAGCTGGGGGATGATCCGATCGCGTCGGTGGCGGTCGTGCCTTACAGTTACATCACCTATGCCGATGACCCCGATGGCATGGGCGAATTTCATTTCGGTCCGCAATGTCGCGATATTTTCGGCCTGACTGCCGAGGAAATCACGCGCGACCCTGCACGTGTCTGGGCGCTGGTTCTGCCCGAGGACATCGACGGCCTCATGGAGGCGCGCAGGCGGTCGATGACCGAGAAAATACCCTTTCAGGCTCATATGCGGATCCGGGTCGGCAAGGGCATCAAAACGCTTTATGCCGAGACCTATCCCAAGGAACGTGAGGACCGCGCGACCGTCTGGGACGGTGTGATCATCGACGTGACCGCCTACAACCGCATTCGCGCCGAGGAAGCCGCAAGCCACGAGCGCGATCTGATGGTGGCGCGCAATCTTGGCCAGATGGTCGAGCGCGAACGGGTCATCGGCGAATTGCATGACGGGCTTGGGTCGATCTTGCTGGAGCTGAAATACCGGATGCGCAACGACGCGACCCCGGCACCGGAGCTGCGCGAACTGGTGGATCATGCCGTGGATGAATTGCGGCTGATCGTGATGGCGGCGGAACATGCCAACAAGCCCTTCGTCGATGCGCTGATTGCGCTGTGCGAGCGGTTGGCCGGGTCGTTTTCCGATACGGCGCTGCGGCTGGAATGGGAGATCGACGTGGGCGACCGGTCGATCCTGACGAAAAAGCGGGCGCTCAATTGCCTGCGGATCGTGCAGGAGCTGGTGGCCAATGCGGTCAAGCATTCCAAGGCCACGCTGGTGCGGGTGACGGCACTGGACCTGACGGGGAGCAGGATCCAGATCTGCGTCGAGGATAATGGCACCGGTATGCCGACAGGGTCCAAGCGCCAGCAGGGTCTGGGCCTGATCAGCGTGGAAAAGCGTGCCCGGTCGCTGGAGGCGGAATTCGCCGTGGAGACGGGCGAGACGGGGACGAAGGTCTGCGTCACGGTGACGATCTAGCGTGCGGGGAAACGGGTTTTCCGCGCTGTCGGATGGCCGCGCGGATGCAGGATGGCTGTCAGTGCGGTCCGTGTTTGCGGCTGGTCTTGGCCCCTAGATCGGGCGGGTCTGTCGGGCCGAAGCCTGTTGCGAGCAACAGGCGGTCGACCACGTTGCCGGTCACGGGGCCGGGATGGACCTGGCCCGATCCGGTTTCCGCCTCGGTCAGGGCGAAGCCTTGCATGTTGGTGGCGATGATCGCGCATCTGTCGCGATGGTCGGCCATTTCGGCGCTGTCGAGGAGGTCGTGGATCTTGTCCATCTCGTCCCGGCTGCGGCATTCGAAAATGACGCAATCGAAGGTTTCGCGCCCGAGGCGCGCGGCGGCATCGGTCAGGTCGAGGAAAAGCGCCACGTCATGGCCGCGCTTTTGCAAGAGCATGGCCATCGCCGTGACGTTCGCGGGATCCGCGCCGATCACGAGCGCCCTGAGGGGGGTTGTTGCGTCCTTGGACGAGACCTTGCGCATATCCATCGCGGTTGCCTGGGTTTGCGTGGGAAAATGCCCACGGACCAAGGCCTTGTCTCGCTGGAGGCAGGCATGGGGACAATGCCCCAGTTCAGGGGTGACGCCCTGTCAGCCCTCTGATCCCGGCGCGGTCGGGGCATCATGGACGCGCGGGGCCGTGCCCTATTCGAACAGGCCCAATTCATGCGCCGCCGCCGCGGCCTGGCTTTGGGAATGCACGTTGAGCTTGCGATAGAGGTTCTTGGAATAGGTCTGCACGGTGGACAGCTGCAATTCCATGATATGGGCGCATTGGGCGTAGCTGTTGCCCTTGCCGATCAGTTCCAGCAGGCGCAGTTCCTGCTTGGACAGATTGGGAACGGGTCTGCCGCCGGCGGATTTCCGGTTCACCGACAATTCGACGAGATAGCGGGCGATTTCGGGGCTGATGGGATAATTGCCTTCGAGCACCTGCTGGATCGCGGTCGCGATCGCGATGGAGCTGTCATCCTTGAGGATATAGCCCGATGCGCCCGCGCGGATCGCATTGATCACCTGGTCGCGGGAATTGAGCGAGCTGATCACCAGGGTCGAGATCTCGGGGAAGGATGTGCGGGCATGCGTGATGACATCGACCCCCGGCATGTCGGGCAGGCCGAGGTCGACGAGCATCAGGTCGGGTTCGCGTTGTGCCTTCTTGAAATACTGGGTGGCGTCGTAGCCGTTGCTGAAGGTCATGACCGTGGCATGCCACGGCAGATGGGAGACGGCTTCGATCATGGCTTCCTGCCAGATCACGGAATCTTCCACGAGGATAAGACGTTTCATGCGCGCTGGTGTCCAAAGGGATAATGGGCCCCCGGGGGTGGGAGCCAAGATGGATAATTCTTGTGACAAGCGGATACTGGGAAAACTACGCGCGAGTGGCCTGATGAAAATTCGCCGCCCGCAGAGTCAACATACGGGGGGCTTGGGCTGCGCACAATCGGTCAGGGAGACACAGGTAGCGCGATGGGGCGGCCGGGACAGGACGAGACTGCGGTTCCCGCGCCGCGCAAGGCACGGAGGGTGGATCGCGCGCCGGAAACCGGCCCTTTGCGCCGTGATCGCGTGACGCGGGAGGCCCCGCCCACCCCGCCCCGGGGGGCGGTTCAGCCCCCGTTCAAGGGCTGTTCGCGCGGGGCGGTGACCCCGCCCTCTGCCGCCTCTTGGCGCGACCAGGTGACGAATTCCGGGACGTTCAGGGGTTTTGCGATGAAGAAGCCCTGGAGGATATCGGCCCCGAGGGCGGCCATCATGTCGACGGTTTCGCGGGTTTCCACGCCTTCTGCGATGGTCGCGATATCGAGGCGGTGACACAATTCGGAGATCGTGATCAGGAAGGGCGAGGGGCTGGCTGCATCGGTCGTTCCCTCGATCACGAGGCGCTTGTCGATCTTGACGTAATCGGGGTTCAGGGCGAGCAGCGTGGTCAGGGAGGCATGGCCGGACCCGAAATCGTCGACGGCGAATTTCACGCCGAGATCGCGCAATTCGGCGATGCGCGCGAAGACATCCTGGTGGGAACAGCTGAAATCCGTGGCTTCGAGAAGCTCGAAGATGAGTTCGCCCGGATAATCGGGGAGATTGGCGACGTCGGCGATCAGATCGGGTTGGGTCAGGCGCTCGACGCTGATGTTCATGGACAGGCTGGGCAGCACGATCCCCTGCCGGGCAAGGGTTTTTGCGGCCTCGACGGCCTGTTTCATCATGATCCTGTCGAGCTCGGGCAGAAGGCCGAGTTCGGTCGCGACGGGGAGGAATTCCGGCGGAGACAGCTCTCCGCGCTGCGGATGCCACCAGCGCATCAGCACTTCGGCCCCCGACAGGGTTTCGCTGCGCGCACAGACCTGCGGTTGCAGACGGATGCCGATCTGGCCCTGTTCGATGGCGATGGTGAGGTCATCGGCCAGATGCTTCTTTTGCTCGGATTTCACGCGCATCTCGTGGGAATAGAGCTGCGACTGGTTGCGCCCGGAATTCTTGGCCGCGTAGAGGGCGATGTCCGCATCCTCGAGCAGCCTGTGGGCTGCCGACAGCTTGCCGATGGCGATGCCGATGCTGGCCGTGTAGCGGATCGTCATGGTCTTGTAGGGCACGGGTTCCCGGCATAGCGCGAGAATCCGCTCGCTCATGGTCTGGGCGCGGTTTTCCAGATCCGCGCCGCACAGGATCATCGCGAATTCATCGCCGCCGATGCGGGCGACATAGCCATCCGCGCCGAGGGCGGTTTCCAGCAGGGTGGCGACGGTCTTGAGTAGGTGATCCCCGCCGGTATGGCCCACCACGTCGTTGACCATCTTGTATTGGTCGATGTCGAGCAGCAGGACCGCTGTCGGCGCATCCTCGCGATACCGGGCGGCGAGCGCATCGACGTGATAGAAGAAGCCGCGCCGGTTCCCGATCCCCGTGAGCGCATCGTGGGTGGCGTCGTGTTCGATGCGCTCGAGCGCATCCTTGAGCGCCATTTCGCGGGCGATTTCGCGCGTGATGTCGAGATTGACGCCGATCATGTGTTTCGACCGGCCATCGGGCCCTTCGGTGATGCTGGCGGAGGCCTGGAGTGTCCGTTCTTCGCCCTGCGGGGTCAGGATGCGGAATTTCGCGGTGAGATCGGTTCCGGTTTTGACAGCCTTTTGGAAGGTGGCGATGGTGTTGGCCATATCCGCCGGGTGAAGCCTTTCGCGCCATGCCTCGAAGGTGGCGGGAAAGGTCGCGGGATCCGTGCCGTAGCACCGGTGCATCAGCGCATCCCAGACCACCTTGCCCGAGCTGATTTCCAGGTCCCAGATGCCGATGCCGCCGGCGCTGGTGGCCAGGCGCTGACGTTCTTGCAACAGGCGCAATTGCCGAGCGTCCGCGCGCACCCTGCGCAACATCACGCGGCCGCGCAGGAAGATGAAGAGCATCAAGGCCGACAGGATGCCCGTGAGGCTTCCGACGAATGTCCCCGCCTTTGCCGCCTCGGCGTCGATCTCGTCCGTCGGGCGCGAGACGATGACGCCCAGACCCTCGTGGCTGGTCCGGACGACGAAGGCGGTTTGCCCCGGTATCGGCAGGCCGTGGGGCAGGTCGTCGATGTGCTGGGTCCCGATGTCCAGAGCCGCGCTGCCGATGCGCGCCTGGGGTGCCAGCAGCGGGTGTTCGAGGTCGAGGTCGAAGACGCTGCCCGTTTCGAGGGCCAGCAGGTGCAAGTTCGTGCGCGCGCCCAGCGTCTGCCAGGCGTCAGGCTCGAAATACCCGTATTCCACGCTTGCGGTCACGACGCCCCGTAGCACGCGGTCGGTGTCGAGGATCGGCGCACTGACCGGCAGCACCCATTGGCCGTCGAATTGCGAAATGATCGGTGCGCCGACGAAATAGATCCTGGACGGGTCCGTCACGATCTCGCGGAAATAATCGCGGAACGACACGTCCGTGCCGACCGCAGCCCCCCCGCGGCCAAGGTCGGCGGCAATCGTGCCCGACATGTCGATGATCAGCACGGTCCGGAAATCGCGCCATTCCTCGGAGAGCTGGGGCCAGAGCTGTACGGCGCTGTCGGCCATGTTGTCGGGATCGATGTTGGCGGCCACCGTCGTCACCGCAAGCCGCAGGTTCCGGGCGAGCAGTTCGACCGTATCGACCGCCAGAAGGGCATCGCGGTTGAGGTCGGACACGATCGCCGCCTTGTTGCGCGCGGTGTCCCTGACGCCGACCGCGACGCCGAGAATGCAGCCGAGCATCACGCTGAGCAGCAGGGCTTTCCACAGGTCGTTCAACATGGACATCGACCCATGCGCCGGAGGGCCATGAAAGATCCCGCCACGGGGCAGGACCCGGCCCCATCCATGGGGTGCGGGTATCGCAAGCTGCGGGTGTCCGCCGGGGCAGATTTTGTGCGCATCGTGGAAGGCAGCCTTTCCTGATCCGTCAAAGCCGAGGCATGGCCCCGAAAGAAGCCGGTGCCGCCGAAGGTGTCTGGTCTTGACGCACAGCAAGACGCGCAGGCGCGTTGCCCTGCCGTCACGTGCAAGACATCGATGGGGCGCACACCCCCGCAGGGTTCGAGCCGCGCAATTCGCTTCAATTCCATGCGCGGACACGGCACCTGTTAAGGCACTGATTATGGCGTCGACCGGATCAGGTGATGAAAATCACTACGGCGACTTTCGAGCCAAAGTCATTTTTGAAAACTTTATACGAAATTAAAAACACCGAGAGTATGGATAATCCGAAACTTAGAATGTACAAATGGTCAAAAAAGACAATAATTGCACTTTTGATAATTCCTTAATACGGCGGCCGAACCGCGCCGTAAGGCAGGATTGGTCGAATGGATCGCGCTGTTCCAAACCCCCACGCGCCCGCAGGGGCAGAACGGCATGCCGTCGCCCGCTGAGCTTGGGATCGGATGGCCGAAACGGCGCGAAAGGGGGGCGCACGACAGCAGGGGCATCCTGGTCCATTGCAACGCCAAGCCCCGCAACCGCGAAACCGGGCCGGTTCCGCCATCATTTCTGCCGCCTGTCAGAGCTGCAGGACGACCGTATCGAGTGTATCTTGAGACGGGGTTTGTGCCTGCTCGGTCTGAAGCTTGGGCAGGTGTTGCTGCCAGAAGGCCGACATGTGCAGGATCGAGGTCACGACATCGTTGACTTCGGAGGCGCTGGTGATGCCCTTTGTGGCGATGAAGCGGACATAGGTGATGTCGCCCGAGGCCGCATCGATGGCCAGCGCCCCGCCGCCCGAGGTTTCGGCATCAAGATTTGCCTCGAGCAGATCGGCGTAGGAGCCGCGGAACTCCGACGTGCTCATCAAGGGCACGCGGCAGGCCAGGGTGTAATCGTCCGTTTCGACCGAGAAGGTGAGTTTGTAGGCCCCGTCCACGACGATCGCGGCTTGCCCGTCTGCATCGGGGGCAAGGTCGCTGAGGCCGGTGGATGACGCAAGCGCCGCGATGAATTCCTTGCAGTTCACAGAAAAGATCCTTTGCATTTGGCGGGCCGGGGTTTTGTCCCGGCCCTGCGCATGGAAACATGGTGGTGGCAGGCATCAGCCCTGGGTCTTGAGCTGGTCCGATGTCGGCATGCTGGCGAACATCTGGCTCAACTCGGCCTGCAGGGTCTGGACCGCGGGCAGGATGAAGGCGCTGCGCACAGCGGCGAGATCCGTGTTCATCCCCGGCCGACGGTCTTGGGCATCCGCGATGTCTTCGACCGTTTGTTCCTGGAATTGCCCCACGAGGTCGATCGCCGTCTTGATCCCGTCGCGCAGCGTGTCGGTTCTGCCGGCGGTCAGTTCGGTCATCTTCGTGGTGAGCGTCTCGACGTAATTCTCATCGCCCGACTTGCGGGCCAGGGTCATGAGCTTGTTGAGCGTCGAGACATCCGGGTGCGGCTTGCTCAGCTCGGTCAGGAGCCCGCGACCGGCCTTGGTCATGGTGGCGTCGAGCTTGTCCGACTTGGCCTCGGCCTTGGCGGTTTCGACCTTGGCCTGCCAATTGTCGAATTTCGCGGCAATGTTGGACAGGAAGGATTTGATCGCGGAAAAGACGCTGCCGTGCTTGGCGGGTCTTTCGGCGGGTGCGCCGGCGGCAGCGTCCTTGCCGCCGATGCTGCCCGTGGTGAGCTGGGTTTGTGCGATTGCGGGCGACGGCCCTCTGACTTCTGTGACTGACATGGCACTCTCTTTCCTGAAGCTTTGAGCCAGTCTCGCCGCATTTCGCGCCGGGGGCTGTGTCAAATCTCACTGGCTGCAGGGCGTGTGCCGATGAAGGGCGACAGTCACGGGAAATTGGCGACCCCTGAAGGACTCGAACCCTCAACCTGCTGATTAGAAGTCAGCTGCTCTAATTTTCCGGTGGAGATCATCGGCAACCAAAAAGCGTTGTTTTTTTGATTTTTTACGGGCAACTTCTGCGCATGGATTTTCACTGTCGACCATAGCTCGCCACGTTTTTGTAACCCAATTGTAACCCACAGCAAGGGGTTTGCCATGCCCAAGACCGTTGAACGGAACCTGACCGATAATGTCCTGCGCAGCGCGCAAGGTAAGGAGGGGCGGTACGATCTTTACGATGCGCAGGTGCGCGGTCTTGGTGTGCGGATCGGCACTTCCGGCACGAAGAGCTGGTTCGTGATGACCCGCGTGGCCGGACGCATGACACGTAGGACGATAGGTCACTACCCGCGGATCGGTTTGAAGGAGGCCCGCATCCGCGGCGCCGAAGAGCTGGCCAAGATGGCCCGAGGGGAGATGGAGGCGCCAGCGAAGCGGCAGTGCTTCCATGACGTATATAGGGAATGGTTGCAGCGCGATCAGGGTGGCAACAAGACGGTGTCGCAGGTCAAGAAGGCGATGGAGCTGCACGTCCTGCCCAAGCTCGGTCAGCGCCGTCTCGACGACATCAAGAAGGCCGACGTGCTCAAGCTGATCGACGGTATCCGTGATAGTGGTGCCGAGGTGCAGGCAAACCGCGTGCTGGCGTTCCTGCGCCGCTTCTTCAACTGGTGCCTTGAGCGTGACTATCTCGATGGGAATCCCACGTTGGGTATCGCAAAGCCCACCAAGGAGGTCGCCCGCGACCGCGTCCTATCACCAGACGAAATCGCCCGAGTGCTGCAGGCTGCAGAGGCGATCAGATATCCTTTTGGCCCCTTCGTTAAACTGCTGATCCTGACTGGACAGCGCCGCGACGAGGTGGCTGGAATGCGATGGCGTGAGATCAACGACGCCGACTGTGTTTGGGTTCTGCCCGCCGAGCGTTCAAAGAACGGCAAAGCGCACACTGTCCACCTGTCGGATGCAGCCATCGCGGTCTTGAGGTCAGTGCCGCGCATCGACGGGTGTGAACTGGTGTTTCCGGCTACGCGCGTCCGGCGCAAGACTGATGAAGGCGAGCCAGCACCTGTCCTGCCCATAAGCGGGTTCTCTACGACGAAGCGGCAGCTCGACGAACTGAGCGGCGTAACCGGCTGGACCCTTCATGACCTTCGACGCTCATTCGCCACACACTGCACCGAAAAGCTTGGCGTTAGCCCGGTGGTTGTCGACAAGGTGTTGAACCACCAGTCGGGTGCCGTGCGCGGCGTCGCCGCAGTCTATCAGCGCGGACAGTACCTCGAGGAGCGGCGGAACGCGCTGGAGGCTTGGGGGCGATGGATCGAGGTGAAGTCATGAGCAAATCTGTTTCATCCGGAGCGTTGCAATCTGGCACTGCGGATCCAGTCGCGGAAGCGGCCAGCATCATGATTCTGCTGGGGCTCAAAGAGGCGGGCGTCCCAAACGTTGGCTATGGAAAAGCCAGTGCAACGCGCGCATCGCTGCTACAGCAGGCGCGTAGTCTTTTGGCCACGGCAAGCCCGGTCACATTAGAAGAGCGGCATCGCTTCCTTGCAGTGAAGGCGGCCCTTGAGGCGCTTGAGGCGACGGAACGTGGCGACGAACTCTTGCCCTTCAGAGACCAGTTTCGAGGGCATGTAGAGGCTGTGCGCGGCGGTGAAGGTGCCGAGATTTTTGGTGGACGGCGGATCACCAACAAGCCGAACGTGGAAACCGCATTTCTCCGTGCTGCCATGTATGTTCTGTGGGAGCGCGCTGAAGGTGATGACGTCGCTCGGGCTCAAATCGTCAGAGATGCTGTGTCGTTAGAGATCATCGGGCGAAAGACTGATAGCGATAAGAAGAACACAAACGCTGTTAAGAAACGGGTTGCCAACATCAAAAACAGAGCGCGCGATGGGGCTGGCAATGTAGCGGCGGAATGGGAGCACATTGATATAGTTACACGTCTTGTTGACGCCGCCGGATACCGTCGGTTGCACGACTTCCAGTAGCCGGACAAACTACACGAGCCTACAGTCGTGTAGTCAGCATTCCGTGTTTGAGGTTGCCCATGGTCAACCTTACACGGAGATCGCTATGCCTCCTGAGACAACCGTCCGCATCCTGACCGAAATGCAAGTCAAGGAGCGGGTGCCATATTCGTCGTCGCACATACGTCGTATGGAGCGCGCTGGGCGGTTCCCTAAGCGGGTCCGTCTAGGCCCCTGCCGTGTCGGCTGGGTGGAGAGCGAAGTGCAGGACTGGCTGGCTGAAAGGCTGGCTGAGCGCACCAGCACCTGCGACGACCTTTAAACGAAACCGCGCGCCCGAAGGCACGCGGAAGAGCAGTTCATCAATTGTTCTTATAGCATGCCCACGGCGCGCTGCCAAGGAAAGGCAGCCCTATGGATGATTTTTCGTGCACCGACGAAGTGTCCGTAATCAACCGTGATTTCCTCGCGAAGGTCATACCGAACGACGGTGTGCACTTCATTTTCAGGGCGCATCGTGTGCTCAACAGGAAAAGCCAGACGTCCGTGGGTGATTTGGACGCCTTGGCTTCCGAGCTCGCCGAGTTCTGCGACAATGGCTGGCACGTATATCACGCCTGTGCGTCATTCGGTGACGGCACAACGCGCGCGTCCGATAACGCAAGATCGCTCAGGTCTTTGTATATCGATCTTGACTGTGGGGAGGAGAAGGCCCGCAAGGGTGAGGGTTACGCAACAAAGACCGAAGCGGACGTGGCCCTACGCGGCTTCTGCGACGCCACAGGTTTACCAGTTCCCCTGCTGGTAGACAGTGGTGGTGGCTTGCACGCCTATTGGCCCCTTGAGGGGGTGGTTCCAGCAGCGGAATGGAAGACAGTGGCGGAGCAGCTCAAGGCCCTCTGCGCCGCGTGCGGGCTCATGGCTGACCCCAGTGTCACGGCGGATGCGGCCCGGGTCCTGCGTCCGGTAGGTAGTTTCAACTGGAAGTTTGACCCGCCGCGTCGTGTGGCCCTGCTCGAGGACAACGGGCCGTACTGTTTTGAGGGGCTGCGCGATCAAATCGACAAGGCGTGCGCTGAGTTTGCCGTCTCTGACCTTGGGGAGCGCAAACGGTCGCAAACTGCTCCATTGCTGCCTAGTGCATTCGGCGAGTTGAGGGTGCCGGACACCATCAAGGCGTCACCACGCTACGCGGAAATGATGCAACAGACGGTTCGGCTTGCTGGGGGGCTCGCGGGCACTTGGGACGAAACCCCAGACAACGTCGCAAAGGTCAAAGCTATGCTTGCCTGTATACCGCCAGATGTTGGGAGGAAAACGTGGCTGCGACTGGCATGGTCGGTCGCGTCGCTCGGCTGGACGATCAGTGAGCAGATTTTCACGGATTGGAGCAAGGGCTGGGACAAACACTGGGCTGATGCAGCCGATGGGGGTGCCGACGCGGCCAAACAAATAAGGGATCTGTTTTCTGGGTACGATGCTGATCGAGGGACCTCCATTGCTACGCTGGTCCATCACGCCCGGCAGCACGGCTACGTAGAACGAGCCAATCCAGCAGCTATGCAAACGCGCGAGTGCGCCAGTGACGTTCCCGACTGGGTCGGTCAGATGAACAAGAAATATGCGTGGGTCGAGGCACAAAAGACCATCTACAGGTTCGAGTTTGGGGACTTCGCCAAAACCTCGGAGCTCAAGACCCAGTACCTGAACGCCAAGCTTCAGGTGCCGGGTGACGGCAAGATGGCTCACCTGTGCCGGGTCAGTGCATGGCTTGGCCACCCGCTGCGGCGGCAACATCGCGGTCTTGTGTTCGCACCAGGCCAGCCTCCTGTTACAGGGGGCAACGATATCAACACGTGGACCGGCTTCGCAGTACCGCCGGAGCAGGGTGATATAGGACCCTATATCGAACTCCGGGATCACCTATTCCCGAACCCAGACGAGCAGCGCTACGTCGAGCAGTGGCTGGCCCATAAGCTCCT
Source organism: Roseicyclus marinus (assembly GCF_036322625.1). Lineage (NCBI taxonomy): Bacteria > Pseudomonadati > Pseudomonadota > Alphaproteobacteria > Rhodobacterales > Roseobacteraceae > Roseicyclus > Roseicyclus marinus. The sequence goes on along the minus strand of NZ_AP027266.1, from coordinate 2,935,738 downwards.
ACGCCCGGGAGTAAAGATGAACACCGCGCTGTTGGTCTGGAGCCGCGACCACGGTGCCGGGAAAAATCTGTTCTTTGAGACCTTCGGGAACATCGTTGGTGAGCGACACTACTGTCTGGTGACAAAAGACAGCCTGACAGGGGACTTCAATTCGTGGGCCAAGAACCGCGTCTTTGTTATTGGCGACGAGGTCTTGAGCGGCAGTAACCGCCAAGACGCTGACAAGTTCAAAACGCTCATCTCCGGGACGAAGTTGCGGATCAACGAGAAACACCAGCCCGAGTATGAGATCGACAATCACATCGGGTTTGTTTTCCTGTCCAACCACGAGGATGCCATACATCTCGTGACGGAAGACAGGCGCTTCTTCGTCGTCGAGGTCAACAATGGGCGCAAGTCAGATGCCTTCTACGGGCAGTTCGTCGACTGGCGCGACAGTGGGGGATACGCGGCATTGCACCACCACCTGACCAATCAGGTTTCGCTGTTGGGTTTCAACCCCACGGCCCCTGCGCCGACAACGGAGGCAAAGCGGCAGATGATCGCCGCTGGCCGGAGCTCATTGGAGCAGTGGATGGTGGACGCGATCGAAGACGCAGCGGCGGTTTTTGGCGGGGAGGTCATTTCTACTGAGCTGCTACACGAGGCATACCGCGAACACACCGATGACAGACGCAGCTCGGACAAGGCCGTCCAGAATGCAGCCAAGAAAGCTGGTGGATATGTCCACCAGAAGCAGCTGCGCGTTACTCCAGGCCGGAGAGTCCGGGTTTGCTCTTTGGTGAACCATCAAGAATGGGGAGAGCGCAGCATGCAGGAATGGCGAGACGAATTTCAGCGGGTGGAAGAACACCTGCGCAAGCCGTCTGCCTCAGTGTCCCGATGGCACAGATGAATTCGGGTTTGCTGAGTTCGGCGCGGCAGGCGGGTGAGGTGGCGGGTGGGGCAAGCTCTCGTCACCATCATTATCTTTTTAATTAATCTTGAAGATGCGTGGGGCACTGAGGCAGCACCCCTCAAGCAATTGATGTTACATATATTTTTGTGCCTCATTTGTTTGACCCCAACCGAGGCACGGCTGAGGCGGTGAGGCACAGCGCCGCGTGGTGGCCGTGTCAGCATGCGAAAAATCACAACGCGAACGCCGCAACATATTGTGTTTTTGGGTGCGCAAATGCACCGAAAATGCTACACTTAGTGTATGCAATTCACGAGGTTCCCATGACTGTACGTTCCTGCCGCCGCGCGTTCGAAAAAGGCCAAGCGGACCGTCGGGCTCATCCGCTGACAAGCGGCGCATACAAACTGCGCGACGTGATCGACAGCCTGACGAAGGACTTAGCTGCGATCAACGAAATCCGTGACTACCTACTGAACCGGAAAGGGTACGCTCGACCGGCTTATCTGGTGCGCTGCACCTCAGATGACATGGCGATCTGGCTAAAGGGGCTACCCGAGGATTTAGCGCACCAATTCGGCTATGACGTGCTGCCGGCCATCGACGCTTTGCAAGGGGACGGCGTACCTCACCTGTATGTCGATGCAGCCGTCCGCCAATTCACGCGACGCATACACGTGTACGTGGACGACTGCGAAATACAGCGCATCCGGCTGAAGTCAGGCATCGCGGGCGAGTACGCCAGCATCAGGAGTGGGTATTCGGACCTTTACGGCCTCATTACCAATGGGTTGAGGATCACGCATGATGCGCTGCAAGTGTCTGATCAAAACAAATCGAGCTTGAGCGCAGCCGATATGGATGCGCTGCACGAAATCAGGCTGGAGACCCTCTGACTCCTTGGGTCAGCGCGTAATTGTGACCGGTCGAACGCCCGCCCCGGCTTGATAAAGGTAAACTGCTATGCCTTTGCCCACAGTGCTCGCCGGACACGCGGCTCGCTGCACCGCTCGATCAAGGACAACTGGTGAGCGCTGCTGGAACCCTGCTGCCTTCGGCATGGCTACGTGCCGCTATCACGGCGCACGACGTCAGGAGACTGTCCGGAAGGGCGTAGAACACCCTCAATACAAAGGCGGGCAGGAGACGCGACAGGCCAAGCATCGGCGAAGTCAGGCGTTGGCCCGCCTCACTGTTTACGAAGCGGTCTTGGCGAAGGCGGGTCAGCTGAGTGGTCCTCGGACCCGTGGGCCGAAACCGAAGGAACGTCCTGTTGGCGTCATCGTTGTTGGCTATAGTCCAACCGTAGAGGTGTAGCTGGGGCACATCGCCTGGTTTTAGATGCGAATGCCTTGAACGTCGCGTAATCTCGTTCAGGTGTGCTTTCGGATTCCCTTGAAAATCATCACGCCCTTAGATGCCAAAATTGTTGCGGGCGCCCGATACATTCGTGGTCGTGGCGGTTGCCAGTGGCCTACAGGCCCCCACCGTTAAATCACGTCATATTTTTAAAGCGCCTACTGGCAAGATAAACGGCGCCCGCTCAAGGAGGGGGCGCCGAACACAAAACGTTGATTGAGAGGATCAGACGACCTTAACTGTGAGAGTGCCAACCCCTTCGATCGTCGCAACCATCTCGTCGCCGCGATCGACAGCGTTTACCCCGGCCGGAGTGCCAGCCATGATGACATCGCCGGCCGCCAGCTCGAAATACTCCGACAGGTAGGAGATCATCTCGGGCACTTTCCAAATCATCTGGTTCAGGTCGCCGTCCTGCCGCAACTCGCCGTTGATGGTCAGGGAAACCCGCCCCTGGTCCGGGTGGCCCACGTCGGAGACGGGATGGACCGGACCAACGGGACCGGACCGTTCGAAGGCTTTGCCGATTTCCCACGGGCGACCCATCTTCTTGGCCTCGCCCTGCAGATCGCGGCGGGTCATGTCGAGACAGACGCCATAGCCCCACACATGGTCGAGCGCGCTCTCCACCGAGATATTCGTGCCACCCGATTTCAGAGCGACCAGAAGCTCGACCTCGTGATGGACATCGCTGCTGTGCGGCGGATAGGGAAATTCGCCCGAAGCATCGAGATTATTGGGGTTTTTCTGGAAAAAGAAGGGCGGTTCCCGGTTCGGGTCATGCCCCATCTCGACCGCATGCGCCGCGAAGTTTCGTCCGATGCAATAGACCCGGCGCACCGGGAAATCGGCACCTTCCGAGGTCGGGATGACAGGAACCGCTGGGGCCGGGATGACGGTTTTGGACATGATCTTCCTCTTTGTAGATGGTCGGGGCGCGGACCCTTGCGCGTCTGGAAAGTATATGGGTCCAGTCGGGGTCAAGAACGCCACGGGCTGGCCCGGTTGCCGTACGATGGGTGGTCGTACCGGAGCCTTGTTTGGCGCATTGCGCGCCGAAGGTGCAGCAACCAATTTGGAAATTGGTTTCGCCCGCTTTCGGCATCTCAGACATGCGACGGAATGGCCTCGGGCAAGATCCGCGAATAGACCGATTTCAGATGCGAGGTCATTCTTTCCGCGGCCAGCGCCTCGTTTCCCTCGGCGATGGCCGCAACGATTCCGTCATGTTCGAGAAAGCTGGAATAGTCTTCGCTTGGCTTGAGGGTGGCGCGGGGACGCCCCCAGACGACCGAGCGGCGGACAGCGTTCAGGGTCTCGAAAAAATAGAGGTAAAGCTGGTTGCGCGTCGACCGCGCGATCGCGTGATGGAGGTTGTTATCCCAAGCCTCATAGGTGCGCCAATCCTTTGCCATTCGGCATTTTTCTGAACAAATTCTGAGCTGTTCGCGGTCCGAGCCAGTGGCGTAGCGCGCCGCGAGGCGGCTCAGTTCGGGTTCAATCGAGAACCGGACGGCGACCACCTGCGCCGGTTTGATCTGGTCTTGCAGATAGGTGATGTCCTTGAGGTTGAGGACCGGACGGGCCCCGACGAATGTCCCGCGACCGACATGGCGCCAGATCCGTCCCTCGGCCTCGAGTTCGGCGAGCGCACGGCGCAGCTTGGCGCGCGTGGTGCCCAGAACCTCGCATAATTCCCGCTCGGGCGGCACGCGGTCATGGTGCCGATACCCCGCCGTATCGATCAGGTTCCTGAGGTCTTGGACCAAGTCTTCGGAGGCCATGTCACCACCCAATTGAGCCATTGGTTGTTTGATTGAAACCATGGCTCGACCGAAAATCAATCGAAATCGGAATTCGGCGCAGCCTTGCCGCCCGTCCGGCCATGCAGGGATCGGCGACCACAAGTCAGGGAGGACAGCCGGGTGCAACTGGCGACTATTTCGGGGAAAGACGCGCCGCGCGGTGTGGCGATCCTGTCGACCGGCGACATGCTGGATATCGCGCTCGCAGCGCGCAACCTGCCGGGCGATATCGGAGATGCGCTTCGGGATGGCAGCTTGCAGCGCCTGATCGAAGCAGGCCCCGCCGCGCTGGCCGTGCTGGGCGATCTCGTGGAAGCGGCAGAGGCCGGGCGGCACGCCCATGCGGTGCTTCTCCCCGGTGCCCGCCTGCTCGCCCCGATCCCGCAGCCGCGCAAGAATATCTTCTGCGTCGGACGCAATTACGCCGAGCATATCGCCGAAGGCGACCGGGCCCAGAACCAGAAGGTCGGCGTGACCGAGCATCCGGTCTTTTTCACCAAGCCCCCTACCTCGATCGTGGAGCCGGACGGCGATGTCCTGATCTTTCCGACCGTGTCCGAAGCCATCGATTACGAGGTGGAACTTGCGCTCGTCATCGGCAAGCCGGGCCGCAACATTTCCCCGACCAAAGCCTATGACCACGTTTTTGGATACACGATCCTGAACGACATCACCGCGCGCGACATCCAGCGTCGTCATGGCGGACAGTATTTCAAGGGAAAGGGGCTGGATGGATCCTGCCCCATCGGCCCCTGGATCGTGACCGCCGATGCCATCGAGAACCCGCATGACCTGGCCATCGGGCTGTCGGTCAATGGCGAGCGGCGCCAAGACGGCACGACCGCCGATATGATCTTCGACATCCCGACCCTGATCGCCTCCCTGTCCGAAGGGCTGACGCTGGAGCCGGGTGACATCATCGCGACGGGGACACCCTCGGGCGTCGGCTATGCGATGGACCCGCCTCGCTTCCTCAAGGACGGCGACCGGGTGGAGTGCAGAATTTCCGGGATCGGCACGCTCTCGAACACTGTGCGCGCCGTGTAAGCGCCCAATCCCGCCAGAAGGCACATGGGGGTGGGTCAACCTACTTTGGGAGGAGAGACAGAAATGATCACGAGACGAACGTTCAAGGCGATGTTATCGGCGCTCCCCGCACTGGGGTTGCTGGGGGCAACGGCTTTCGCGCAGGACCTCAGGGATATCACATTCGTGCAGCCCAGCCCGTCCGCCATCAACTCGTTCCCGGTTTTCGTTGCCATCGGGGAAGGGTTCTTCGAGGAAGAAGGGCTGAATGTCAGGGTCGAAGCCATTAACGGTTCGGGGGCGGTTCTGCAGGCGCTTTCGGCCGGTCAGGCCCATTTCGGTCGTCCGGGACCGGGACCGCTCATCGCAGCCCGTTCGCGCGGGGTGGATGCGGTGCACATCTACAATGTCTCGGCGCGCAGCAATTTCGGCATCGCGGTACCGGTGGATTCCGATGTGCAATCCGTCAACGGCCTGCGTGGCCTCGTGATCGGCACGGGCACGGCTGACGGGGCCGAGGTGGGCTTTGCCCGCAACGTGATGACCGCTGCCGGCATGGTCGAAGGGCAGGATTATACCTTCCTCACCGTGGGCGACGGCGGCCCCGCGACCGCGGCCTTCCTGAACGGCGAGATTGACGCCTATTCGGCCTCGACTGCGGATACCGCGATCCTCAACCAGCGCGGCATGGCCGTGCGCGACATCACCCCTGCCGAATTCGGTCGCTTCTTCGGCAATGGCATCGCCACCATGGGCGAAACCATCCGCAACGACCGCGAATTGGTCGAGGCCTGGAGCCGCGCCTTTGCCCGTGGACATGCTTTCGCGCTGGATGACGCCAACCGCGAGGCGGTGCTTGCGCATCTGTCGGCGGGCAATCCGCAAGAAGGCGAGGATCGCGAATTCCAATCGGCGCTTTTCGATGCCGTGCGCTCCAAGACCGTCCCGCCCGAAGGCAGCCCCCATCTCGGCTGGTATCCCGCGGAAGTGTGGCAGGAATGGCAAGATGCGCTGGTTGCCGGTGGCGAGATCGCGGCTCCGCTCGATGATCTGGGCGCAGCCTGGACCAATGAATTCGCGGAAATCGGCTACGAGGCTGTCGGCGAATGAGCATGGCCGTAGCACATGACTATTCCGGCGCGCCCCTTGGCGCGCCGGTTTACGAGCTCACCCATGTGGGCAAGACATATGCGCGCAACCGCGTCGTGGCCCTCGAGGATGTCAGCCTGACCCTGCGCAAGGGCAGCTTCACATCCGTCATCGGCTCAAGCGGTTGCGGCAAGTCCACGCTCCTCAAGATCATGGCGGGCCTCATTCCGCCCAGCAGCGGGCGGGTGGTCTTGCAGGGCAAACCCGTCACCGGGCCGCGCCGCGATATCGGCATGATGTTCCAGCAAGCCACCCTGTTCCCGTGGAAAACCGCGGTCGAAAACATCGTTCTTCCGATCGAGATCCGGGACGGCAAGGCGGCGGCGAAAAAGGCGCGGGAAAAGGCCCTTGAATTGCTCGATATCGTCGGGCTCAAGGGGTTCGAGGAAGTCTATCCGAACGAGCTGTCGGGCGGCATGGCCCAACGCGCCTCGATCTGCCGGATGCTGATCACGGAACCCGCCGTTCTGCTTCTGGACGAGCCGTTCAGCGCCCTCGACGAGCTGTCACGCGACAACATGAACATGGAGCTTCAGCGGATCTGCCGCGAAACGGAAGCGACCGCCTTTCTCGTGACCCATTCGATCCAGGAAGCCGTGATCCTTTCGGACGAGATCGTGGTGATGAAACCGCGGCCGGGCCGGATCGCGGAAATCGTGAAGGTCGATCTGCCTCGGCCCCGCACGCTCCACATGATGACCACGCCCGAATTCGGCGAAACCGTCGATTACATCCGGGACCTTCTGGACAAGGGAGAAGATATGTGAGCGACGTTCAAGAAAATCCCTCCCCGGAGCGGGCCGAGGATACGGTCTGGGTGCAACAGGTCTCGTTCATCGACTCCGTCCCACGTTCGATCGCGATGGCTTTCGTCTTCATCGTCTTCGTCGGCACATGGCAACTTGTCACGAGCTTGGGATTGGTTTCCCCGATCATCCTGCCGACACCGTGGGAAACGCTCGAGGACATGATCTTCGTCGGCCGCAACCTGCTCGGGGGTGGATATCTTCTGGGCGCTCTCTGGATCACGATCCTCGAAGTGGTCTACGGCTTCGCCCTTGCCATCGCGATCGGCTTTTCGCTGGGCGTTCTGGTGGGCGAAACGGCCTTCGGCGAAAAGGCGGTCATGCCCTATCTCGTGGCGATCGACACCATGCCCAAGGTCGCCTTCGCACCGCTCTTCGTGGCTTGGCTGGGCTTCGGCATCGAATCGAAAGTGGCGCTTGCGGCCTTCATCGCGACCTTTCCCATCGTGGTCGGCACGGCGGCAGGTCTGCATTCGGCCGATGAAAACGCCCGCATGCTGTTCAAGACCATGGGCGCAAGCCGCTGGCAAACGCTGATCAAGATGAAGCTGCCGACGGGCCTGCCGCAGATCTTCACCGGCCTCAAGATCGGCGCGGTCGGTGTGATGGCAGGCGCGATCACCGGCGAATTTCTCGGGGGTGGCCAGGGGTTCGGCGAACAGATCCGGGTCGCGGCGTCCCAGCTAAATACGCCGCGGGTCTTTTCGCTGATCCTCTATCTCAGCCTTGTCGGCCTCGCGCTCTATGTCCTTGTCCAATACGTCCAGCGCAAGGTCGTGTTCTGGCACAAGGAACGCGTGGGCGCCCATGACGCCTGACGCGGAGGCCATCGCGGCCGAGGCCCTGCGCCGGTTCGTGGCAGAGGCACTGATGTCGCGGGGCGTGCCCCGGACCGACGCGGCCAAGGTCTCGGCGCTGATGGTTGAGGCCGATCTCTACGGCTATGGCACGCATGGCGTGTTCCGTCTGCGCCAATATCTCGCGCGGCTGAGGGACGGGGGGTACAATGCATCCCCCGTCCTCTCCGTGGTTAAAGAGACGAGCGCGACGGCCCTGATCGACGGGGATAACGGGCTTGGGCATCTTGCCATGTCTGCGGCACGCGATCTGGCCATCGACAAGGCGCGCAAGGTCGGCATCGGCTGGGTGGGCGTTCGGCGCGGCAATCACGCAGGCCCCTTGGCGCTATATGTTCGTCCGCAGGCAGAGGCCGGGATGCTCGGCATGGCCGCCGCCGTGGGCAGCGCCAACCACGTGCCACCCTATGGCGGCTCGGATCTGCTGCTCGGCACCAATCCCATCGCCGTCTCGGCCCCAGTCGACGGCCCCGATCCCTTCGTCTTCGACATGGCGACGACGGTCGCGGCGATGGGCAAGATCAAGACCCTGATCCAACGCGGCGAGCCGATGCCCGAAGGATGGATGGTCGGCAAGGACGGCCAACCGCTGACCGACCCGTCCCGCGCATCCGAAGGCTTCCTCTTGCCCATTGGTGGGCCGAAAGGCTTTGGCCTGTCGGTGGTCATCGGCCTGTTCGCGGGGGTGCTGAACGGTGCTGCCTTCGGATCGGATGTCGTCGATTTCACCGCCGATACGACCTCCGAGACGAACACCGGCCAGTTCGTGATGGCACTCGATCCGGCGGCATTCGGTCTCGGCGATGGCTTCGCCAAAAGGGCCGCAGCTGTTTTTGCGGAGATGCGCGCCTCGCTCCCTCTGCCCGGCCATGACCCGGTGCGTCTGCCCGGCGACGGGAAAGCCGCCGTGGCCGAGGCTCAGCGCCGCGACGGCCTGACGCTGAACCCTTCCTTGCAGCGCGACCTGAACGCCCTCGCCACCGACTGCGGATTGGTCGCGCCTTTCACTGCAGCTTGAGCACATAAGCAGAGAGAACGATCCTCAAACTATCAAGAGGCTATCGCTAAAATGCCGAACCCTAGGCTGCTTTAGCAGTCCATTGGATATTGTCCTTCGAATTGGACAAATTGATCTGTGCTGAGTAGCCTGCTGGCGCGGGTTGCTGACTGGGTTCGAGACTTGGGATGGATTTTAGTTGGCACGTAGAGGCATCTTGACATATCTACCTAGCCACAAGGCAAATGTTGTAGGCCGCGCGGATGGTGCAGGAAGCCTTTGCCAATTCAATCAGCCATTCTAGGCGTCCAAGCGATCAAAGTCACAGTCGCCGCCGGGAGAGCAAGGCGCGGCATTGCAGATCGACTTCTGCGACAATGGGCATGGCTGCCCCCCTGACGTTCCGATCAATGAGTGCGGTCTCACAAACCTGCGCCCATGCGGCCGAGTTGAGGGCTCGAAGTTCCATCTGCACGCTGATCGGGACAGCAGAGGAACCCAGATCACCTTAAAGCTAGGCGCGGTAAAGACGCCAAAAGACGGAATATTCTGCGGCTTACCGAGGCATCGCCCGAGGGCAGCACAGGGTTTTGGGTGCCGTTAATCAGAGAGGACGGCGACGCGGCATCCGAGACCAGTTCCCAGAACAGCACAGAGCACTACCCGTTCGCGCAGGATAGTATTACTGTAGACAGAGGGTACCTTGACGGATTTGGGCCCCTACCCCCCGGGTGGGGTCGACGTGGCGCTTGCCGTAGGTGAAGTGGGGTGGGGGTGCTTCATACGGATCGTTTGATAATACCGCGTTGAACGAGTCATCCGGCTTGGGCATTTCTCGGTTTTGTAACCCACTTGAAACCCCGAGAGCCGAGGCGGGCAAAATACGTCACGTAACCTATTGATTTTATGGCGACCCCTGAAGGACTCGAACCCTCAACCTGCTGATTAGAAGTCAGCTGCTCTATCCTGTTGAGCTAAGGGGCCACGCGGGGGTTGCATAGCGCAGCTGTGGGGTTCGGTCCACGCTCAAAGCGTGCGGGTCATGAAGACGCTCATCGGGTCGGGGCGGTAGGTGCCGAAAGGCGGGCAGGGGGTGAAGCCTGCCCGGGCGTAGAGCCGCCGCGCGGGGGCGGAGGCGGGCAGGCTGCCGGTTTCGAGCCAGAGACGGGCAAAGCCCGATGCCTTGGCGTGATCGAGGATCAGCGTGAGGATGCGTGCCCCCGCCCCCTGGCCGCGCAGGGCGGTTTCGACATGCATCGATTTGATCTCGGCCTCGGTCGCGGACAGGGGCGCATAGCCACCCATGGCGCGGACCGGGCCATCGGGGCCGCCAAGGCGCGCGGCGAAGAGGATCGCGCCCTGCGCGGCGAGTGCCGGACCGTCGAGGTGGTGGTTGCTGTCCGCCGGGTAATGGCGCGCGCTTTCGGCGGCGTGGCGGTCGATCAGCCCGGCCAGTGCGGGATCGTCGGGCGCGATCAGGCCATACTGAAGCGTCTGGGGCATGGCACCTTCCGGTCAATCGGGCGCGGGCCCCGGGGGCGGGGCCTGCGCGGCGAGCATATGGCCATGGATCGGGGGCGGCAAGCTGCGCCTTCGCGCGTCAAGCGCTCGGGACGGGTTCCCATGCGAGGCCGGGGCGATAGCGTTCGGTCACGCGGCCATCGTGCATCCGCAAGAGATGCAGCCAGCCCTTGTCGAAGAGCGCGCGGAGGCTGTCGTGGCGGGCGAGGATGTCGGTGATCGCCTCGGCCGGGGCCTCGATCAGCACCGAGAGGCGCAGGGGGTCATGCATCAGCCGCGCGCCGTCATGGACCGCTTGCCGGGGCAGGCCGGGGCGCAGGCGGCCGCCATTGCCCTCGGTCACGCCGATGCCGCCGGTGACGTTGTGGATCAGCTTGTTGCCGCCGCCAAAGACATCGGGGGCGACGGAGGAGCCGTAATATTGCAGGCTGATCCAGCTTGCGACCACGACAGGTGCGGTCAGGATCAGCTCGAGCGTGGCGAAGCCGTCGTCGTCTTGCCAGGTGTAGCTGTGCAGGAAGGCGCGACCATCGAGCCGCTTGCCGGCGGTGCTGGCGCGGGGGGAAGCGATGAAGGCGGCGCAACCCGCAAGCCCCCATTCGGGCCGCGTTTCGGCCCAGTTGAGCGCGCGGGCCGCGATGGTATCGGGCGTGGCACCGGGCAGGGTCGCGGCGCGTTCGGCCCGGGCGATCCGACCCGCCGCATCGAGCCAGCGGCGCAGGCGCGCAATCTCGGGGGTGTCGGTCGCCACGTCATGGAGCGTGATCTTGTCCGTCGTCGTGTCATGAAGCCCCGCGATGAACAGGGTATCGTCGGGCAGGGTGATGCCGCGTGCGGGCAGGCCCGCGCGGGTTTCGGGATCGTTCAGGAGCGTCGCCAGAAGCCGTGCCGACACCTCGCCCGTCTGCCCGCCGCAAGCGCCGCAGTGATAGGCGCTTTCGTGGGGGTTGTTGGTGACCTGTCCGCCGTGGCCGAGCAGCAGGACGAAGCGGCCATGGCCGTCGCGCAGGCTCATGGCCTTGAGGACGGCGGCGGCGGTGTCGGCCTTGGCCTCGGGCGACAGGCCGCCGATGACCTGCGGGCAGGGTTGGGGGGGCGTGGCGTGGTGGCCGAGCCCCAGCGCATCGCGCAGGAGCTTGCCGGCATAGAGGGGGCCCGCCGCCTCGACGAAGGCGAAGGAGGAGACGGCCGCCTGCCGGAACCGGCCCCAGGCGCGGCGGGTGCGGGCACGGATGCGGATGTCCTGTTCGGTGGCGGGATCGGCCTGGCTGGTCGTGGTGAGCGAGGGTGTCAGCAGCACGGGCAGATGCGCCGCCGCCACGTCGGAGCCTTGCGCCAGATGCGAGAGCGGCAGGCCGAAGAACCCGGCGAAACCCACGGTCGCGATGCCGGGATCGACGCTTTCGAGCGCGCGGCGGAACACCTCGGACCGGACATCGATGCAGAAGGCCGCTTGCAGATGCGGGCGCGTGTCGGCTGCGGGGCCGGAGCCGTCGAGCGTGGCGATCAGGCTGCGCTGGTGGGCGCGTTCCGCGGCCTCTTGCAAGATCGCCAGCGCGGCGGTTTCGGCATCGGGTTCCACGGGGGCGCGGTGGGCGTCGCGCGTCGCGGCCCAGTCCGGGGCGATCGTGGGGATATGGGCCAGAAGCGCCTCGTCCCAGATGAGGCGGATGGCGAGCAGGTCGGCCAGTGTCGTGTCGGTCGTGCCCGACAATTCGGCCTGCCACAGGAGCCAGCGGGCATGTTGCGCCCAGCCGCCCAGATCCATGTAGAGCCGGTGAAAGACGGTCTCGGCAGAGGCGGCGCAGAGGCCCAAAGCCTCGGCCGCGCGCAGGATGGCTCGTTCGGTCGTGTCGGGGGCGGCGGCGGCATGGGCGCAAAAGCCGCTCAGGCCCGCGATCTCGGGCGTGAGGTCATGGCTGGCCCAGGCGCGCCAGGCGGCAAAGGCACTGTCCTTGGGGCCTGCGGACCAGAGCGCCTGTCCCTGGTCGAAATGGCCTGCTGCCCAGAGGCCCATGGATTTCTCGATGATCGAGGGCCAGTCGATGCCGGTCGCCCTGGCGGCCAGATCGGCAATGCCGGGGAGCGGCGTGACGGGGCCTGTATCGGTCGCGGCCTTGGCCATGGCGATCAGCACCTCGGGGGAGGCGGGGCGGGTCGCGGGGGCGGCGGCTTCCCAGGCGGCGGTGATGTCGGTCTGCGTCAACCGCCCCTCGGCGATCCGCGTGGCGTAATCGGTCAGGGCCGGGGTGGCGCGGGTGCCCGCCACCCGCATCAGCCGGGCGGAGGCTTTGGCCAGATCCTCGCCCGTCTGGCCGAGGAACGGGTTGACCGCGACGGTGGCATCGAGGGGGAAGGCCGGCGGGATGGCGCGGCCCGCCGCCTCGGCCGCGGTGAGGATTTCCGAGATCCGGGCGGGGGCGATCTTTGCGTGTTTCATGAACATGGCGATATCCTGCGGATCAATGGGAACGGGAGATGCGGAAGCCGCCGATGGCGCGGTCCAGAAGCGCGTTGAGATAGAGGCCGTTGGCCAGATGCACGCGCAGCCCTGCGGTGGCGGGGTGATGGGCCCAGAGCGGGAACAGCGCCTGCGCGATGGCGACCGTGCCGAAGGACAGGACCGCGAGCACGATCAGCGCCCATTCGAGCGGGCCGGGCAGGGGCGCTGCGGGCAGAAGCGGCCCCCAGAGATGGGCCGCCATGGCCTGAAAGGCGAAATACGCGAAAGCCGTGGCCAGCGCGGCGAGGCCTGTGCGCCGGGTCAGTTGGGCCGGGGCGGCATCGGCCAGACCCTGGGCCACGAGATAGGCGACGCCGAAGATCAGGATCGCGCCAAGCGCCAGCGCCTGCGGTGTCTTGGGGCCGAGGATCGCGGAAAAGCCCAGGGCCATCACGGCATAGAGGACAAGCGCAAGGCCGAAGGCGCGCAGGACGGCGGCAAGGTTCGGCACGGCCACCGGCCCCGGTTTGCGGATCGCGGCGACAGCGGCCACCGCCCCGCCCGAGGACAGGAAGGCATGCGCCTTGTAGAGCGAATGGGCGACGATGTGCAGAAGCGCCAGCGCCCAGAGCCCCAGGCCGCATTGCAGCAGCATGAAGCCCATCTGCGACACGGTGGACCAGGCGAGCGAGGTCTTGACCGCGCTTTGGGTCAGCATGACGGCTGCCCCGAAGAGCGCCGTGAAGCCGCCGAGCATGACAAGGAGCGCAAGGCCCCCCGCGCTTTGCTGCACAAGCGGCGCTGCGGTGATCAAGAGGACGCCGCCCGCATTGATGATGCCCGCATGAAGGAAGGCCGAGACGGGGGTGGGCGCCTCCATCACCTCGGTCAGCCAGCCGTGGAGGGGGAAGGCGGCGGTCTTGAGGATCGCGGCGAGGATCAGGAGGGCTGCGGCGGCATGGCCTGCGATCCCGGGGCCTGCGTCGGACAGGGTTGTGGTGATCGCGGCGATGTCGGCGGTGCCATGGGTGGCGAGCATCAGGATCGCGGCCAGAGCCAGCGCCACATCGCCGCCGTGCCAGACGAGGGTGAATTTCGCCGCTGCGCGCCGCGCCTCGGGCCGGTCGGGATAGAAGAGCAGGAGCCGGCGCAGGCCGAGGCCGATGGCGATGGCAGCACCGGCCAAGAGCACAAGATTGCCCGCCTGCACGAAGACCAGAACGGCGGCGAGCGTGGCCAGCATCAGGCCGTGGAACAGGCCCTCGTTCTCTTCGCCGTCCAGATAGCTGCGGCTGTAGCGCATCACGACCCAGCCGATGAAGGAGACGAGCAGGGCGAGCGTCAGGCTGATGGCATCGACGCGCAGTCCCAGAGGCCCCGCGCCGCCGCCCTGCACGACATGGACCCCAAGCGCCGATGCCGTCAGCGCGAGGGCCGCGAGCGCCGCCAGTTCGGCAAGGCGCGGCAGCTGTCCCGGGCGTTTGCCGGGGTGGCGGAGCGCAAGGCAGGCCGTGGCCAGTAGCAGGGCCGGGGCAAGGAAGCTGAGCGAGAGGATCGGGGTCATGGGTCATGTCCAACGCTGGGGATGACCCGTGACCTAGCGGGTGAATTTGATCTTTAAAAATTCATATATTGAGCAGTCTGTTCATATTTATGGAACCATGCCCGCATGGGTTGTGCCGGGCGCAGAAAGCTGTGGGTCTGTGGCCTTGGCAACTAAAGCTGGCCGGTGCTGCGTCGTTCAAGGCTGCAATTCCACAGTTCAGGACATGCCATGTTTGACCAGTCTCCTGCCCCGATCAAAGCAAACGCGCTTGCGGTCGCGACCGAGGACCATAGTGCCGCAGTGGCCGAGATCGCGCGGCGGATCGGTGATCTTGCGGTTTCCATCGCGGCGGCTGCCGGGGATGTGCAGGATGTGTCCGAATTGTCCCGCCACCAGCGCGACGGGTTCCGGCATATCCGCGCGCAGGTGGGGGCCATGGCGAGCAGCGGTGCCGAGGTTCATACCGCCGCCTCTTCGGCCCTGGACCGGTCGCATGGGGCGGAGGAAAAGATCGCCGTCACCAGTGCGCATCTGTCGGACATGGTGGCGCAGGTCACGGTGCTGACCCAGATCGTCGCCGAGATCAACGACCGGCTGGAGACGGTCACCGAAACCTTGCGGGGCGTGTCGCGGGTGTCGCGGCATGTCGACAGCATCGCGCGGCAGACGAACCTGTTGTCCCTGAACGCGGCGGTGGAGGCGGCGCGGGCCGGTGCCGCGGGGCGCGGGTTTGCCGTGGTCGCGGGCGAGGTCAAGAAACTGTCCACCCAGACCAGCGAAGCGACGCAGGAGATCGAGACCACGGTGGGCCGCCTGTCGGGCGAGCTGACCTGGGTGATCGAGCAGGTGACGCAGGCCGCCGGTGTCGCGGCACAGATCAAGTCGGTCACCAGCGAGGTCGAGGGCGACATCCATGATCTGCCCGAGATTTTCGGGTCGGTGCGCCGCGCGCAGGAGAATATCGTCGCGGCCTCGACCCGGATCGGCGCATCGCTGGACCAGACCCGCGATCGGGTCGAAGCCTTGTCCGATACGGTGGAACGGTCGACGGCGAGCCTTGGCTTTGCGTCGGAGAAGCTGATGGACATCACCGATGCGTCCGAGACGATCACGGGGATTTCGGCACGGCTGGGGATCGAGACGGTGGACACCCCCTATGTGGAGGCGGTGCAGAAGGCGGCGGCGATGGTCACGGGCCTGTTCGAGCGCGCGATCGAGGCGGGGCAGATCAGCCTGACCGATCTGTTCGACGAAGCCTATGCGCCGGTCGCGGGATCCGATCCGCAACAGCATCTGACGCGCTTTGCCCGTTTCACCGACCAGGTGCTGCCATTGGTGCAGGAACCGATGCTGGCCTTGTCGGGGCGCGTGGTGTTTTGCGCGGCGACCGACCGGAACGGCTATATCGCGACCCATAACCTCAAGTTCAGCCAGCCGCAAAAGCCGGGCGATCCGGGCTGGAAAGCGAAATACGCGCGCAACCGGCGCATCTTCAACGACCGGGTGGGATTGCGCGCGGGCCAGAGCGAGCGGCCCTTCCTGTTGCAGGCCTATCGCCGCGACATGGGCGGTGGCGAGTTCAAGATGATGAAGGACGTATCGGCCCCGATCCGCGTTCGGGGGCGGCATTGGGGTGGTCTGCGTCTTGCCTACCTCGCGGAATGAGGCAGGGCGTCAAAGCCGGTAGGCCTGTCTGGCGAGGCGATGCGTCAGATCTTGCATAAGATCAAAGGCATCGGTTTCCGACAGGCGACCGGTGCCCACCAGCGTGGCGAGATAGGCAGCATCGACGCGGCGGGCCACGTCGTGGCGGGCCGGGATCGAGAGATAGGCACGGGTGTCGTCGTTGAAACCGGTGGTGTTGTAGAAACCCGCCGTTTCGGTCGTCATCTGGCGGTAGCGCCACATGCCTTCGAAACTGTCGTGAAACCACCAGGCGGGGCCAAGCCGCAGGCAGGGATAGACGCCCGCCAGCGGCGCAAGTTCGCGGGCGTAGGCGGTTTCGTCGAGGGTAAAGAGGATGATCCGCAGGTCGCGCTCATGGCCGATTGCATCCAGAAGCGGGCGCAGGTCGCGCACGTAATCGGTGCGGGTGGGGATGTCGAAGCCCTTGTCCCGTCCGAAACGGTCGAAGATCGCGGTGGAATGGTTGCGGAAGGAGCCGGGATGGATCTGCATGACCATCCCGTCCTCGAGGCTGAGTTTCGCCATTTCCGTCAGCATCTGGCCGCGAAAATCCTCGCGTTCGGCGGCATCGGCGCGGCCTGAAAGGACCTTTTGATAAAGCGCCTCG
The DNA here is from genome assembly GCF_036322625.1 of Roseicyclus marinus. NCBI lineage: Bacteria > Pseudomonadati > Pseudomonadota > Alphaproteobacteria > Rhodobacterales > Roseobacteraceae > Roseicyclus > Roseicyclus marinus. The sequence goes on along the minus strand of NZ_AP027266.1, from coordinate 2,919,038 downwards.
GTCGCGGCGGGGGACAGGTTGCGCGTGGTGGCGGTGGGATGGCCGTGATCGGTGGCGGTCGCGCCGCCGATGTCGCGGAAATACGCGCGGCGGGCGCGGTGGGCGTCGAGATACCTGGCGAAACTGCCGGCATCGGTTCCGGCCATGGCGCAGAAGCTTTCGACGTTCTTGCGGAAATCGGGTGTGTCGGGGTCGGTGACGGCATCGGGGCGGTAGGTGGTGATGACCCGCCCGTCCCAGCCGCTGTCGCGGATCATCTTGTGCCAGCGCAGATCGTCGAGCGCGCCTTCGGTCGTGGCCAGCGCTTCGATATCGAAGCGTTTGTAGAGCGCGCGGGGGCGGAAGGCCGGGGTGGTCAGCGCCTCGGCGATGCGGTCGTAGAAGGCCATGGCGGTGGCGGGGCCGAAATCCTCCTCGATGCCGAAGACGGTGGCGAAGGCATGGTCGAGCCAAAGCCGCGAGGGCGTGCCGCGAAACAGGTGATAGTGATCGGCAAATGTCTGCCAAATCTTGCGCAGGTCGGTTTCGGCCGGACCGCCATCCTGCGGCGCGATCCCGAGGCTTTCCAGCGGGACGCCCTGGCTGTGGAGCATCCGGAAGACGTAGTGATCGGGGATCACGAACAGCTGGGTGGGATCGGGAAAGGCCGCATCCTCGGCGAACCAGCGGGGGTCGGTGTGGCCATGGGGCGAGAGGATCGGGGCATCCGCCGCACTGTCGAAGATCGCACGGGCCAGTGCGCGCAGCTGCGGTTCGGGCGGGAACAGGCGGTCGGGGTTCAATCGTGGCATGGGGGGCTTACCGTATCGGTCGGGATCAGGGCGCCGCGATGGGCGATGACGCGCAGTGCCATGGCATGAGCGGCGGTGATGGACCCGGGGATGTCCTGGCCCAGAAGGCGGGCGGCCAGATAGGCCCCGTTGAAACTGTCGCCCGCGCCGGTGGTGTCGACGGGGATGGCTGTGGGCAGGTCGGTGACATGCCCCTCGGCGCTGGCATCGGCCCAAAGGATGGGGCGGCCTGCATTCTTGACCACGATCTCGGTCGCGCCTGCGTGGCGGTAGCGGGTCCGGGTCGCCTCGGGCGAAGGGTCGCCAAAGGTCGCGGCCTCGTCATCGAAGCTGGGCAGGACGATGTCGGCGATGCCGGCCGCGCGGGTGATCCAGTGGCGGGCGGTCTCAAGATCCTCCCAAAGTCTTGGGCGGATGTTGGGGTCAAAGGCGATGCGGGTGCCACGGCTGCGCGCCTCGGCCAGGCTCTGCAGCAGGGTTTCGCGCCCTGCCGGGGGCAGGATCGCCAAGGTGATGCCGGAGGTGAAGGCGAGGGTTGCGCCATCGAGCGCCCGGGCCAGCGGGGCGGGATCATCGGCGAGGGCCCGCGCGGCGGATTGGCCGCGCCAATAGGTGAAGCTGCGTTCGCCATTGGCGTCGAGGCTGATCGCGTAAAGCCCCGGCTGGCGGGTGTCGTCGCGGGTGATGTGGCGGGTGCCGATGCCGTTCGCGGTCAGGAAATCCGCGATATCGTCGGAAAACCGGTCGCGGCCGAGCCGTGTGGCGTAATCGACGCTCCAGTCGGGTGGCAGGCTGGCGCGGGCATACCACGCGGTGTTGAGCGTATCGCCCGCGATGCCCTGCCGCCAGAGGCCGGTTGTGTCGGTCGGGGCAAGTTCGACCATGCATTCGCCGATGGAGAGGATGCGGGTCATCCTGCGGCCTCCGTCGCGATGGCTTTGGCCATGCCTTGGGTCAGCATGATGTGCAGGCGCTCGGTGATCATCACCTGCCAGTGCGGCGCATCGCGCAAGGCATCGGGCATGAAGCCGGGCAGGGTGGACAGCGCGCGGGCGATCCCGTCCGCCGTGGTCGTGGTTGCGAGGGCGGTCGCGATCTCGTCCGCGCGTGGGTCGCGCACGGCATAGGGGGTGCAATCGTGATGCGCGCCCGTGGCGTGACGCATCCATGCGGCGGTGGCAAAGGCAAAGGGCCGCAGATCACCGCCCGCGCGCAGGGTTTCCAGCGCGGGGGCAAAGATGCGTTGCGGCAGTTTCTGGGTGCCGTCCATCGCGATCTGGAAGGTTTCATGCGCGATGGCGGGATTGGCGAAACGGTCCTGCAGCTCGGTCGCATAGGCCGACAGGTCGATGCCGGGCAGTGCGGGCAGGGTGGCGGCGGCGGCGGCCATGTGGCGGCGCACGAGGGCGGCAAGACCCGCATGGGCCATCACGTCGCGCACCAGCGGCAGGCCCGCATGGAATCCGGCATAGGCCAGCATGGAATGGCTGCCGTTCAGCATGCGCAGTTTCATCGTCTCGTAGGGGGCGACATCGGTGACGAAGAGCGCGCCCGCAAGGTCCCAATCAGGGCGGCCAAGGGAGAAATCATCCTCGATCACCCATTGGTGGAAGGCTTCGGTTTCGGTTGCGGCATGGTCGTCGTGGCCGATGAGGCGGGAAGCCTCGGCCCGTGTCGCGTCGGTCGGCGCGGGGGTGATGCGGTCGACCATGGTGGCGGGGAAAGCGGCGTTGGCCGCGATGCGGTCGGCATGCGCCGGATAGGCGCGGCGGGCGAAATCGAGAACCGCCCCGCGCAGGAGCGCGCCGTTCCGGGGCAGGTTGTCGCAACACAGCGTCGTGAAGGGCGGCAGGCCCGCATCGATGCGGAGGACGAGGGCGCGCGTCAAAAGGCCCAGCACGCCCACGGGGCGCTCGGGATTGGCCAGATCGGCACGGACCGCCGGATGGTCCGGGTCAAGGCCGCCGCCCGCGCGGTCGAGGCCATAGGCCTTTTCGGTCACGGTCAGGGTGACGATGCGACAGGCGGGACCCGTCAGGGCGGCAAGGGCCGCGCCCGGATCATCCGCCGCACAGAGCGCGCGGGCGATGGACCCGATGACGCGCGCCCGACTGCCGCCCGCGTCGCGTTCGATCAGGGTGTAGCGCCCGTCCTGCGGCATGAGCTGGCGCGCGGGATCCGGGGAGCGGAGCGAGACGCCGATGATCCGCCAATCCCCGCCCGATGCGGCGAGCGCGTGGTCGGTATAGGCGGCCTGATGCGCCTTGTGAAAGGCTCCAAGGCCCAGGTGCACGATGCCGGTTCCATGATCCTCGGGGTCATACCCCGGTGCGATGGCAGGCGGCAGAGGGGCCTTTGCCGTCAGCCGGGACATCAGCCCGCGACCACGGCGGGATGGTCGAGCGCGGTCATGATGCCCCGCAATTCCGCCAGCCCCCGCAGCCGCCCGATGGCGGGATAGCCCGGCTGTCCCTTGCGTTTCAGATCGTCGAGGATGTCGAGCCCGTGATCGGGGCGCATCGGGATGCTGGGGTCGGTGCGGCCCGCGGCCTTGCGGCGGCGTTCTTCTGCAAGAATGGCGGCGATCATGGCGACCATGTCGGTGCCACCCTCAAGGTGCATGACCTCGTGGAAGGAAGCGGGGATCGTGGGCTGGTCCATCGCCACGTTGCGCAGGTGCAGGAAATGCACGCGGTCGCCCAGCCGCCGCATCATGCCGGGCAGGTCGTTGTCGGGCCGCGCGCCAAGGCTGCCGGTGCACAGCGTAATGCCATTGGCTGGCAGGTCCACGGCTTGCAGGATCGTGGTGTAATCGGCCTCGGTCGACATGACGCGGGGCAGGCCCAGAAGCGCGAAGGGCGGATCGTCGGGGTGGCAGCAGAGCCGAAGGCCAAGGTCCTGGGCAAGGGGCGCGACCTCGGACAGGAAATCGACCAGATGGGCGCGCAGGCGGTCGGGCGTGATGCCTTGGTAGCGGTCGAGATGGTCGCGCACATCCTGAAGGGTGAAATTCTCGGCGGCACCGGGCAGGCCGAAGACGACGTTTTTGGCCAGTTCCGCGCGGCGGGTGTCGGGCATGGCGGCGAAGCGCGCCTTTGCCTCGGCCACGAGGTCGGCGGGGTAATCCTCGGCTGCGCCCGCCCGGTTCAGGATATGGATGTCGAAGGCCGCGAAATCGATCAGGTCGAAGCGCATGCAGGTCGCGCCCGTGGGCAGGCGGTGGGCCAGATCGGTCCGGGTCCAGTCGAGGACGGGCATGAAATTGTAGCAGATCACCTCGATCCCTGCGCGGGAGAGGTTGACCATGCTGTCCTTCCACGTGGCCAGATGCGCGCGCCAATCGCCGGTCTGGGTCTTGATCGCCTCGGAGACGGGCAGGCTTTCGACCACGTCCCAGCCAAGGCCGGATGGGGTGCCATCGGCCATGGTGGCGATCTGGCGCTGGCGGGTGGCGATGTCCTCGGGCGTCCAGAGCTGGCCGGTCGGCACGTGGTGGAGGGCGGAGACGACACCCTGCACGCCGGCCTGAAGCATGTCATCGACCGTGACCGGGTCCTTGGGCCCGAACCAGCGCCAGGTTTGCTTCATTCCCGTCTCTCCCCCCGGTTCAGGCGACCCGGATTCGGGGGGCGCCCGCGTCTTGCCTAGCATCCGGCGACAGGTCCCGGAAGCGCGGTTGCATGGGGTCCGCGCCTAGCCTGCCCGCCGCTTGAGTTGCGCATCGCGGGTCAGGGCGGCGAGGCGATAGGTGGCATGGGCCATTTTCGAATAGGGGAGCGTCACGAAGAAGGCGAGAACCGTGCCCAGGTGCAGCGCCAGTAGCGGCGCGACAAGGCCCGTGCCCGTCGCGGCATAAAGCGCAAGGCCGGTCAGACCCGTCAGGCCCAGCAAGATGACGAAGGCCATTTCGCCACCCCATGCCGCAACCGCCCCAAGCGCGGGATCGGCGCGCAGCTTGAGCATCGCAAGTCCCGCAGCCCCGAGCGTCAGCAAGATGCCCCCCGGCACGCCCAGAAGCTTGGGCAGGCTGAAGAACGGATAGGGGGCGGGCATGTCGAGGACATAGTGCAGGATCGTGCCCGAAGAGGTGGAGGCAAAGCACAGAAGAAAGCCCCAGACCACGGCATGATGGGCATGTTTGCGCGCCACCGAATAGCGGTCGCCCTTTTCGTAGTTGCAACCTTCGGCCGCGCCGCCCGACAGGTTGCGCATCCGCCCCGCATCGATGAGGGCTGCGCGCAGATCGGCAAGTGTGACGGCCGTGCCGCCGACCTCGTGCCAGTAGCGGCGGACGCCCATGGCCAGCGCCAGAAGCGGAAAGAGGAAGGCGGGGGCAAAGATCGCGACCATCGCCGAATGCGAGAGATAGGCATAGAAGCCGTCGCCCGCGCCGGTGCCGAGCAGGCGGATCGCGGCGAAAATGAGCGCGGTGCCAAGGACGAGGGCCGCGGCCAATGCCACGCCATGGGTCTGGAACAGCCGTGCGAAAGCGCCGGGCCAGGCAAAGCGCGCCCAGCTTTCCACCCGCACCTCGGCCAGGGCTGCGGGCAGGTTCAGGGCGAATTCATGCGGCTCGGTATATTGGCAGGCGTAATAGCAGCCCCGGCAATTGTGGCAGAGGCTGGCAAGCTGGGTGATGTCGCCATCCGAAAAGCTGCGTTCGGCAAAGGCCGCCGGGAAGACCGCGCAATAGCCCTCGCAATAGCGGCAGGCGTTGCAGATCTCGACCTGGCGACGGGCTTCCTCGGTGGCGGTGAGGGTGGGGGTGATGTCAAGCGACATGGGCTGCGGCCTCCTGGCCTGCGATGCGTCCGAAAACGGTTCCGATGGTCATTCCGAAGCCGGCCAGATACCCCTCGCCGAGGATCGAACCGGCCATGATCTCGCCTGCGGCCCAGATGTTGTGAAGCCGTGCGCCATGGGCCGAAACCCGTGCCGTGCGATCCACCTTGAGCCCCAGGTAGGTGAAGGTCACGCCGGGGCGCAGCGAATAGCCGTAGAAGGGCGGTTCGGTGATGGGCCGCGCCCAGTTGGTCTTGGGCGGGGTGAGCCCCTCGGTCGCAAGGCCGTCAAGCTCGGTCGGATGGAAATCGCCGCTGCGGCAGGCGGCGTTGAAAGCGTCGATGGTTTCGCGCAGCTTGTTGCCCGGTAGGCCGAGTTTCTGGGCCAGCCCCTCGATCGTGTCGGCGGTTTCGGGGGGGAAGACCGAGGGCATGAACAGGTTCAGCGATTTCGCGTCGATGATGGAATAGGCCACCTGTTCGGGCTGGGCCGCGACCAGACGGCCCCAGATCGCGTAGCGCTTGGGCCAGACATCTTCGCCCTCGTCGTAGAAGCGATCACCGTTCTGGTTCACCACGACCGAGAAGGGCACGCAGTCAAGCCGCGTGACGATGCCGCCGTCGTATTTGGGCGAGCGCCCGTCGATGGCCACGGCATGGCATTGGGTGGGGTCGCCCACGCTGTCGGCGCCCTGGTCGAGCATGTCGCGCAGCACGACGCCCCGGTTGTAGGGCGTGCCCCGGATCAGGAAGTTGCGCGCCGCAGGGCCCCAGGCATCGGCGAGCCAGTCGATATCGGCCTGGAACCCGCCCGAGGCCAGAACGAGCGCGCGGCCTTCGATGCGCAGATCCTTGCCGCCGATGCGGGCATCGAGCCCCTGGAACCGGCCCTCGGCCACGGTGACATGGCGCACCTCGGCCTCGTAAAGGACGGTGACGCCCAGATCCTCGGCCGTGTTGTAATAGGCGTTCACCAGCGCCTTGCCGCCGCCGAGGAAAAAGGCGTTGGTGCGCGAGAGCGACAGGGTGCCCGAGAGCGAGGGCTGGAAGGCGACGCCGTGCCGTTCCATCCACGGCAGGCAGGTTTCGCTGTCGCGGATCGTCATCCGGGCCAGATACTCGTCGGTCTTGCCCTTGGTGACGCGGATAAGGTCGTCGAAATATTCCTCTTCTTCGTAGCTGCCGGTCAGGACCGACAGGGGGCCGCGATGCATGCAGCGGAAATTGCGCGTGTGGCGCGAATTGCCGCCGCGATAGGGTTTCGGCGCGGCCTCGAGCATCACGACGCGCGCGCCGGTTTCCGCAGCTTCGATCGCGGCACAGAGCGCGGCATTGCCGCCGCCGACCACGACCACGTCCCAGGTGATGGCATCTACCCGTGTCATGGGCTTTCCCCTTCGGTTGTCGCGAGATCGCGCAATTGCTTGAGGCGGGCGCGATGCGCCCCTTCGATGTGGCGGCGCATCGCGGCCTCGGCCGCGTCACCGTCATGGGCGCGGAGCGCATCGAGAATGGCGGCATGTTCGGCGACGGCGGCCTGCGCGCGGTCGGCCTCTTCCATGGTGGAGCGGCCAAGGATCAGGAGCGTTTTCTGCACCGCCTCGACCGAGCGCCAGAGAAAGCGGTTGCGCGCGGCATTGAGCAAGATGCCGTGAAACTGGCGGTTCGCATGGTAGAGCCGTTCGGGATTGCCCGAGGCCGCCGCCATTTCGGCGTTGATCGCCTGCAATTCGGCCAGTTCGCTGTCATAGGCGGCGCGCGCGGCGAACCGGGCGGCGGTGCCTTCGAGGACAGCGCGCATCTCGTAGAGCTCGGTCACTTCGGCAAGGTCGAGCCGACGGATGCGCGCGCCCGCACGCGGCTGGTGTTCGACCAGGCCATCGGCCTCGAGCAGGCGGATCGCCTCGCGCACGGGCGTGCGGGAGATGCCCAGACGGTCGGCCAGTTCGGTCTCGGTCAAACGGTCGCCGGGGCGCAGCGCGCCGGACCGGATCTCGGCGATCAGGCGTTCATAGGCATCGCGCCCCTGTCCGGTTTCGGGGCGTCCTTGCGCCTTGCTGTCGGGTTTTTCGGCCAAGGGCCCTCCTTTCGGTTGCAAGTTGCATACAGTTGGATACAAGAGGATGCAATACGGAGATCGCCATGCCCTTGCCCCTCACGCCTGCTGCCCGCGACCGCATTTTGACGCTGGCCCTGGCGACGGCGGGTGTGGCTGTCTTCTGGCTGTTGGGGCTGCCGCTGCCGTTCCTGTTCGGGCCGATGACCGCCTGTCTGATCGCTGCGCTGGCGGGGGTGCGGTTGCGGGGCATGGGGCAGGTTTCGGTCGCGGCGCGCACGATCCTGGGCGTGGCGGTCGGTGCCTCGGTCACCCCCGCGCTGGTGGCGCAGCTGCCGCAGATGGCGTTGTCGGTCGCGCTGATCCCCGTCTACATCATCGCGATTGCCGCGATCGGGGTGCCGTTCTTTCGCAAGGTCTATGGCTTCGACTGGCCGACATCGTGGTATGCCGCGATGCCGGGCGGTTTGCAGGACATGGTGATCTTCGGGCAGGAGGCAGGGGCGGATGTGCGCGCGCTGAGCCTGATCCATGCGACCCGGGTTCTGGTCATCATCACGCTTGCCCCCCTGATCCTGACATTCGGTTTCGGTCAGTCGCTGGACAATCCCATCGGACAGCCCGTGGGCGACATTCCCCTGACCGAGTTGGGGATCATGGTCGTGGCGGCGCTGGTGGGCTGGAAGGGCGGCGAGCGGATCGGGTTGTTCGGAGCCTCGATCCTGGGGCCGATGATCGTGACGGCGGGCTTGAGCCTGACCGACATCATCCATTTCCGCCCCCCGGCCGAGGCGATCCTGGCGGCGCAATACCTGATCGGGATCGGTATCGGGGTGGGCTATGTCGGCGTGACCTTGCACGAATTGCGCCGCGACGTGGCGGCGGGCATCGTGTTCGTGCTGATCCTTGCGGGTCTGGCCGCGCTGTTCACGGAAATCGTGGTGTTCTTCGAATTGGCGCGACCGGTGGAGGGGTTCTTGGCCTTTGCCCCCGGCGGGCAGGCGGAGATGACGGTTCTGGCCATCGTGGCGGGGGCCGATCTGGGCTTTGTGATCGTGCACCACCTGACCCGGATCCTGATCGTGATCAGCGGGGCGCCCTTGGCGGCGCGGCTGTTTCGCGTGTCGGACCGCGACGGGCATGGCTGACGAAAGGGCAGTTATTCGGCGGCCTGACGGACAAGCGGCGCGCGCGCGGCGAGGGGCAGGGTGAGCGTGACCTGAAGCCCGCCCTCCGGCCCGCGGCCAAGGTCTATGGTGCCGCCATGGTTCTGGGCCACGGCCTCGGCGATCGAAAGGCCAAGACCGCTGCCCTGCGACGGCCCCGCCTGACCAAAGCGCGACAGCACGGTGGCGATATCGCCGGGCGCAACCCCGCGCCCGTCGTCGGCGACAGTGATCCGGGCCTGTCCCCCACTGACCGAGAGGGTCACCGCGATCCGCTTCATCGCCGGCCCGCCGTGCAGCAGCGCATTGTCCAGAAGGTTCACCAGCGCCTCGGACAGCATGACCCGGTCGGCGAGCGCAATCACCTCCTCCTCGGGGAGGGTGAGGGCCAGCGTCACGCCACGGGTGCGCGCAGGCAGGCGGAAGCGGTCGGCCACATCTTCGACCAATTCGCCCAGTTCGAGGCTTTCGCTGTGACCTGCCACCACCGTGGCGCGTTCCAGCGTCAGGAGCTTGTTGGCGAGATCGCGGATATGCAGGGCCGAGGCCATCAATTCATCCGCCCGCGCCCGCGCCGCCTGTTCGGTCGGGGCGGAGCGGACCGCCTCGGCCATGGCGAGAACGCCCGCGATGGGATTGCGCAATTGATGGGCGGCATTCGAGACGAATTCCGCCTGCCGCGCCATGGTGGTTTGAAGCTGTCCGAACAAGGTGTTGAGCCGCAGCACGAGGCCCCGGATTTCGGGCGGGACGGGGCGGCGGATCGAGGACAGATCGTCGGAGGACCTGCGCGAGATCGCATCTTCCAGGTCGGTCAGCGGCAAAAGCCCGATCCGCACCCCGAACCAGACCACGAAGGCGACCGTTCCAATCAGGATGGCCATGACGGTGAAGGCGCGGCGCGCGAGGTCGCGCATCAGGGCATCGCGCACTTCGGTGTGCTGCCAGACGGTGACGGTGAAAACGCCGGTGATGCCGTCCACCGTTGTCACGTCGCGCAGGCGCAAGGCCCGGACGGCCTGACCGTGATAGGTGGAATTGTAGTAGGAATAGGGGTCTTCGGACCGTTCTTCGGGTGTTTGCCGGACGGGCGGGGTGGCATAGCCCGTGACGTAATAGCCGTTCGGGGCGAAGACATGATAGAACACCAGCCCGCCCGACGTGTCCGACAAGAGATCGCGCGTTTCGAGCGAGACGGCATTGCCGTTCGAGCGCGCCACATCGCCGGCGACCGCCAAGGCCACGGTCAGAAGGCTTCGGTCGAAGATATCGGCGGCCTTTTCGCGGGCGTCATGGACCTGCCAGAACCCGACGGCCAGGGCGATGGCCAGAAGCGGGCCGAGGATGATCGCCGTCAGCCGAAGACGGAGCGAGGTCGAGGCGTTCATGGCGCCCCCGCCGTCGTTTCGGCCAGGCTGTAGCCGATTCCGCGTTGCACCTTGATCGACAGGCCATGCGGACGCAGCCGTTTGCGCAGCCGCGAGATGTGAACCTCGATCGCGGCTTCTTCGACATCGGCACCGGTGCCGTAGATATGGTCGAGCAGGTCCTGTTTCGATACGGCGCGCCCCTGCGCGGTCAGGAGCCGTTCGATCAGGCTGACCTCGCGGCGGGGCATGTCGATGGGCTGGCCCTCGACCGAGACCTGCCGCGCGTCGCAATCAAGACTGACCGCCCCCAGCGCCACGAGACGCCGCAGCGGTCTGGGGCTGCGCCGGGTCAGGGCGCGGACACGCGCCTCCAGTTCTTCCATCTCGAAGGGTTTGACGAGGTAATCATCGGCACCGGCGTCCAGACCCCGCACGCGGTGTTCGGTTTCGGTGCGGGCGGTCAGCATGAGCACCGGGCGTTCATCGCCGCGCGCGCGCAGGTTGCGCAAGATGGTCAGCCCATCCGTGCCCGGCAGGTTGATGTCGAGGATCAGGAGGTCCGAGGTTTCGCGGCGCAAGAAGGCATCGGCGGCATCCCCGTCCGACAGCACGTCGACGCCATGGCCAAGGTCTTCAAGCCGGTAGGCAATCCCCTTGGCCAGTCCGTCGTTATCCTCGACCAGAACGATCCGCACGCCGCGGTTCCTCCCCCCAGACCTTTTTCTCGTGACACGACAGCTTGACGCAAGGTTCGCAGGTCACACAATGCGCGGCAAGGGCGAAACAGGCCCTGCTTGATCTGCCGTGGGGAGGAGCCCGCGGTATCTTTGGGAGGATATCATGAGCCAATTTTCCACCACGCGCCGCGTGGCCCTGTCGCTTTGCGCCGTTTCGGCGCTGGCGCTGACTGCCGGCCTGCCGACTGCTGCGCAGGCGGACCTCGCGGGCGAGACCGTCGAATTCGTCATCCCCTTCTCGGAATCGGGCGGTTCGGCGCGTTGGGCCAACTTCTTTGCGCCCCTGCTGAACGAAGCGCTGGCCGGCAATCCCACGGTCGTCGTGGGCTATCGCCCCGGTGCGGGATCGACGGCGGGCGCCAACTGGTTCCAGGAACAGACCACCGATGACGGCACGCTGATCTTCGGCACCTCGGGCTCGACCCAGTTCCCCTACCTGCTGCGCGATCCGCGCGTGCGCTACGAATACCGCGATTGGCAGCCGGTTCTGGCCTCGGGCACCGGCGGTGTCGTCTATCTTCCCGCCGATCTGGGCGCGCGCTTCGATGGCGACCTGGATGATCTGCAGGACGAATTCTTCATCTTCGGCAGCCAGGGTGCGACGACGCTCGACCTCGTGCCGCTGCTGGCCTTCCAGATGCTTGGCCTCCAGGTCGAGCCGGTCTTCGGGATCGAGGGTCGGGGCGATGGCCGCCTGATGTTCGAGCGCGGCGAAGCCAACATCGATTACCAGACCTCGTCTGCCTATATCGCGAGCGTCCAGCCGCTGGTCGATCAGGGCCTGGCCGTTCCGGTGATGAGCTGGGGCGTTCTGGATGACGCGGGCGATATCGTGCGCGATCCGACCTTCCCCGACATCCCGACCTTTGCCGAGGTGTGCGAGGCGACGGCGGGCTGCGAGACCGAAGGCGTGGCCTGGGATGCATGGCGTGCCTTCTTCGTGTCGGGCTTTGCGGCGCAGAAGCTGGTCTACCTGCCCGGTTCGGCCTCGCCCGAAGTGGTCGCGATGTACCAGGACGCGATGGCCGCGATCCTTGCCCGTCCCGATTTCGCCGAGATCTCGGCGGCGGAACTGGGTGTCTATCCCCAGATGATCGGCGACGCGGCCGTGGTCGCGCATGAGGCGGCGATCACCGTCTCGGACGAGGCACGGGAATTCGTGCTGAACTGGCTGCGTGACGATTACGGCGTGACGCTCCAGTAACCGGCGCTTTCCAACCCCCCGCGCGAGTGGCTCGCGCGGGGGATCGCGCCAGAGTTTCCCGGAGGAACAGACCATGGACATCATGACGATCGCCTTGCCGGCGTTGGGCGAGGCATTGGCCCTCGTATTTCACCCGACACAACTCATGTTCCTGTGCGCAGGTGTGCTGTTGGGTCTGTCCATCGGCGTCTTGCCGGGTCTGGGCGGGATCGCGGGCCTGTCGCTGGTTCTGCCCTTCATGTTCGGGATGGACCCGGTCGCGGGTCTGGCGCTGATGGTCGGTCTGATCGCGGTCATCCCGACATCGGATACGTTTTCCTCGGTGCTCTTGGGGATCCCCGGATCATCGGCAAGCCAGGCGACCGTGCTGGACGGTTTTCCGCTGGCCCGCAAGGGCGAGGCGGGCCGGGCGCTGGCAGCGGCCTTTGTCTCTTCGCTTTACGGCGGGCTTTTCGGCGCGCTGATCCTGACCTGCATCATTTTCGTCGCGCGCCCCCTGATCCTTGCCTTCGGCTTGCCCGAGATGCTGATGATCACGGTCCTCGGCATGTCGATGGTAGCCATCCTTGCCGGGCGGGTGCCGATGAAGGGCATCATCGCCTGTGGTCTCGGGCTATTGCTGGGCACCATCGGTTCGGCCCCTGCGGGCGGATCGCTCAGGATGTCGACCTATGACATCCCCTATCTCGTGGACGGGTTCCAGCTGGTGATCGTGGGTCTGGGCATCTACGCCATTCCCGAGGTCGTGTCGCTGTTGCGGCAGGACAAGCCGATCTCGAATTCGGGCACGCTGGGGCGCGGTTGGCTGGACGGGTTGCGCGATTGGTGGCGCAATAAGTGGCTGTCGACCAAATGCGCGGCCATCGGTGTCGTCGTGGGCGTGATCCCCGGTCTTGGCGGATCGGTCGTGGACTGGATCGCCTATGGCTATGCCGTGCAATCGACCAAGGATCGCGACCGGTTCGGCCAGGGCGACATTCGCGGCGTCATCGCGCCCGAAAGCTCGAACAACGCCAAGGAAGGCGGCGGGCTGGTGCCTACCTTGATCTTCGGCATCCCGGGGTCGGGGTCTATGGCGGTGTTCCTCGGCGGTCTGGCGCTGCTCGGCCTGTCGCCGGGGCCGTCGATGATCCGGCAGGATCTGGACATCACCTATACGATCGTCTGGTCTCTGGCTCTGGCCAACGTGATCGGTGCGGGGCTTTGCGTGCTCTTGTCGGGGCAGATCGCCAAGCTGACCACGATCCGCTTCACGCTTCTGGCGCCCTTCCTGTTCATGATGATCGCCTTCGCGGCCTTCCAGTCGCGGCAGTCGCTGGGGGATCTGGTGGCCCTGGTGGGGATCGGCCTCATCGGCATCTTGCTGCGCCGGTTCGATTTCTCGCGCCCTGCCTTCCTGATCGGGTTCGTTCTGTCGGCGCAGGCCGAGCAATTCGTGAACATGGCGACGCAGATCGCCTCCGCCCGGTTCCGGCGCGGGTTCGAGGCGGGGCTCGATTACATCGTCACCCCCATCACCGTGACGCTGCTGGTTCTGACGGTCCTGTCCATCGTCATCGGCATCCGCCAGTCCAAGAACATCCGCGAGAACATCGACACCCATACCGGGACCAAGCGCGCGCCCTTCGTGTTCCTGTTGGCGATCACCGCTTATGTCGTGATCTCCATCGGGGATGCGGCCACGATCACCCGCTTCGGCGACAAGGTGTTCCCGCTGAGCGTGGGTCTGGTGACGCTCGCCGCCTGTCTGGCGCTGATCGTGCGCATGATGCGCCGCCCCGAGACGGATGACGTATTCATCGATCTCGAATCCGGTGGGGCCGATGCCGAGGCACCGCAAGGCCTGTGGTGGACCCTGTCGTGGTTCCTGGGGCTTTTGGTGCTGACCGGGCTCTTCGGGCTGGTGATCGCGCTCTCGATCTTCTTTGTCGGCTTCTTCCGGCTGCGGGCGGGATTGTCCTGGGCCAAGGCGGCGCTTCTGGCGGCGGCGGGTGTCGGCTTCATCATCTTTCTTGCCAGCACGCTCGGCCGCGATTTCCCGCCGGGGCTGCTGCAGGAATTCACCAATCTGCCCTGGCCCCTGAGATGAGCCATGGGCGGAGAAGAAAGCGGGGGCGGCGCAACGCCCCCGCCTTTGCCGGGCCAAAGGCCCGGTTCCTTCCATTCTGGGTTTGAAAACACGGGCTGACAGATGACACAGGCGGCGATCCCCTATCTTTTCCTGCGCGGCGGCACCTCGCGCGGACCCTATTTCCGGCGCAGCGACCTGCCTGCCGATCTTGACCAACTGGCCGAGGTGCTGATGGCCGTCGTGGGGGCTGGTCATCCGCTCAACATCGACGGGATCGGCGGCGGCAATGCGGTCACGACCAAGGTCGTGATGCTGTCGCGCTCGGAAGAGGCCGATGTCGATGTCGATTATTTCTTCGCGCAGGTTTCGGTGACGGAGCGGCTGGTCGATTTCGCGCCGACCTGCGGCAACATGCTGGTGGGCGTGGGCCCCGCCGCCATCGAGATGGGGTTGGTGCCCGCGCAGGACGGCGAAACGCCGGTGCGCATCCGTGCCGTCAACACCGGCGCGCTGGTCGAGGCCGTGGTGCAGACACCGGGCGGGCGTGTGACCTATGCGGGCGAGGTCGAGATCGCGGGCGTGCCGGGCACAGCGGCACCCGTGGCGCTCAATTTCCTTGATGTCGTGGGGTCGCGGACCGGGGTTATGTTCCCGACCGGGCAGCGGACCGACGTGATCGGCGGGATCGCGGTGTCCTGTGTCGATGTGGCCATGCCGATGATGATCGCGCGCGCCGCCGATTTCGGGCTGACGGGCTACGAGACGCAGGCCGAACTGGACGCCGACAAGGACCTGTTCGCCCGGATGGAGGCTGTGCGGCTCGAGGCCGGGAAACTGATGGGTCTGGGCGATGTGACGAAATCGGTCGTGCCCAAGATCGGCCTGATCGCGCCGCCCCGCGCCGAAGGGGCGCATCTGACCGCGCGCTATTTCATGCCCTGGGAAACGCACCCGTCGCTGGCGGTCACCGGGTCCCAATGTCTGGCTGCCTGCGCGATTGCGCCTGGAACGGTCGCAGAGGGCGTGGCCGCGCCGGTCGCAGGCTCGCCCGAGATGATCCGCATCGAACATCCGATGGGCGAGATGGAGGTTCTGGTGACCTTCACCCGCGACGGTGACGCGTTCGAATTCCATTCCGCGGGCGTGGTGCGCACCGCGCGGCTGATCGCGCGGGGTGAGGTCATGGTGCCCGCGCAACTCTTGGAGGGCTGATCCGATGGGGGCATCGGGGCTGCATGTCTTCGACATGATGGCGCGGGCCGTGGCGCAGGAAGGCACGGGCACCTGTTTCGCGCTTCTGGGCGATGCGAACATGAATTTCGCCACCCGCCTGTCCGAGGCAGGGACGCGGATGGTCTATGTTCGCCATGAACACTGCGCTGTGGCCGCCGCCATGGCCTATGCCCGCAAATCGGGCGAGGTGGGTCTGGCGACCGTGACCTGCGGGCCGGGGGTGACACAGCTGATGACGGCTTTGCCTGCCGCCGTGCGGGCGCGCATTCCGATGGTCGTTCTGGCCGGTGAGGCACCGATTTCGAAAGGCTGGTACAACCAGGCGATCGATCAGGCCCCTTTCGTCACCGCGACAGGGGCCAGCTACCATGCGCTGCATTGGCCCGATCGGTTGCCCGTGGCGATCCGCGATGCCTTCCTCGAGGCGCGGATGACGCGCAAGCCCGTGGTTCTGGGTGTCCCCTTCGATCTGCAGCATGGGGCGTGGACTGGTCCCGCCGCTTTGCCCGCACCCTCGACCGCGATCCTGCCCGAGGTCGGGCCGATCCCCCCCAATCCTGCGGATGTGGCGCGTGCCGCCGATCTGGTCGCGGGGGCGGGGCGCATCGTGGTGATGGCGGGTCTTGGCGCGGCCGAGGCCGGGGCGGCGGCGGCCTGCCGCGCGCTGGCCGAAAGGCTCGATGCGCCGCTGGCCACCAGTCTGCCAGCGCGGGGGCTTTTTGCAGGCCATCCCCATTGCCTTGGCGTGGCGGGGGGCTTTTCCTCCGATGTCGCGCGCGCCGTTCTGGCAGAGGCTGATCTGGTGATCGCCGTGGGCTGTTCGCTTGCCTCGCACAATGCCGATGCGGGCAAGCTTTGGCCCAAGGCGCGGGTTTTGCAGATCGATACCGATCCGCAGGCGGTGTCGCAGGGTCGGCTTGCCGCCCATGCGCATCTGCGCGCGGATGCGCGGCTGGGGGCAGAGGCGCTGGCGGCAGCGGTCGCCGCGCGGCCTGTCGCGCTTTGCACGCCCGAGTTGGCGCAGCGGATCGCCACCACCCCCGCCGATGGCAGCGCTTTCGCGCCCGAGCCCGGCCTGCATGATCCGCGCGACGTGGTGGCCGCACTGGAGGCGCATCTGCCGGGCGATTGGCAGATGGTGAATTCCTCGGGCCATTGTTCCTATTACGTGGCCCATATGCCGTCGCGGCCCTTTGACCGGTTCCTGACGATCCGGGAATTCGGGGCCATCGGCAACGGCACCTCCTTTGCCATGGGGGTTGCCGCCGCGCGGCCCGGTGACACGGTTGTCCTGTTCGATGGGGACGGCAGCCTGTTGATGCATGTGCAGGAGCTGGAGACGATCCGGCGGCACGGGATGAACATCCTGATCATCGTTCTGAACGACCGTGCCTATGGGTCCGAGATCCACAAGCTCAGGGCCGAGGGTTTGGCCGATGACGGTGCAGTTTTCGGTCCCACGGATCTTGCCGCCATCGCGCGGGGCTTCGGCATCGGGGGCGAGACGATCACCGATCTGGCGGCTTTGCCCGAGCTGATCGCGGGCTTTGCCCGCACGGGTGGTGCGGCTGTTTGGGACGTGCCGATTTCCGACCGCGTGTTTTCCCCCGTGATCCGCCGCGCCCATCCCGAGCTTGCGGCCCAAAATCCGTGACGAGGCAGACCGAGATGAAGGTTCATATCCTTGACGATTGGTTCGACACGCTGCGGACCTTGCCCAGTTTCCGCCTGCTCGACGGGCATGAGGTGACGGTCTGGAACGACCATACCGATGATGTGGCGCTGCTGGCCGAGCGCCTGCAACCGGCCGAGGCGCTGGTACTGTTCCGCGAACGCACGGCGATCACGGCCCCCTTGCTGGAGCGCCTGCCGAACCTGCGCCTTATCAGCCAGCGCAGTGTCTATCCGCATGTCGATGTGCCCGCCTGCACCGCCAATGGCGTCCTGCTTTGTTCCAACATGCATGCCGATGCACCATCGGTTGCGGCGGCGGAACTGACCTTTGCGCTGATCCTGTCTGCGGCGCGGCAGATCCCGCAACAGATGGCGGCCCTGCAGGCGGGGCAGTGGCAACTGGCGCCCGGCCAAACCCTGCGCGGGCGGCGGCTTGGGCTCTATGGCTATGGGCGGATCGCGAAGCAGGTCGCGGCCTATGCGCAGGCATTCGGTATGGAGGTGGTCTGGTGGGCCTCCGACAGGGGGCGGGAACGGGCGATGGCGGATGGCGAGCCCGTGGCGGCCAGCCGGACCGCGTTTTTCGCCGACAGCGATTTCGTGTCGGTCCATGTGCGGCTGAAACCCGAGACCAAGGGGATCATCACGCGCGATGATCTGCTGGCGATGAAACCGACGGCAAGTTTCGTGAACACCTCGCGCTCGGGGCTGGTGGAAAAGGGCGCGCTCGAGGCCGCCCTGGAGGCGGGGCGGCCCGGGTGCCTTGCGCTCGATGTCTTTGACCGCGAGCCGATGACGCCCCCGGTCGATCCGCTGGTGCTGCACCCCCGCGTGATCGCCACACCCCATATCGGCTATGTCACCGAGGATGAACTGGACCTGCAATTCGCCGACATCTACGCCCAGATCAACGCCTATGCGGAGGGCGCGCCGATCAACATGATCAACCCCGAGGTGCGGGGCTGATCCTTTCAGGCGCGGGCCGGGGCAGGAAAGACCAGACCGTCCATCAGCTTGCGCGCCGTGCGCAGGCTGCCTGCCGCCCTGATGCCGCCCTCCGCGTCGCGGTCCAGCATCACCTCGGCCATGCCGGTCGGGTGTTCGATGCGGAAAAGATCATCCGGGGGAAGCATCGCCAGCCGCGCCGCCGGCCCCTTTGGCAGGAGACAGGCCGCCGCCACGCTGACAGCGGCAAACACCCCGATGGAGGCGTGGCAGCGATGCGGGATGAAGCTGCGGGTGCAGATCGTGCCACCCGCGCCGGTGCCCGAGACAAGCGTCATCTTGGGCACCGATTTTCCCGCCACGTCGCCCAGCCCCATCATTGGTCCCGCGACAAGCCGGATCGCCTCGATCCGTGCCTTGAGCGCCGTATCGGCGTCGAGCGCCTCGCGGCTTTCCTGTCCGCTCAGGCCCAGATCGGCCGCGTCCATCACGACGATGGGCATGCCCATGTCGATGAGCGTGCAATCCACCCCTTCGATCCGGTCGACGGCCTGACCCGTGGGCAGCATCGCCCCCCCGGTCATCGACCCGGCAAGCCCGGTGAACATCAGCGGCACGGCGGCATGGCGTCCGGGAACGCCGTCGATCGCCGCCCGGCCATCATAGCTTACCCGCCCGCCCGGTGTGGCGATGCGGGCCAGCGCGATCTCGCCGGTATTGCGCATGTGGATGCGCACAGGCGTTTCGCCCATCCGTGCCGGAACCAGCCCGCGTTCGATGGCTGCCGGGCCCACACCGGCAAGGATGTTGCCGCATCCCTGCGCGTCCGAGACCAGCGCCTGGTCGACGAAAACCTGCAAGAACAGGTAATCCACATCCGCATCGGGCCGTGACGGCGGCGACAGGATCGCCACCTTGGAGGTCAGGGGGTCGCCGCCCCCGATCCCGTCGATCTGCCGCGCATCTGGCGAGCCCATGATCCGCAGCAAGAGATCGTCGCGCAGACCCGTGTCGGCGGGCAGATCGTGCGACAGGAAATAGGCCCCTTTGGACGTGCCGCCCCGCATCCAGAGACAGGGGATGCCGTCCGCCTCAGACATAGCGCAGGCCCTTTTGCGCCAGCTTTTCGCGCATCTCGTACATGTCGAGGCCCAGTTCGCCTGCAGCAAGTCGGGCGCGCTTGGCCTTTTCGGCGGCAAGGCGGGTCCGGGCGGCGGCCAGCACCGTCTCGGCCTCGGCCCGCCGCACGACAACGACCCCGTCATCATCCGCGACGATCACGTCGCCAGCCTCGATCGATTGGCCGCCGCAGACGATGGGCACGTTGACCGATCCCAGCGTTTCCTTGACCGTGCCCTGTGCGCTGATCGCCTTGGCCCAGACGGGAAAGCCCATGTCGCCAAGATCGCGGATGTCGCGCACGCCCGCGTCGATCACCAGCCCCACACAGCCGCGCGCCATCGCCGATGTCGCCAGAAGATCGCCGAAATAGCCGTCGGTGCAGGGCGAGGTCGGGGCCAGAACGAGGATATCGCCCGGCTGGACCTGTTCGATGGCCACATGCAGCATCCAGTTGTCGCCGGGCGGCGCGCTGATGGTGACGGCCGATCCTGCGATGCTGGCCCCGGTCCAGATCGGGCGCAGGTGGGGCGCAAGACAGCCGCGCCGTCCCTGCGCCTCGTGCACGGTCGCGACCCCGGCCATGCCAAGCCCGGCGATGACCGATGCATCGGCCCTGTCCACGTTCCGGATCACCACACCGCCCATCTACCCGTTCCTTTCGCTGTCATGTCTCGTGTCGGAGGCTGCCTGCCCGGCTCAGAGCACGTCGACCGTGCGGGGAAAGATCGACTGGAACCCTTCGGCATAGCGGCAATCGCGTCCCCCGGCCTGTCCCCCGGAATTGCGCTTGAAATGGTTGGCGCGCTGCTCGGCCACGCGGGTGTAATACTCCCACAGATGGACCTGCCCGTTCATCTCTTCCATCGCGGCGCGTTTCTGGTCCCAGACGGGGGTGATGTCGAGGAACGTGTCGGGCTTCCATCCCATCTGCTCGGTCTGGTGCGGTTCGAAGAGGTACAGCTGCGGCGCGCCAAGAACCTTTTCGCCGGGGTTGTGGCCCCAGGCCTGCGCGATCATCCGGCATTCGAGCGCCACCTGCGTCATGTACATGTGGTCGGTATTGTAGGGGTCGTATTGCGAATGGCTCATCATGAAGGTCGGCTGCACCGCCCGGATCAGGTCGACGAGCCGCATCTTGTCGTCCTGCGACAGGTGCAGGGGGTAATCGCCCAGGTCGAAGCATTCCAGACGATGGACCCCCAGAACCCGTGCCGCGGCCTCTGCCTCGGCGCGGCGGATCGCCTTGACCTCCTCGAGCGATTTGCCCTCTTTCCAGAGCTTCGCGCTTTCGCCGCGTTCACCAAAGGACATGCAGGCGACGGTCACCTCGTAGCCGAGCCGGGCATGAAGCGCGATGGCCCCCCCGCAGCGCCAGACGAAATCGGCGGCATGGGCCGACAGGACGAGGGCGGTCTTCTTGGTGGTCATGGCAGGGCCTTCGGATAATGGGACGCTTGCGTGTTGCTCTCATGCGCGACCGGTCCGGGGCAATTCGAAAGCCCGTCCCGCAGCATAAGTATTTGCTATAATGGAATTGCGGCGGCGGGCTATCCCTGTAGAGTTTCCATGCTGTGACCGGTCATGGTGAGGGATGGACATGCCGACAGAACACAAACCCGAAAGACTGGCCTTCGTAGGCTTTGGAGAGGCGGCGACAGCCTTCCTCGATGGCTGGGCGGATGGGCGGCCCGCGCATGTCGCGGCCTTCGACCTCAAGACCGAGGATCCTTTGACGGCTGCCGGGATGCGGGCGCGCTACGCCGCGCACCGGGTCCATGACGCAGGCACGCTGGCGGGCACGTTGGACGGGGTCACGGCGGTGTTCAGCGTCGTGACCGCCGATCAGGCGCTTGAAGCGGCGCGGGCCGCGGCCCCGCATGTGCCACCGGGCTGCATCTGGTTCGACTGCAATTCCTGCGCGCCCGATACCAAGCGACAGGCGGCCGGCATCATCGACGGCGCGGGCGGGCGTTATGTCGATGTGGCGGTCATGGCCCCGGTCCATCCCAAACGCCATCTCGTGCCGCTGCTTGTTGCCGGTCCCCATGCGGCCGAGGGCGTGGCCCTGCTCGAATCCTTGGGGATGCGCCCCAAGCCCGTCGGCGATGCGGTGGGGGCTGCGTCGAGCATCAAGATGATCCGCTCCGTCATGATCAAGGGGATGGAGGCGCTGACGGCGGAATGTTTCCTTGCCGCCCGCCGCGCGGGGGTGGAGGAGGCGGTCATCGCCTCGCTCGAAGCATCCGACCCCGGCGTCGATTGGCGCGGGCGGGGGGCCTATAACCTCGAACGGATGCTGGTGCACGGCACCCGCCGCGCCGCCGAGATGCGCGAGGTGGCGGCGACGGTGGCGGCGCTGGGCCTGTCCGACGGGATGAGCCGCGCCACGGCCGAATGGCAGGCGGCACTGTCGCGGCGCGGGGTCGAGGCGGGCGAACCTGACCTGATCGCCCGGATCGACCGCGCCCTGTCGGCCTTATGAAACCCCGCAATCTGCGGCATTTCCGGGTTTTCCTTGCGGTCGCCGATCTGGGCACGCCCACGGCTGCGGCCGCACGCTGCGGCGTGTCGCAACCGGCTGTCACGCAGGCCCTGTCCCGGCTGGAGGCGGCGGCAGGCGGTGCCTTGTTCGACCGCAGGCGCAAGGGATTTTTCCTGACCGATCGCGGTCTGCTGGTGCAGTCCCGGCTGCGGCGGGGGATGGAAAGGCTGGATGGTGCGCTGGCGCAGGTGGCCCCGCGTCTGGTGCTGACCGCCACATCGGCGCAATTGCAGGCG
The DNA here is from genome assembly GCF_036322625.1 of Roseicyclus marinus. Taxonomy (NCBI): domain Bacteria; kingdom Pseudomonadati; phylum Pseudomonadota; class Alphaproteobacteria; order Rhodobacterales; family Roseobacteraceae; genus Roseicyclus; species Roseicyclus marinus. The sequence continues at coordinate 2,897,110 of NZ_AP027266.1, read as the reverse complement.
CTGATCGCCATGGTCGAGACGCAGAATTTCACGCTGGCGGCCCGCGCGCTGGGGCTGGCGCAACCCACCGTCCACCGGGCCATCACCCAGATCGAGCGCGAGGCCGGGCGACCGCTGTTCGACCGGAGCGCCTTTGGCGTCGTCGCGACGCGGCCCTGTCGCGATCTGGCGCAGGCCGCCCGTCTGGCTTTCGCCGAATTCGATCAGGGCGAGGCGGAACTGGCCGACCATGACGGGCGCGAGGTCGGGCGCATCGTCATCGGGGCCTTGCCGCTCGCAAGGTCCGTGATCCTGCCCGAAGCCATCCTTGGCTTCAGGGCCCGTCGCCCGAAAACGATCATCGCCGTTCTTGATGGGCCCTATGACGAGATGCTGGCCGGATTGCGCCGGGGCGAGATCGATCTGATCATCGGCGCGCTGCGCGACCCGCAACCCATCGCCGATGTCGTGCAGGAGCCGCTGTTCAACGACCAGCTGGCCGTTCTGGTTCGACCCGGCCACCCGCTGGCAGGGCAGGGGACGGTCGCGCCCGCGCAGCTCGTCACGCAGTCCTGGGCCGTGCCGCGCAGGGGCACACCCGCGCGGACCCAATTCGACTCCCTTTTCGCGGCGCGGGGCCTGCCGCTGCCCGACAGCATCGTGGAGTGCGGCTCGGTCCTGTTGATGCGCGAATTGCTGCGGCGGAGCGACATGCTGGGCTGCATTTCCGGGCAGCAGGCGGGGGCCGAATTGCGCAACGGCTTGTTGTCCACGCTCGACATCGGCATCGACTGGCCCGGTCGCAGCATCGGGTTGACGTATCGCCGGGACTGGATGCCGACACCGGGTCAGCGCCTGATGCTTGGGGAATTGCGTCGCGCCGGGGCGGAGGTGGCGGAGAGATCGGCCTAGCGGTCGCGCCCGAAGCGGGCATACAGACCATCGAGCGTGTAGCTTTCGCTCACGGGCCCGAAATCCTCGGCACCGAAATTCTCGTCCACCGGCAGACAGCCGCGACCGCAGATCTGCCGGATGCTGCCGGTCCGGCCATCGACGAACCACAACCGGCCCCCCGGCGTGCTGACCCAACCGTTCACGCCCATGCGCATGTCGCCTTCGACATCCTGGATCGAGGGGACCTCTCCGTCATAGGCCGGGTCCCATGCGGCATGGGTATGCCAGCTTGATGCGACCACGAATCCGTCCTCCACCGGCAGGGAGGCGCAGGATGCCGGCCCACCCCAGCTGACCTTGGTCGAGGAATAGGCGCCGTTCGCATGGCGCAGAACATATCCGCAAACCTCGCGGTTGAACCGGATCGACAGCGTGTTCATGGATTCCATCAGCGCCATGACGAAGGCGGTTTCCTGTGCGCTTTGCGCCGTTGACGGGATGGGCGCTATTGCGACGATGGCCGCCATGAAAACGGCGGCGATACGCGAGAGCGATCTGGTCATGGCGGCACTCCTTGCAGGCAGGGATCACGACAAGCTGATCCCAGCTTACAGTGAAAATCCGCTCAATCCAGTCAAACGCGGCACACGGGGCTGGACCCACGCCCGCGACCGCTTATCTTGGGACTATCTGGATAGAGCGCCGATCAAGGAGGGAATGGCATGTCCCGCATGGAATCCATCGAAGTGGCCGTCGCCACGCCCGCAGTGGTCAGTTCGGACTTCGCGAACGACCCCGACATCCAGCTCTGGCTCAAGATGGGGCGCGCGGCGTTTTTCTTCTGCCTCTGGACCTCGATGGCGATCCCTGTCGCGCTGATCTATTACGCCCGGTTCTGAACCGGCGCTGCGCCCTCGGCGCGGTTCCGTGCGCTCAGGCGCGTGCTTTTGTGTGGCTGCGCACGAAGGCTTCGATCTCCGCCGCGGGGCGCGCACCGGTCAGGCGCGCCACCTCTTGCCCGTTCCGGAACAGGATCAGCAACGGGATGCCGCGGATTCCGTAGCGCTGGGATGCATCGCCATGGACCTGCGTGTTGATCTTGGCGAAGCGCGCATGGGGTGACAGGGCCTGCGCCGCCTTGGAAAATTCGGGGGCCATCGCCCGGCAGGGGCCGCACCACGGTGCCCAGAAATCCACCAGCAACGGCAGTGTGTCCTTGGTTTCCGCCTTGCGCAGGGTCGCGGTGTCGATGTCGTGGACCTTGGCCTCGACCAGTTTCGCGCCGCAGGTGCCGCATTTGGGATGGGCCGACAGCCGTTCGGCGGGCACGCGGTTGACGGTCGCGCAGGACAGGCAGGTGATGTGGTGGGACATGGCTTGGTCCATTAGATGATCGTGTCAATCATCTGGGGTCTTTCCGGTCGCGGCGCAAGTCTTGGGCGTGGGTGCCTTTGCGCGGGGGGCTTGGGTGCGCCTGAAGGCGCACCCTACGCAAACTCATCCGTGCCCAACGGTAGGGTGCGCCTTCAGGCGCACCACCCCCACGCCACTCCATATCCGCGGCGTTTACGTTTCAGCGCGTGAACTTCTTGTACTTCAACCGCTTGGGTTCCAGCGCATCGGGGCCGAGGCGACGCTTCTTGTCTTCCTCGTAATCCTCGAAATTGCCTTCGAACCATTCGACATGGCCCTCGCCCTCGAAGGCGAGGATATGGGTGCAGAGCCGGTCGAGGAAAAAGCGGTCGTGGCTGATGATGACAGCACATCCCGCGAAATCCTCGAGCGCATCTTCGAGCGCACGCAGCGTTTCCACGTCCAGATCGTTGGTCGGTTCGTCGAGCAACAGCACGTTGCCGCCTGCCTTGAGCAGCTTGGCCATGTGGACGCGGTTGCGTTCCCCGCCCGACAGGAGCCCGACCTTTTTCTGCTGATCGCCGCCCTTGAAGTTGAAGGCCCCGCAATAGGCACGGGAATTCATCGAGGCATCGCCCAATTCGATGATCTCGGCCCCGCCAGAGATTTCCTCCCACACGGTCTTGTTCGCATCGAGCGCATCGCGCGACTGGTCGACATAGGACAGCTGCACCGTATCGCCGAAATCCACCGTCCCCTCGTCGGGCTGTTCCTGCCCCGTCAGGATGCGGAAGAGCGTGGATTTGCCCGCCCCGTTCGGGCCGATCACGCCCACGATGCCGCCCGGCGGCAGGGAAAAGGTCAGGTTCTCGATCAAGAGCCTGTCGCCGTAGCCCTTTTTCAAGCCATTGACCTCGATCACCCGCGAGCCGAGGCGGGGACCATTCGGAATGACGATCTGCGCGCGGGAGATTTTCTCACGCTCGGATTGGCCGGCCAATTCCTCGTAGGCGTTGATCCGGGCCTTTTGCTTGGCCTGCCGCGCCTTGGCGCCTGCGCGGATCCACTGCAATTCGCGCTCCAGCGTCTTCTGGCGCGACTTGTCCTCGCGGGCCTCTTGCTCCAGCCGCTTGGCCTTTTGTTCCAGCCAGCTGGAATAATTGCCCTCGTAGGGGATGCCGCGACCGCGATCGAGTTCGAGGATCCAGCCGGTGATGTCGTCGAGGAAATAGCGGTCATGGGTCACGATCAGGATCGTGCCCTTGTATTCGATCAGGTGCTGCTGAAGCCATGCGATGGTTTCGGCATCCAGGTGGTTGGTCGGTTCGTCAAGCAGCAGCATGTCGGGCGCTTCGAGCAGCAGTTTGCACAGCGCCACCCGGCGGCGTTCCCCGCCCGACAGCGTGGCGACCTGCGCGTCATCGTCGGGGCAGCGCAGCGCCTCCATCGCGACATCGATCTGGCTGTCGAGATCCCAGAGGTTCTCGGCGTCGATCTCGTCCTGGAGCTGGGCCATCTCCTCGGCGGTTTCATCCGAGTAGTTCATCGCCAGCTCGTTGTAGCGGTCGAGCTTGGCCTTTTTCGCCGCAACGCCCAGCATGACGTTGTCCCGTACGTTCAGGCTCTCGTCCAGTTCCGGCTCCTGCGAAAGGTAGCCGACGCGCGCGCCCTGCGCCGCCCAGGCCTCGCCGGTGAAATCCTTGTCCATCCCCGCCATGATGCGCATGAGCGTGGATTTGCCCGCGCCGTTCACGCCCACGACGCCGATCTTCACGCCCGGCAGAAAGTTCAGGCGGATGTTCTCGAAGCATTTCTTGCCGCCCGGATAGGTCTTGGAGACGCCATCCATGTGGTAGACATATTGATACGAGGCCATGTGCCGCTCCGTCCTGGTGATACGAGGTTGGACTGCCATGTAAGGCTTTGGGCCGGGATGAGCAATCGGGGGCGGGCCGTGGCGTTGACTTGGGGTCCATGCGGCCCCATCAAGACGCGCCCAGATATCGGGAAAACATAGCCCTTGCCCTTGCGATCCGATCTTCCCCTTGCGCGTCCCGGCCAGACCATCGGTCTTTTCGGCGGGTCTTTCGATCCGCCTCATGCAGGGCATGTCCATGTGAGCCGCGAGGCGCTCAAACGGTTCGGACTTGATCGTGTCTGGTGGCTGGTCAGCCCGGGCAACCCGTTGAAACGCAATGGCCCCGCCGCGCTGGACCGGCGCATGGCGGCGGCGCGCGCGATGGTGACGCATCCGCGCATTCTCGTCACCGATATCGAGGCGCGGATCGGCACCCGCTACACGGCCGAGACGCTGGAACGGCTGATGGCGCTTTATCCCGGTGTGCGCTTCGTGTGGTTGATGGGGGCCGACAACCTTGCGCAATTCCACCGCTGGCAGCGCTGGGAATGGATCATGGACAACGTGCCCGTTGGCGTTCTGGCCCGCCCCGGACAGGGCATTTCGGCCCGAAGTGCCAAGGCCGCAACGGTTCATCAGGCCGCCCGCCTGCCTGCGATGGGGGCGCGGCTCTTGCCCCATGCCCGCCCGCCGGCCTGGTGTTTCGTGAACCTGCCGATGGTCGATCTGTCCTCGACCGCGATCCGGGCGCGGGGGGATTGGTAGCGGACCTGCGTCGAATCCCTTGAGAGCTTGGGCGCGCTACGGTTAACTGGTTAAAGATTTAAGTCTTTTGGTTAGTGGTCATGCCGTCGCGTCGCGCTTTTCTGACCGGGGTCGCAGGATTTGCAGCCGCGCCCGCATTCGGGGCCGCGCCCAGCACCTCGCTCCGTCCCGTCATCCGGCCCGAAGGGTTTTTCCGGCGTGCCGTCACCTCCGGCGCCACGCTGATCGAACAGGCGCGGCTTGGCGGTCGGGTGGGCTATGCGGTGGCCGATGCGGCGACGGGCCGGATGCTCGAGGTGGTCAACCCGCTCGTCGCCCTGCCGCCCGCCTCTGTCGCAAAGGCCGTGACCTGCGCCTATGCGCTCGACCGGCTTGGGCCGGGATACCGGTTCCGCACCAGGATCGTGGCGGACGGCACGCTGGCCGATGGGCGGCTGGATGGCGATCTGTGGCTGGTCGGGTCGGGCGATCCGCTGCTCGACACCGATACGCTGGCCGCGATGGCCTCCGACTTGCGGGGCTTGGGCCTGCACGAGGTGCGGGGGCGGCTTATCCTTGCCGAAGGCGCCCTGCCGCAGGTCTTCCAGATCGATCCTGACCAACCCCAGCATGTCGGCTACAACCCCGCGATCTCGGGGCTGAACCTCAATTTCAATCGGGTGCATTTCGAATGGGCCCGGCAGGCGGGCGAGTACCGCGTCACGATGGATGCGCGGTCCGAAACGATCCGTCCGCCGGTTCAGATCGCCCGGATGCGGATCGAGGACCGGGCCGCGCCGCTCTACACCTATGCGCAGGTCGAAGGCCGCGATCACTGGACCGTCGCTCGCGCTGCATTGGGCAACGAAGGGGCGCGCTGGCTGCCGGTGCGGCGACCCGGTGCCTATGTCGCCGAAGTCTTCCAGACGCTGGCGCGGTCCAATGGCCTGACATTCCGCAGCGTGGAATTGGCCGATGCGCCGCCGCCCACGGCCACGATCCTTGTCGAACATGTCAGCGAACCGCTCGAAGATATCCTGCGCGGCATGATGCGCTGGTCGACCAACCTGACGGCCGAGGTCGTGGGCCTTCTGGCGACGCAGGCAGGTGGCACGCGGCCCGCAGATCTGCGCGCTTCGGCTGCGGCCATGTCGGATTGGATGCGGGACCGCTTGGGGGCGCGGCAGGCCGATTTCGTCGATCATTCCGGGCTGGGGGATCAAAGCCGGGTGCGGGCGCAGGATATGGTCGCGGCCCTTGTCGCGGCGGGGCCGAACGGCCTGTTGCGCGGCCTGATGCGCGATATCCCGATGCTCGACGCGCAGGGCAACCGACGCGCCAATCCCCCGGCCGAGGTGGTGGCCAAGACCGGCACCCTCAACTTCGTCTCCTCGCTTGCGGGGTATGTCCGGACCAACACGGGCCGTGACCTCGCCTTTGCCATCTTTTGCGGGGATGTCGAACGGCGCGCTGCCCTGTCCGTGGAGGAACGCGAAAATCCGCCCGGCGGGCGCGATTATTCCGGTCGTGCGCGACGGCTGCAGCAGCAACTGCTCGACCGATGGGCCATCGTCCACGGCTGACGCGCACCCTGTCATCATTCCGATACGCAACCGTCACGCGCCTGTCACCGCCTTGCGGCATGGCGGGCGCGCTGACCCATCTATCGGAGATCGTCGATGACTTACCGTCCGCTGATGCTGACATCCGCGCTGGCCCTGCTCGCCGCCACCCCTGCGCTGGCGCAGGAGATGAATTTCAACCGCATCGCGTCCTTTCCCGTTGCGCTGAACACGCCCGATGCCGAAGAAACCTCGGCCGAGATCATCGCGGCCACTGGCGATGGCATGATGCTGGTCTATTCCGACAGCCCGGCGGGCGTGATCGGCTTCATCGACATCACCGATCCTGCCAACCCCGTCGCGGCAGGTGCCTTTGCCCTGCCCAATGGCGAGCCTACTGCCGTTTCCGCGCTGGGCCAGACCGTGTTCGTGGCCGAGAACACCTCGGAAAGCTACACAGCCCCTTCGGGCGTGCTGCACGCGATCGACGCAGGGACCCGCGACGTGCTCGCGTCCTGCGATCTGGGTGGCCAGCCGGACAGCACCGCCGTTGCCCCCGATGGCAGCTTCATCGCGGTCGCCATCGAAAACGAACGTGACGAGGATCTGGGCGATGGCCGCGTGCCGCAGATGCCCGCCGGTTACCTCGTCATCCAGCCCTTGGACGCAAACGGCGCGATGGATTGCGCGGCGCAGATCCGTGTCGATCTGACGGGCCTTGCCGATATCGCCCCCGAGGACCCCGAGCCGGAATTCGTCGATGTGAACGCCAATGGCGAGATCGTCGTGACGATGCAGGAAAACAATCACATCGTCGTCGTCTCGGCCGCCGGCGAGGTGTTGAGCCATTTCTCGGCAGGCACCGTGACGCTCGACACTGTCGATACCGAAGAAGAGGGCGCGCTGACCTTTGACGGTCGTCTTGTCGATATCCCGCGCGAACCGGATGGGGTGCAGTGGATCGACACCGATCATGTCGCCATCGCCAACGAAGGGGACATGGATGGCGGCAGCCGTGGCTTCACCGTCTTTCACCGCGACGGCACCGAGGTATTCGAGGCCGGGATGGCCTTTGAATACGCGGTTGCCGAAATCGGCCATTACCCGGAGGAACGCTCCGGCAACAAGGGCGTGGAACCCGAGGGGATGGAATTCGCGACCTTTGGCGGCGTGCCGATGATGTTCCTTCTGGCCGAGCGATCCTCGGTCGTGGGGGTCTACGACATGTCGAACCCGGCAGCCCCCGTTCTGGCGCAGCTTTTGCCCTCGGGCATCTCGCCCGAAGGGGCTATCGCCATTCCGGGCCGCAATCTGCTTGCGACCGCCAATGAATTCGACGGGCGCGAGGATGGGGCGGCACCGGCCCATGTGATGATCTACGAATACCAGAGCGCGCCTGCCGTCTATCCGCATCTGACGAGCGCGGGCAGTGACGCCCTGATCGGCTGGGGCGCGATCTCGGGTCAGGTCATGGCCGAGGATGGCACGATCTACGCCGTCTCGGACAGCTTCTATGGCATGCAGCCCACGATCTTTCACATCGATGTCAGCCAGACGCCTGCCCGCATCGTCGATGCGATCCGCATCACGCGCGAGGGGCAGCCTGCCCAGCTGATGGATATGGAGGGTATCGCGCTCGATGGCGAAGGCGGGTTCTGGATCGCCTCCGAAGGGCGCAGCGACCGCATCATCCCGCATGCGATCTACCACGTCGGGGCCGATGGCGCGATCGAGGACGTGATCGCGCTGCCGAACGAATTGCTGTCGGTCGAAACCCGCTTCGGCTTCGAAGGCATCACGCGGGTGGGTGACATGCTCTACATGGCTGTCCAGCGCCCGTGGCGCGACGATCCGGCGAACCACGCCAAGGTTCTGGGCTACAACCTGGACACCGAGGAATGGTCGGTGATCCACTATCCCCTGACCGAGCCCGCAACGGGTTGGGTCGGCCTGTCGGAAATCGTGGCCCATGGCGATCACGTCTATTTCGTCGAGCGGGACAACCAGATCGCGGGCGCAGCCGTCACCAAGCTGATCACGCGTGTGCCCCTGGCGTCGCTCGACGCCATGGTGGCACTGGGGGAAACCCCCGCCGTGCTGGACCCCGAAGCCGTGGTCGACCTGATCCCCTACCTGACCGCGACGGGGGGCTATGTTCTGGACAAGGTCGAGGGTCTGGCGATTGCCGCTGATGGCACGATGTGGGTCTCGACCGACAATGACGGGGTCGATGATCATTCGGGCGAGACGATGTTCTTTGCCATCCCTGCCCAGTGACGCGGGCCTGTCCCGGGAACCGGGGCAAGATCTTCTGCAAGGCTCCAAACCCCGCGGTTCTTCCGCGGGGTTTTTTTCTTGTCCCATCCGCAGGGGACCAAACATTTCCCGAGATGCGGCCGTTTCATTACGGGTGAAACAGCGCATGCGAGGATCAGACGATGCAGCGGGGCCAGATCGACCAGACCGAAGAAGACCTCCAGTTGCGGGCGGCGGGCTATGCCATCTTGATGGCCATGGCGGCGGTGGCCTTTGTCCTTGCCGCGGCCGTGATCGGGATCGTCCTGGCCTGAAGGCTCAAAGCCGGATCACGAAATCCTTGGTCGTAGTCTCGACCACATGCCAGGTGCCGGTAAAGCCGGGCCGGATCACCCATGCATCGCCTGCCACCAGCCGGATCGGCGCGCCGCCCTCGGGCGTCAGGACCGAGATGCCTTCGGTCAGGCGGAAATATTCCCATTCGTCATAGATCACGCGCCATGTGCCGGGCGTGGATTGCCAGACACCGCACCACAGGCCCGGCGCCTCGTCCGTCAGCCATGTGCGATGCTCGGGGTCTCCGTCGATCAGCCGCGCGGGATCGGGGCGCGAAATCTCGGGCGCACCTTGCGGTGTGACGGGGCGGACAAGGCTCATGGGACAGGGACCGGGGAAAAGGGGCGCCGCCCGGTTGGGGGCGGCGCCGGTTGGGTCACTGCGTCCAGCGGACGCCGGTCAGGTCATTGGCCTGCGTGGGTGAATTTTCCCACAGGCCCTCGATATTGGCATTGGCCACGCCCGTCTTGGCCAGCTGGAACAGGTAGCCGTTGACGTGATCCTCGGCGATGATCTGCTGCATTTCCGACAACAGGCTCGACCGCTGCCCCGGATCGGTGGTCCGCGCGAGCGTCTCGTTCAGCGCCACGAATTCCGGCCGCGCATACTGGAAATAGTAATCGGGCCGCGCGTAGATCCCGATATCCATCGGTTCGGTGTGGCTGACGATGGTCAGGTCGAAATCCCGGCCCCGGAACACGCGTTCCAGCCAATCGGCCCATTCCATGTTGGTGATCTCGGTCTCGATCCCGACCTCGCGCAACTGGGCGGCGATGATCTCTCCGCCGCGCCGCGCATAGGCCGGGGGCGGCAGGGCAAGGCGCAGCGTCAGCCCACCCGGTGCCGCCTCGGCCAGGATCGCGCGGGCGCGGTCCGGGTCATGGGGCGACAGCGCCAGCAGGTCGACGTAATCGGGATTGTGCGGCGCGAAATGCGTGCCGATGGGGGTGCCATAGCCGAACATCGCTCCGTCGATGATGTCTTGCCGGTTGATCGCATGGGCGATGGCCTGCCGGATTCGGATATCGTCAAGCGGCGCCGCGCCATTGTTCATGGCAAGGATCGTTTCGCCCTCGGTCGAGCCGACGATGACGGTAAAGCGCGGATCGGCCTCGAATTGTGCCAGCGTCTCGGTCGCGGGGAAATTCGGGAAGGCGTCGACATCGCCCGCCATCATCGCGGCAAAGGCGGCATTGGGATCGGTGATGAAGCGGAAGGTCGCCGCCGACAGCGCCACGGGCGTGCCCCAATAGGCGTCGTTGCGCACCAGTTCGACGCGGTCGCCCTGCACCCAGTTGGCAAAGCGGAACGGCCCGGTGCCGACCGGGTTGGTGGCGTTGGTCTCGGCGCTTTCGGGCGCGACGATCACCGCATCGCCCCATGCCATGTCGAAGGGAAAGGCCCCGTCCGGCCCGTCGAGCGTCACGACAACGGTCAGGTCATCCGCCGCTTCCACGCTGACGATATTGGCGAAAAGGCCGGGCTGGGCGTTGGTCGAGCCCTCGGCCCGCGCGCGGTCGAGGCTGAAGACCACATCCTCGGCCGTCATGGTGCTGCCGTCATGGAAGGTGACGCCTGCCCGCAGGGTGAAGGTATAGGTCGTCCCATCCTCGGACACGGTCCAGCTTTCGGCAAGGCCGGGGTTGACCGACCCGTCGGGTCCGAACCGCGTCAGCCCTTCGAAGACATTGGCATAGACCACCTCGTCGATGGCGGCCGCAGCCCCCGCGGTCGGATCGAGGTTCGGCGGCTCCAGCACCATGCCGATGGAGATATCGGTCTGCTGCGCCAGCGCGGCCCCGGCCCAAAGCGCCGAGATCGCCACGCCGCGGCGAAGATGGTGGATCATGAATCGTCTCTCCCTGATGGTATCCCGATGGTCATCATGACCCCGGCGCGGGAAAAAATCTCGTGAAAAAATTGATCCTTGGGATCAACCCCAGTGATCCGGCAGCACCAGCCCCAAACGCCTCAACCCCTCGCGCTGAGCCTCAACGAATGGCTCCAGCCGTTCGGCAAGGCCCGCGGGCAAGGGTCGTGGCGGCGACGGGTTCACGACACGAGACACGATATCGTCCGGCAGCGCCTGCGGGGTCAGTTCAAGGAAGGATTCGATATCCGCAACAAAGCCGCGTGGGTCGCTTGAGACCCGGTCGAAAAAGTCGATGCGCAAACATTCCTGGGGAAGACCTTCGCGCATGCGCATGATCGCGGCGACATAGTCGGTATGCTCGAGATAGTCGCCGTCCTTGATGTGGGTGAACAGCTCGTCCACCGAAAATTCGTCCAGAAGGTGGGACTTGCCCTGCATCTTGAGATGAAAGCGAACATGGCTCCAAAGCCGGTCGATGGGTTCGCGCAGCGTATAGATGACCCGTAACTTGCGGGTCCTTGCGTGGATATCTCGCCATGTTTCAGCGGGTAGAAGCGCGTTGAGGTTCGAAAAGTCAGCAATCCAGCGCGCGGAATCCTTGTGCAGGAAAAGCCCGTTGAACCACGCGTCGTCGATAGGGTTCGCAAGCCAGTTCGCCGTCCAGCGCACGCGACGCTGAAGAACCCGCGCATGCGAGATTTCCGGGTCAAAGGCGAGATAGCCTTTTGCCCGTCGCATCCGTGCGCGGTCCGACAACAACCCGGGACGCAAAGCTTGCGCGTAGAAGAAGTGGATTTCTTTTTCGTGGCTGAAATGCACTTCGGGGTGTCGGTTCAGCACGTCATAGAGCCATGTCGTGCCCGCCTTCATCGCCCCTACGCCAAGCAGAAGGTGGTCAAATACCGGTTCTGTCATACCAATTACCAAACCATTGCCGATCGAGCTTATGCGCAGCGCGATCTGAAGTGGATGTCGCATCTGTAAGTGGCATGCGCAAGCCGATCCCGTCGCTGCCCTACAGTCGCAACGTCACAAAAGGGTAACGGAGCCGCCCGAATCGCGGTAAGGCCGGGGTGAGGCGAGGAAGACAATGTCACGGGGGACAGATGAGCGTGCCGAATTCCGATGATATCCTTGACCTTGCGCCCGATGCCGTGCCCGGGTTCATCCAGCACCATGCCGGAAAGAAGACCCTGAGCCGCATGGTCAAACGGCTGAATGCCGATCTTCTGGGCGGCGATGCGGTTGCCCGCGACCGGGCCGAACAGGCGCTCGATCGGCTGGGCCTTCTGATCCGCGACTGAGCGCTCAGCGCGCGGAAAGCGGCAACAGCAGTTCGCCCAGCGTCAGTGCCATGACCTTGGCGCTGTCCATCATGTCGGCCACCCCCACCCATTCATCGGGCTGATGCGCCAGGTCGAGGATGCCCGGCCCATAGGCGATGCAATTCTTCAGCCGCCCGATTCGGTCGATGTGTTTCTGGTCGTAAGTGCCCGGCGACACGACGAAATCCGCCTGACGGTGCAAGACGCGCTCGATGGCGGCGGCGACCGTCGTGACCACGGGTGCGTCGCGGTCGGTCATGGTCGGCTGCACCTCGAACAGGTCGCGGATCTCGTAGGCGAAACCGGGACGGCGGGCGCGGATGCGCTCCATCATCGCGGTGATCTCGGATTTCACCTCGGCGATATCCTCCTCGATCAGGAAGCGCCGGTCGATGGTGATGCGGCAGCGGTCGGGCACGCAAGGCGCGGGCAGGCCGGTATAATCTTCGTCCTGCACGGGTTCGCCGCCGTGGATCGCGTTGATGTTGAGCGTGGATTGGCGTGCGCCTTCGGGGACGACGGGCATGGCGGTGCGTTTGCCCGCAAGGAGGGGGAAAAGCGTCTCCTCCATCTCGGCCAGGACCGCGCCCATGTGGCGGACGGCGCAATCGCCCAGAAAGGGCATGGACCCATGGGCGATCCGGCCTTGCGTCTCGATCTCGGCCCACCAGACGCCGCGATGGCCAAGGCAGATGCGATCCTTGTTCAAAGGTTCGGGGATGATCACGTGCTGGACGCGGGCGGGGTCGAAATACCCCTGTTCGGCCAGATAGGCGACGCCGCCGTAACCGCCTGATTCCTCGTCCGCCGTGGCGCTGATCTCGATCGCGCCCGAAAAATCGGGATGGGTCGCGACAAAGGCTTCGGCGGCGATGATGCTGGCGGCAAGTCCGCCCTTCATGTCGCAAGCCCCGCGCCCGTAGATGCGGCCGTCGGAGAGTTCGCCGCCGAAAGGATCGCGGGTCCAGCCGTGGCCTGCTTCGACCACGTCATGGTGGCTGTTGAAATGGACGCAATCGCCCGAGCTCGCGCCCTCGCGCCGGGCGACGAGGTTCCAGCGCGGGTGCCGGTCGCTGTCGGCGGGCGCGCCGTGGGCGCGGATGAGCTCGACGGAAAAGCCTGATTTCTCAAGGCGTTCACGCAGGAATTCACAGATTTCGCGGTAGTTCAGGCCGGGCGGGTTCAGGGTGGGGATACGGATCAACCCTTGCGTCAGCGCGACCAGTTCGGTCTCGCGCGCCTCGATTGCCTGCATCAATGCCGTGTCATCCATGGCGCCAGACTGCGCCGGGCGCGGCGTCTCTGCAAGCCCTGCCATTTTCCGACTTTATCGCCTATATCGGAGGGGAAGCGATGGTTGCGGGGCGGTGCGGATGATCCTTGGTCTTGGGCGTATGTTGTTGGTTATGCTGGTTCTTTTGACCGTGGTCTATGTCAGCCTGTTTCTCTACTGGCGCGCCGGGGTGCGGATGCGGCTGGAAGAGGATTGGGTGATGGAAGGCCGGCCGGGTGACCGGGACGACTGGATCGCCGAGCGTCTCGCGCCCGTGGCGCGGCGCATCCGCACATGGTTGATTTTCTTCGTTTATGTTCTGCCCGTGGGCGGTTTGAGCCTGTATGTTTACCTGACGAATTGAGGAGGAGGGCGAAAGTTGCGCTGGCCCCGGATCATCTTCATCGCCTGTATCGCCCTGATTTTCGGGGCTTTTCTCCATTACACCCTGCCGCAGCGCGATATCGTGCGGATCGTGAGCGTGGAATCACGCCTGACCGAGGTCGGCGGGTTGAACGGTTTTTTCTTCGCGCAGCGCGACAGCGGGACGGCGCAGGCCACGGCCATGCGAGATTTGCGTTTGATTTCAACGATCAGGCCGGATGGACGACCGCTGGTGTACCGCAATGAAGATACCGGAGTTCTTTGGCCGCCCTATTTCAAGTTCGACAGCGAGGATCTGCAGGCGGAGGCGTCGAACCTGACCTCGACCGAGTCTGCGCCGCAATGGGTGGCGATCACGCATTACGGATGGCGGTCGAACCTGATCTCGATCTACCCCAATGCGATCTCGATCCGCCCGGTCGCGGGGCCGGATGTTGCGTTGTTCCCCTGGCTCAACATCATCATCTTGATCGGGCTGGTCATTCTGGCGCTTGTGGCCTGGCGCATCTGGGAACGGTTCGAGGATCGGGTGATCGATCCGATCCGGGACCGGATGGCGGTGCAATGGGCCAAGATCAAGGATCGCGCCGCCGGACGCGGGTAGGGCGCAAGGTGTTACCGAAGGGTTAAGTTTTCGGGCTCGTTCTGGACGGATCGTTAACGGGGCCGGGCCCCGTTAACCCATCTTCAACACCTGTGCCGTCACGCGCCGTAGGGGACCCAGATCGTGCGCACCTCGGTCGCCTGGTCGAGGAAGACGCGTCCCTCGGCCTCGGGTCCCGACCAATCGGGCGCGGCAGTGTTCACCCAGGTCCGTTTCAGGTTCCCGGCGGAGGCCGCTTCGAGCCGCGCCGCGTCGATGCCGCCCGCGAAACTCCAGAGTGCGTCGACATCGGCATGGGTGGCGAGTGTCTGGCCAAGCTCCTGCGGAGCGCCGGTCACGATGTTGACGACGCCGCCCGGCACGTCCGAGGTGTCGAGCACCTGGTAGAGATCGGTTGCGGCGAGCGGATAGGCGGCGGAGGGCACGAGGATCACGCGGTTGCCCATGGCGATGGCGGGCGCGATGAGCGAGACCGCACCCAGAAGCGGCGCGTCATCGGGGGCGAGCGCGCCGATCACGCCCAAGGGTTCGCGCATGGCCATGGCAACGCCCCGGATCGGAACATTGGCGATGCGACCATCCATCTTGTCGGCCCATGCGCCGTAGCTGAACAGCCGTTCGATCGCGGTCTCCACCTCCGCCCTGGCGCGGGCGGGTTGGCAGGCGGTCAGATCGCCGAGGCGCGTGGCGAATTCGCCGGCGCGGGCCGAGAGGTTTTCGGCGATGTAGTAGAGCACCTGCGCGCGGTTGTGACCGCTTGCCTTGGCCCAGGCGCCCGCGCCGCGCGCGGCCTCGACCGCGTTGCGGATATCCTTGCGGTTGCCGATGCCGACATGGCCCAGAAGCGCGCCGCGCCTGGACCAGATCGGGGTCGAATAGCCGCCATCGGGCCGGGCCTGTTTGCCGCCGATATAGAGCTTGGCGGTGCGGTCGAGGCCCGGGGCCTCGGGCGCTGCGGCGGGGGCGGGGATGGGGGCGATCGGTTTGATCGGGCGGGTTTTGGCGGTGGGTTTGAGATAGACGGCCAAGCCTTCCCAGCCGCCCTCACGCCCGAAGCCCGATTCGCGCAGGCCGCCGAAGGGGGCGGCGGCGTCGAAGAGGTTGGTTGCATTCACCCAGACGACCCCGGCGGCCAGTTTCGGCGCGATGTCGAGGGCGAGGTTGAGGTTCTCGGTCCAGAGCGTCGCGGCCAGCCCGTAGCGGGTGTTGTTGGCGATCTCGACCGCCTCTGAGGGCGTGCGGAAGGTGGTGGAGACGAGGACGGGGCCAAAGATCTCTTCCTGCATCAGGGGAGAGGCGGGGGAGAGGCCGGTGATGAGCGTGGGCGCGTAGAAACAGCCCTGATCGGGCAGGGCGATAGGGGCGCGGTAGGTGTCGCCATCGGTGTTGGCATCGACCATGGCGCTGATCGCCTGATGCTGGACGGGATCGACCAGCGCGCCGATGTCGATGCATTTGTCGAGCGGATCGCCCAGGCGCAGTTTCGCCATGCGGGCCTTGAGGCGGGTGTGGAGATCCTCGGCGATGCCTTCTTGCACAAGAAGGCGGGAGCCGGCGCAGCAGACCTGGCCCTGGTTGAACCAGATGGCATCGACCAGCCCCTCGATGGCGCTGTCGATATCGGCATCCTCGAAGATGATGTAGGGGGATTTTCCACCCAGTTCCAAGGTCAGGGATTTGCCCATGCCCGCGGTCTGTTCGCGGATGCGGCGGCCCACGGCGGTCGAGCCGGTGAAGGCGATTTTCGCCGTGCCGGGATGGGTCACGATCGCCTCGCCCGTGCTTCCGTCGCCGGTGACGATATTGACGACGCCCTTGGGCAATCCGGCCTCCCGGCAGATATGGGCGAAGAGGAGGGCCGTGAGGGAGGTGTATTCGGCGGGTTTGAGAACCACGGTGTTCCCGGCGGCAAGCGCGGGCGCGATTTTCCACGCCAGCATCAGGAGCGGGAAGTTCCACGGGATGACTTGCCCGCAGACGCCGATGGGGGCGTGACCGGGCAGTTCGGCGTCGCGGAGCTGGGCGAGGCCTGCGTGGTGGTAGAAATGGCGCTGGGCGAGGGGGATGTCGATATCGCGCGCCTCCCGGATCGGTTTGCCGTTGTCGAGGGTTTCGAGGACGGCGAAGAGGCGGGCGTGTTTCTGGAGCAGGCGGGCCAGCGCGTAAAGGTGTTTGGCGCGGGCATGGCAGGAGAGGCGGGACCATTTGGGGAAGGCTTTGGTGGCGGCCGCTACGGAGGCATCCACGTCCTCGGCCGTGCCTTGGGTGATCTGCGCCAGTTCCGCGCCCGTGGCGGGGTTTTTCGTGGCGAAGGTCTCGCCCGGCGCTGTGAAGGAGCCGTCGATGAAATGGCCGAAGGCGGGGCCATGGGTGGCGATCCAGGCCAAAGCCTCGGCCGCGCTTTCGGGGGCGGGGCCGTAATCCATCGTTTCGAAGATGTCGCGGGTGGTCATCTGCTTGCTCTTTCCTTGCCGCGTGGCCGGAAACCTCGAGGTTTCCGGCCCGAAAAACCCGGGTTTTTCGGGCCGTTTTCCGCGAGGAAAACGGCTCCCTGTTTCATGCCATCGGATGCCGCCAGCCCGCCGAATAGGCGCCGGTGACATGGTGTTCGAGTTGCCGTTCGATATCGCCCAGAAGCGAGGAGGCCCCGAAGCGGAAAAGATCGGGGCGCAGCCAATCGTCGCCCAGTTCCTCTTTCATGAGGGAGAGGTAGACCAGCGCATCCTTGGCCTTGGAAATGCCGCCTGCGGGTTTGTAGCCGACCTTGTGGCCTGTGGCCTGTTCATAGGCGCGGATCGCGCGGATCATGGTGAGGGAAACGGGCAGCGTGGCGTTGACGCTTTCCTTGCCGGTCGAGGTCTTGATGAAATCGGCCCCCGCCATCATGCAGACAAGCGACGCGCGGGCCACGTTTTTCAGCGTGCCAAGCTCGCCCGTGGCGAGGATCGCCTTGACATGCGCCTCGCCGCAGGCGGCGCGGAAGTCGCGCATCTCGTCATAGAGCGCCTGCCAGTTGCCGGTCAGGACATGGCGGCGGGAGATGACGATGTCGATCTCGGCGGCCCCCGCCTTGACGCTTTCCTCGATCTCTTTGACGCGGAGATGGTAGGGAGAGAGGCCCGCCGGAAAGCCGGTCGAGACGGCGGCGACGGGAATGCCGGTGCCCGCGAGCGCCGCGACGGCTGCCGGCACCATCTCGTGGTAGACGCAGACGGCGCCCGTGGTGAGGGGCGGCAGGCCAAGCGCGTCGAGCAGATCGGGGCGCACGGGTTGGCGGGCCTTGGCACACAGACGCCGGACGCGGCCGGGCGTATCGTCGCCCGCAAGCGTCGTCAGGTCGATGAGCGTGATGGCGCGCGCCAGCCAGGCGGCCTGGTGGTCTTTCTTGACGGTGCGGCGGCCGGGCAGGGTGGCCGCGCGGCGTTCGATGGCCGAGGTATTGGCCTGCACGCGGGCGATCCAGTCGAGGTCGAGCGCCATCCCGGGATTGCGGGGGCGGTGCAGCTGCGGCAGGTGATCCTGCCCTGTGTCGTGCAGGGGTTTCATGGCGGTGTCGGGGATCGGGGACATGGGCGGAGCGTGTCACGCAGGCCCCGTCTTGGCAAGCGGTGACCCTGCGGCGCATCGGGGCGTGACAGGCCCTGCGGCAGGGGCTAACAGGGCGGCGATTGCAAAGGGGGGATGCCCATGCCGTTCGACCGTTCCATCAAGATCGCGCCGTCGATCCTGTCCGCCGATTTCGCGAATTTCGGGGCGGAGATCCGCGCCATCGAGGCCGAGGGCGCCGATTGGGTGCATGTGGATGTGATGGACGGGCATTTCGTGCCGAACCTGACATTCGGCCCGATGGCGGTGAAGGCGTTCCGGCCGCATGTCACGACGGTGATGGATGTGCACCTGATGATCGCGCCGGTCGATCCCTATATCGACGCCTATGCCGAGGCGGGGGCGGATGTGCTGACCGCGCATGTGGAGGCGGGGCCGCATATCCACCGCACGCTGCAGGCGATCCGGGGCGCGGGGATGAAGGCGGGCGTGGCCCTGAACCCCGGCACGCCGGCGGACGCGGTGGCGCATCTGCTGGACCTGGCGGACCTGGTTTGCGTGATGACGGTGAACCCCGGTTTCGGCGGGCAGAAATTCATCGACATGACGGGCAAGGTGCGCCGTCTGCGCGAGATGATCGGGGACCGCCCGGTCCATATCGAGATCGACGGCGGGGTGGATGTGACCACCGCGCCGCTGGTCGCTGCGGCGGGGGCGGATGTGCTGGTCGCGGGCTCGGCGGTGTTCCGGGGCGGATCGGTCGAGCGCCCGGAGGTCTATGGCGCGAACATCCGCGCGATCCGGGCGGCGGCGGGCGTCTGAGCGACGCTTGCCCGGCGTAACGGCTTGGGGCAAGCGGCGCGACGTGAGTTTTTTGGCCAAGATGAAGGGGCGGCGTGGCGCTTTGCGCGGCGCTCGGCGGGATATGGGCCGGGTGGCCGGTCTATCGCTGTCCGGGGTAGGAGCCCTGGTCGGTGCGCGCCAAGAGTTCGTTCAGCGCCGAGAGTTCTGTCTGGCCCTTGCGCCGGGCCGTGGCGAGGTGATCGGCGATCGCGCTTTGGGGAATGTGGAGCATCCGGGCCCGGTGGCGGGCGGCCGAAAGGGCGGAGGAGCCGGGATCGGCGACCTGGTCGAGCGGTTTGCCAGCGAGGCGCGAGGCGGCCCGGCGCAGCCCGGCCGAGAGGCTGGCGGCGGTGGAGAGGGTCGTCGAGATGGGGTTGGCAGGCATCGGGAAACCCGTGAAGTCGTGGCGTCTGGATGCCTTGATCCTGAAAGCGGAATGTGGCGGTTTGCGGGCGGAAGCGTGACGCTCTGTCGAAAATCGCCCCGGACATGGACGAAGAAACGCCCCGCGCCGGTCGGGGCCGGGGCGGGGCGCGGGCAACGCCGGGGGTGAGGCCCGGCGTATCGGGCGGGGCCGGGATGCGATCAGGCCCGGATCAGGCTCGGGTCAGGCCCGGGTCAGGCCCGGGTCAGGCGGGCGTGGGACCTGCGGCCAGAACATCCTCGAGCGTGCGCAGGCCGGTGCGGGGGGCCTGCACGAGAACCGCCATGTTGCCGGGTTTGTGTTCGTTGCGGAGCATTTTCATATGGGCGACGGGCAGTTCATCCCAGGGAAAGACCTCGGACATGCAGGGGTCGAGGCGGCGGTCGAGCATCAGCTTGTTGGCCGCTGCCGCCTGTTTGAGATGGGCGAAATGGCTGCCCTGGAGCCGTTTCTGGTGGGACCACATGTGGCGCACGTCGAAGGTGCAATTGTAACCGCTCGTGCCCGCGCAGATCACGACCATGCCGCCGCGTTTCACGACGAAGGTGGAGACGGGGAATGTCGCCTCGCCGGGGTGCTCGAAGACCATGTCGACATTCACACCCTTGCCGGTGATGTCCCAGATCGCCTTGCCGAAGCGGCGCACTTCGGCGAACCAATCCTTGTATTCGTCGGTGCCGACCTCGGGCAGGCGGCCCCAGCAGTTGAAATCACGCCGGTTGATCACGCCCTTGGCACCGAGGTCCATGACGAACTGGCGCTTGTCCTCGTCCGAGATGACGCCGATGGCGTTGGCGCCTGCGGTGTTGATGAGCTGGATCGCGAAGGAGCCAAGACCGCCCGAGGCGCCCCAGACGAGCACGTTCTGCCCGGGCTTCAGGTCATGGGGTTCATGGCCGAAGAGCATCCGGTAGGCGGTGGCAAGCGTGAGCGTGTAGCAGGCCGATTCCTCCCAGGTCAGGTGCTTGGGGCGCGGCATGAGCTGTTGGGACTGGACGCGGGTGAACTGGGCGAAGCTGCCATCCGCCGTTTCGTAGCCCCAGATGCGCTGGGAGGGGGAGAGCATCGGGTCGCCGCCGTTGCATTCCTCGTCGTCGCCATCGTCCTGGTTGCAATGGATCACGACCTCGTCGCCGACTTTCCAGCGCGTGACCTTGTCGCCCACGGCCCAGACGATGCCCGCGGCATCCGAGCCGATGATCGCATAAGGGGCCTTGTGCTGGTTGAAGACGGAAGCGGGTTTGCCCAAGCAGGCCCAGACGCCGTTGTAATTGACGCCTGCGGCCATCACGAGGACGAGCACGTCGTTGCTGTCGAGTTTGGGGGTATCGACCACCTCGATCTTGAGCGCCTCGGTCGGATCGCCGTGGCGTTCCTGGCGCAGGATCCAGCCATACATCTGGGCCGGAACATGGCCGAGGGGGGGGATTTCGCCCATCTCGTAGAGGTCTTTGCGGGGCGCATCATAGCTGGCGATCGCTTGGGTCGCGTCGAGGGCCATCGTCATGTTCTCCGTATCCCTTGTCGATGCCGCAATGCGGAATCAATCTTGCTGCTGCTGCGAGGGTTACATAGGCCCGCGCAACAAAGCAAATGGGAAAACGCGGATTATTGAAATATTATGTCGCAGCCGCGTGCCGGGATGCGGCGGGTGCATCGTGGTCGCGGTCCCGGTCCTCGTCCAGGAGATGCGCGACGGAAGCGGCATAGAAGGCCAGCAGGTCCGTGGCCTGTCCGGTCTCGGAGAGGGTCAACTGGTCGCCGGTGCGGCGCAGGATGCGCCGTTCGATGAGTGCGCGCAGGCCGGATTCGATCGTGTAGCCGATGTCGTCGCGGGGGATGTGGACGGTCACGCCCCGCGCCTTGGCCGCATCGATCCGGCGACGCAGGAGTGCGTCAAGCGCCACGACGCTGCGCACCCCGTCCTGCAGCGCATGGGCGACGAGGGGCACGGGCGTGACGGGCATCACGGTCGCGATGCGGCCCATCAGCTCGGCCCCGAGATCGGCGGCGGCATCGGGGCGCGGGGTCTGGAGGAACTCCGAGAGGCTGAGGGGTTCGCCGAAGCTGACGGCGGCATAGCCGTAGCGGTGGTAGCGCCCGGTGATCCGGTTCCAGAGTTGCCGCCGCAGGTAGCGCCAGATCGGCCGGAGCGAGAAACGGAAGCGGCGCGCGCCCGAGACATGGGCGTCGATCAGGGTCTTGTCCTCCATCACGCGGTCGTAGTTGAGCGCGACGGGGACGAAGACGACATCGCGGGACCGGCCGGGGCGGAAACCTTCGAGGATGTAGGAAAAGAGGCCGAGCTTGGGGCGGGAGAGGTAGCCCGTGCGGCTGAGGCCGCCCTCGGGGAAGACGGCCTGGGTGACGCCCGCCTCGGTCGCCATCTGGACATAGCGGGCCAGCACCTTGCGGTAGAGGGCGTTGTTGTGGCGGCGGCGGATGAAATAGCCGCCCATGGCGCGCACGAGCTGGCGCATCGGCCAGACGCGCGCCCATTCGCCCACCGCATAGGCGAGCGCCGAGCGTTCCGCCACGAGCCATGTGACCAGCACGTAATCCATGTTGGAGCGGTGGTTCATCACGAAGACGACGGTGGCATCGGCCGGGATCGCCTCGAGCGCGGGATCGTTGGCATGGACGAGCCGCACCCGGTAGAGCGATTGCGACAGGATGCGGGCGGCGCGGATGGCGAAGCCGAAATAGGTGAAGGCGGAAAAGCCCGGCACGATTTCACGGGCGTAGCGTTCGGCCTTTTGGAAGGCCACGTCTGCGCGGAGGTTGTTGGCCTGGGCGTGCTCGGCGATGGCGCGGGCGACCTCGGGATCGTAGATCAGGCGGCGGATCGTATCCATCCGGCGGGCGAGCTTGAAGGGCTGGATCGGGCGCTTGAGGCGCTTGTTCAGCTCGTCCACGGCGCGTTCGAGGCGGCGGCGCAGGAACCAGCGCACCGAGGGAAACAGGAAATGCGAGGCGAAGGTGACGCCCGCAAAGAGCAGGATCAGCACGAAGAGCCAGATCGGCAGGGTGACGGAACCAGTCATGACGCGGCAGGTTCGCAGGTTTGGCGGGCGCGGGCAACGGGCGAGCATGTCGCGTGTCGCACATGGGTCCCGATGCGGCGTCGCGGCGAAATCGCTGCGGTGCCGCAAATGCGATGCTGGCGGCCAATGCGGCGCGCGGGGGTCATGGCATGCTGAACGTAATTTCCGGGGTCTGGGCGCTTTTGGTCGGCATCGTCCTGATCATGCTGGGCAATGGCATGCATTTCACGCTGATTGGCCTGCGCGGCGGGATCGAGGGGTTTTCGGCGGCCGAGCTGGCCGTCGTGACCTCGGGCTATTTCGTGGGCTTCTTGTCGGGGGCGCGGATGACACCCGCCTTGATCCAGCGGGTGGGGCATGTGCGGGTCTTCGCGGCGCTGGGCAGTTTCATGTCGGCGGGGTTGATCGCCTATACGCTGGTGGCGGAACCCTGGGCCTGGACGATCCTGCGCATCTTGTTGGGGTTTTGCATGTCGGGGATCTATGTGACGGCGGAAAGCTGGCTTAACAATGCCTCGACCAACGAGACGCGGGGCAAGGTCCTGTCGGCCTACATGATCGCGCAGACGCTGGGGATCATCTGCGCGCAGGGCTTGCTGACGCTGGGGGATGCGGCGGGGGCGGGGTTGTTCATCGGGGCCTCGATCCTGGTGTCGGTGTCTTTCGCGCCGATCCTGTTGTCGGTCGCGCCCGCGCCCGCGGTGGAGGTGGCGCGGCCCATGTCGCTTTGGGCGCTCTTTCGCGGCTCGCCGCTGGGCACGGTGGGGATTTTCCTGTTGGGCGGGGTCTATGCCACGCAATCGGGGATGGCGGCGGTCTTTGGCAGCCAGATCGGCATGAGCGCATCGGAGATCGCGTTCTTCGTGGCGATGCTCTTTGCGGGTGCGCTGGTGTTCCAATACCCCATCGGCTGGCTGTCGGACCGGTTCGACCGGCGCAGGGTGATCATGGGCACGGCGGCGATGGGGGCCATGGCCTGCGGCGCGGGCTGGGTTGCGGTCGGCGATGTGCCGGGGCTGGAGGCCTTGGGCCTGTGGCCGCTGATGGGCGCGGCGTTGCTGGCGGGGGGGATGACCACGCCGCTTTACGCGCTGCTCTTGGCCTATACCAACGATTACCTGCCGAACGAGGACATGGCGGCGGCGTCGGGGGGATTGATCTTCATCTCCGGGCTGGGCGCGATCCTGGGGCCCTTGGTCGTGGGGTGGGCGATGCAGACGGGCGGGCCCGAGGCGTTCTGGCTGGTGCTGGGGGCGAGTTTCGCGGCGATGGCCGTCTATGCGGCCTACCGGATGACCCGGCGCCAGAGCAGCGTCACGGCGGAGGAGACGGAGAGCTACCTGGGCGTTTTGCCCACGGCCTCGGTCGTGGCTGTGGAGGCGGCGGGTGTCTGGGCCGCCGAACAGGCAGAGGCCGAGCGGGCGGAGGCCGAGGCCGAGACGGAATTGCGCGGCGCGGCCTGAGCGCTCAGAGCGTCATGTGCCGCGCGCGCGCCCCGCGTTCGATGGCCGCCGCGTGCAGCCGGTCGATCTCGAGGGCGTGGCGGATTTCCTCGAGAAAGCGCAATTCGGGCTGGGTCAGCGCGCCATCGGCGGCGGCGACATCGCAGGCGATGGCATAGGCGGTTTCGAACAGCCGCTCGGGCAGCGCGTCACGCACGAGGCCGAAGAGGGCATCGAGCCCGTCCTCTTCCTCGAAAAGCTCGAAGACGGTCTTGGCCACTTCGCGCATCCGGTCGGCGTCATAGGCGGCGAAGACCGGCAGGTGGTTCACGATCTGCTCGATCTTGATCAGTTCGGCGGTGCGGATCGCCTCGTCGGCGACGGATACGGCCACCATGACGGCGACAAGGGCGTCTTCGGCGCTGATGATGTCGGACATGGGGACACTCCTGTGGTTCGGAGGGGTATTTATTGACGCCGCCCCATCGGCACAATAGGGCGGGGGCGCGCGGGCGATGGGGCCCGGCGCAGAATGGGACCGACAGACGATGACAACGCTCCGCGACGCCGCGATGACCTCCAAGGCCTGGCCTTTCGAAGAGGCGCGGGCGGTGTTGAAACGTTACGAAAAAGCGCCCCCCGAAAAGGGTTATGTCCTGTTCGAGACGGGCTATGGTCCGTCGGGTCTGCCCCATATCGGGACCTTCGGCGAAGTTTTGCGCACGACGATGATCCGCCGCGCCTTCGAGGCGATTTCGGACATCCCGACGCGGCTGATCTGTTTCTCGGACGACATGGACGGGATGCGCAAGGTGCCGGGCAACGTGCCCAACCAGGACATGCTGCGCGAGCATCTGCAAAAGCCGCTGACGCGCGTGCCCGACCCGTTCGGGGAATTCGAAAGCTTTGGCCATCACAACAACGCGATGCTGCGGCGGTTCCTCGATACCTTCGGGTTCGAATACGAATTCTATTCGGCGACCGAATTCTACGCCTCCGGCGCCTTCGACGAGATCCTGTTGCGCGCCTGCGAGCGGTATGACGCGCTGATGAAGGTGATGCTCAAATCCCTGCGCGAGGAGCGTCAGCAGACCTATTCGATTTTCCTGCCGATCCATCCCGAAACGGGCCGGGTTCTGTACGTGCCGATCAAGCATGTCGACGCCAAGGAGGGCACGGTCACCTTTGACGATGAGACGGGCCGCGAATGGACGGTGCCGGTGACGGGCGGTCAGTGCAAGTTGCAGTGGAAGCCCGATTTCGGTGCGCGCTGGGCGGCGCTGGGCGTCGATTTCGAGATGTATGGCAAGGACCATTCGACCAATACGCCGATCTATGACGCGATCTGCGAGATCCTGGGCGCGCCCGCGCCGGAACATTTCACCTATGAATTGTTCCTGGACGAGACGGGCCAGAAGATTTCCAAGTCCAGCGGCAACGGCATCTCGATCGATGAATGGCTGAGCTATGCCTCGACCGAGAGCCTGTCCTATTTCATGTATCTCAAGCCCAAGACGGCCAAGCGGCTGTATTTCGACGTGATCCCCAAGGCGGTGGACGAATACCACCAGCAACTGGCGGCCTATGCGGGGCAGACGCTGGAACAGCAGCTGGCCAACCCCGTGCATCACATCCACAACGGCAATGTGCCGAAAAGCACGATGGTGGTGCCCTTTGCGATGCTGCTCAACCTCGTGTCGGTGTCGGGCGCCGAGGAGAAGGAGAAGCTTTGGGGTTTCATCCGCCGTTACGCGCCCGAGGCGAGCCCCGAGGGCAACCCCGATCTGGACCAGGCGGCGGGCTTTGCCATCCGCTATTACGCCGATTTCGTGAAGCCCACGCGGGTGTTCCGCCTGCCGACCGAGCAGGAAGCCGCCGCCATGGCCGAATTGTCGGCCTGTCTGGGCGACGAGGGCAAGGCGCGCGAGGTTCTGGCGCGCAAGGCGGCGCTGGAGGGCAAGGAGGCGGTGGAGCCGGTCGTCGATTGGCAGGATGACGAATTCCTGCAATCCATCGTCTTTGCCATCGGCAAGCTGCACGGGTTCGAGCCGCTGCGTGATTGGTTCGGCGCGCTTTACGAGGTGCTTTTGGGCGCAAGCCAGGGGCCGCGGTTCGGCGGGTTCATCGCGCTTTATGGCATCGAGGAAAGCCGCGCGTTGATCGCCAAGGGCTTGGCGGGCGAATTGGCCGCGTGAGTTTGGGTGGGCGATTGCGCCCACCATTTGCAGGCGGCTGGACCGTGGTGGGCGGGATCGCCCACCCTACGTGAAACCTTGGGCGGGCGGGCTACGTATCTTCGGGACAACACCTGCCCGGAGGCCCAGATGCTGCGCAATATCCTTGCCGCCCTTGTCCTGACCATGGCCAGCCTGAGCGCGAGTGCGCAGGAGGTTCTGGCCCCCGATCCCGGCATCGAGGCGGTGATCGCGGGCCAGTTCGACGCCTTCCGCGCGGGCGAGGTGGACGAGGCCTGGACCTATGCCAGCCCCAATATCCAGCGGCTTTTCGGAAACGTCGAGAATTTCGCGCGCATGGTCGAACAGGGCTATCCGATGGTCTGGCAGCCCGGCCGGGTGGATTTCATCGACCTGCAGAGTTTCGGCGGATTGCTGGTGCAGCGGGTGCAGGTGATCGATGCGCAGGGGCGCGTGCATTACCTGGGCTACCAGATGGTCGAGACGGAGGGCGGCTGGCGCATCAACGGGGTGCAGGTCCTGCCCGCGCCGGATGTTTCGGCCTGAGGGGGCGCGGGCCTTAACGCGGTCTTAACCCCTCCGCCTTAGACCTGTGTCCCGGTTCCGATCGCTGCGGTCGGGGCAATCTTGCATCGTTTCACAACCGAGCTGGCCGTCAGGGGCGCAGTTCGGTGTTCCCTGTCCGGCCCGACATGAGCGCGCCGGGGCACCGCCCGCGCGGAAAGGGGACAGGACATGAACCAGGTGATCACGGACGGGCTTGTGCTGATGCCGCCGCCCTTTGCCAATGGGCTGGGCGTCTGGTCGCGGCAGGACGGGCGGCCGGGCAGCGACACCTGGGCATCGGCGGCCAATGCGGCGCTGGTAGCCGCCGATGCCGATTTCGGCAGTTGCCTGGAGATCGTGAAGACGGAGGCGACGACGCGGCTGCGCCACATGGGTCAGACGCCGATCCGGCCGGGTCTCTACCTGCGGGTTTCGGCGCGGGTGAAGGTGCTGTCGGGCAATTTGCCCTCGGTCCGGATCGCGGCCTGGGCGGGCAATGCGGCCTCCCAGAACCTGACGGGGGTGGTGCAGGCCGGGCCGAGCACGGCGTTGACCGCTTATGGCGCGGTCATCACGGTGTCGGCGATCATCGGGACAGGCACGCGCACGGGCGTCGACATGCCCTGGGGCCCGGCGGCCAGTTTCGCCCATGTGGGTCTGGACCTGACAGGGGCGAATGGCGGGCAGGTCCGGATCGACGACATCGTGGTCGAGGATGTCACGGGCGTGTTCCTGCGCAAGCTGATGGATTGGGTCGATGTGCGCGATTACGGTGCGCAGGGCGACGGACAAAGCGATGACCGCGCGGCCTTTGTCGCCGCCGATGCGGCAGCGGCCGGGCGGGAGATCCTGGTGCCGGCGGGCGATTACCTGATCGGGTCGAGCCTGACGCTGAACAGCCCGGCGCGGTTCGAGGGGCGGCTGGTGATGCCCGATGGCGCGCGGCTGTCGCTCAACCGGAATTTCGACCTGAAGGGCTATGCGGAAGCCATGGGCGACGATGTGCTGGGTCTGAAGAAGGGCATCCAGCAATTGTTCAACCAATCCGACCATGAGGGGTTCGACCTGTGCGGGCGGCGGGTGCTGCTGGACGAGCCGCTCGACGTGCAGGCCATCGTGGGCAACCGCAACACCTATGCCAACCGGCGGGTGCTGCGGAACGGGCAGCTGGCCGCCGCACCGGGGGCGGGATGGGCCGACGCGGTGGTGACGCGGACGGGCACCTGGAGCGCGTCGGATGCGCGCCGGATCACCGGCCTGTCGAATGTCGCCGATATCCCGGTGGGGGCGCTGGTCACGGCGGGCCAGGGCGTGGGGCGGGAGGTCTACGTGACCTCAAAGGATGTGGCGGGGGGGCGCGTGACGCTGTCGGCCCCGTTCTACGGCGCGCCGGTGACGCAGACCTACACCTTCCGCCGGTTCAAGTATCTGCTCGATTTCTCGGGCTGGCTGAACCTGCAACGCTTTGTCGTGTCCGATATCGAGTTTCTGTGCGCGGGCACCTGTTCGGGGATCAACCTGCCGCGCGACGGGCTGGTGTTCCAGATCCAGGATTGTTTCTTTACCGGTCCCAAGGATCGCGGCATCACCTCGACCGGGGAAGGGTGCCAGGGGATGCAGATCGACCGCTGCCAGTTCCTGTCGAACGAGCAGGACCTGAACGCGCCGCAGCGCAAGAGCATCGCGTTCAACACCAATTCCTCGGACATCAAGGTGCGCGACAACCGCGTGAACAAGTTCCGGCATTTCGGGGTCGTGGGAGGCACCGGAAACATCTTTTCGGGCAACCATTTCTTTCAGGGCGACGGGGTGACGGACGGGCCGCGCACGGCGGGGCTGATCCTGACGGACAACAACACCAAGACGACCTTCGAGGGGAATTACGTCGACAATTGCTACATCGAATGGACCAACGAGCGTGATCCGACCCCGGCCTTTACCGGTGGGTTCAGCTTTCACGGGCTGTCGCTGGACGGGAACATCTTTTTCTCGACCGAAAGCGCGCCGTGGATGAATTTCATCACGATCAAGCCCTATGGGCCGGGGCATTTCATCAACGGGCTGACGGTGACCGACAACCTGTTCAAGAAGACAGGGGGCGCGCAGCTCGCCGCGGTCGAGGGGGTGGACAGCTCTTTCGCGGGGCTGGATCTGAACCGGACGGCGGATCTGGTCTTCGAGGGCAACACCTATACCGGCATCGTGAAGCGGACCGAGAACCCGGTGACGCTGCGCCATACCGAGGGGAGTGCGAGCAGTGTCTGGAACGTGGATTTCACGCCCTTCACCCCCTTTGGCGCGCCGGTGCGCTCGGCCACATCGTTCCTGGCCGAGGGACCGCTGCGCAGTGCGTTCAACGTGATCGTTTACCTGACGCCCTATGCCGAACCGGGGCAGGGGGCGGGGGGGCGCACACTGCGTTTGCGCTGGCAACAGGACGTGCGCGGCACGGCGCAGGTAACGGCGCGCTGCGATCTGTAAGGGCGCGTGGCGCGGGATCGGTCCGGCCCCCTGCGGGGGTCGGGCTTTTCTTTGGTGGCGGGGCAAGATAGCTCGGGTCCATGACCCTTTTGCCCGTCGAGAACGTTCAGGATTATCCCCGCCCGCCCCGGTTGGAGCGGGTGGCGCAACCGCTGCGCGTGGTCTTTGCCGGGGTGCCGGTCGCCGAGGCCGAGGCGGGGACAGCGTGGCGGGTTCTCGAAACCCATCATGCGCCGACCTATTACCTGCCGCCCCAGGCGGTTCTGGGCGCGGCATTGGTGCCTGTGGCGCGCGAGACATTTTGCGAATGGAAGGGGCGGGCGGTCTATTTCGACCTGGTCCTGAACGGGCGGCGGTCGCGGAACGCGGCCTGGTCCTATCCGGCGCCAACCCACAGGTTCGAGGCGATCAAGGATCATCTGGCCTTTTACGCCACTTCGGTCGATGCGGCCTATGTGGGCGATATCAAGGTCATGCCCCAGCCCGGCGATTTCTACGGCGGCTGGGTCACGCCCAACCTGACGGGCCGGATCAAGGGCGCGATGGGCACGCTGCACTGGTAGGGGTCATTGTGCCAGATCCGCAGGCGTCAGGCGGTAGGCCTTGCCAAAGCCGCCGTTGAGATGGGCGGCGAGGGGCGCGAAGCGGTAAAGCCCGAAATCCCCGAAATCGTAGTAGAGCGTCGCCTTGGGATAGAGCGACAGGTAATGCGCCTTGAGCGCTGTCTTGTCGGCGGGTTCGGCGCGCGCCTGAAGCGTGAGGCGGGGATGGGTGAGCGGATCGCCCTTTTCCCCCGGTTCCCCGATCAGGAGCGAACAGCGCGGATCGGCGGCAAGGGCGGAGGTGTGGGCCGAGAGCGTCGAGATCAGCGTGAGCGGCACGCCGTCGGGACCCGGCACAAGCGCGATGCGCGTGACCATGGGCGCGCCGGAGTCGGGGTCGAGGACGGCAAGGGCGGCAAAGCGGGCATGGGCGATCAGGTCGCGGGCGAGCGTCCGTGCTTCGGCATCGGTGGGGCGGATCGGGTCGGCGGGGCGCGCGGTCGGGTCGGTCATGGGGCAGATCTAGGGCGATCCTAGAAATTGTGCCAGAGGCCCGCCCCGATCCCCCATGTTTCGATGCCCCATGTCTGGTTTTCCCATGTCCGGCGCCCCCATGTGTGGGTCCGCCCAAGCTGAAGGCGCGCGCCGATCTGCAGCGTGGTCCGGTCGGTCAGCGCATAGGCCAGACCCGGCATCAGGCTGTGGCTTGTGTCGGCATCCGGCCATTCCTCGACCTTGGCCTGCAACAGGACGCGCCATCGGTCGGTGAGCGACAGGCCGATGGTCCCCTCGACCGCCCAGATGAGGTCGGAGCTGTTGGTGTCGTAAAGCCCCGTGGCGTCGATCGTGACCCAGCCGCCATGATGGCTGCGGCCCGGCCAAAGGGGCAGGTCGCCCCCGCCAAAGCCGCGCCCGATGGACAGGCCCAGCCGGGCAAGCTGCCGGTCGGGGCGGCCCGGTTCGATCCGTTGGCCCGCGCCGGCATCGAGGGCGAATTGCCATGTCGCATCGGGGGGCGTGAGCGTGTAGCGCAGGAAGATCACGCCATCCTCGGCCGTTTCGCTATGGCCGAACTGCGCGCCAAGCGTCAGCCGGTGGCCCAGCCCGTATTCGCCATAAAGCCCCGCGTAGCTGTCGAATTGCATATCCCCCGTGATCAGGCCCGTGGTCGGGCTGTCGGAGGTGATGGAAAAGGCCAGGAACCCCTCACCCGCCTGTCGCGCCCATGGACCGGCAAGGCCCGGAGCCGTCCACGACAGGATCCAGAGCGGCAGGCAGGCACAGAACGTGGCGAGGCGGCAACGCATGGTGGCATTCTTTGCGTGGCATGGTTAACAAACCGCTAACCACCTTGCGCCCGCCCGGCGGCGCGGGCAGCTTGCGGTTTCGCCACGACCAAGGGGGGATTGTCATGGCCCTGGTTCCGCCGCTTTCAGAAGAGGCGATGGACGCCGATCTCTGCGCCCATGTCCAGTTCTTCAAGGGGCCGCTTGGGGTGATCCCGAATTCGGTTCGCACCATGGCCCATCGCGCGCCCATCGCGCGGGCCTTTACCGATCTGAACGTGGCGGTGATGACCGATTACGGATCGGGCGTGACGCCGGAATTCAAGCGGCTGATCGGCTATGTCTCGAGCTTTGCCTCGGGGTGCCTGTATTGCCAGGCGCATATGATCCTGGCCTCGGAACGGTTCAACGCGAGCGAGGCACGGTTGAACGATGTCTTCGATTTCGAGGCGAGCGCGGCCTTTACCGATGCGGAAAAGGCGGCGCTGGCCTTTGCACAGGCGGCGACGCTGGTGCCCAACGCAGTGACGCCCGAGGTGGGCGCGCGGTTAAAGGCGCATTGGGACGAGGGGCAGATCGTCGAGATCATGGGGGTGGTGGCGCTCTTTGGCTACCTGAACCGTTGGAACGATTCGATGGGATCGGCGCTGGAGGATCTGCCGCTATCCAAGGGCGAGGCGCGGCTGGCAGGGGCCACCGGCTGGAGCGTGGGCAAGCACCGATGAGCGACCTGGCAGGACCTGTGCGCGAGGCGCTTCGGGAACGGGGCGAGCCGATTTCCCGGCTGGGGTATTTCTGTGCGCCGTTCCGGCCCGCAGGGGGACCGCTCAGGGACAAGGTGATCAAGACCTATCGCGGCGGGCGCGACCCCGAGTTGCTGGAACAGCTGGCGCGGCGGCACACGGCCTATGTCGAGGTTCTGACTTGGGCGGGGGTGCGCCTGCCCGAGACGCGGTTCCTGATCCTGAACGAGGCGGGCTATCTGCAACCGGTGATCGTGCAAGATGCACTGGACGAGGCGCTGTTGATGCGGCCCCAGATCGAGGCTGCCGACCTGCCGGGCGCGCTGGCGCTTTTGGAAAGTGCCGCGGCCAGCATCGCGGACTTCTGGGCGCGGGTGGCGCAACGGCCCGAGCGGATCGGCTATCACCCCTCGATCCGCAATTTCGCCCATGACGCCGAGGGGCCGATCTTTTTCGACACATTCCCGCCGCTGATCGGCTATTCGCGCGAGGATATGGGGCGGCTGTTGCTGCGCTTTTCCGAGGCAGGTCTGGTGCGCAGCATGGGTGCTGTCATGCCCGAGCGCATCCGCGCCATCCAGGACGAATGGTATTCGCCCGCGGGCACCATCGTGGGGCTGATCGGCAGCGCGGTGCGGCTCCGCCCCGAGGATGGGGCGGCGATCCTGGCCTGGGCGCGGGAATTCGCCGCGAACCGGCTGGAGCCGGGTCTGGGCGCCGAGGTTCTGGCCGAGCTGGACCGGCCGCCGCGCCTGCCCGCCTTCTGGACCGGGATGCGGCGGCTGCTGGGGCTTGAGGGCAAGCCGAATGTCTGAGGCCGCCCGGCCCGACAGGCAGCCCGGCATGAAGGTCGTGCTGGTCGCCCCCGAAATCCCCGGCAATACGGGCACGATCGGGCGGACCTGCGTGGCGCTGGACCTCGAGCTGATCCTGATCCGGCCTTACGGCTTCGACATTTCCGACAAATCGGTGCGCCGCGCGGGGCTGGATTACTGGAAACATGTGCGGCTGTCGGAATACGACGATTGGGGCGCATTCCTGGCCGCGCGCGCGCCCGGGCGCGAGCAGCTGTTCTTTTTCGAGGACGACGGGACGGGCGGCACGGTCTATGACCCGGTCTATCCCGCCGATGCCTACCTGGTCTTTGGCCGCGAGACCAAGGGATTGCCACCCGAGATCCTGGACGGGATGGCGGATCGCTGTTTTCGTCTGCCGATGCGGAGCCCGCATATCCGGTCGCTCAACCTCGCCAATGCGGCGACGGCGGTGATCTACCAGGCGATGCGCGACCATCTTGCCTGATTTTATTCCAATTTTTTCCGGGTTTTGAACCGATCCGCGCCCTGTTTCCGCCTTATGTCTCGGGTCTTGTGGGCGGGATGGAAACCTCCTCAGGGGAGTTGGAACGATGCCTGATCCAGTCAGCAGCATGTGGGCCCAGGGTTTGGTGCCGACGGATAGCCCCTTGGAGCGGGACATCCGCAAGAATGCCACCGCGCGTGGTCACATAGTCGGAGATCTTCAGATGCGCATTTCAGATTTTGCCGAGTCGGATTCGGGCGCGGTCACGGTGGATTGGGTCGTCCTGACCGGGAGCCTTGTGGGTCTGGGGATTGCCACGGCCGGTGTGGTGTCGGGCGGGGTGGAGAGCCTGTCGTCCAGCATCAGCGACACCTTGTCGAACATCGACGTATCCTCGGTCGCCGCTTTCGAGCCGGAACCGGGATGGGGCGAATTGTCGATGTTCGTTTTCTCCGATCAGGCCGGGGCGGATGCGCATATGCTGTTCGTGCTGGAATACAGCTACGGCAACGACGTTCAGGCCATGTATGACGATGTCGTGGCCAATCTGGACGCGGCCATCCAGTCCAATGATCTGGACGCTGCGCATTACGAGGTCGACCGGTTGGGGTATCTCGTCCATCACGCCTCCACCAACAACATCACGCTGACCGGCGACAACCAGCCCAGCTATGCCCAGATGCATGCGCGCGTGCTGGCCATGTCGCAGTAACGATCCCCGCGATCCGGGCCTGCGCCACCCCCGCGCCATTGGCAGGACGGGGGTGGTGTTGCTAGGCTGGGATCCAGGAGGATGCCAGCATGGTCCAGACCGTCATCACCACCTTCGAAACCTCGCCCGGGCAATGCGCCGATCTGCTTGACGAATTGCAGGCGGCCTATGCCGAGTTCATCTCGCGCCAGCCGGGGTTCGTGTCGGCGCGGCTGCATGTGAACGACGCGCAGACGCGGATCGCCAACCATTCGCAATGGCAGCGCCGCGAGGATTTCCAGGCGATGCTCCGCTCCGAGGAGATGCGGGCGCGCAACCGCAGGATCGGGGCGCTCTGCCGATCCTTCGAGCCGGTTCTGTACGACGTGGCGGCCAGCTATGGCGGATGAACCGGGGCGCGACCCGTCGCAGCCCGATGCGCTGGCTGAGGAAATACGCGCGCTCAACCGGGAATTGGCGCTGTTGCGCAGCCACCGGATGTTCGTGATCTATCAATCCGTGCCGCGTGTTCTGCTGTTGCGCTTTGCCAGCGGCATGGCCGTGGGGCTGGGCACGGTGATCGGGGCGACGGTTCTGTTGTCGCTGATCATCTGGGCGCTCAGCCAGATCGAATTCATCCCGATCATCGGGGAATGGGCCGTGCGCATCGCCAGCGAGATCGAAGCGG
This sequence comes from Roseicyclus marinus, assembly GCF_036322625.1. NCBI lineage: Bacteria > Pseudomonadati > Pseudomonadota > Alphaproteobacteria > Rhodobacterales > Roseobacteraceae > Roseicyclus > Roseicyclus marinus. The sequence continues at coordinate 2,862,896 of NZ_AP027266.1, read as the reverse complement.
TGACCGTCGGGGAATAGGTTTTGCCTATCGCGTCTTGTGCGCCCCCTGTCCCCGCCTATCTGCGGATCAGGCAGAACAAGGAGGCACCGACCATGCAATGTCCCATCGACGGCACCACCCTTGTCATGGCCGACCGGCAAGGCGTCGAGATCGATTATTGCCCGCAATGCCGGGGTGTCTGGCTGGATCGCGGCGAGCTGGACAAGATCATCGAACGCTCCGCCCCGGCGGCGCAGCCGATGCGCGCGGCCCCCCAGCCAAGCTACCGCGACGAGGATCGCGGTTACGAGAAAAAGAAGCGCCGGGGATCCTTCCTCGACGACATCTTCGATTTCTGAAGCGACCGCTTAGAGCATGTCGCGCAAAAGTGGGAACCGGTTTTGCGCTCCCCGGACATGCGAAATAAGGAGCATGTCGCGCAAAAGTGGGAACCGGTTTTGCGCTCCCCGGACATGCGCACTAAGAAGGTCAGAGCGCGACGCGTGACTGCGAATGGCCGCGACGCGCTCCAGGGATCAGCCGTTCAGCGCCTCCCAGATCCGGGCGGGCGAGAACGGCATCTGCGGCGGGGTCTTGCCCAAGGGCCGGAAGGCATCGGTGATCGCGTTGATCAGTGCCGCTGGCGCGCCGGTCGTCGCGGCCTCCCCCACACCCTTGGCACCCAGCGGGTTCATGGGGCTGGGCGTTTCGGTCTGCGACAGCGTGAGCGGCGGCAGGTCATCGGCGCGCGGCATGGCGTAATCCATGAAACTGCCGGTCAGAAGCTGCCCCTCGTCATCGAGCGCGATGGCCTCGAGCATGGTTTCGCCCACCGCCTGGGCAAAGCCGCCGCGAATTTGCCCCTCGACCTGAATGGGGTTCACGATCAGGCCGGTATCGTCATGCCCATGGGCGGCAATCAGGCGGGCGATACCGGTTTCGGGGTCGATCTCGACCAGCGCAGCATAGGCGCCAAAGGCCCAGGCCTGTCCCGCGACCTCGTAGCGGCTTTCGGCGGTCAGGGGCAGGGTTTGGCCCGCCTCGCGCATCGCAAGCGCCTTTTCGCAGGCCTCCAGCAGCGCGCTGCCGCCGATGGCGGTGGCCCGGCTGCCGACGGCCCCCACGCCCACGGGGGCGGTGCCGGTATCGCCTGCATCGAGCGTGATCGCCTCCATCGGCACCCCCAGCGCATCGCTGGCGATCTGGGAAAAGGCGGTGAGCCGCCCATGGCCCTGTTGGGTCGCCCCCGTCACGATATGCACCGTGCCATCGGCGTTCAGCGTGACGCTGGCATATTCGAACCCCGCCGCCGAAGGGTCGACGTAGAAGGCCGTGCCAAGCCCCGCGATCCCGCCCGCCGCCCGGATCGCATCGCGCCGGGCGCGCAGGCCCGCCAGATCGGCCGCCGCTTCGAAGGCGTCAAGCGCTGCAGCGTAATCGCCGCTGTCGAGCTTGTTGCCCGTCGCCGTGTCATGCGGCAGGGCGGAGGCAGGCAGGAGGTTCGCACGGCGCAGCGCGATCGGGTCGCGGCCCGTGACGGCGGCGGCCTCCTCGATCAGGCGTTCGATGATCACATTCGCCTCGGGCCGGCCCGCGCCGCGATAGATGCCGACAGGCGGGCTGGGATGGGCGGTGACGGATGTTTCGATGTCGAGCGCGGGGATCACGTAGCCCGAAGGCAGAATGCGCGCCGCGTTGAAGGCGGGCATGAGCGCCGTGCCCGAGAGCCAGCCGCCCACCGGCGCGTCGATCCGCGCTTCGAGCGCGAGAAAGCGGCCCTCGGCGTCGAGCGCCAGCCGCCCGCGCGAGGTCAGGCCGCGCCCGTGGCCCGAGGACAGGAATTCCTCGGACCGTGTCGCGATCCAGCGCACATCGCGCTTGAGATGCATCGCGGCCCAGACGGCCAGAACCTCCTCCGGGTAGGAAAACCCCTTCATCCCGAAGCCGCCGCCGACATCGGGGGCCCTGACGCGCACCCGGTCGGGGTCGAGCTGCAGGATGCGGGCCAGGTCGTTTTTCGTGCGATGCGGCGTCTGGGTGGATTGCCAGATCGTGACGCCCTCGGTCGCGGGGTCGTATTGGACGGCGATGCCGCGCGGCTCCATCGGCGAGGGCGCGACGCGGGGATGGCGGGTTTCGACCTCGACCACATGGGCGGCCTCGGCAAAGGCGCGGGCGGCATTGCCGGTGCGCCAGGCGCGGCTTGCGATGCGGCGGGGTTCGGGCAGGGGGCTGTCGTCGATGTCGAGGACGATCAGGTCGACCGCGTCGGCGGCATGGGCCGGGCTGTCGGCGAATACGGCCACGACGGGTTCGCCCACCGCCGTCACATGCGCGCGCGCCAGAAGCGGAAAGGGCAGAACCTCGGCGATGTCGAGCACGGGCTGGACATCGGGGGGCAGGGTCGGGGGCAGGTCGGCCCCGGTCAGGATCGCCACGACACCAGGAGCCTCCAGCGCCTCGGAGATGTCGATGGCGGCGATGCGGCCCGATGCGACGGGGCTGCGCAGAAAGGCGAGGTGGAGGGCATCGTTGAGCATGATATCGGCGGTATAGCGGCCCTGCCCCATCAAGAGCGCCGGGTCCTCGCGCCGGGTCACGGGCGCGCCGATCATTCCGTGTTCGGGTTTCGTCATCGCATCTGTCCCTGTGGCCATCCCAACCGCGCCTGATACTGTGCCTTTGCGCGGGAATGGCAAGGGAGCGGGCGGCGATGAAACTGGCGGTGATCGGGGCGGGCAGCATCGGGGCTTGGGTGATCGCGGCCCTTGAGCGAGAGGGGCTTGGCCCTGCGGCGGTGATCGTGCGGGGCACTGCGCCTGTGGGTCTGCCTGCTGTCCGGTCGGTGGCGGCGTTGCCGCCGGGTGTGACGCATGTGGTCGATTGCGCGGGCCATGCGGGGCTGGCGGCCCATGGGCCCGCCGCGCTGGAGGCGGGGATCGACGTGATCACGCTGTCGCTGGGGGCGCTGGCCGATGCGGGGCTGGCCCGCGATCTGTCACGCGCGGCGGAGGCGGGGGGCGCGCGGCTGCATCTGGCCAGCGGGGCGATCGGCGCGCTCGATGCCTTGCGCGCCGGGGCTGCGGGCGGGTTGCGGAGCGTTCGCTACACGGGCCGCAAGCCGCCCATGGGCTGGGCTGGCTCCCCCGCCGAGGCGGTGCTGGACCTTTCCGCCCTGACCGCGCCTGCTATCCATTTCGAGGGGAGCGCGCGGCAGGCAGCGCTTGCCTATCCCAAGAATGCCAATGTGGCGGCGGCGGTGGCGCTGGCGGGGCTGGGGTTCGACGACACGCAGGCGCGGTTGGTGGCCGATCCGGGGGCCCCCGGCAATATCCACGAGGTCGAGGCCGAGGGGGCCTTTGGATCGTTCCGGTTCGAGATCATGGGCGCGCCCCTGCCGGGCAATCCGCGGTCTTCGGCGCTTGCGGCGATGAGCGTTCTGGCCGAGGTCCGACGGATCAGGGCGCGGGTGACGACCTGAGGCGACGGATCGGCCGGGCGCGGCAAGCCCGTTGAAACGGGCTTTGGCGCGCGATTTCGAAATCGCGTGCCAAAGGCGCGTCGACGCGCCTTTCCCTACCGTTTCGCCGCCTCGATTGCCTGCCGTATCACCGCCGGATCGCCCAGATGGTTCATCAGGATCAGGATCAACCGCGCGTTCAACGCCTCGCTCTCCTCTCGGGTCAGGCCGTCATGGGCGGCGATGAGCGCCTCGTAGAGATCGTCGGGATTGGCGAGGTTGGGGTTCAGGTTCAGCTCTGCCATCACGCCTCCTGTCCCATGGCGCGGTCCATGGCGCGCGCCAGTTTTCCCGCGTCGCAGGCGGCCCAGCGGGCGGCGACATGCTGGTCGGGCCGGATGAGGTACAGCGCGCGCTGCGCCTGTCCCAGGTAACGGTCGCGCAGGTCGGGGTTGGCCGCGGCGTCGAGCGTCAGAACCGCAACCCCATCGGGCAGGGCGGGCGGTGTCGCCCCCAGCACCAGAAGGGTGAAGCCCCGCCCCAGATGGTCGAGCAGGTAATCGCCATCCCCCAGCCGCACATCGGGGCAGGGCGCGCCGGGACGGCTGCGCGCAGGGCCGCCGGGCAAGGCATCGGGTGTCGTGAGCGGCGAGGCGTCATGGACAGAGGGCAGCGACAGCCGCCCCGAATTGACCATGGGCCGGGCAAAGGGCGCATGGCGGGCCAGCTGCAGCACCGCATCGCGGAAAAGCCGCGATTGCGCCGTCTTGGGCGTGATGAAATCGGTCGAGCGGGTGGAATTGCGGATGTTCTCGTCGGCGGCATGGAGGCGTTCGGCATCATAGCTGTCGATGAGGCGCTCGGGCGCTTGCCCCTGCAGCACGGCGGCCAGTTTCCAGCCCAGATTGTCGGCATCCTGCACGCCCGAATTCGCCCCCCGCGCGCCGAAGGGGCTGACCTGATGGGCGGCATCGCCCGCAAAGATCACGCGGCCATGGCGGAACCGTTCCATCCGGCGACATTGGAACGTGTAGATCGAGGTCCAGTCGAGCTCATACTCCACATCCGGCCCCAGCATCTGGTCGATGCGTTTGCGGATGCGGGCTGGGTCAAGCTCCGCCTTGCGGTCGATGTTCCAGCCAAGCTGGAAATCGATGCGCCAGATATTGTCGGGCTGTTTGTGCAAGAGCGCCGAGGCCCCCGATCTGAACCATGGTTCGAACCAGAACCAGCGTTCCGTCGGGAAATCGGCTGTCATCTTCACATCGGCGATGAGGAAATTATCCTCGAACACGCGGCCCTCGAAGCCCAGCCCCATCATCTCGCGCAGGGGCGAGCGCGCGCCGTCGCAGGCGATGAGCCAATCGGCTTGCAGGCCATAGGGCCCATCGGGGGTGTCGAGATGCAGCATCACGCCGTCGCCCGTGGCCGCCATCCCGGTCAGGCGGTTGCGGCCCCGGATCTCGATCTGTGCGCCCTGTGACCGGGCGCGGTCGATCCCCTCCACAAGGAAGCGTTCGAACCATGGCTGTTGCAGGTTGATGAAGGCTGGGTGGCGGTGGCCGTCCTCGGGCAGAAGGTCGAAAGCATAGACCTCGTCCCGGTCGTGGAACACGCGGCCCCGGTTCCAGACCACGCCCTTGGCCAGCATGTCGGCCCCGCAGCCCAAGCGGTGCGCGATTTCGAGCGTGCGCTTGGCAAAACAGATCGCGCGCGACCCTTGCCCCGCCCCTTCGTGATCATCGAGAACCAGCGCGGGCACCCCGCGCAGCCCAAGGTCGAGCGCCAGCGCCAGACCCACGGGCCCCGCGCCGATGATCACGACAGGGTGACGAACCGGCCGCGCCGCATCCTGATCGGGCGACCGCGCATAGGGGTAAAGCCGTTGCGACAGCGGATAACGGTCTTGCCAGCCCATCGCCCCTAGCCCTGCAAGGCCGCCCACATCTCGGCATCCCGTTCGGCGGTCCAGATGCGGGGATGGTCGAGCCCGCGCGCCTCGTCATAGGCACGGGCGATGTTGAAGGGCAGGCAGTGTTCGTAGATCGCGAAATCGCCGAATTTCGGGTCGCAGACGGCGCGCGCCGCCGCCATCGCCTCCTTGAGCGAGCCGCCTCGTGCCGCGACACGGGCGACGGGGTCATAGGTCGAATTCACGAAATCCCGCGTGCTGTCGATGGCGCGGTCCACCTTGTCCCCGATCAGCGCGTCGCCCCGCCCCGGCGCGATGGCGCGGGGCCGGAACCCCGCGATCACGTCCAGCGTATCGCCCCAATCGGCGAAATGCCCGTCGCCGCAATAGCAGGCCGAATGGTATTCCACGATGTCGCCGGTGAACATCACCTCGGCATCGGGCACCCAGATCGCGGCATCACCCGCCGTATGCGCGCGCCCGGGGGTAAAGATATCGACCCGGCGATTGCCCAGATAGACGGTCATGCTGTCCGAAAAGGTCGTGGTGGGCCAAGTCAGGCCGGGGATATCCTCGTGCCCCTGAAAGAGCCGGGGAAAGCGGGCGAATTCGCTGTCCCAATCCTCCTGCCCGCGTTCGACGACCATGGCGCGCGCGGCATCCGACATGATCACCTGCCCCGCCCCATAGGCCGAGGCCCCCAGAACGCGCACGGCGTGGTAATGGGTCAGCACCAGGTGCGAGATCGGCTTGTCCGTCACGCTGCGGATGCAGTCGATCACCTTCTGCGCAAGGCGGGGCGTGGCCTGCGCCTCGATCACCATGACGCTGTCATCCCCGATGATGATGCCCGAATTGGGGTCGCCTTGCGCCGTGAAGGCATAAAGCCCCTCGCCGATCTGGGTGAAGCTGATCGTCTTTTCCGACAGGTCGCCCGCCGATGCGAAGGCCTTGGCCATGGTCATTTCCCCTCTGCTTCGGGCGAGATTAGTGCAAATGCAACGATCCGTCGAGGGGCGGGGTAAGAGGGCGTGCGGCAGGACCCGGGCCGGTTTCCGCGTGATCTATGTCACGCAGGCGCAGGCGCGAGAGTCGCCATAACGGACCGCGTACGAGTTCCGGTAACGAGTTGTCTTTCGTGAAATATTCCACCCTTGCGGCTGTCTTGCCGACCTGTCTGCTGCTGGCCCTTCCGGCAAAGGCCGACCCGATGATCGGCCTCGGCTTCACCCTCTACTTCGGCCCTTCGGGGGTTCAGCCGGGGATCGGCCTGCGGGTCTTTTCCAACAATGAACAAGGCAGCGGCGCCTTTTCCGTCGGCGTGGATTACATGCCCGGCGATGGCAGCTGGCGCGGCACGCTGGGCGGCGGCTGGATGGAGAACGACGGCTATGTCGGCATCGACATGGGCATCGGCTTCGGCAGCGGCGACATCAGTTTCGGCGTTTCGACGGGCGCGGCCAATACGGTGCCCGAACCAGGTGCCCCGCCGCCGCCGCCCCAGCCACAGCCACAGCCGCAGCCACAGCCGCAACCGCAGCCACAGCCCCCGGGCCAAATCCCGGGGGGGCCCGTCTAACCGGGACAGTCCGGGCGCAACCTACCTCATCCTGTCCGGGGTGGGGCTGCCTTGCCCTGTCCGAAACCGGTTTTCCCTTTCGGGCCGTTGCGCTAGGTCTGCTCCAGGACAAGATCAGCCGCGGGGGATGAAGATGGCGAAACTGGCATTTCTGGGATTGGGCGTGATGGGCTACCCGATGGCCGCGCATCTGTTGCGCGCGGGCCATGACGTGACCGTCTACAACCGCACCACGGCCAAGGCCGAGGGCTGGGTCGCGCAGCACGGCGGCGCCTTTGCCGCGACCCCGCGCGATGCCGCCGAAGGCTGCGATTTCGTCCTGTCCTGCGTCGGCAATGACGACGATCTGCGCTCGGTCTACACCGGCCCCGATGGCGCCTTGGCGGGGATGAAGGCCGGGGCCATCGTGGTCGACCACACGACCGTTTCCGCCACCGTCACCCGTGACCTCGCCGCCGAGGCCGAGGGCGCGGGCATCGGCTGGGTGGATGCGCCCGTCTCTGGCGGGCAGGCCGGGGCCGAAAACGGCCAGCTCGCCATCATGTGCGGCGGTGATGCCGCCCATTTCGCCGCTGCCGAACCCGTCGTGGCCGCCTATTCCAAGGCCACGGTCCATTTCGGCGCGGTCGGCGCGGGCCAATTGACCAAGATGGTCAACCAGATCTGCATCGCAGGCCTGGTGCAAGCCATGTCCGAAGGGCTTTATTTCGCGATGAAGGCCGGTCTCGACCCCAAGGCGGTGGCCGATCTGGTCGCCCAGGGCGCGGGCGGGTCCTGGCAGCTCAAGAACCGCGCGGGCACGATGGTCGACAACCAGTTCAACCACGGCTTCGCCGTCGACTGGATGCGCAAGGATCTGGGCATCGCGCTGGGCCAGGCCAAGGAAATCGGCGTCGCCCTGCCGGTCACGGCCATCGTCGACCAGTTCTATTCCGATGTGCAGCAACTGGGCGGCGGGCGCTGGGATACCTCCA